>JAGNZC010000067.1 GCA_017984635.1 Crocinitomicaceae bacterium
AACAAAAGGATTTTTCGTCGTTAGCATTCAACATGAACTCGCTACCGACCGTTTATTACCATTGACAGGAAATCCACAAATTGTAAGGCGACCATTTTGGGAACGTGGTGCAGACAATATTATATACCTTATCAACGAACTCAAAAGAACAAATCCTGAATTAGACTTTAAACACATAACACTTGTTGGACATTCTAACGGTGGAGATATGACTGCTCTTTTTCCACAAAAATACCCAAACACAGTTGAAAAAATAATAACGTTGGACAACAGAAGAATGCCTTTTCCGAAAACTAAAAAGGTCAAAGTTTACTCATTACGTTCAAGCGACCAACCAGCAGACGAAGGTGTTTTGCCGACAGGAAAGGATGCTAAAAAGTATAAAATGAAAATAGTAAAATTGGCAAATACAACACATAATGAAATGGACGACAATGCTAATGATGAACAACGAAAGGAAATTCAAGAATATATCATAACATTTATAAATGACTGAGAAAGAAGAACAACGAACCGCTAACAACTAAGTTTTCATGGTGTGCGGAGCACAAACTATGAATCCGCCTCAGGCGGAGAACAGTATCTTCGGTAGTCCGCCTGTGCAGTCGGATAAACTCTACCAGACTTTTACCCCGATGGATGGATAGATTAATCCTACGGGGTGAAAAACGAAATTTAAGTATTGTATGGAGATATCGTCAGTTGCCTTGACTATTACCGCTCCTTTGCAAATTGATCACAAAGACTTTAGTAGTACTTTTCATGAGTTTAAGTCATTGAGTTAGCCAATAAGATGTCAAAAGAAGTAACCTAGCCGAAATCCGGCTGGTTTCGGTTCCTTCATTAAATCGTGATTTTGTATCACGATTTTGCTTCGCATCATTCAGTCATCCCTACCCAAAATTATATTGTATTTAGGGAAGAAGTTTTTTCATTTGCCGCCTTGTAAAACTCACCTGATGGGCCTCGTCTACATTTATTTTTTTAGAAAGACTACACTTAGCTGAAAGCCGTAGTTTTCAGTTCCTTCATTAGCGAGTGAAATCTTTCACTCGCTCGCTTCGCGCCATTCAGTCTTAACATGGGCAGCATTTATGGTACGTTCCTTTGATCACAATGGGCCATGATGTTAAACCTATCCCTGTCAGTTTGGATGGTAAGTCGGTGAGTTTAGATCGCTTCCGTGTTGAGCTCAGGAAACCGTAGTGCCTGATCCTTACCAATCGCTTAGGCAGTAAATGCAAAGCAAATCTACGGACGAACTCTTCATGGCTGAGTGTCATTATTTTTTTTTTTGACCCTCTCCCCGATAGTCCCGGTAGTACTGATTTATTTGCCCATTGAAGATTGGAATATTACTAAAGGTATATTATCTTTGTGTGATTGACAAACATGAAGAGCCGTGTGAAGATGAAGGTCGTTAAAAAAAGGTCGCAAACCTGTTTAGACCTGAACTGTGACAAGCTTGTCACAGCTAGTATTTATTTTTGACGGTTCTGTGAGAAAGTAGGGGTGAGATTCCCCTGTGTGACTCGATTACTTGCTATGAGAATAAAAAAATTTACCATAAAAGTTCTAAATATGGAAACAAACAACTAACTTTGCAAAAAGATTGAAATGGTAAAACCTTTAAAGGTTATTTTGATGCCTGAAGCGGAAGAATATCTTAGTAAAGTGGAGCGTAAGATTCAATTCAAAATATTGAATTCGATTCAAAAAACTGAAACTGGATTTAAAGGTGAGTGGTTTGCCAAGCTTAAAGAAACAAATGGTATTTATGAGTTTAGAGAAAGGGACTCAAAATACTTTTATAGAATCTTAGCATTTTGGGATTCAGAAAACGATAAAGAAACTTTGATATTGGCAACTCACGGATTTGATAAGAAAACCAATAAAACGCCAAAATCAGAGATAAAAAGATCAGAATCAATTAAAGAAACATATTTTCTAAATAAAAATAAAAGGAACAATGATAACAGTTCAAGAATTTAAAAATAAATATCTAGGAGAAATTGGAACCGAAGTTCGTGACAAATACGAACAAGAACTTAAAGTTGAGCTACTAGCAGAACAAATAAAACAATTGCGAAAAGAGCGAAACTTAACCCAAGAACAACTTGGTGAATTAGTTGGAGTCCAACGGGCACAAATTTCAAAGATGGAAAATAACACAGGCAACGTAACAGTCGCAACCTTGATGAAAATATTTGGAGCACTTAAGGCAAAGGTCACATTTGAAATAGAAAAGGAACAATTTGAACTAACATAAAATCACACAGCAAGTAACAACGGCTATGATGCCATCTGCCTTAACAAGCAGCCGTCACATAGCCCTGACGTTACATCAGATTATCATTAAAATATTTGTTCCATATAAAGAATCTATCATATCTTTGTAAATGCGAAAGTTTTCAAAATCGATAAAAGTACAATTGCTGGATGAAGCAACTAGCTATTTCGATGAAATTAATGAAAAAAATTAAAGCAAAATTTTTCAAATCTTTCGAAAAAGTAGAATCAGGACATAAAGGTGATTGGTTCAAACATCTGAAAGATGAAATTTGGGAATTTAGGGAACGTGATTCTTCGAAATTTTTATAGATTTTTTACATTTTGAGACTCAACTCCAGAAAAGCAAACGTTAATATTAGGAACACATGGTTTAGATAAGAAAACCAATATAACGCCAAGGCAATAAATAGAGAAGGCCAAACGGAGTATGAACAAATTTATTGAACAAAAAAAAAGATAAAATATGAAACTCACAAGTGTAGAAGAATTGAAAGAAAAACATTTAGGTAATATCGGAACACCTAAGCGAGATAAGTATGAACAAGAGTTAAAAATTGAGTTGTTAGCCGAAGAAATAAAGGCCTTAAGAATTGCGAATAATCTAAAACAAGATCAATTGGGTGAATTAGTAGGCGTACAAAGAGCCCAAATCTCAAAGTTAGAAAATGGTAAATCAAATATAACGATAGGAACATTATTAAAAGTGATGAACGCCCTAAAAGCAAAAGTTAGTTTTAAAGTTGAGAAAATTGGAGAAGTACAAATGCTGTAATAAAAAACCAAATGTAACAACAGCCATAATGATAGTTTGGCTATCTCCAATAACATCACAGCCAAATCGTTACCTGCAATGGATGATGATGCTGCGAACTTAATACTGATTGCAAGAAATTAATTTAGATAAAATGAATTTCAAAACACATATGAAACTAATTCAACTTTATTGGCTGATAATTTTATTAACTTTTTTAAATTCTTGCAACGGGCAAGCAAAAAGACCTATTCAAGCGGAAATTCCAGTGGTAAGTGTTGAAACGATTCAGCCGAGAGCAAGCCAATCAATGATTCAAGACCAAAAAGGCAGAATCTGGTTTTGTGATTCAATTGGGGTAACAGTTTTTAACCCATCCACAAGTAAATTCAAGCATTACACAGAAAAAGATGGATTGAGCAACAATAATGTTATGTCAATTTTGGAAGACAATAAAGGAGTAATTTGGCTGGCTACTGCTGATGGAATTACAACTTATGAGAATGAAATATTTTCTGTTATCACAATTCCAACAATTACGGGAAACTTGAATTACACCAAAACAAGTAGCAACGTGTATGCTCACATTGTAAATTTTATCAACTGCATTTTACAGGATAGCAAGGGAAATCTTTGGTTTGGAAATCAAAAAGGTATTTACAAATTTGATGGTAAAAATTATTCTCATTTCACCGAGAATGATGGTGTACAAAACAATACAGGTTATGCAATTTCTGATGGGCAAATTTTTGGACCTGAATGAATCATTAAAGATAAATCGGGGAAAATTTGGTTTGGTGGCAGAGGCACAGTCGGATTGTTTTGTTCTGATGGCAAAACATTAAATCACTATAATGTTGACAGCATCGAATGGGTACGACCATTGATGCAATCAAGCAATGGCGATGTTTGGTTTAACTCAAGATACAAACCTTGCCTGTATACTTACGATGGCAAATCATTCAAATCTTTTTCATCCATTGTACTGAAAGATTGGGTCTTTGCAATGGTAGAAGACGATAACAAAAATCTTTGGTTTAATAACGGCAAAAATGATGGTGTTACTTTTTATGACGGTAAAAAATTTATCAATTACACAGCTGAAATTGGAGTAATGCCCAATGTATCAAACTTTTTCTGTACGGGCATGTTGAAAGACAAGGAAGGAAATATTTGGTTTAAAAGTTTAAGCACAGAATTGTGTAAATACGATGGGAAAACATTCAATTTTTATTCAGAGTAGAAAAAAAGGTTTAAATATTCAATGCCACATACAGCTAACCGCGCCTGCAATAAAGTGTCGATTCATTGGTTAAATGATGGTTTGAGCTTTGTACCAGGTTCAATGCTGACAGACAGTTTAATGCTTCGAAATCTCCAATATGTGTAGCATTAAACCGTAACTCGGTCATTCTAAGACAACCCCATGAATCATGAGTAAATATAATCTGTTGTGGAAACATATTAAAAAAAAATGGTGGACAGTCATTTAAATTATCTTTTGAAGAAATCAGGAATATTGCCGGAGTTGCAATAGACCATTCCTTCTTGAATTGTAAAAAAGAATTGCTTGAGTATGGTTATGAAGTGAAAAAAATTTCATTGAAAGATAAAACAGTCCTTTTTCAAAAGATTTATTGACAACAAAAAATACAG
>JAGNZC010000046.1 GCA_017984635.1 Crocinitomicaceae bacterium
ATTTTTATACTACAATTTTCAATATTAAAATATTTTAATTTAATATTTATTATATTTTTTTATTTAATTTAATATAAGTCAGGTATTATTTTTTTTGTTAGTAAAAAATCGGGTTTAATTTTAATGCATTTAAATCCAATTTTATGTGGTATTTATGAATTTAGATAATGGTAATTCATTTTTCAAAATCAAGGAGTTTTAAGCTTGTAAGAATAACAAGAATTGTTACTCCTACATCAGCTGAAATTGCAAAAACCAAATTACTATATCCAGTAAAAGCCATTGCTATAAAAATCAATTTAACCGCTATTGCCCCGATGGTGTTGAATTTTATTCTTTTCAATGTTTTTTTACTTAAACGAATGAGAAATGGAATGAGTGAAAGCTTGTCGTTCATCAATGCTATGTTCGCGGTTTCTATTGCTGTGTCGCTACCTGCTGCTCCCATTGCTATGCCTACGGTGGATTGTGCTAAAGCTGGTGCATCGTTTATGCCATCGCCTACCATTGCTACGAATTTATACTGCAATAAAAGTTCTTTGATTTTGTCGGCTTTGTTTTCGGGTAACATATTTCCGAATATTTTTTTGATTCCTACTTGTTCTGCTACAAATTTTGCTGCGTTGCTGTGGTCGCCCGTGAGCATTACTGGTTCAATATTCAATGTTCTAATTTCTTTTAATGCTGCCGCACTATCAGGTTTAATTTCGTCCATCAATCCAATAATTCCTGCCACACCTTTACCAAAACTCACCACCACACTTGTCTTACCTTGTGATGCAAGTTGCTCTACAATTTTTTCAGCTTCGTTGTCGCTGTATTGATGTTCTTTTATAAATTCCAACTTGCCCACATAAATTGTTTTGTCCTCACATACCAAACATTTTGCTGTTGCTCCTTTGCCCAATACACTTTTAAATGCTTCGGTTTTGTGTGGTTCAAATCCTTCCTTTTTACTTGCATCAACAATAGCTTGTGCTAATGGATGTTCACTGAAAATTTCTGCTCCTGAGGTGCATGCCAAAAGTTCTTCTCGGCTTGTTCCGTTCAACGGAAAAATATCTGAAACAATCGGGTTGCCAAAAGTGATGGTTCGTGTTTTGTCTAACGCAATTGCTTTGATGTTTGCAAGGGCTTCAATGTATTTTCCACCTTTTACCAATGCTCCTTTTGCTGATGCATTTCCGATTGCTGCATAGATTGCTACAGGGGTAGAGATAACCAATGCACAGGGACAAGCGATTACTAAAAGTGTAATTGCTTGTTGCAACCAATGGTTAAAATCTAATTGCATTGCAAATACAGGAATTACGAAAACCAAAATTGCCATTGCAATAATGGAAGGTGTGTAATACTTTGAAAATTTCTGAATGAATTTTTGTGTTTCGCTTTTGTTGGCTGATGCTTCAAAGGTGAGGCGAATGATTTTTGAAAAAGTAGTGTCAATAGAAAGCTTTGTTGTTTCTAATTCTATGAAACCATTTTTGTTTAGTGTTCCTGCAAAAAGATTATCGCCTTTGTGTTTGTCTTTTGGAATGGGTTCGCCTGTAATGGCTGCTTCATCAACACTGGTTTCGCCTGAAATTATTTTTCCGTCAAGGGGTATCATTTCACCTGGTTTTATTTGAATGATTGTTCCGACTGAAATTTTATCAATTGAAAAAAAATCATTCTGTGCTTTTACAAATGCAGTTTTGGGTGCTTTGCTCACCAATTCATCTAATGACGATTTTGAATTTTCTATTCCAATATCTTCTAAGCGTTCACCTAAAACATACAACACTATTACAACTGCTGCTTCGGGATATTCGCCTAAATAAAATGCTCCGATAACTGCAATGGTCATTAGTAAATTGATACTACTGAATTGGAGTTTGAAGATTGCTTTTACTCCGTTCCACAAAACATTTTTGCCAATGCTGAGAATAAAAGCAGCAAAGACTAAAGGTGCATATGGCATTGGTATGTTTATGCCGAGAATGGAGAGGATTTCTAACGTAACTACTATAGCAATTGTAGAAAGAAGAATGAGGAATTTTTTATCTTTTAACGGTAAGTTCATTTTTTCAATGGATTTTAATAATGGCCAATATATCTTCAGATTTGTTAATTTGTTTAAATGGAGAAAATTGTACATCGCTACTATTAACAACAGGAAATATTTGTTTAAGAGATTTTAAAATTACAACTAGATATCTGATAAATATGTCCGATGATTTCTAGAATGTTAATTATTTTTATACCGAAGGGCAACTTTTTCCAGTACAAATAAGAATTTGTAAATAGGTATGGTTGCCCAAGTATGTAAAAACATTTTAAAATTTGCCAAAAAAGCTGCAAGCGAACTTTGGAATTAACAATTAGAGCTTCTATTGGAGCTTTTTTATAAATCTTTGTTAACTCAAAAGTTACTGAAGCGCTAAATTTCATTGTTAGAAATTTCAATGTGCATGCGCTTCGCCTTTGTTGTTCATTTTAGCCAAAATAAAAAATGCTCCATTGACTACAACTTTGCTTTTGATTGGAATTTCTTTGAGCAAGTTAATTTCGCTATAACCTACATCGGATTTTCCTTTACGAACAGGGATTTTTTCGAAAGTTGTTCCTTCTTCTTTGTTGTGTTCGCCTTCTTTATGCTGACTTTCTTTCTCTCCATGTTCATGTTCATCGTGTTTGTGTTCGGCTGTTTCAGTTTCGCTATGGTGTTCTTCTTCCTTGTGAGCATCTGTAACAATAAAAATATAGTCCTGCCCCTCGTGGCTTACAATGGCGTTGGTTGGCACTGCATCTACGGTGGCATTCTCTAAACTTACCAATGCAGTTATGCTCATTCCGTCAATCAATCCTTGTTTGTTTCCTTTTACCATTGCATGAACCGAAATAGCCTTGGTGTTTAGCTCAAAAGTATTGCTGATTGCATAAACCTCGGCATCGTATTCTTTGCCGGGGTTATTAGTGAGTGTAAAATGTATGATTTGTCCGACTTTTATTTTTTGTAAATCCTTTTCATATACATACAAATCAAGATGTAGTTGGCTGTTGTCCACAATTTCCACAATGGGATTATTACCATCAACATAGCTTCCGATGTTTACCTTCACATTACTTATACTTCCATTTATTGGGCTTACAATGCTTACTGTAGTTTTAATGTTTTCGCTTGTCAGCGAGTTGGTATTTATGCCAATTAACTGTAATTGTTTTTGCAAACTTGCTTTTCTGGCTTTAATTGTTTTTAATTCTGCATCTGCTGACTGTAAATTTTTCAAAGCTCCAGCATTGCCCTGTTGCATTTCTTTTTGTCGGGCAAATTCTAATTGCGCCAATTCTGCTTTTGAAGATATGCTTAAGAATTCTTCTTGCATGGTAATAAATGTATTGTTGGATATGGTAGCAATTACCTGTCCTTTTCTTACTGAATTTCCTGTTTGTACTAAAATTGAATTAATTATTCCGCCAAGAAAAGCTGTTGCATTTGCCCTGTTTTGATTTGGAACTTTTAAAATTCCGTTGGCTTTGAGTGAAGCGGTGAGTTGCTTTTTTTCGATACTACCAAGTTCAATTTTTATGGATTTCATTTGGTCGGCTGTAAGCATTGCTTTGTTGGGGCTTTCGTGTTCGTCATGAAATTCTTTTTCTCCAACGTGTGTATGTCCATCTTTTTCAGAATGAGTGTGGCAGGAGGTTAGAATTATAACATTTGTTAAAATCGATATTATAAATTTTATATTTTTCATTATGAAGAGTTATTTATTGATTAAGAAATTGATTTTAATAATAGTTTGGTTTAATTGATTAACCGATTGCAGATAATTTAATTGTATATCGGTGGCGGTTTGAAGGGCTTGCAAGTATTCAATATAACCAATTTCGCCACTTTTAAAACTAACTTTGGCGGTGCTAATAATAATTTCGGCATTAGTTAATGCGGTTGATTTAAAGTAATTGTATTGAGACAAATTTTGATTATATTGCAGAAATGCGCTTTGCAATTGATTTTGTAAGATCAGCTTTCCGTTATCAGCTTCCAATTGTAAAGCCCGCTGTTTGTATTCAAGAGATTTTATTTTGGAGGCATTGCTAAAGAAGGTAAGTGGAACACTTAAGCCTACGTTCAAGCCCTGAAATCGTTTACTGCCGTTAAAGTAAACGTCACTGCCATGTAAGGTTTGAGTGCCGATTAAGGATTGGTTAAAATAACCCAAATTAAAATCAGGCAACGTAGCTGCCACTTCAACTTTTTTGTTTTGCTCCGCAATGATGGCTCGTTGAAACAATTCTTTAATCAATGGATTATTTGAAATGAGCGTTGTGTCAATCGAAGTAGTTAAATGTAGTGGTTGCAAATTTTCACTAATTTTAATTGTAAATTCTTCGCTTTTGTTCAACAGCATTTTGAGCGAATTATATGCTGTTGCATAGTCAGTTTCGTTTTGTTTGATAAGCAAGAAAAATTGCTCCCGTTTGGTTTCTGCTGTGGTTTTCTCCAACAAATTTGCTGCGCCTGATTTGTAACGCAAGGCAGAAGCACTCACAAATTCGTCATACAATTTGTCTATAGATAGCAAGTGAATTTTTATTTGCTGTAAATATTGCAAATGATAAAACCAGTATTGCACCTGTGCTTTTATATCGTTTACGGTTGCTTGCTGTTTTAATTCGCTACTTTGCAATTCAGCTTTATACAAACCTGATTTCGCAGTATAATATGTTGGGAATGGAATGGTTTGCGAAATCTGAAATGCTCTGTCTTGATTGATGCTGTTGTATTGCCCTAACTGAAAATTGACATTTGTTTTAGGTAATTCAAATACCGATTTTTTCACGGTAGTGGATGACAGTACATTGAGTTGTTGTGCTTGAATTTCCAAATTGTTACTCAATGCTATTCTGATTGCCTCTTCAATTGAAATGGTTTTTGCAGTCTGTGTTTGACCATTTACCGTATTTAAAGAAAGTATTACAAAAATTAAGATGCTTACAGTCGAAATCTTGATATTGACTTTCCTTTTTGTTGAGAAGATCAAATAAAGCAAAGGCAATACAAACATCGTTAAGAAAGTAGCCGTTAGCAAGCCTCCTATCACAACAGTTGCCAGTGGTTTTTGCACTTCTGCACCTGCGCCGTGTGATAAAGCCATTGGTAGAAAACCAAGTGAGGCAACCGTTGCCGTCATTAAAACGGGGCGTAAACGAATTTTTGTTCCTTCCTTGATTCTTTCCAAAACATCTGTCATGCCGTCTTTTTCCAATTGATTGAAAGTTCCGATTAACACTATACCGTTTAGTACAGCTACTCCAAACAAAGCAATAAATCCTATACCTGCTGAAATACTGAATGGCATATCACGAATTAGTAAGGCGAACACACCACCTATAGCACTCATTGGTATTGCGGTATATATTAACGTGGCTTGTTTAACAGAACTAAAAGTAAAATAGAGCAGCATAAAAATGAGAGTCAAGGCGATTGGTAATGCAATCATCAAGCGGTTACTTGCTGCTTGTAAGTTTTCAAACGTACCTCCATAAGTGTAATAATAGCCCTCGGGAAGTTTTACTCTGGCATTAAGTTCCTTTTGAATATTGGTAACAACACTCTCTACATCTCTGCCTTTTATATTAAAGCCTACTACAATTCTTCGTTTGCCATCTTCACGACTAATTTGTGCGGGACCCAATTCCATTTTGATTTCAGCAACTTGAGATAATGGTATTTGTGTTCCATTGATAGTTGGAATATACAAGTGACTCACATCGTCAATGTTGTTGCGGTGAGTGCTGTCTAAGCGAACAACCAAATCAAATTTTCGTTCGTTTTCATACACAACACCTGCACTTCCTCCAGCGAAGGAAGTAGAAACAATGTGATTGATGTCCTCAATGTTTAATCCATAATTGGCAATTTGCGAACGGTTGTATTTGATTACGATTTGTGGTAAACCTGCAACCCTTTCAACGCTTGGTTCTGTTGCGCCATCCACACTTTGTACAACTGCATTTACCATATTGGCATAGCTTAAAAGTGTGTCCATATTTTCACCGAAGATTTTAACGGCAACATCTTGTCGAATACCTGTCATTAGTTCGTTGAACCTCATTTGTATAGGTTGATTTTTTTCAAAGAAAACGCCAGGAATTGTGTTGAGTTTTTCTTCAATTTCTTCTGCCAGCGCATCATACGAAATATCGAGTTTCCATTCGCTTTGTGGTTTTAGAATTATCATCATGTCCGTGGCTTCAGGCGGCATTGGGTCAGTTGGAACTTCGGCTGCTCCTGTTTTTCCAACTACCATTTTTACTTCATCAAATTCTTTTATTATTCGGGATGCTTGCATAGAAGTTTCTAAACTTTGTGAAAGTGATGTGCCTTGCGGCAAAATACAATGAAATGCAAAATCACCTTCCTGTAAAGTAGGAATAAATTCACCTCCCATTCTTGAAAATAGAAATACGGAAAATGTGAATACACCAACGGTAGCTATTACAATAACTTTTTTGAAAAAGATTGCTTTTTCTAATAGAGGTGTATAAAGGTGCTGCAAAAAGTTCATCATTCTATCACTCAATGTTTGCTTGTGCGAAATGTTTTTAGAAAGAAACGCTGCACACATCATTGGAATATAGGTAAGTGATAAAATCAAAGCTCCAACAATTGCGAAAGATACAGTTTGAGCCATTGGGCTAAACATTTTACCCTCAATTCCGACTAAAGTAAGTATGGGGATGTAAACAATTAGAATAATTATCTCACCAAACGCAGCACTGCTACGGATTTTCGAAGCAGAAATAAAAACTTCATTGTCCATTTCCGTTTGAGAAAGTTTGCCAATTGCATTTCGCATTCCTAAATGGTGTAAAGTTGCTTCTACTATTATTACTGCGCCATCCACAATCAAACCAAAGTCAATTGCTCCCAAGCTCATCAGATTTGCACTTACATCAAACACATTCATCATTCCCAAGGCAAACAGCATTGATAATGGAATGGCGGAAGCAACAATCAGACCTGCACGAAGATTTCCAAGAAACAAAACGAGAACAAAAATTACAATCAAAGCCCCTTCAATCAGGTTTTTTTCTACTGTTGAAATGGCACGGTTTACCAAATCTGTTCTATCTAAATATGGTTCTATAACTATGTCTTTTGGTAATGATTTTTGAATGTTTACCATTTTATCCTTAATTCGACCAACCACATCAGCACTATTTGCGCCTTTTAGCATCATTACCACTCCACCTACTGCATCCACCTCACCGTTGTATGTCATTGCACCATATCTTACAGCGCTTCCTAAATGTACTTCTGCAACATCTTTTATTAAAATGGGTATTCCATTTGGATTTGATTTTACCAAAATGTTTTTAATGTCGTCAAATGAACCAATCAAACCCACACCACGAATAAAATAAGCATTAGGTTTTTTGTCAATGTAGGCCCCGCCTGTATTTTCGTTATTTTTTTCTAAAGCTTTAAAAATTTCGGGAATGGTTATACCCATTGCAACTAAACGATCTGGGTTTATGGCAACTTCATATTGTTTCATTTGTCCGCCAAAACTGTTTACCTCTGCAATTCCCGGAGTTCCATAAAGTTGGCGGGCAACAATCCAATCTTGCATTGTCCGCAAATCCATAGCTGTGTATTTGCTTTCACTATTTTTTATTGGGTGAATGATATATTGATAAACTTCACCCAAACCTGTGCTAACTGGTGCTAATTCGGGTGTTCCAACCCCTTTAGGTATTTTACTTTCCGCTTCCTTGAGTCTTTCATTTATCAATTGGCGAGCAAAATAAATGTCTACTTTGTCATCAAATACGACAGTAATTACCGACAGCCCAAAACGAGAAATGCTCCTAAGTTCTTCCAAATCGGGTATGTTGGCAATACTTTGCTCAATGGGGTAAGTTACCAACTGTTCTACCTCTTGTCCAGCAAGGGTGGGGCAAACTGTAATGATTTGCACCTGATTGTTGGTGATGTCGGGAACTGCATCGATAGGCAGTTTTGTTGCACTCCACACTCCCCAGATTATAAGAGAAAGTGTCATTAAAGAGATGATAAACTTATTTTTTATGCTGAACGCAATTATATTATCTAACATTTGTTTGACCAGTTTAATGAATAATTACAAAATAACTTTCGCTGAATGAACAACGTAAGTAGTATTTATTGTCATGCCTAAGCACAACAATGGAAATCCATTAACTGATTTTGGGAGGTTGCCAGATTGATATATATACCTCCGGAATGAAGTTGGTGGGATAAAATGAAAAGACTTTATTATCTTCTTGAACCCTGGGTAATAAAAAATAACTATGGAATTGGAAGTCAACGAAATGTCCACAACATGCACAAATGCAAAATGGTGTGCAGTGGTCTGAAGAGCTATTGTGGTCAGAATGATCAGAAGTTGGAAGAAACGAGGTGTCAGTAGAAATAAATCTTCCCTCTATATCATCAGCGCATGGCATAATTGATAATGCCATAAGATAAAAACTGAAGATGTAGATCAATATTCTTTTCACTAGGCAAATATACAAAATTATACTCACTTTGAATTAATCGTGGAATTTATTGAATTTATTGTTACGCCTTACAATTTTTAATTCTTTTGGGCTTAACAAATTAATTTGAAGATTATGTAATTTGTAATAACTAATAATTGTCAAACACCTTGACTAATAGTCAAAAAAAGTTAAGCCAGAAGAGGAGATTTTGTATTCCAATATACAACCATTTTTAAGTAATAAATTTTTAGGCTTGAATATCTGTTTATTTACAATCGCAACCACGATCATTGCCATCTGAAACTACACCAAGCAAACACACTGTTTTGCCATTGAATTTTCCTTCCCGATATCCTCTTTGTTTACAATATTCCTGGCAGGTGGCATCGCAAGCGGAACCGGTATTATTGCTCGAATTTCCGGTAGCGCACGAACAACAACAATCTGATAAGGCAATCGCCCATAATAGTTGTGTTTCAGTACCGACGATGAAAGTATGTGCTTCAATTGAATTCAACGAAGTTAAAGGTACATTACTGAAATTGTTAAAATTGAATGCCGCAACTTTTGACTTATCTGCTCTTGTTGCGTCCAGACAAGGGGCATAAGGGGCCAGTGCAGTGGATGCTGTATTCAAATGTGCTGAAATTACAGAGGCCACGGCAGCGGGCATGGGAACAGGCATGCACTGCTGAGCGGAAGCCCATGCTTGCGCTGCGCCAAGATGTACTCCTGCAACAAATAAAGCAATTGGTTGAACACCATTGTCACATTTAAATGGAGCACGACTTATTGCGGTTTGTAATTCTTTTATAATAATTTCTATTTCCCTGCTGATCGTTGCAGAGGACATGGTTCTTAATTCACTTTCAAGTTTTCTGAGTTTGAAGAGGTCATAGTTTAAACAGTTTTCATAATCTTTAAAAACATCCAACGCTGTCCGTAAATGTGCTTGCATGGCTGATATCCCAATTGCTGTAGGAAAGGCTGGCTCTGTAGCGCTTCTTCCCCATGCAGACCCCAGAAGTTGACTGGCGTAATAGAATGTGGATAGTTCAAATCTGCAATACAGTTTATTTTCGTGAGTTCTATTTGATGGGCCTGAGTTGTTGGGTTTCCTTGTCCAAGTTTGATTTCCCCATGTGATGGTTTGCAGGTCGGAAGAAACGTTTGCATAAGTATTCCAGGCTGTTGCGAATATCTGACCGGAAGAATACCAATATCCGGAAGAACTTCCGTTTGAAAATTTGAACTCCAGATTTTTTCCTGTTTGACTAATACTTGCAACATTTGCCTGATCGCTGTTGACATACCAAGTGCCACTGATGTCACCATAATTCATGGTGGGATTGCGTGTCCAGTTTTGGTTATTCCAGGTGATGGTGTTTCCGTCAGCAGACAAATTTGCATAGGCATTCCAGTCAGATGCATAAATTTGACCGGATTGAGTAAAATATCCTTTTGACTGGTTACCTGAATAACTAAAATTTAAATATTGTTGGTTTTGCGTAATTAAGCAGGGAGCATCTGCTTGTCCATTTATATACCACGTGCCTGCCAGTTGTGGATAAGTCTGAGCAAAAATGTGCTGGAATGAAATCAGCACAACCAACAAAATAAGTGATTTAGAAAATAGATTCATGGTCTTTTTTTATTCAAGGAATGACAAAAGTTACCACCACATAAGAATGCGCTTCGATCTACACTTCCACAAAGTACAATTATTTAAGTAATTGAATCAATTTACTTGTATAATCTAGACATCAATCTCCGTTTGAATTGATCATATATAGGTTGGGAATGAAAGTAATTAATTAGTTGACCAAAAACTTTCCACAGCTAATTTTCTCTTTTCCATAAAGCATCACTGAATACAATCCACTTTTTAGATTCGTCCTTTCCAATGATATTTGTTTGGTACCGAAGCCTGAATTTATTTTTTCTGAATAAACCATTTTGCCCATTGCATCATAAATTTCCAATTGAGCATAAATTCCTCTTGAAGGGATTTCTATATTGAAGTTCCCATTATTCGGGTTGGGGGTGATTACCAGCTGATCTGCAGGTGAATTAAATTCTATCGTACCTGTGGTTTCTATTTCTCCTACCTTCATTCCATTTCCAAAACTGCTGACCCACATTTCATTTAGTTTATACGGATTGAAAAACACTCGTTCAGGTTGTCTGAAAGGGTAGGAAGTAACCAACCTCCAATTGGGTAAATCATTATTCATGTCATCATTGACCCAGAGCCCCTGCGTTTCTGTAGTCAGATAAGCCTGTGTAAGTTTTTTGGGATTGAAAGTAATGGAAGTCACACGATCAAATTGTATGCCGGTTAGTTTGGTCCAATTTGCCCCCCTGTCTTTTGTTTTGTACAATCCTCCCAGGCCGTTCGGCGCACCGCCCCATCCGCTGAAAACGCAGACATACCAGGTGTTTTGGTCAGGATCATTGGGGTCTATCACAATGTCTTTTGTCCAATAATTCATGGAAGCATTGCCCACATCTTTCCAGGTATTTGTCATAGGGTCGTACAAGAATACTCCGGAGCTTGCAGTAAATGCGCCTGATGAATTTCTCCTTCCGGAAAAGGTGCATACCATTTTGCCATCTTTAAGTACGGCAATTGCTGCAGGATGCCCTTCAGTGCGTGCTGGGTTGGGAAGTTTGGTCCAGGTGGACGCAACCAGATTATTCAGATTGTTGGTCATGTAAATGCCACCCTGCTGATTGCCTGGTGTTCCTCCGTAATGGATGACGGAAGCATACATTCTGTTTTTGTTGTTCGGATCTTTAGCCAACCAAAACACAGGATGATTAAATACCCGAAGATTGTTCCAGCTTACACCACGATCCATGGAATAAATAATTTTTCCATTGGCATCATTTGCATCGAGCTGTGCATCAGCAAGTCGGGTACTTTGATACATGTCATGGATGTTGGAGCAAGCACCAAACAATATGCCATCTGCTGATTCTTCCAGACGGTAAAGTGAGTTGACTGAAAAACCGCTGTACTGATATCCCCAACTGTTTCCCGCATTGGTACTTCTGATACCACCAATGTCGCTAAAGCATGCGATCATATTATTCTCATCTTGCCAGCTCACCTGCCAGCAGGTGGTGTTTTCCAGACCGATGCTGTGGTAGGCTTTATTTTTGGGGGTAGAACTTCCTGCAGGATGTTCATCTGCCGCATGTACGTATGCTTGACGCCAATTATTACCTCCATCGCTGCTGAGTTGTACGTTGCTGTAATTGGTAAACATCACTTTTCCTGAATTGAAAGGCGCTACAGTAATGCCGAAACAGGTTTCACTCCAGCTCCAGTTTTTATCGCCTCCAAAACCTTCCCATCCGGTGACGATGTTTGCATTATTGGTGGTGTTGAATTTTTTTGACCAGTTGGATCCGCCATTGGTGGATTGGAATACCAGTGGAACGCCCAAAGCATTGTCATGACCACCCAGATAAATCGTATCCACATCATTTGATGCCATGGCCGCATACATAAGATAGTCGTTGGAGAAATTAATTCCGGTTGATTTTGCTGTCCAGGTTCCACTCGCATTTTCCATGGTGTAAACTCCTTTCCCAAATCCTGAATAATCCCAGGGCATTACCCCGTTGTACACATCTCCTGAACTCGCTGTGATGCATACGAACCTGGTTGTGCCTGCTTCCTTACCTCCTGCAAATGACCAGATCAATTGACCGTTAGGCAATCCTTTGTTGGGCATGAGGCCAAAGCTGGTTCCGCCATTTGTAGAAAACACAATGCCTTCGTTGGTTCCGATGTAAATATTCAGACCGTCAAAAAATACACCACCCATGATCAGGCCTGCTCCATTGCTGGCTGCATGTCTTACCAGCTTCAGAGTGCTTCCGCCATCGTTGGTGATTAAAATATCACCATAGGCACCAATGAGGACTTGTTGTGGATTTTGGTAATTTGCTTTCATGGTATAGACATTGCCATAAGTGTTCACATTGTATGCGCTGATGGGTAGCCAGGTATTTCCACCATCGGTAGTTTTAACCGGAAATCCGCTGTTTCCATCGTTAAAATTGCTGTAGGCAATTTTAGGATCTTTGGTAAATTCATAAGTGGAGGTATTGAACACCTGCAGTTTGGTAAAATCAATTTGGTCATAGTGTCTTCCAAAATCTGTGCTGTGAAAAAGTGTGCTCAGATCACAGCTCACATAAAACTCGTTGTCATTTGCCGGATTAATTGTCGGAAAGAAAAGAGCTCCACCGCCCCCTATGCCTCGTGGTGCAAAACTTTTAGGCTGTGCATGAATATTCAATCCGAGGAGTGAAAATAGAAGTACGGAGAAAATCAGTTGTATTGTTTTCATTTATTTGTTTGATGCATGAATGGAAAATAATAAATAATCCGGATTAAAGCCGAATATACAGACTTTGAATACTATTTAGACAGTTCAGGGAAAATTAGATTAGATCGGTCTATTTAATACAGACCTGATTCGAAGAAGAATTGCTGCCTGCAGAGAATAATTAATTAAGGCAATATTTTATCTTAGAAAATATTCAGAAAATAATTTTATCATAATTTCTTTTGCCACATTTTCAGTTTGTATTCTTCATACGAATACTGCAGTTCGTAGCTGTCAGGAACTTCATCCAAATAACTGAAGTAAGTCACTAATTTGGTACCCGCGGGCATTTTATCCAATTCTGTTTTCACATAAAGGGAATATTCTTCATAAAGTTTTTTACTCCATGCCTGACTGTCATCCATTCTGCCTGTGTGATCGAGATGCTCATGAAATGAATTAAAAAAATAAAAGGCATCATAGTCACCAAATGAAATGGATGTGATGTTGGAGTGGATAAAATCAATTTTTGTTAAATCATGTTTTTTGGCTAGCCGGATGGCAATGTTATTCAGATGACTCCTTTGTTCCACACCAATATAAAAAGCATCGGTGCAGGCAGATCCGATCATACAAAATTTTCCTGCACCCGAACCAATGTCCAGTATTTTAGTTTCTTGGTGGTCTGCAAGGTAGGTTGCAGCAAGTTTGGCAATTTTGATTGGGGTGAAATGAAATTCCGAGTCGGCCTGAATTTGTTTTGGGAACATCATGTCGAACTCACGATCTTCTATTTCTTCATTACGACTGATTGCTTTAAACAAATTCTTAAAGTGTGAAGTAGACCAATCCCAATATTGGGGACTGAGAGAAACATTTGGAAAGGCGTTTTTGTTGTAGATAAGTTCTGAGGGGGCCTTCTTTTTGGTAAATTGTTTTAGAAGTTTATGAATGGCTTAAAGTAGTGGTTTGCCAAAACAAAGTAACTTATCTAATGTCTGTTTTTTGGGGACGGCTCATTAAAAATTAAGCATGCTCACCAAGTTTCGTGTTCTTTAGCTAATAGGATGAATTTGGGCACAGACTGGTTGTCCTTTTTCATTTTGGCATGGGTGTCAAAATTTTTAAAATTATTAGTAAATTTAGTTTGGATTAAAAATTAAATCTGTATATATTTGCTCAAACACATCTCATGTGTTTCCCTGATATTCATTTCAATTCAGCTTTTATAATAGCTATCCATGCAATATTTAACGATAAATTCTGAATGGTAACCCATAGAAGGCCTACCCCCTTACAATTGCTTAAATAAAATCAGTGGAGTCCAGATCCCACTTTAAAAAAAAACGGAGCCACATTAATAATCTGCAAATGATGAAAACAAAACAATTACGCTACACTCATTATTTCTTGTCTTTGATTTTACTAATTTCTACGTTCAGTCAAGACGCTTGGACACAGTCTGTTCGGCGGCAATGTGTCTCAAGTTATGGATCGATAAGTCATAGTGACTTTCAAACCATCCAACAGACAGCTGGTCAATGTTTCAATACGACAAATCATTTTGACGAGCATTTTGTTTTATGTCAAGGGTTTCAGCAATCGGCATCGGTTTATATTCAGCATTTTGGGTCACCGGATTTAGCGAAGACTGCCATAAAAGTCTTTCCTAATCCAGCCAGTTATTCCATCTCCTTAAGTTCAGAAAACGAAGTTGGACCAACACTTATACAAATTATGAATCTGACCGGAAATATTTATTATTCAGAATTGCTAAATGGGTTAAAGTCTCATGTTATTCCATGTGATAAATGGCCTCAGGGCATTTATTTGATTAAAATCCTGGATGCACATCAAAATATTCAAACATTCAAACTAATGATTGCTAAACAATAAAAATTACATCAAATGAAAAATATAATTATACTAATTTGCTTTTTTGGTGTTCAGTTGGTTTCAACAGCCCAATCTTCCATTACCATAGAAGCCGCTCAACTCATTACCAAATTCAAATTTAAGGACAGCGATAAAATAAAACTGAACAAAGAGTATACAGGTATTTTTACCAATTCTTATGGTGTGGGGTATCGATATGATTTAAACAATGGCCTGCTGTTTCGCTTGGGATTAAGCATGAGAAATGGTGGTGCTAATCTGAATTATGATGATAGTGAATATTCCTGGCGGTTAAAATATTTTGAACCGAAATTAGGGATAGGTTACTTGTACAAAATAAACAAAATAAGCCCATATCTTATGGTGTTTGGCTATTTTGGATATTTAGTGCAGGGATCCCAAATTCTAAATAATGAACACTTCAATATTATAGAATCTGAGCAACTTAAGCGTTCAGATTTTGGGCTCAATTTTTCACCCGGCGTGGATATAGTACTCCATGATCGCATATCTACCAATATAGAATTTAACTATCTGCTTGGACTTTCAAATCTTGAAAAAGATACCGATCAGAAATCAAGCAATACGGCTCTTGGTCTTACACTTGGGCTTTCATTTTCAATTTCTAAATAACATTTATAAATTACTGTCTTATGAAAAAGATATTTCAATTCATTTATATCAGCACGTTTCTCCTTTTGGGATTAGTTGAAAAAAGCATTGCCCAACAAATCGGAGACCTGAACGGAATTTATTATCAAGCCGTAGCCATTGATGAAAACGGAAAGGAAATCGTAGGCATGGACATTGAAGGCAAACCACTATATAATAAAACTATTGGGGTCCGTTTTTCCATTACCAAAGGATTAAATGGTGCTGTTCAGTGGGAAGAAACCCACATTACCAACACGGACAAATATGGTTTATTCACTTTGATTATCGGTAAAGGAAATCGCAGTGCAAGTAGCTTGTTTACCAGATTACTTGACATTCCTTGGATTGATGCGGATCAATTTTTAAAAGTAGAAATTTCCACTAAAAATGACAGTATTTACAAACTGGTAAGTAATCAACAATTTATGTCTGTTCCTTATGCATTTTATACAGACGATATAGCCGATGATGCCATTACGACCAACAAAATATTGGATCTCACGATACAGAATCAGGACATAGCGAATGGAACCATTGATCTTACAAGTAAAGTGACCAATGTACTTCCTGTCAAAAATGGTGGAACAGGAGATGCTACCTTAACCAATAATAGTCTGCTTCTTGGCAAAGGCACCAATCCTGTTCAAGCTTTAGGTCAGGCTACAAATGGTCAAATTCCAATTGGTGCAACAGGATCTGGTCCTGTACTGGCTAATATTACAGCCGGTAAAGGTGTCATTGTGACCAATGGTCCCGGGAGTATAGAAATTGCGACAGGCGGAACTTCTACCGGTGCGATGAATATTGGCATTATCAGTACTGGTCAAAGCTTTTTATCACCACCGATTACAGTCCCGGGTGTAAGTCTTGGAAATATTATCGTCGCTTCTCTGGATACGGATTTAAAGGGATGTTTTATTTCGGCATACGTCTCCGCACAAAATACCATTAGAATTGCAATTTTTAATCCATCTTTTTCAGCTGTTTCATTTGGTATGGCTAATGTGAAAATCTGGGTAGTGCAATAAATTTTATATTTCACATAAAAACAGGAAAATCGCAAATCTTACTGAGGATAAGATTTGCGATTTTTTTTTGAAGCCATATAAATGGTCAAGTCAAAAATTTGGGACGAAACCGCTTTGGTGGACCCCGTCATTCGCTAAAGTTGTCCTAAATTCCGGTTTATGATCATTGTTCTTTTTTGTCTTAATACAAAAAAGAACCAAAAAAAATCAAGGCTGTTTTCATTTCTTAACGCTAAAACTGATTTAAAAAGCTAAACAAAATAAACTCGCCTTAATCAGCCATTATAGCTCTCGGACTTACTGTCATTATTTTATCAACTTATCAGCCAAGCGAGCTCAAACAGTATTTTGTTTTTAACGCTTTTAAAATCAGTTTTAGCTAAAATGAAAAAGGCCGATCTGAATTTCTCATTCGATAACTTTATGATGTAAAAATGGAATCTATTTAATCCTACTATTAAAACGTTTAATTTCTTTTTAATCCCGTTTAAATTTACCTGACTCCTAATGAATATTTATGGAAGGTCTGTTGAAAGATTATGAATGGGTAAGCAGTACCAGTAAAAC
>JAGNZC010000016.1 GCA_017984635.1 Crocinitomicaceae bacterium
ATGTACTACGGATCATATTTCTATGGCTGGACCATGGTTGAAATACCGTGGACATTTAGATAATATTTCTAATAACATGTTGATTGGTGCTGAGAATGCATTCAATGGAAAAGCAAATTCTGTAGTGAATCAATTGACAGGTGAAGTAGGAGAGGTTCCTGCAGTTCAACGTGCTTACAAAGCGGCTGGTGTTCCTTCAATCGTTGTTGGAGATCACAATTACGGAGAAGGTTCTTCACGTGAACACGCAGCAATGGAGCCACGTCACCTAGGTGTGCGTGCAGTTATCGTGAAATCATTTGCACGAATCCACGAAACAAACTTGAAAAAACAAGGGATGTTAGGATTGACATTTGCGAATGAAGCAGATTATGATAAAATTTTAGAAAATGACACTTTCAATTTCATCGATTTAGAAAGTTTCGCTCCAGGTAAACCATTGTCTTTAGAAATCGTTCACGCAAATGGTTCTAAAGAAATCATTTTATTGAATCATACGTACAATGATTCTCAAATTGAATGGTTCAAAGCTGGTTCTGCATTGAACTTGATCAAATTAATGGAAAACTAATAAGTTTACATATAATTGAAAAGGCTATCTGTGAGGATAGCCTTTTTTGTTTAGTAAAATTATTAACGAAACCAATATTCATCAAATAAATAATTTGTTGTCTTATCTCCATTATCCATACCTGCATACCTAAAGATCTGATCTATTGTCAAAAACTTGTAATTGTTTGCAATGCAATTTTTTTTCTCTTCTTCATAGTTTTTTCTACAATCATCGCATGTAATATAAAGATTTGAAATTTTTGATGATGGGTATTCATTTTTTATAAAATTGTTGTATTTTTCTAATTGATTTGGATCAAGCTTTGAATACCATTTATTCTCAATATTTAGTAATACTTTTTCTGAAAAAGAAATTTCTAATTCTACCAGAAGATCAATATTTTTGAATTGTCTTTTAGATTTTACAGAAGTCACTATGAAATCGCTATTAATTTCCTTTTTAAGGATATAATTCCCGTTTTCGTTTTCGCCATAGATCAATCCAAAAACTATTCTTCTAGCATATTCATACAGAATTGGGTTAGTGTTTTTGTAGCTTTCATTCGCACATCGAATTGTCCAACTTAAAAAGAAATCTTGCATGGTTTCGTACCCATGGTCAGCATTTTCTTCTTTGTAATTAAAAAAACTTGGTAAATGTTTCATGATTATTAGAGTGGTTAAATATTATTAAATTCAAAAATACTTTTTTACAAAGAATAAAGCAAAAAAAAATCCCCAACTGACTAGCTGAGGATTTATACAATGGAATTAATTATAATTCTTCTGGATGTTCGTTTTCTTTCTTATCTTCTTTGTATGCTTCTCTTCGCTCTTGCATTTTTGCTTGCATTTTTTGAACTTTGGCATATTGTTCAGGAGTTAAAATCATTTTTAAATTCATATCTCTAGTAGCTTTATTCGCCTCTAATGCTTCTTTCTTTTTATCTTTCGTTAAGCTGGCATCTTTTCTGATTCGTTCATTTTTCAACGCAACACCCAAATTTAATTCTGAGATTTTCGCTTTTTGATCCGCTGTTAACACCAAAGCTTTGTCCATGCGTTCTGTTAACATTGTTGCTCTTTCTTGCGGAGTTTTCTTTTCTTTATCTTGTGCAGACACGGTAGTTATTGATAACATACTCACTAATCCTACTAATACAATTGTTTTGATTTTCATATAATTCAATTTTAAGTTTACTTTTTTCTAACGCTAATATAGTTGTTTTGGTGTGTTTTGATTGATAATGAATGTTAAAATTGCAAATGTTTTACAGTATCTCCATTGTTGATTAATTGTTTCAATGAAGCAATTCCAATGGCTAAATGGTTATCCACAAAATTGGTTGTGACCAATGAATCGCTTTTATCTGTTTTAACTCCTTCTGGAACCATTGGTTGATCAGAAACTAATAACAATGCTCCTGTTGGAATGTTATTAGCGAAGCCTACACTAAAAATAGTAGCGGTTTCCATGTCAATAGCCATTGCACGAATGGTTTGAAGGTACACTTTGAATTGTTCATCATGTTCCCAAACACGACGATTGGTCGTGTAAACTGTTCCAGTCCAATAATCTTTTTTGAAGTCGCGAATGGTTGTAGAAATCGCTTTTTGTAAAGCAAAAGCAGGTAATGCTGGAACTTCAGGTGGGAAATAATCATTGCTTGTTCCTTCTCCACGAATGGCTGCAATCGGCAAAACAAGATCCCCAACTTCATTTTTTCGTTTTAATCCACCACATTTCCCTAAAAACAAAACAGCTTTTGGTTGTATAGCTGAAAGCAAATCCATGCACGTTGCAGCGGAAGCACTACCCATTCCAAAGTTAATAATGGTGATTCCATTAGCTGTAGCGCATTGCATCGGTTTTCCTTTACCAATAATTTCAACGTTATGCATTTCTGCAAATTGCTCTATGTAATTATGAAAATTACACAGCAATATATAGTCACCAAAATTCTCTAATTGTTCGCCAGTATAGCGCGGCAACCAATTGTCAACAATTTCTTTTTTTGTTTTCATCTGTTTAATTTTAATGATTGGCGTATCCAATTGGAACTTTTTCTCCAGCATTGATTGGTAAACTGATGTAATTTTCTTTCGGTGGAATAGGGCAAGAGTACCGATGAGAATATACACAGTATGGATTGTATAAACGATTGAAATCCAGTATTATTGTGTCTTTTTCAGGTATATTTAAATCTAAATACCTTCCGCCTCCATACGTTTCGTTGCCACTTGATCCATCTCTTAAAGGCAGAAATAAATAGGTTCTGTATTCTTTTTGTTTTTTAAGAGACATATTTTGATAGATGGTCAATTGGTGTGTTTTGCCTGCTAAATCAAAGGTTACCAAACCATATGCACGATAGATTGGTTTTCGATCTGTTGAAGTTGGCATTTCGAATTTTTTGCCAATTTTTTTTTCAAAATGTCCAACAATTCTATACGTAGAATCAATGTCATAGAATTTTAATCCAACCAATTCATTGATTTCTTGTTGATTTAATACTTTTGCTGAAGTATCTAGTATTTCTCCAGAATACACAACACGTAATGCTTGTAAACTATCTTTGTAGTATTGAGCATTCAAATTAGAAATACAACTTAGTAATAAAGATAATACTATAATTCTCATCGGGAACCAAAAATAGAACTACCAATTCGAACCATTGTGCTTCCTTCTTCGATTGCCAATGAATAATCGCCACTCATTCCCATAGATAAAGTTGAGAAGCGTTCATCTTTTTGAAAGTAAGTAGATTTGAATAGGTCAAAATGTGATTTTAATTGCGCAAATTCAGCTTTTACTTGGTTTTCATTATTAGTAAAGGAAGCCATTCCCATTAAACCTTGGATTGAACAATACGTTAATGTATCTTTTAGCTCCATTATTTCGGTTGCTTCTTCGATGGATAAACCAAATTTCGTTTCTTCTTTTGCAATGTAAAATTGTAATAAAACAGGAATAACACGCTGAATTTTAGCTCCTTGTTTATTTATTTCAAGTAAAAGTTTTAAACTATCAACTCCGTGAATCAAAGCAACGAAAGGAGCAATGTATTTCACTTTATTGCTTTGTAAATGGCCAATTAAATGCCATTCAATGTCTTTGGGAAGTGCATCGTGTTTATCACACATTTCTTGCACTTTGTTTTCACCAAATATGCGTTGACCAGCTTTGTATGCTACTAATAAGTCTTCTTTAGGCTTTGTTTTAGAAACAGCAACTAAAGTTACGTTTTCTGGTAAAGATGATTTAATTTGCTGTAATTGTTCTGCAATCATTCGTTGATTTTATAAATGGTTAATCCACTGCGCATTTTTGGTTCAACCCAAGTTGATTTGGGAGGCATAATCAATTGATTGTCAGCAACACGTTTCACTTGTTCAATGGTTGCAGGAAACAAAATAAATCCTACTTTGAATTTTCCAGACGTAATTTTTTCTTGAAATGTTTCAATCGGTTCAGCACCACTTATAAATTCGATGTGTTCATTTGTTTTCAAATCATCGATTCCTAAAATAGGCGAAAGTATAGTTGTTGTCAAGATTTCAGCATCTAAACATTTCACAGGGTGATTAGGATCAATAAGTCCTGGATTTGCGATTAATTGAAACCATTTGCCATTCAAACACATGGTAAACTCATGCTCATTGTATGGTTTTTGCGCTTGGTTTAATGTTGAAATAGTGAAATTTTTACTGAGTTGTGTTAAAAACTCATCTTCTGATAAATTGTTTAACGTATCAACTAATCGATTGAATTCTAATATTTTCAATTTCGTTTCATCAATGAAATAGGCTAAGAAAAAGTCTTCATTTGGAAAACCATCAGTTCCTTTTTCTTGTCGGTGTTTTTTCAATCCTGCTGATGAAGCAGAGCGATGATGACCATCTGCGATATAAACAGCCTCTATCGATTCAAATGCTTGTATGATTTTAAAGGATTGTGCTTCAGGTAAAACCCAAACTTCATGCTTGATGCGATCTGTCGTTGTAAATTCATATTCTGGACGCTCTGCAGTTGCTTCGATAATTAATTGTTCAATGTGTACATCATGCGGGTAGGAGAGTAACACTGGTTCAGCATTATATCCAACAACATCCAGGTAATTGGTAAACATCGCTTCTCTTGAAGTAAGCGTTGCCTCGTGTTTTTTGATTAAATCAGCATGGTATTCTTCTACACTTGCACCTGCAATAACGCCGGTGAATTCATGTCCGTTTTTTGTTTGACGGTATATATAAATATGAGAACTCGCATCTTTAATTAAAATTCCTTCTTCGATAAATTCTGCATATTTTTCTTTCACCAATGCAAATCGTTCGGGTGTATTTGCTTTTGTTTGAATTGTACTTCCAAATTCAGGATTGATGATACGAAGAAAAGTAAAAGGATTATCCTCTAGCTTAGCAGTTAAAACATTTTTTTTATACGAATAATACGGACGTGTAGCTACCAAGTGAACTTTGTCACGTACGGGTCTTAAAGCTTTGAATGGGGCGATTTTACTCATTTCAGTATATTAAAAAGGGATATGAAACTCATATCCCTTAACATTCATAGGTAAATATAATGAATTATTTTTTACCAAATGCTTCTATGATTAAAGATGCTAATTCTTCTCCAATTCGATCTTGTGCTTCTAAAGTTGCTGCTCCTACATGTGGAGTGCAAGCAATTTTTTCATTGGAAAGCAACTCTTTTCTTGGATTTGGTTCATTTTCAAAAACATCCAATGCACAACTTGCAACTGTACCATCAGCAATAGCAACTAACAAATCGTCTTCATTAATAACACCACCACGAGCAGCATTTACAATTCGAACGCCTTTTTTCATCGCTTCAAATTCGGTTTTACCGATGACAGCTGAACCATCAGGTTGTTTTGGAACGTGAATAGAAATGTAATCCAATGAACCGATAACAGATGCTAAACTATTTACAGGTATAATTTCAGTAGTAATCTTTACTCCATTTCCTAATTCAAGTTGAATTTTTACAGGAAGTCCAGTTCGATCTATCGCTTCAACATTCATTCCACAGCCAATAGCATAACTAGCTAAACTTTGACCAATTCTACCAAAACCAATGATTCCAATCGTTTTTCCGCGTAATTCGACACCTTTAGCATATTTCTTTTTCAATGCTGAAAAATCTCCATGTTCTATGTTTTTGTAGGAATCATTCAATGATCTAGAAATTGCAAATAAATGGCCCATTACTAATTCTGCAACAGATTGTGAGGAAGATGCAGGCGTGTTGATCACTTGAATTCCTTTTGAACGTGCATATTCAACATCAATGTTGTCCATTCCAACACCACCTCGTCCAATTAATTTCAGTTGTGGGCACGCATCAATCACTTCTTTTCGAACCGTTGTAGCACTTCGAACTAAAATCATTTCGATTCCCTGCTCATTTACTTCTTTTGCTAAATCTGCTTGTTCAACTTTTTCAGTAATAACAGTGAATCCAGCGCTTTCTAATTGTTGTTTTCCGACTAAGGAAATTCCGTCGTTTGCTAAAATTTTCATCTTAATAGTATCTATTATCCGTTTTTACGAGCAAATTCTTTCATTACATCAACTAATACTTGAACGCTTTCAATTGGTAATGCGTTGTACATGGAAGCTCTGTAACCTCCTGTAGAACGATGTCCTGGAAGTCCAACAATACCTGCTGCTTTCCAAGCTTCGTCAAAAGAGCTTTGCAATGTTTCGTCTTTTAGAGTAAATGTTATATTCATATTAGAGCGATCTTCTGTTGCAACTGTTCCGTTGAACAAAGGGTTTGCATCGATTTCGTTATATAATAACGCAGCTTTCGCATTATTTTTTGCTTCCATTGCTTTAACGCCACCATTTGCCATTAAATCTCTTAAATTCAAAAGAGCCACATAAACAGAAAAAACGGGTGGTGTATTCAACATCGACTCTTTTTCAACTTGTTGTTTTAAATCCAAATAGGTTGGCATAAATGGAGAAGTTGATTTTCCAAGCACACTATCTTTAACAATGTATAATGTTGCGCCAGCAGGACCAAGATTTTTTTGAGCTCCAGCATAAATTAAATCAAAATCTGCTACATTGATTTCTTTTGAAAAAATATCAGATGACATATCACAAACTAAAGGCAAAGTTGATTTAGGGAATTCTTTAAATTGAGTACCGTAAATTGTATTGTTTGAAGTGAAATGTAGATAATCAACGTCTGTTGGAATATCAAAATTTTTCGGAATATATGAGAAGTTTTTATCTTCAGAACTGGCAATAACTTGACAATCAACACCAACTTTTTTGGCTTCTTTGATTGCTCCAGATGCCCACGTACCTGTATTGATGTACGCTGCTTTTTTTGAATCGCGCATCATGTTCAATGCGGCAATTGTAAATCCTAATGTTGCTCCACCTTGAACAAATGCTACGGAATAACCTTCAGGTACATTTAAAGCTTTTTTAACTAAATCAATTGCTTCGTCCATTACTGCAACAAAGTCTTTATGTCTATGAGAAACTTCTAAAATAGATAAACCATTGAAGTCTAAAACTGCCCCTGCAGCTTGTTTAAAAACCTCTTGAGGAAGAATGCAAGGTCCTGCGCCAAAATTATGTTTCATAATCAGATGATATTATTTTTATATGTTGAAAATGCTAGCTTCAAATTTCGTTAAAAATGTAAACTTTACCTGTTTAATTTTTAAAATTTAATAAAAAAGTAATGAACAAAAAAAAGCTGTCAATTTTGACAGCTTAAGGACTATTTACTCTTCCGTTTTCTTTGTTGCTTTTTTTGCAGCTGGTTTCTTTTCAGCAGCTTCTTTTTTCACTGCAGGTTTTTTTGCAGCTACTTTTTTCTCTGTTGCAACAGTTTCTTTTGCTTTAACTGTTTTTTTTGCTTTTGGTGCAACAACAGTTGCTACATTTTTTTTACGGCTATTTCCGTAAGAACCCATGGCTCTTTTTCCTTTTGCTGTTTTTTTATCTCCTCTTCCCATAGTATATATATTTTATCTCTAATAGTAGTAATCGTGTGCAAAGATATTAATCTTTTTGAAATAATCGCACTCTAAATGCGACTTCTAATTCATTTCCAGCACGTAATATTTTTTTTGACCATTTAATTTTAAGAGCAGTTTGTTCTTCAGGACTTAATTTCCAGTTTAATTCACTTTGTTCTAAACGGTTTCTTAAAACATTTAATGTAATAGCAACGGAAACAGAAATATTAAAACTTTCTGAAAAACCATACATGGGAATTTTCACAAATTCATCCGCTTCAGCTATGATTTCCGCTGAAATACCTGTATGTTCTGTACCAAAAACTAAAGCAATAGGCTGCGATAAATCTAGCTCATTAATCGTTACATCATTTGTGTGTGGTGTTGTTGCAACAATTTTATAACCTTTTTCTTTCAGCTTTTTTATACAGTCAAGCGAAGGGTTTTCTCCTTTGTCAAAATTGTATAAGTCAACCCATCTTCCTGCGCCTAAAGCGATATCACGTTGAACTTTATATTGGTTGTTTTTTTCAATTACATGAAGATCTTGTATTCCAAAGCAGTCACATGAGCGCATAACAGCAGAAGCATTGTGTTCTTGATGAATGTTTTCTAAAACAACAGTAAGATGTTTGGTTCGTTCTGCAGCAATTGCATCAAACATAAGTTGTTTACTTTCTGAAATAATGTTGTAAAATTCTTTAAGAATTTTTAATTCGTTTTGATGCATTTTTATTAGTTGGTGGACAAATTTACTAAATATTGAATAAAAAAATAGGCACCTTTTGAGTGCCTATTGTAAAATATTGAATAAAATTATCTTGTTAAATTCAAGAAACCTTCACCTTCAAGTTTTGTTTCATCAACACCTGTTATAATGTATTTGTAAAAATAAACACCTTCATTTGCAGGTTTACCACTTTGATTGTTTCCATTCCATGTAGGATTCAAACCTGAACCCTCAAACATTAAATGACCCCATCTATTTGTAATAAAAAGTTGTAAGTTTTTATGGTTCGTTGCTGTCAAGAAAAACACGTCGTTTGAACCATCTCCATTTGGTGTAAATACATTTGCAGGTTCAATTGTTGGAAATGGTAAAATACAACTTCCATCATCTAATACTGCATTAGGGTTGTAATTTGTTGCGTTTGGATTTGTACAACCACAAGCTGCAATGTTAATATTTACAATCATCGTGTCTGAACACAAAGGAGAAGCAAATGCAACTAATTGAACTTGTGTTGATTGATCAAATGTTTGATTTTGAGAAGTCGTATCATTTGCGTTAATTACTGTTCCGTTTCCAAAATCCCATTCATAAGAACTAGTGTTTTGACTATTATTGATAAAATTAACATTTAAAGGACTACATCCTGTAGTAATGGATGCTGTAAAATCTGCTGTTGGCGGATTAAGCATGTCGATAAATACGCTGTCTTCATCTGTACAAACGGCGTCTTCTACAGAAATATAATACCAACCTGATGGAATGTCAGACCAAACGGACGCTGTAGGTCCAGCTTGATTAGAAGCATTTGACCAAGTATAATAAACTCCGTGAAGTGGTGTAACATTTTGACCTACGACAAAAGCTGAAGCGTAACCAACAGGTTCACATGTGGCTGGACCCGAAAAAATAGTGTCAATATTTAATGTTTTATTTACAATTAAAACGACACTATCGTATCTTTCGTAGTTACACCAATCGTTAATGGTGACATAATACGTCAGTGTATCGTGTTCTAACCCACTTGTTGGCAATGTTGTTGTATTAGTAGAACTATTTGTTGACCAGTTGTATGTGTAGGGAGCAATAGATCCGCCAATATTTGTAACACTTACTGTTGGCGCAAAAGTTGGACATTGAGAATACGCTGTGTCAACTAAATTATAACTCATAGCATCTGGATGAACGTGAATATTCACAGCAACAGATTGGCAATGGTAAACCCCAGTTGTATCGTAAACATAACAAACAAATTGTGTGTCTTGTTGCGCTACGTAGTAAAAATTATCTTGATTTAATTGTGGGTTTTGATTCCACATTACATCTGTTGAAGCCCCACATGGAACTCCAGTTGAATTGATTACAATATTATCCAACCCCCAATTGTCATTTGCAGAAGAACTTGATGCTAATTGAACCCATCTAAACTTTGTAGTAGTGGATTGTGCAGCAACTGGAATAGGAACGGTAAAAGAACTCCATGAAGTATATGGAGTAACAGAACCAGCAGGCAAAACACTTCCTGATGAACCTGGATTAGTTGCTAATACAAAACCACCAGGTGAATAATAATTGATATCATACCAATTTGTACCTCCATTCGTAGAATATTGAAGGGAAACACCTTCGTTTGCTAAATCAGGTCCTTCGCAAGGGCTTGGTTGAGATTGTATAGCAAATTTCATGTCAAATAAAATGTAACCACCACAACTAACATCATATGCTGCTGTTACAATTTGAGGGGTAACACCTGAAGTTTGGGCCCAATAATAAGGAGTTCCTGTAGGATTAGCACCGCAGGGTGTACTAAAATTTGTTCCACCTGTAGCTGTCCATCCAGTTGGCATTACTCCATTATTAAAGCTAAATGATTGTCCACCATTCACTAAATTGGATACGGATTGGATATATACAGTATCACCTATACAAACAGTTGTATCATCTGGAAAAACAGTAACACTGCAATAAACATTTTGAGCATGTAAGTTATTACCAAGAACTACCAACAAAATAATATATAATAATTTTTTCATCTTATTTAATTTGTAAGTTTTTGATTAATGTTTTTTCAAACGACCAACCTCCCAAGAGATTAGGGTTCGCAACAATTCTTGATAAAATGTGACCATTAATATTGCAATCAGCTTCTAATGATGAATTACCAGGAATTGATAAAACAACTGCACATTCTGGATTAGGAACACAACCATCACATCCTTCTTTAAATGCTAACACATGATCAAACGAAATTGATTGCGCTATACTAGTAGTGTTTTCAATTTTAATAAATGAGTAGACTAATGGCTTTTGGCCTTCAATCATATCACATTCACTTAAGCGCGAAAAGATTTTGATTCCATTTTGTTCTTTAAGTAAACTCCAGTCTTGAGAAGTTTTAAGCTTTCCTTGAGAAAAGGATTGCATAGAAATTAAAAGTGCAAAAATGAACAATACGCTTTTGCTTTTTTTGTAGTTTTTCATACTTGTCTTGTAGTTAATTGTCAAAAATAACATTAAAAGTTAAAATAAAGACATTATTTAATGTGAAAAGGTTGCATTTATTTATTGAAAAATGCAGAAACAATAATTCCTGTTGCAACAGCAACATTTAACGATTCAGCATTTCCAAATTTTGGAATCATTAATTTTTGTTGAATGCATTCTCGAACTTCAGTTGAAAGTCCATTTCCTTCATTTCCCATAACGATTACACCTGGTTGCAAAGCTTTTAGTTCAAAAAGATTATCACCGTTTAAATCTGCACCATAAATTGGTACTTTCACATTTTTTAAATACATAGATAAATCCGTGTAAAAGCAATGTACCCTAAATACCGCACCCATTGATGCTTGAACAACTTTTGGATTGAAACAATCAACGGTTTCTTTCGAACAAATAATCGTTTCAATACCAAACCAATCTGCAATTCGGAGAATCGTACCTAGATTACCAGGGTCTTGAACACCATCTAATGCAAGCGTTAATTTTGTAGTTGATGCTTGGCTTATTCTTTTACTTGGTTTTTTTACAATTGCTAAAACAAGATTCGGTGTTTTTAAGAGTGAGAGCTGTTCCAATTCTTTTGAGGAAACCTCAACAATTTCCCCCTCTATTTCTGAAGGTTTAAACGAGTTTAAATGCGCTAAAAAAACAATGTTTTCTGATTGATTTTGTAGTAATTCAGTACACATTTTTTCACCTTCAACGATGAATAATCCAGCATCATCTCTGTTTTTTTTAAGGTGCAGTGATCGTACCCATTTTACTTTATTTTTAGAAAGGTTTGACACGTGTTTTTTTATTTATTCGTATTTTTACGATGTGAAAGATTTAAAAGTGCTCAAACTTACATATTTTCTTTTAATTGTTGTTTTTCTGATTTCAAGTTGTAAATCAGTTTCTGCTATTCAATATCCTCAAAAACACATCCTCAAAAAAAATCGAATTCAAGTATCCGGTGATCATTTAGACCAGAGTCAATTACAAGGGGTTCTCAAACAAAAACCGAATGTTACTTTTTTAGGGATTCCATTTAGACGTTCAATTTATCTGATGATTGATTCAACAAAAGTTGCAGAACGAAGATTAGCAATCAATAGCCGTATTAAGCTTAAAAATCAAAAAAAAAGAAAAAAAGTTTCAGAAATAAACAAACGACGCATTGAAAAAGCTCAATTGTCTAATAAATCTTTTTATACTGAACGTAAACTACTATTGAAAGATACGTTATCTTCTCGCCGTTTCTTTAGGGAATGGTTAAAATATAAAATCGGTGAGAAGCCCGTCTATTTTGATAGTTTATTACATGCTAAAACCATCTCCCAGTTTCAGATTTATTTAAAAAACAAAGGATATTATTCAGGAACAGTTAAAAGTGATGTTACATTTAAAAGAAAAAAAGCGCGTGTACTTTATACATTAAATACTGGTAAAGCTCATGTAATAGATACTGTTTCACTTGTTTCAGATTCAAAATTAGTTACTGATTTGTTTCACCAATTTCAGAAAACCAAAAATACGGTTGCTTTAGAGCAAAGTCACTTTGACAAAGATATATTAGCCAATTACCGAGAGAACTTAGCGAAATTTATGCGAAACCATGGTGTTTATGGATTTAATAGTTCAATTGTTCATTTTATAGCTGATACAAATGCCCTTCAAAAAAAGGTAAAATTAACTATTCAAATCAGCGATCGTATTGTTCAAAATAATGCCGATTCAATTCGAGAATTGAAGCATGCTCTTGTAAAAATTAACAAGGTGTATTTTCATCTTTCTGACACCGTTTTTTACAAAGGGAATTTCACTAGAGAACTACAGAAGATAGGTTTAACTCCAGTTAACAAACAATTTGCAGCAACAATTGATACATTTGTCTACCAACAAATTAAAGTAAAAGGAACCGATTTAATTGATTCTTCACGCACCGCTGTTTTTTTATACAATGGTTCATTAAACGTTGAAGCTCCAATTCTTGAACTTCAAAATAACCTGGAAGCAACTTCCATTTATAATGAATCTGATTTAGAAAAAACGTATACCAGATTGATTCAATTGGGAGTTTTTCAAATGGTTAAACCTGTGGTTGTTGAGGATTTTGAAAACAAAACTGTTGATATTCATTATTACCTTGTACAAAGTAAAGAAAAGGCTTGGAGTTTTTCACCAAGGTTTACAAATTCAAATAGTTATTTAGCGCTTTCATCTTCTATTAATTTCACAAATAAAAATATTTTTAATGGTGCTGAAAAAATGGTGTTTTCATTCGGGGGAGGTTTTGAATCTCAGCCACCTGTTTTTGCAGAATTAGATGGTCAATTGATTCAGCAAGCTGCTCGAAGTTTTAATACTTTTGAGATTGGACCAAGTTTGAAATTTGAAATACCGCATTTATTTCCTTTTGGTGTGACTCGTTTTTCGAAGAAAATTCGACCTCAAACAGTTGTTTCAACTGCCTATAATTATCAAGAGCGATCAGATTTTAAGCGTCAAATTTTCCAAGTAAATTATTTCTGGAAATTTTATGTAGGAAAAACACATGTTTTTCAAACGAGTATTCCTGCGTTGTCTGTTGTGAAATATGTTCAAATTTCAAACCAACCCGCTTTTCAAAGTAAATTAGATCTATTGAATGATCTATTTCTCAAAAATGCATACAGCGATCAATTTGTTTGGCAAGACTGGAAGTTTACTTACGAATACAACAACAAAAACAGAACAAATAAAAAGTCAAATTTATTAGTCTATTTTAATACTTCTTTTGATCCAACAGGAAACATTCTTTCTTTGTTTTCAGCGAATCAAGACACTTTGAAGAATGGACAACGAGCTGTTTTTGGAGTAGCTTACTCTCAGTTTATACGATTGGACAATGAATTGATCTGTTCTAAACCTGTCGGAAAATCTAAAAGTTTACATACCCGTATTCAAATTGGTGCAGGTAAACCGTATGGGAACACAACCACTTCAATTCCCTATGATTATAGTTTTTTTGGTGGTGGAGCGAATGATAATAGAGGTTGGCGTTCACGTTCTTTAGGTCCAGGTTCCTATAAATATTATTTAGATTCAAATAGAACGGCAACACAAATAGGAGACATTCGAATTGGAGGATCGTTGGAATATCGTTTTTCTTTTGGTAAATTAATTAAATCTGCTGCTTTTATCGATGCAGGAAATGTTTGGACTTTTCAAGAAGATATTAATCGTGTTGGTGGCCAATTTTCATCCAATTGGTTCAAAGAAATTGCTGTTTCTGTTGGGGTAGGGGTTCGTCTAGATTTTGATTTTTTCATCGTTCGATTTGACGTTGGAATGCCAATCACAAATCCAGCTTTGCCAGATGGTGAAAAGTGGATATTCCAGCCAAAAACTAAATTTGACGCTGAAAGTAAAGCAGTTTATGGAGATGATTATTCGACATTAGTTCCATATCCATACATTCCAAACTTTCATTTCGGTATTGGATATCCGTTCTAATTATTAGTCTTTTCCAAACGAATGAACATCGTTGTGGTTTTCTTCAATTTTATTTTTAACCTGTCGAATCGTAGATGCTAGAATAAAAATGTCTTGTGTTGCATTCGTTTTTAACCATTTCCAACTTTCTTCCTCTTCTTCCACAGCTAATGCAATGTGGTACAATAGTTCAAAATTGTAATGTAATAACCATTTTTGTGCTTGCTCATTTCCTTCTGCGGCGTTAATCATGGCCATTAAATGCGGATATCCATTTTGGATTAGCCATTGGCGGGCATCTTCTTTTAAATGAATTGCATATGCAGCCATCGCTAATTCTGAAAAATTATTTTCATCCAACCATTTGATGAAAGAGGTATCACCTTCAATCGCTTTTGCCCACGCTAAAATGACTTTAGGATGATAATTCAATGGCTTGGAAGGAATAACGGCAACTTTTTCAGGCGCTTTAGAAGTCGGTTTTTTTAAAAATGAAAACATTGTTTAAATGAATTAAAAGAACCAAAGCGCAACGAAAATGGCTGTAATCACGCAGATTAAGTCAACCAATAGCATTGTGCTTAACGCATAACGCGTGTTTTTCACATTAATTGCACCAAAATAAACTGCGATGACATAAAATGTTGTTTCTGCACTGCATTGGAAAATACAGCTTAAACGTCCTGAAAGTGAATCTGGTCCAAAGGTTTGCATGGCGTCAATCATGAAGCCTCGAGAGCCACTAGAGCTAAATGGACGCAACATAGCTACTGGTAAAGATTCAGTAATTTCTTTAGTAACGCCTAAATAGAAGAAGCCATTTGAAATCCAACCACTTATTACTTCAAATAATCCACTGTTTCTAAACAATGAAATTGCGGCCAACATCCCTAAAACATAAGGAAAAATAGAAACTCCAGTGCTGATACCGCTTTTTGCACCTACGACAAATGCGTCAAAAATAGTAGTTTCTTTCTCTTTGAATTTCCGTTCATTTTTAAATGCAAAAAGCAAGGTGAATCCAATGATTGCCAATAAAAGAACACTTGAAAAGTTAGAAGTAAAAAAGTTTTTTCCAATTAAATCTAAACTGTTTACATACAATAATAAACCAATAATTCCAGCGATGATAGAAATCAGAGTAACTAAAAGCGTTGCACTTTTGAAATTGATTTTTTGACGGATTCCAACTATTAAAAATGCTGCAATTGTTCCGATAAAAGAAGTGATAATACAAGGAAGCATTACATCAGCCGGATTTGTAGCATTTTGAGCTGCTCTGTAACCTATAATTGATGTTGGAATCAAGGTAAGTCCTGCAGCATGCAAACACATAAACATAATTTGTGCATCGCTAGCACGACTTTTGTCTTCATTTAATTCTTGTAAACTTTGCATGGCTTTTAAGCCAAAAGGTGTTGCCGCGGAGTCTAATCCCAAGAAATTGGCAGAAAAATTTAAAGTCATGTAAGAAATAGAATCATGTCCTTTTGGCACAGAAGGAAATACACTCACGAAGAACGGACTCAAACGTTTCGCTAGTTTTTCAGTTGCACCGGAATCAATTAATAATTGCATAATACCACTAAAAAAGGCTAAATAGGCGATCAATGGTAAAATCAAATCAAATAAACTGTTTTTACTTGTTTCAAGTAATCCGTCCGATTTTTGTGTGCCTTTGTAGATTAAAACGGTTTTGTTTTTTTTAACATACGTTTTTTCTGTATCAGGTGAAAGGTACGTTTGGTCAGGTGCTGAATTGATTTTTATCAATAAGTGTGAAGGAATTTCTTGTGTGTACTTTTCAGCGACCAAAATTGGATCGTCTTTTTTTCCATTCAACATAAAATCTAACGAATAATTCGAAGATGTAAACAATCCTGCAACCACAAAAATGATGGAGGAAATAAAAATAACGAGCCAAAATCTACTTAATACCATAGTGCTAAGATCAACTTTTTATTTTAGGAATGGAAGTAGCTTGTTTGAAAACTATTAACAATGTAAGTTGAATAACACTTAATTCGCTACTTTTTGATGATTCAAGGCGATTTTAATGAAATTATCAAAAATTATACGGCCATAATTTCCAGAAACTTCTGGGTGAAATTGCACGCCAAAAATCGGTAGTGATTGATGTTCCATTGCTTCGTTCACACAAGCATCTGAAGAAGCTACTAATTTAAAATGTTGTGGTATCGAAATCGTTTCACAGTGATCTTCTAGCATGTCAAATTCAGTTGGAAGTTTGTCAAATAAAAGCGAGTCTTCAAAAACTTCGATTAACTGTACATCTCTATCTTCTCTCATTTTTTGGCCAAATGCGCCAAATGTAATTCCAATTAACTGGTGTCCAAAACAAATTCCAAGCGTTGGTTTTTCAACCATTTTCAACCAACTTAATTTATTTAAATAGGGTGCAATGTTTTGTTCTGTAATTAATAGCGGAGCACCAGAAATAACAACTCCAGCAACAGACGTTAACATGGATTCTGTGAAATCTAAAATAGGGACGGTTTGGAAATCACAAAACTCATCTACCATTGTTTCAATAGATGGCGTTTTACTGCTGCCGCAATCAATTATTAATATCATAAGGTTATTTTTCCAATTCCTTGGCGAATCAATTCAGGACTACCAGAAGTACAATCAACGATTGTGGAGGCTTCTAATTGTCCATATCCACCATCAATAATAAAAGGTACATCGTCGTCAAAACGTTCATAAATCATGTAAGGATCCGCAAAATAATCTGCTATAGTATCTTCGTCATTGTGCAAAGAAGTTGTAGCAATTGGATTGCCTAATAATTTCACAATTTCAAGAACTATTGCATTGTTTGGGATTCGAATTCCAATTTCTTTTCGGTTGGTATCAAACAAGCGAGGAATTTCATTGGTTGCATTCAAAATAAACGTAAATGGACCTGGCAAGGATTGCTTTAATAATTTAAAAACTGAACGATCAAGTTGTTTTACGTATTCAGATAAATGACTTAAATCCGAACAAATAATGGAGAAATTAGCCTTGTTTAATTTTATGTTTTTCAAACGAGCTAATTCATTTAATCCTTTTTTATTGTACAAATCACAGCCCATACTGTAAACTGTATCCGTTGGGAAGATGATAACTCCACCTTTTTTTAATACGTCAACTGCTTGTTGAATCAAACGTTTATCAATGTTGTTCGGGTTGATTTCTACTAACATATTATTGCAAGGTATCTTTGAATATTTTACATGAAATAGCTCGGTGGTCACTCAATTTTTGACGTTGAATTTTAAAACCACTAGAGATTAAGTTAGGTGTGTGGAAAATATAGTCGATTCTTCCAGCTGGCACTTTACCAATGTATGTTGAACCAATACCAAAACTACTTTCTCGAAAGGCATCAATCAATAATTTATCAAATTGATTGTAAGCATACGACATTGGCGTATCATTAAAATCACCACACACAATGGTTGGGTAAGGAGATGTTTGCACATGTTCAATTACCGCCCTCGCTTGTTCTGCTCGTTTCGGATAGGCGATGCGTAATTTGTCAACTAACAAACGAATCATAGATTTTTTTTCAATAGCTGCGCCACCATCTTTGAAAAGCGAATAATCTTCTTGTTGTAATCGAATGGATTGTAGATGAACATTGTAAATTCTAAATGTATCTTGGTTTTTGACCAAATCAACAAAAATACAGTAATTAAAATCTTGATCGCCTTGCGTTGAAAACATAACGTCACCTTTTGCAATTAATGGGAATTTGGATAAAATTGAAACACCAAAATTTTGTCTGCCTTTTAATTTATGAGCAAAACGTTCATGGTAATCTTTTATCCCTAAGATATCTACTAAAGTATCACGCGTTTTAAATTTTGTTGGTTTATCCTGGTGGTAAAATTCTTGAAAACAAATAATATCAGGATCTTCATTTTTAATGTATTCAAAAATCAAATTACGTTTTTCATAAATGTTATTTTCATCAGCAGTATAAAGGTCAAATAAGCGCACGTTGTAGCTCATTACATGCAATAGTTTTTCTTTTTCAGGAATGACTTTCCTATCAGATCCAAAAGCAAAAATCCGAAAATGTAGTTTGCCTCCAATTAATAAAACGCATAAAATTAACAAGGCCATTCTTGATTTTAATACGGCCCAATAAATCAGCGAAATAACTGTTAAAAGCAGAAATATTGGATAGGCTAAACCAAAAAATGGAATAATTTTCAAGGTATTTGGGTGAACAAAAGGAGCTAAATAGGACAATAACAAACATACCAAACAACTAATCGTTAGAATGCGAATCAAGTTTGAAAAGCGTACTATTTTCGACAATTTACTACCCATTTTTACTTTGATTAAAAAGGAATTCTTTTTCAGCTGTTGACAATGATTCGTATCCAGATTTAGCAATTTTATCTAAAATAGCGTCCGTTTTTTCTTGTTTCATGCGCTTTTCAAGGTTGTACTCTTCATCTGTTTTAAAAACCGTTTTAGTTGTCTTTTTAACTTTTAAATTTGTTTTCTTTTTTCTAAATGTACTAAAAGAACTTATTTGCTCATAAAAGTTGAAGAATTGTTTCAAGAAAACTACCGTTAAAACGCCAAATATGACACCACCAATGTGTGCAAAATGAGCAGTTCCATCATTCATTCCCAGTGAAATTAAATCAGATAAAATAAACGCAGCGGCTATAAAAATCAAACGCGTTGAGAACAATCCGAAGATTGAAATAGTTAAATTAGGTCGGTAAAATGCAAGAGTTGCAAAAATCGCCATAATTGAGCCGGAACCGCCAACTATAATTACGCTTTCATTTTGCAAAGATGGAAAAATCGCGTGAGCAATTAACTCAACGATACCGCCAAATATCCCACCAAATAGGTATGTGTAAAGCAATTGTTTTTGTGTAAATAAAGTTTCAAATAACTTCCCCGAAAAATACAAAAAAAGCAAATTAGAAAGAAAATGAAACAAGGTGAAATGGGCAAAAATACTGGTGATGATAGCCCATGGATGTAAAATGAATTGCGAAAAACTAGTTTCCATGCCAAATAGGGAAGTCAACATAGTGGAAACGATACTTTGTGTTTCGAGCCCCATTAAACGACTGAAAACTGTGAAAAGTTGAATGATTAAAAAGACAATACTATTGAAATAAATCAATTTTATCGTCATACCACCATAGATCCACTGGTATTTGAGTTGATCAAGAAAAGTTTGTTCGCGCTGCATTAATAAAAGTTTTTCTTATCGTTTTTACGCCAAATTAAAATTAAAATTGCGCCAACAATTGCACCACCTACATGCGCTAAATGAGCTACATTATCACCTGGAGCATTGAAACTTTGGTATAATTCAAATACAAAATAAGCACTAACTAAGTATTTTGCTTTTACAGGAATAGCAAAGTAGAGCATGAATTCAGTATTTGGAAAGAGTATTGCAAACGCTGCCATAACACCAAATACAGCACCAGAAGCACCAATCATTGGTGTTAAGCTTAAGCTAATGTAATTTTCTAATTGTTGAAAAATTGAAGGCTCAATTTGAAGTGTTCGGACATAATTATTCAATTCATTGATCACATCGGCATTTGAACTCGTTCTCAGAATATGATTCATATACTCCAAATCAACAGTTGAAGACAAAACACTTTTCAATTCATGAATTTGATAAAAACCAATAATATTGTACAACGCAAATGCGCCTAATGCAGAAGCAATGTAAAAAATGAAAAAGCGTTTAGGTCCCCACAATCTCTCTAAAAAACCGCCGAGCATCACAAAAAGCCACATATTAAAGAAAATATGGAAAAAATCGGCATGCATAAAAAAGTGTGTCACCACCTGATAAGGCTGAAATAATGGAGAATTAATGTAATGTGCTCCCAATAAAGTATCTAAGTCAATTCCTTTAGATTGAAAGAAATATTTCAACACAAAAAACAAAATATTTAAGATTAAAATATTTTTAGTGACTTGTGGGATAGTATTTAAAAATGAAAACATAATTTAAAATTTTAAAGCGATTTCTTCAAATGTTAATGTTTGTACTATTTTTTTTCCTAATGGAGTATGAGCGTGTTCAGCACATTGAAATAATTGTTCAATGAGTTGTTCGTTTTCAAGCGAAGAATTACCCTTGCTTTTTTTTCTGCCTGCCGCTTGAGCAATCGAAACGATTAAAAAATGGGCAATGTCTCCCTTTTCAATTTCTTTGAAAGAAATGTTTTCAAGGATTAAATCAATACAAGTTTGTATTGATTCTTCTTGAAGAATGGCGGGTACAGCGTTCAATTGTAATGTTTGATTCTCAATGATAGATTGAAATCCTAAACGTTCTAACATGGTTTTATTTTCGATCCAAATGGCACTTTCATTTTTGGAAAACTCACGTTCAATTGGAAATAATAATTGTTGGGATACGATCGGACTTGAAACAAATTTAGACATCAATTCATCGTAAACAATACGTTCAAGCGCACGTTGAATATCAATCACCATTAAACCAGATTTACAAGGCGTAAACAAATATTTCCCTTGATTGATAAAAGCTTTTTCGGTTTGAATTGAAGCATCAAATTCAATTTCTTGAACGATCGGTTTTGGTTGTTCTTCTTCTATTTGATAAAAATTTTGCCAGTCTTGAGGTGTTACTTCTTTGGCTCCAAAACCTTCAGAACGAATTGCTTTAGAAAAATTCGATGAAGAACTTCCTGAACTAGGATTAACAGAGTTAAAAGGATTGTAATTTGTATTGACTTTGATTACAGGCTCAACAATCGGTTGGTGACGCATTTCATGCGGTAAATCAAAACTATTTTCACGCTCAAAATCAATCGTTGGTGCAATGTTATATTTTCCTAAGGCTTGACGAATACTACTTAATAGTATGGCATAAATTAGACGGTCTTCTTCGAATTTTATCTCTGTTTTCGTTGGGTGAACATTCACATCGATTTTTTTCGGGTCAATCGTTAAATACAAAAAGTAACTTGGGAAATGTTTCGGTTGAAGAAGTCCATCAAAAGCTTTGGAAATTGCATGGTGAAAAAACGAATCTTTAAAATAACGATCGTTTACAAACAAAAACTGTTCGCCTCTTGTTTTTTTAGCATACTCAGGTTTCCCAACAAAACCATGAACAGTGACGATTTCTGTTTCTTCTTCAATTGGAACTAATTTGTCATTGATTTTTTGACCAACAATATCAACAATCCGTTTTCTGTTATTGCTTGCGCGTAAATGATATATTTCTTGTTCGTTGTGTGTAAACACAAAATTAATGGATGGATGAGCTAAAGCTATGCGAACAAATTCGTCTGAAATATGGTTGAATTCGACCGTGTCTGATTTTAAAAAATTGCGTCGAGCAGGTACATTGTAAAAAAGATTTTTTACTGAAAAGGTTGTGCCATTTGCACAAACGATTGCTTCATTTTTAGTGATTTTACTGCCTTCAATTTCAATTATATTGCCTAATTCTTGATCTGCTTGTTTGGTTTTTAAAGTAATGTGTGCAATTGCAGCCACAGAAGCTAAAGCTTCACCTCTAAATCCTTTTGTTGTCAATGCAAACAAATCATCTGCCGTTTTTAATTTACTCGTTGCGTGACGCTCAAAACATCGGAAAGCATCGTTTTTTGTCATTCCTTTACCATTGTCGCTAATCTGAATCAATGTTTTTCCAGCATCTTTGACAATTAATTGAATGGTGTCAGCTCCAGCATCAATGGCATTTTCAATCAACTCTTTTACTACGGATGCAGGGCGTTGAATTACTTCACCAGCAGCAATTTGATTGGCAATATGATCGGGCAAAAGCTGAATTAAGTCACTCATTCTTTAAAATCTGTGTTTTTGACAATGAACAAAAGTAACTTTTTTCTTCTGTTTTCCGTTCATTAAAGTCGAATTGATTTGGTTTTTCTTTGCTTATTTTAACAAATAAACTGGAAAAAAAAACGTTTTTTAGGATCAATTCAATTACTAAGCTGTAATTTCGTAACATGAAGTCAAATAGAATAATTTCGATCGTTGTTTTTGGTTTAATTGTGGTGATCACACCCCTTATTTTTGCATTAAAAAACCAAGACAATGCACCTGTAATAAAACAAAAAAACACAGCTATCACTCCATTATTGAATCAAGAAGATTGGTCCGCTTTTGAAGCGATTGAAAATAAATTAACGGTTTTAAAAAACACTTCGTCTAATTTTCCACTTCGAAAATTAAATCAAAAAATAGCAAGAATTTCAATTGGAAAGCACACGGGTTATTTTACGGATGCGTTGGAATTATTTGCAGATGTGGATCGATTTTATTTTTCATCTCTAGAAGAAGCGATTCAACAATTCCCAAAAGATTTAATAAAATACGATGTAATTATTACAGCTTTTCATGAAAGTTCTGATGCTCCAATTGATCTTTCTAAAGAATCGATCTTGCATGATTTTATTGCTGAATTGCCATCCAACAAACAATTAATTGGAGTAATATTTGGAAATCCAACACCATTTTTAAGTGACCCAAGTTTTGATAAAATGAATACGCTTATTGTTGCCTATGAAAACACATCATTTGCACAAGATCGTGTTGCTCAGTTACTATTTGGAGCCATACCAGCGAAAGGGAAATTACCTTTTACGATTAATGATCAATACCCAATTAATTCTGGAATTTCTATTTCTGCTAATGGAAGATTGAAATTTAGTCAGCCGGAAGAGTTTGGGATTTCCGCAGCCAAATTTAACCGCATTGATTCTATCGTAAATTCAGCGATTTCTAAAGGAGCTTTTCCAGGTTGTCAAATTGTAGTTGCTTATAAAGGAACAATCATTTACCGCAAGGCTTTTGGGCGTCACACATTTGATCGCGAAGATTTGGTGAAAAATACAGATGTTTATGATATTGCTTCGGTTTCAAAAATTGCGGGTTCAACAGTTGGAATGATGAAACTAGAAACTGAAGGAAAATTCTCATTGAATAAAAAATTGGGGGATTACTTGCCTGAATTAACTCAAAACACTTCATTTCATTCTGTTTTAATCAAAGACATGATGGCACATCAAGCTGGATTAACCGCTTGGATTCCTTTTTATAAAAGAACGATGCAAAATGGTGAATGGAATCCTACGTTCTATTCAACAGTAAAAAAACCTGGTTTTGAAACGCAAGTTGCTCATAATTTATTCATAAAAGACAGCTATGCTGATACAATTTACCATCAAATTTTAACTAGTACTTTAGGACCAAAAAAATATGAATATTCAGATTTAGGGTATTATTTCATAAAGAAAATTGTAGAAAAACAAACCGCACAAAATTTCCATGATTTTTTAATGAATGAATTGTATATTCCAATGGGTTTACGTTCAATGCGCTATCAGCCGTTGAATCATTTTGCTAAAAATAAAATTATCCCAACCGAAAACGATCAAGCGTTTAGAAAACAGTTAGTACATGGCTTTGTTCACGATCCAGGTGCTGCAATGTTAGGCGGAGTTGGTGGTCACGCAGGTGTGTTTTCAAATGCTACAGATTTAGCTTCTTTGATGCAATTGTTTTTAAATAAAGGGATGTATGGTAATGAACAATACATTTCTTCAGCTGTTGTTGCTAATTATACAAAACAACAGTTTCAAGGAAATAGAAGAGGTGCTGGTTTTGATCGACCAAAAGCAAGTGGTGGTGGGACGTGTCATGAATTGGCTTCGCAAGAAAGTTTTGGACATAGTGGTTTTACTGGCACGTTGGTTTGGGCAGATCCAAAACATGAGATTAATTATGTGTTTTTATCTAATCGTGTTTGTCCAAGTCAAGACAATTGGAAAATTAGAGATTTGAACATTCGAACAGAAATACAACGTGTTATTTACGAGGCGTTGAACGAAAATAAATAAAAATGAAAATAGGAATTGTTTTATATCCAACGTTTGGTGGAAGTGGAGTAGTAGGGACAGAATTGGGTAAAGCATTGGCTAAAAAAGGGCATCAAGTTCATTTTATTACGTATTCTCAACCAGTTCGACTAGGAAGTTTTCGTGAGAATATTTATTACCATGAAGTAGCAGTGAGCGATTATCCATTGTTTGAATATCAGCCATACGAAACGGAATTGACAAGTAAAATGGTGGACGTTGTAAAATATGAAAAGTTAGATATTTTACATGTTCATTATGCCATTCCTCATGCTTCTGCTGCATTTATGGCGAAACAAATTTTGCAATCGCAAGGAATTTCAATCCCATTTGTAACAACTTTACATGGAACTGATATCACATTGGTAGGAAAAGATCCTTCTTTTGAACCAGTTATTACTTTTTGCATTAATCAATCGGATGCAGTTACAGCTGTTTCTGAAAGCTTGAAAAATGATACATACAAACATTTTGCAACAACGAGAGAGATTCACGTAATACCTAATTTTATTGTACCAGCGCTTCAAAATAGTGATACTCCATCAGTGATTCGACAAAAATATGCAGCTGATAACGAACGCATTCTTTGCCACGTATCTAATTTTAGAAAAGTTAAACGGGTAGAAGATGTAATCGAAGTGTTTTATAAAGTCCAACAAAAAATTGCTTCGAAATTGATTTTAGTAGGAGATGGACCTGAACGCTACGCTTGTGAGAAATTAGTGCGTGAATTACAAATCTGTGATAAAGTTATTTTTATTGGAAAAGTAAGAGATACTGCACATGTTTTGGAGTTGTCAGATGTCTTTTTATTACCTTCAGAAACAGAAAGCTTTGGTTTAGCCGCTTTAGAGGCAATGGCGGTTGGAGTACCAGTTATTTCTTCCAATACAGGAGGAATTCCAGAGGTTAATATTCATGGTGAAACTGGTTTCTTGTCGAATGTAGGAGATACGGATGATATGGCAAAAAATACGTTAGCAATTTTAAAAGATGATGAAGAATTAAATCTATTCAAAAATCGCGCTCTTCAGCGTTCACATCATTTTGACATTGAAAAGATTTTACCAATGTATGAAGCGGTTTACAATCAATTAGTTAAAGCTTAACTATTTTATTTTGTGTAATAAAACGATATAATTCTCCAGCAATTTGTTGGTGTTCTTGAACGGTTGGGTGGGACATGCACCCATTTCCATATGTTTTTGAGAATGAAAACTGAATAATTTTTTGTTCCCCTTTCTTTTTAGCAATTTCAACTACTTGTTGAATGCAAGTTTTCAAATGATTTCTTAATTTTTCTTTCGCCATAGGACTTGTACAAAGTACAAAAGGAATCGTTGGATGCATTTTTCTTAAATCTGATATGAATTTCAGGTATGTTTTTACGTAAACAGTTGTTTGTTGGAGACCGTCATTCTGTCCTAAGGTCACAAAAACCAAATCGGGATGATCTTTCTTAACAAGGTATTTTTTTGAAGATGGTTTGAACGAAATGTATTGATAACATTCCGGCATTGTTAATTCATTACCACAGCAACTTCGTGTTAAACCAATTCCTGAAACAGAACTCAACATCCATTCGCGTTTTAATCGTCTGGCTAAGATTGCTCCATAACTCATAAACGCATTGTGTTGATCAAACCATTTCCCGTCTTCACAGTCAATTCGACTTAGATCTGAACCATTTCCACAGGTAATTGAATCGCCGATGAATTCGATGATAGCACTTTTCTTAACTTTTGAAATAGTTTGGCAATACAAACCTTCAAATTGAATAAATCCAATATCGCTTTCCGTGTCTTTACAGATTACCAAATGGTGTTTTTTGTTGCTGAAATGTTTGCCTAAAATGATGGTATTTTCAGTTTTTGAGAGTTTTATTCGTCGAATAATGGTATCATCAATTACTACATGTATGTAGTTGTAATGGGTGTAAAATTTATTTTCATCTCTTATTTTAAGTGCACAAAAAGAACCTTGAAAATCAACTTTTATGTATGCACCAGGTGCCCAAACTTTAGGTCCTGTCTTTTCTGAAAAGTCAAACCTTCCAACATATGTAAATGCATCAGAATTTGCATTGTGAAACGTTTGCTTGTTGAAGAGATTGTCGTTTGAACATCCATTTAGAAAAATGAGTCCAACGATTAATAAAAAACAAGTTAGAAATCCTTTAATTACTGGTTTTGTTTTTCTTGACATCACGTAATTTCATGAATGGAATTTCAATAAATTTGTACATAATCGTTGATATAACGATTGTGAAAATCCAAAACAACAAATAATCTAAATACCAATAAGTTCCCGGTTGGTGTTTTTCACCGTATACTCCGTGAATGGTGTTTTTGATAATTGTATTAATGACAATGTTTAAATTCACAAGGTACATTGAATACGAAATTAAACTGAAAAATGTAATCCATTTAGTCCATTTCCCTAGTCCATTTTTCATGTTTGCTAATAATGGGAGCATCAAGAAAATGGCCAAAGATTTTAAGGTAGGGACCCAAACAGCGGCAAATTCAGCATAACTTTTGCCCATGTAATACTTTGTTAAGTATAAAATATAAATCCCAAGTAGAAACAAAACGTATCTTACCCAATGTTGCCAGAATTTCGGAGCATAATAGGCAATGAAAGAAGCAATTACACCAAACATGATCGCGTCTAATCTTGGAACAACTTGGTATTCAATGCCTAATTGTATGTATTTTTTAAAAGCTTTTATTGTCGCTGGATTCGGATTTTCAGGTAAAGAATAGACGTGATATAAATAGAATCGGTAGTAAGTAACAGCAATCAAAACAAGTGTTGAAACGATTAGAATCGTCCATTTTGTTGATGTTTTAAAAATAATTAATGCGCCAAAGAGTAGCAACGGAACAGATAAGTAAAACCATTCTTCAATACTTAAGCTCCATGCTTCTGCAAGAAAGGAAGGGCAATACGCAAATAGATTCTGCGTAAAAAAGAAAAAACGGAACCAGTCATCTGGTAAGTTTTTAGGAATTAAAAAGGCGGTATAAATCAATAAGAAAATTAGAATAATAAGATAAGCGGGTAGCGTTCGCATCCATCTTCGTTTCCAAAAATCAACCAATCCATATAAAGAGGGCTTTTCTTTATTCAATTGTTTGATTAAAATCCCTCCAATTAGAAAACCACTTAGAACGAAGAAAATAGCCACTCCATCAAATAAGAATTTATAGACAAATGGTTTCAATGCTTTTGGCGCAAGAATTAAACTATGGCCAAGTAATACCATGAAAATTGCTACAAATCGAAGTAAGTCTAATCCAAAAACTCGGTTGGGAGATTGTTCTAATTTAAAAAAGCCCATATATTATTTATTAGTAAAAAAAATAGCGTCCATCAAATGAACGCTATTCATTTAATGTAAAAATAATTAAATATTTTCAATTATGATTGCTGATGCACCACCGCCTCCGTTACAGATTCCAGCACCACCAATTTTAGCATTGTTTTGTTTTAATACGTTCAATAAAGTTACAACAACTCTAGAACCAGAATTCCCTAGTGGGTGACCTAAAGCAACAGCTCCACCATTTACATCCACTTTTGAAGGATCAATGCCTAATATTTGCGTATTGGCAATTCCAACAACAGCAAATGCTTCATTTAATTCCCAAAAATCAACATCTTTTACTGTTAAACCAGCTTTATCTAAAGCTTTTGGAATTGCTAATGAAGGTGCAGTTGTAAACCATTCTGGAGCTTGTGCAGCATCTGCATAACTTACAATTTTACCAATTGGTTTTAAATTGTATTTCTCAACAGCTTCTTTAGAAGCTAATACTAATGCAGAAGCACCATCGTTAAGAGTTGATGCATTGGCAGCAGTAATTGTTCCGTCTTTATCGAAAGCTGGTCGTAATCCAGGGATTTTATCTAAAAATACATTTTTGTATTCTTCGTCTTCAGAAATGATGATTGGATCTCCTTTTCGCTGCGGAACAGCAACAGGAACAATTTCGTTTTCAAATTTCCCTGCTTTCCATGCTTCAGCTGATTTTGTATACGATGCAATCGCGAAATTATCTTGGTCTTCTCGTGTAATATTGTATTTAGTAGCACATAATTCAGCACAATTTCCCATTGGAACTTTTGAATAAACATCCAACAAACCATCTTTTGTGATACCATCGATCAATTGAATGTTTCCAAATTTTGAACCATTTCTTCCGTCCAAATAATGTGGCGTTTGTGACATGCTTTCCATTCCACCAGTTACAACTAACTCATTGTCTCCAGCAAGAATAGATTGTGCACCCAACATGATCGCCTTCATTCCAGAAGCACATACTTTGTTAACAGTTGTACAAGGAACAGAATGTTCTAAACCAGCACCTAATGCTGCTTGACGAGCTGGAGCTTGTCCAACACCTGCTTGTAACACATTACCCATAAAAACTTCGTCAATTTTGTCGGCTGGAACATTTCCTTTTTCCAATGCTCCTTTGATGGCAATTGAGCCTAAAGTTGTTGCTGGAATACTTGCTAATCCTCCTAAAAATGATCCAATTGGTGTTCTTGCAGCTGCTACAATGTATACTTCTTTCAACATGTTTATTAAAGTTAAATTTTCAACGAAATTAGTAAAAAGTATCCATTAATTACAAAAAAAAAGTAGAGAATAGCTTTTGAATTTAACTTGGAAATGTGAAATTTGTAGCCTAATATTTTAAACCATGAAATCAATTCTTGTATCGATAACACTTTTGTGTCATTTCGTTCCTTTTTCTCAAGTTAAAGATAGTATAACAAAAAAAGACTCTATTCCTATTAAATACTGGAAATTAAAAGCAATTTATGGTTTGAATGGATCACAATCATCTTTCGTAAATTGGAATGCTGGTGGACGTAATAATATTTCTTTGTTAGGAACGGTTTCAGCGAGCGCTACCTATACGAAAAACCAGTTAAAATGGGCCAATGATTTTGCTTTAGCTTTAGGTGGAATGCAATACATTGAAAAAGGTACTACAGAGACATTGCAAAAAACAGATGATAAAATAGATATCGCATCTAATTTTGGAATGAAAATTAAAAATCATGTTTATGTTTCATTTATTGGGGGATTTAAAACACAATTATTAAATGGGTTCTCTTATCCTAATGATTCTATTCGAATCTCAACTTTTATGGCACCAGGTTATGTGAATGCTGCGTTAGGAATTGATTACATTAAAAGTGATAATTTTTCTGTATTTAGTTCCCCCTTTGCTGCTAAAATGACTTTTGTAAATGATCAGTTATTGGCAAATGCAGGTGCTTTTGGTGTGGAAAAAGCTACATACGATAGTTTTGGGAACGTATTAACTGCAGGAAAACGATTTAGGGGAGAGTTAGGAGCCTATGTAAAGTTGAAATTCAATACAACAGTTGCTAAAAATATAGATTTAAAATCCAAAATTGAATTATTTAGCAATTACATGAAAAACCCACAAAATATTGATATCAATGCAGAAGCATTGTTTACTTTTAAAGTCAATTCGTGGTTTTCAGCTTCTTTACAATGGTCAGTTATTTACGATGACGACATAGCTATTCGCGATTCAAATGGGAATATCGGACCAAGAACTCAGTTTAAATCGGTTATTGGTTTAGGTGTTTCGTATAAAATGAAAAACTTTAAAGAGTAATTATAAACGAGTGATGACGCCTTTGTAGTCTGATTTTTCTCCGAATGCTGGATTTTTAAGAACAACTTTCCAGATATATGGTTTGTTTGTTTCTACCAATTGACCCGTTCTACGATCAATTCCTGTCCATGGATCCGTTGCTTCATAGGTTTCAAAAAGAATTCCTCCATCATTGGGGTCAATAATAATCATGGCGAAATCGACCATTCTTTGTGTCAATGCAAAAGGAATAAAAGAATTATTACGTTTGTCACGTGATTGAACGTCAAAAGCTGTTGCGGCTAAAAGGTTATAATCGGCTTCAATGGTTATTTCTTTTGTTATTTCTGTGACGCAACCAGCAGAATTTTGAGCACTTAATTGGATAGGGTAGCGACCTTTCAGAAATAAGTGAACTTGACATTCTGTACCAATAGATTTTTTATGATTAATCACCCATTGGAAACTCTGTGCATTTCCACTCGCAGAGAATTTAGCAATTGGTAATCCATTTTCGAATTGATCTTCATCAAGAATGTTAAGTTCAATTTTAGGAGTAGGTAAAACAGTAAAAGAACCCAATGTTTTGTCGCCAGAAACTACTAAGAATTTACCTTCCATTTGGGGTTTAAAAGTCGAATTAAAAATATCTTTAGCTCCTATTGGGTCAACAATCCAAAAATCGTTGTCGCTTAAATAATTAAAATGTATCTCGTCACCCAAACAAACTTTAGAAGGCATCATTAAGTTTGGTTCTGTTGATGCTTTTTGTATGGTTGGAATTGAATTGGATGAATTGTTTTCCAGTTGCGTTATAATTGAAATTGGATTCCCAATTAATGATGGTAGTAGCTCTGTTTGTATGGAGACTTCAGATTTAATTTCGTTTAAATTGTTGGTTTTCTTTTCAATAATTAATTGATTTGAAACTGAAGTATTCTTTTCTTTTTTGGATAAATTAAAAGAATTGAATTTTGATGTAGAATTATTTTTTGTAGTAGAATTTTTTGAAGAAGTTAGATCTTGCGTTGGTTTTAAAAGAATGTTAGTTGAATTTAATTTCAATAAATAAATCCCTCCTATTATTAGAATGATAAGTGCAGAAGCAGCAATGATTCCTTTTTTCAAAAGAGTGGTTCGGTTCATTTTACCATTCAATTGATTCCAAGCAGTTGCATCATAAGGAAGTTCAAATCCTTCGAAAACTTCTTTAATTTTTTTATTCATTTGATCATTCATAATCATCTAGTTTAGCGTATTTAGCAGCTAATATGCGTTTTAAGTTTTGTTTGGCTTTGGAGTAATTAGATTTAGAAGTTCCTTCACTAATACCTAATATCTCTGCGATTTCTTTATGAGTATATTCTTCAATCACGTATAAATTAAACACAGAACGGTAAGCTGGAGAAAGTTCTTGAATGGCAGTAATTGCTATTTCAGCTTTTAAACTTTCAAAATCTCCTAATTCTTTTTCTTCTGTAGGATTTGTTTTTTCAAATTTATAATCACGTTCAACGTCTGTTGAAAAAACATGTTTATTTTTCTTTCGAATTTCGTCAATGGCTGTGTTGACGATAATTCGTTTTATCCATCCTTCAAAAGAACCCCTAAAATCAAACAACGCTATTTTGTCAAATACTTTAATAAAACCAATTTGTAAAACGTCTTGTGCGCTGTCTTTATCAGGCATGTAACGCATACAAACAGGTAATAATTTTCCATAAAAAAGTTTGAATAATGCTTCTTGAGAACGGCGGTTTTTTTGCGCACATCCTTCAATAATCACTTTTAGTTCTTCTTTATTTTTCACAATTATTATACTATTAACGGCTAACTATTCTGAGCGTTGCTTTTAAAGCAAAAAATTTCACTAAAAATATTCATTTTTAATACAATTAACTCTTTTTATTGAGGATTAAGTATTAATTTTGTCGCGTTAAAAACAAGATTTCATCAATCAAATTATAAAGAATGAAAGTAACAGTAGTAGGAGCAGGTAACGTAGGAGCAACTTGTGCGGACGTATTAGCTCAAAGAGAAATTGCCAACGAAATCGTTTTGTTGGATATTAAAGAAGGATTTGCTGAAGGAAAAGCTTTGGATATCTGGCAAACTTCACCTATCAATTTGTATGATTCTCGTACAACAGGCTCTACAAATGATTATTCTAAAACGGCTAATTCTGACGTTGTAGTTATTACTTCAGGTTTACCAAGAAAACCAGGTATGTCTCGTGATGACTTAATCGCGACAAATGCTGGAATCGTTAAAACTGTTACAGAAAACATCGTTAAACATTCTCCAAATGCGATTATCGTTATTGTTTCTAATCCATTAGATGTAATGACATATTGTGCGTATTTAAATGCGAAAATCGATCCAAATAAAGTATTTGGAATGGCTGGAGTATTAGATACTGCAAGATACAGAGCTTTTTTAGCAACGGAATTAAATGTTTCCCCTAAAGATATTCAAGCAGTATTAATGGGTGGACATGGAGACACAATGGTTCCACTTCCAAGATATACAACTGTTTCTGGAATTCCAGTGACTGAATTAATTTCAAAAGAGAAATTGGATGAAATTATTGAACGTACTAAATTTGGTGGTGGTGAAATCGTGAAATTATTAGGAACTTCTGCATGGTACGCACCAGGGGCAGCTGCAGCTCAAATGGTTGAAGCGATTATCCGTGATCAAAAAAGAATTTTCCCAGTTTGTGCTTGGTTGCAAGGTGAATATGGAATGAAAGACATTTATTTAGGTGTTCCTGTAGTTTTAGGGAAAAACGGAATCGAACGAATTATCGAATTAGACTTGAATGCTGAAGAAAAAGCATTATTAGAAGAATCAGCTGTTGCCGTGAAAGGTGTAATGGATGTTTTAGACAATATGAATAACTAATCGGTTTTCTATATTTTTTGAAAAGCTTCGCTTCTGCGAAGCTTTTTTTTTGTTAAAAAAAGTAAAAACTTTAAAGTTGATAGTATTACTATTATATTTGTAGAAAATACTATTTTATGGATGCATTGTTTCATCAAATTAAAATACCCATTAACGAGAAGCTTTATTTAAAAGATCCGTTGACTTCTTCGATCGGACAAAAAATATTGAATGAAAGTATCAACTTCATCAATGAAATTGGATTTGAAAAGTTTACGTTTAAAAAATTAGCGCTTTCCATTGCAACTACGGAAGCAACAATTTATCGTTATTTTGAAAGTAAACATAAATTACTTTTGTACTTAATCAATTGGTATTGGAGTTGTATTGCAACTCGTTTGTTATTTGAAACTTCTAATATTCAAGATCCAGTTGTAAAGCTTCAAAAGGCCATCCATCTTTTAACGGCTATCCCAAATCCTCAAAAGGAAAACTTGTTGATGAATGAACTGTTGTTGAAAAAAATTGTCATTAATGAAGCTTTAAAAGTGATTCTTACGAAAGAAGTAGACAATGAAAACAAAGACGGTGTATTTACACTTTATAAAAATGTGGTAGAGAATGTAGCAAACATTATTCAAGAGATTGCACCAGCCTACAAATTCCCAAATATGTTGGTAACATCAATGATTGAAGGAAGTAATCAGCAGCATTTTTTTGCAGAACATTTGCCGAAATTGACCAATTCTGAAGTTGAAAAAGACTTTGTGGAGTTATTTTATCAAGAATTAATTTTTAAAACCATACATCATGACAACATCTAATGTTTCCATATTCAAACGATTTTTTAGTTTGTTAAAACCAGACTCATCTGAGATTAAAAATATTTATTTGTTTGCCATTTTGAGTGGAATTTTATCGCTTGGTTTGCCATTGGGGATACAAATGATCATCAATTTTATTCAGGTAGGGCAAATGAGTGCTTCTTGGTTGGTTTTGGTATTACTCGTTTCTCTTGCAATAGGTATTTCAGGAATATTAAATATTTATCAATTACGAATAACTGAAAATTTACAGCAGCGAATATTTACACGTTCTGCTTTTGAATTTGCAGCAAGAATTCCAAAAATGAAATTGGTAGAAATAACTAAACTAAATACAGGTGATTTAACCAACCGATTTTTTGATACGGTTACCATACAAAAAGGACTTTCAAAACTATTAATTGATTTTACAGCTGCATCTTTACAGATTCTTTTTGGATTAATTTTATTATCATTTTACCATAGTTTCTTCATCTTTCTGGGGATATTATTACTCTTATTATTGTTTGTAATTGTTCGATTAACTTCAAAAGAAGGATATGAAACAAGTTTGAAAGAATCTTCTCACAAGTATAAAATAGCGAGTTGGCTAACGAACATAGCAAATGCTAAAATTAGCTTTAAAATGTCGGCTAAAAATGATTACAATGTACAACGTGTAAATGGCTTTTTACATAAATATTTGGGTGCTCGCGACAAACATTTCAAAATTTTGGTTCAACAATACAGTTATTTGATTGTCTTTAAAATTATAATTGCCTTAGCTTTATTAATTGTTGGCGGATTACTTGTAATTAATCAGCAATTAAACATTGGTCAATTTGTTGCTTCCGAAATAATAATTTTATTGGTACTTTCTTCTGTTGAAAAATTAATTATCAGTTTGGATATTATTTACGATGTGTTTACATCAACTGAAAAGATTGGACAAGCAACAGATATCCCTTTAGAATCTTATGAAGGAGAAGAAATTGCAAAAAACGAAGATGGTCTGTCGATTCAAGTAACAAATCTATCTTTTCAATCGCCGCTTATTTCCAATAACTGTTTGAATGAAGTTTCATTTACTATTCAGAAAAACGAAAAAGTTTGCATCGTTTCTGATTCTAGTAGTTCTGTCAATTCGTTGTTCTATTTATTAACCGGAATTTGTACCTATTCATCCGGAACAATTTCAATGGATAAGATTCCAATTGAGAATATGAATTATCTTTCTTTGCGCGATCAGATTGGAACATTTTTCTCGACAGATCAAATCATAGATGTTTCGATAGTAGATAACATACGTTTTGGAAATGAATCGATTCAATTAGCTGATATTGTTGAAATTGCTGAACAATTAGGTTTGTCAGATTTTATCAATCAATGCAAGGATCGTTATGAAACACATTTGAATAATGAAGTTCATTTTATTCCCAAAGATTGTGTCTCGAAATTAGTGTTAGCAAGAGCGTTGGCTAAAAAACCGCGACTTCTGTTACTCGATGAGCCTACTGCATTTATGAATCAACAGCAAAAACAACCTTTATTAAATTTGATTTCAAATTTGAATAATGTTACTTTTTTAATCGCTAGTAATGATAAGTCAGTACAGAAATTAGCCGATAGAATATTGAAAATTGAAAACGGAAAACTTGTTTTTGATGGTAATTATGAATCATTTTCAAAAATTTAATTAGTATGTTAAATCTTTCTCCAGATAATAAAATTCAAGTAGAAGAGCAATCTGCGCTTTTACAAGTTGAAACTAACAAAACAACGAAGAAGTTAAAACGAACAATTTATGTATTGTTGGTGTTAGTGGTTGTTATTCTGTTTCTTCCATGGACACAAAATATTCCTTCCAATGGAAAAGTAACGACGCTTCGTCCCGAGCAAAAACCTCAAACAATCAATACCGTAATTTCCGGTAGAGTAGAAAAGTGGTTTGTTAAAGATGGAGACATCGTTAAAAAAGGTGATACCATTTTGTTTATTTCAGAGGTAAAAGATGATTATTTTGACCCGAATTTGATTGATCGTACCGAGCAGCAATTGAAAAGTAAAGAGAAGTCTGTGATGTCTTATACAGATAAAATAAGAAATCTTGATATTCGTGTTGATGCATTGCTCGATCAAAGTCGTTTGAAATTACAACAAACAAAATTAAAGTTGAATCAAACTCAATTAAAGTTTAAAACGGATAGTATCGAATATTACACAGCTCAAATCAATACCAAAATTGCTGAAGAGCAATTCCATCGTTTTGAAAAATTATACAAAGATGGATATAAATCACAAACAGAATTAGAAACAAGGAAATTAACCTTACAACGAACGCAAGCGAATGTCGTGGCTACACAGCAAAAATTACTTCAAAGTAGAAATGATATTTTGGATGCTAGAGTAGAGTACAGTGCAGTTGTTTCAAAATTTAGAGATGAAGTTTCTAAAGCTGAATCTGATAAATTCACGGCTTTGTCGAGTATGTACGAAGCAGAAGTTGATGTGACTAAATTGCAAGGGAAAGTAGCGAGTTATTCTATCAGAAATGGAATGTATTATATCTTAGCTCCGCAAGATGGTGTGGTCACTAAAGTGTTGTCAAGTGGAATTGGTGAAACGATCAAACAAGGAGAAGCAATTGCAACCATTATGCCATCTGTTTATGATTTAGTAGTAGAGATTTACATCAAACCAGTTGATTTGCCATTGGTTAAAAAAGGGGATAAAGCACGTTTGCAATTTGATGGTTGGCCTGCAATCGTTTTTTCAGGATGGCCCAATGCAAGCTATGGAACGTTTGATGGTGAAGTATTTGCTGTTGATAATTTCGCAGACGAAGAAGGTAGATTTAGAGTATTAATAGCACCCAACAAAAAAGCAAAAGCATGGCCGAAAGCTTTGCGTGTAGGTGGAGGAACTAATTCGATAATTTTATTAAACAATGTTCCAATTGGTTATGAATTATGGCGTTTAATCAATGGTTTCCCACCTCAGTTTTACAAACAAAAGCAAACGACTAAAAAAGCGAAATAATGAAAAAAACTATTTTAATAGTATTCTGTTTGTTTTGGATTGGAAGTGTATTTTCTCAACGTAAATTTACGGATGAAGCCTTTTATCAACTTGTTTTGAAAAATCATCCTTTAGCTCAAAAAGCCAATCTGCAACCGAAATATGGAAACTTTACAGTTTTGAAAGCAAAGGGTAGCTTTGACCCTAAAATAGCGAATGAAATGGATCAGAAATACTATAATTCATCTCAGTATTATAGTTATTTAAATGCCGGATTGAAAATCCCAACATGGTTTGGAGTTGAGTTAAAAACTGGCATTGAATTGAATGAAGGAGCTTATTTGAGTCAAGAACATTCAACACCACAAAATGGCCTTGTTTATTCTGGTTTGTCAATGAATTTGGGACAAGGTTTGTTCATTGATCAACGTAGAGCTGAATTGTTCAAGGCTAAAGTGTATCAAAAAAGTAGTTTATGTGAGCAACGACTTCAACTAAATGAATTAGTTTATGAAGCAGGTTATGCCTATTGGAATTGGGTGTTAGCTTTTTATTCTAAAGAAATAATGAGAGAATCATATGAGTTGGCTTCTGAACGATTTGTCGGTGTTAAGCAACTTGCCTTTTTAGGTGATCGACCTGCAATTGATAGTGTTGAAGCAAAAATTCAAGTACAAAATCGTGAAACATTATGGAGGAATTTCGAAACTGATTTTAAAACGTCTTGTTTTAATTTAGCAACCTATCTTTGGACAGCTAATCAAGTTCCCTTAGAATTAGATAGTTTAACACAGCCAATTGATCTAGTTTCAATCTTACAAGAAAAGGCATTATTGGTTTCTACTATACAAATCGATACGATTGTTCAGAATCACCCTTATTTGCAATTAAATGATTATAAAATCAAAAGTTTAGCTATTGAAAATCGGTTGAAAAAAGAACAATTAAAACCTGTTTTAGCCATTAATTACAATTTATTGAATGAACCAATTAATTCCAATCCTTATAATGGAATTTCTACGAATAATTATAAGTGGGGCTTGACATTTGAAATGCCATTGTTGTTAAGAAAAGAAAGAGGTGATTTGGGATTGGCTCAATTGAAATTGCAAGATGAACAGTTGAATTACACCAATAATAAAGCTTACATTTTATTTAAAATCAAAAAAGCAATAACCGATTTCAGCAATAGTTTGAGTCAATTAGAAATCATTGAGCGAACATTAAAAGACTCAAAATTATTATTAGATGCTGAAAAGCAATTGTTTGTTTCTGGAGAAAGTTCATTATTTTTAATCAATGCACGCGAATTAGCATATATTCAAGCACGTTTAAAATATATTGAATGTAGCATTAAAGTGCAACAAGCTAAATTATCCTATACATTTTCTATTGCAGGTTTTTATTGATAATTCTCATACCATGAAAAATTATCTCTGATAATTCTTTCTTTTTCTTTTTCGATAAATTGAATGAAGGCTTTTGCGGCAGGAAACATTCTTTTTCCTTTGGTCCAAACTAAGTTCCATTCACTTGTTATGGGTAGGTTTTTTATTGGAATAATTTTTAATTGCTTATTGTTTAACTCGTTTTTTATTCCAATTAAAGGCATGATTGAAACGCCTAATTTTGAAATTACAGCTTGTTTAACAGCTTCATTGGATGTAAGTTCCAGCGTTCTTTTGAAAGCATAATCTTGCTTGTTTAAAAAGTTTTCCATAGCAATTCTAGTTGCAGATCCGAACTCTCTAAATATAAAAGGAATGTCTGGAGGTAAATCATGAATTGAGTTGATTTCCTTGTCAAAGTCCATATTACTAATTAGAAATAATTGATTTTTCATTAATTTAATGTGATCTAAATTCAATTTATCAGGTAGTACTGAAACCAATGAAAAATCTACTGAATTTGTTTCGAGATCTTTTATGATTTTATTTTTATTTGAAACATCTAATTTTAATTCAATTGCTGAATTGGAGGCTAAAAAATCTGTCAAAAAATAAGGAATCACATATTTACCAGTGGAAACTACAGAAATTTTTAGTTGTCCCGATATTTTGCCTTTGTAAAGCGCTGTTTTGTATTTTATTTCATTCGCTTCTAATAAAATTCGCTCTGCAGTTTGAGCAATTTCTTTCCCAAATTCCGTAATGTATAATTTTCTATTGACTACTTGTGTTAAAGGTAGGTCAAAATGTGCTTGAAAATTTTTTAATTGTATCGATACAGCAGGTTGTGTTAAAAGTAATTCTGCAGCAGCTTTCGTGATACTTTCATTTTCAACTACTTTCAAAAATATAGATAATTGACTCAGTGTATAGTTCATAAAAATATTTAATAATGTATTATCAAATATAAATAAAAATTATGATTAAAGAATGCTGAAATTTGCACTTTAAATAATTAATTCAAATTGAAATATGGTTAATGTATTAATTTATTTAAAAAGTGAAATTGATCCTCACCAAGTAGTTCGACGTTTATTAGAAGAGCGAATAATTGCAAAAGCAACCATTGATTTAGATAATATTTCCTATGAATTTAACGATGGTGAACATCTGATAAAGAATTACACTATTGTAACCATTCAAACGCGATCGCTTTTATTCTCAAATTTAGTGGAGATTATTGAACGAGAATTTTCTCCTGAAATACCAATTTATTCTTTACCTATTACTCAATCTAATCGTTGGTTTGATCAATATATCAGACAGCAAACAAAACATCCAAAAGAAATAAAAGATGAAAAAACAACAAAACATTGAATTAATAAATGGTGCTTTTTCAGCATCATTAGCGCATGAAATAATAATTGATTTAATTAATAAAAAAATTCAGTTTCATAAGCTAAAACTTCATGAAAATTGGGAGAAAAACACAATTGACGAAACAAGTTCTTTAAAAAGGATAACTGAATTAGAAGCTGCTCGCTCAGCGTTTCTAGAATTTATATCGATTCATTCAAATGATACCTTCAACGTTCAATCAAACATTACAATTGAGTCAATTAATGCATTTTAATGGGCGAAAACTAGTCATTGCTACAATGCACCAAAAACAACAAGTAATTGCACCAATTGTTGAAAGTAAATTAGGTGTTAAATGTATTCTTGATAAAACGTTAAATACAGATCTTTTTGGAACTTTTTCAGGTGATATCGAACGAATAGATTCAGTCATAGAGGTTTTACGAGCCAAATGCACTCAAGCGATGAAAGCAACAAAAACGGATCTAGCAATTGCAAGTGAAGGCTCATTTGGATGCCACCCATATTCTTTTTTTAGTCCTGCAAATGAAGAATGGCTGATGTTTCTAGACAGTAAGAATCAACTTGAAATAGTAGAAAAAGTAATTACATTTGAAACGAATTTAAATGGGGCTTTTGTAAAATCGGAAAAAGAACTTTTAGCATTTGCAAATAAAAGTAATTTCCCATCTCATGCATTGATAATCAAAGATCAAGAAAAGAATTTCTCCTTTCTTCAAAAAGGTATATCTTCCAAAAAAGAGTTAATCAAACAATTTAATAAATGTTTGTTAACCTTCGGTTTTGTATTTGTTGAAACGGATATGAGGGCGCTTTTTAATCCTACAAGGATGAAAGTGATTGAACGTACAACTCAAAAATTGATTGACAAAATAATGAATAGATGCCCTGTTTGTGAAACGCCTGGATTTGGAATCGTTAATGTAATTGATGGATTGCCTTGTGAATCGTGTAATTCAGCTACTAAATCAATACTTTATTATCTTTATCATTGCTCTAAATGTGAACATACTATAAAAAAGATTTATCCTTCGGGTAAGTTTTTTGAAGACCCTATGTTTTGTGATGTATGTAATCCTTGATTTTATTATGATAACAACAAGTATTCAAGCTGCAAAAACAATTTTAGACAGTGATGGAGTCATCGGTTTTCCAACGGAAACAGTTTATGGTTTAGCAGCAAATATTTTCAGTGAAAAAGCCATAAAATCTATTTTTGAACTTAAAAATAGGCCCACAAATAATCCTTTAATTGTTCATATTCATTCGATTGATCAATTATCAGAAATTGTGGAAGATGTAACGGATAATGCACTTCTTTTGATGAAAGAATTTTGGCCAGGACCGCTTACACTGATTCTACCAAAGAAAAAAACAATAAGTTCACTCGTAACTGGTGGAAAAGATACGGTAGCTGTTCGAATGCCTAATCATGCTTTAGCGCTAGATTTATTAAGAACAGTTGAATTCCCCTTAGCAGCTCCAAGTGCCAATCCTTTTAGCTCTATTAGTCCAACATCAGCGCAACACGTTGCTACTTATTTTGGCGAAAAAGTACCTGTAATTCTAGATGGTGGTCAATGTGAATTTGGAATTGAATCAACCATTTTAGGTTTTGAAAATGATAAAATGGTTTTGTATCGAAAAGGTTCAATTCCAATAGAAAGCATTGAAAAAACAATTGGATATATACCTGAATTGAAATCTTCTAATCAACAGATTAAAGCACCTGGAATGTATTTAAGGCATTATGCACCAACAACACAATTAAGAGTAGTTGAAAATTCTGATAGTGCAATAATGAATATTGATTCAACTAAAATTGGTTTAATTACGCTAGCTCCAAAAATCACACATTCAAAGGTTTGTAAACACGTTGTATTGTCTTCAACTGGAAGTTTAGAAGAGGCGGCATATAAATTATATAGTACATTTCATCTATTAGATCAGCTTGAATTAGATCTGATATTTATAGAAAAGTTTCCCGAAAATGGAATTGGTTCATCCCTAAATGACCGAATAGAAAGAGCATCATTCACCAATAAGTAATTTTATAATATGAGTATTGATATTTTAATAGCAAATTTAACAAGTCCAGTTTTACTATTTTTTGTCTTAGGAATTATTGCAACACTTCTTAAAAGTGATTTAGAAATACCAGCCTCTTCCTTTAAATTTATTTCAATTTACCTTTTATTTTCTATTGGATTTAAAGGAGGGCAAGAATTGGCACATAGTCATATTGATAGTACTGTATTAATCAACCTTTTAATTGGTGTTGCTATATCTGCTTTTATTCCATTGTATACATTCTTTATTTTAAAGAAAAAATTAGATGTACAAAATGCAGGTGCAATTGCTGCTGCTTATGGGTCCGTGAGTGCAGTTACTTTTGTTTCAGCATCCTCTTTTTTAGAATCCATCCAAATTCATTTTGATGGTTATTTAGTTGCTGTTATGGCTTTTATGGAGTTTCCAGCTATTATTGTAGGAGTGTTATTAATGAATCGGTATGATAAAGCTTCTCAAAGAAACATCAAGATTTTTGATACGATAAAGCATTCCATTTCTAATGGAAGTGTTTTAATTATTTTTGGAAGTTTGGTAATAGGTTATGTTTCGAATATTAAACAAGCATTAGAATTTAAACCATTTACAACAGATATTTTTAAAGGTTTTTTAGCCATTTTTTTATTGGAAATGGGAATAACAACTGCTAAACGCTTTTCATCATTTAGAAAACAAGGTAAGTTTTTCATACTTTTTTCGGTTATAATCCCTTTAATAAATGGATGTGTTGTTGCTTTATTAAGTCATTTTTTCACAGCAGAAATTGGGAATCGTTTTGTTTTTTCGATACTTGCGGCTAGCGCTTCCTATATAGCTGTTCCTGCAGCGATGCGAATTATTGCACCAAAAGCAGAACCAGGAATTTATATACCGATGGCACTAGGAGTCACATTCCCCTTTAATATTGCCATTGGTTTTCCAGTTTATTTTTACTTGGTGAATTTATAAGAGCGTTTTAAGGAAAATCAATTTACTTCATATGCTCCAATATCTGGATTGGAAGCGTCCCTATTAGATCCATTGATATCGAAAGGAATCCAGAAATTAGCATCTGCTGCTCCGTTTAATGATGATTGAGGAGAAAAGGTGAAATCATCTTCATTGATAGCCGTAAAGTTGGGTATAGCGTTCCATAAGATATTGGAGAAAAACGAATTCAAAACAGGTTCTTCTTGTTTGATTAAACAGTTACGGAAAGAGAAATTTAATACTATTCCAGGATCCGAAATGGTGTCAAAAACCAATTCAGTTAATTGATTTCCAGTGATGATACTATTTCGAATTACACCCTCATTAATAGATCCAATTGTAGTCACATTTGTTGATGGATTACTATAATAATTACTGATACCTACTGTTGGGGTTGTGTTACTTGATCCATAACCCAGTAACGTGCAAAAATTGAAGTTAAAATCGCCACCTTCTTTAACTAATAGCGCGTGATTTCCATTGCCTTTGATCAAACAGTTTTCTGCTTTTACTTTTGCACCTGAATAAATAAAAACACCATAGCGTGCATGATTAGTGATTTTAGTGTTCGTCAAAGTAAGCGTATAGCCGCTTGAAGTTGCATCTTTAGAATACAAATGAATTCCAGCAGTTCCATTTTTTACGATGGCATAATTAATAGTAGAAGGTTTTGCTTCGTGAAAATAGATGCCATAATATTGTCCACTAACATCGTCGTATAAACTTTCTAAACGGTCTCCTTGAATTAGTACTTCTTCGTTTTTTTCACCTTCAATGTTCAAGGTGCCTTTGTAATTGTATAAAAGTGCGTTTTTGTGAAGGTATATTTTGGTGTTTTTTTGAATAGTTAACGTTTTGGAAGAATCTATTGCGGCATATCCAAAAACAACATGTGGCTTGTCATTTGGCCAAATACCTTCGTTTAAATCTTTGTAATGAAAATAGGCATCTTGTCCCCAAACAGCTAAATGGATGTATTGGTCTTTTCCATTGGTTCGAAAACGAATTGAATCTTCTACAACTAAAGGTAAGTTTTGATTGTTAATGTTTAAAGTAACTTCAACAAAAGCAAACAAGCTATCACCTGATTCCAAGACCATGGAAGAAAGTTTTGTTCCCATTTCCCCATCTACATTCATTCTAAAGGGCGAGTTGGTGCCACCCATTAATTCAATTTCTTCAATATTAATTGATTTACTTTCGTTGTTGTAAATTTTAAATTGTTGAGTTGTTGAACCGATTGTTGTAAAAACGGTATCAAAAACTAAAGTATCTAAAGAAAAAGATAAATGACCAGTAGTAAAATTGTTCGACTTGTTGCAGCTACTAAAAAAGCCTACAAATAGAACCAATAAAGGAAATAATACGATTAGAATTTTTTTCACAAAAAAGTATTTGTTATTTTTACAAAGGTAACGAAAACAAACAAAGTTTATTTTAATTAAAAAAAAATGATTGTTTTTAAAAAGTTTGATTAACTTTGCAACCCGTAATAAGGAATAACAGCATTTAATTACAATAAAAATGAGAAAAGATATACACCCAGAAGATTACAGAATGGTAGTTTTTAAAGATATGTCAAACGATTATGCGTTTGTTTGTCCATCTTGTGCTACTTCACACGAAACAATTAAATGGGAAGATGGAAATGAATATCCATTAGTGAAATTAGATATTTCACACAAATCTCACCCGTTCTTTACTGGAATTGTACAATTCGTGGATACTGCGGGTCGTATTGACAAATTTAAAAACCGTTATGGTCGTCATATGAAATAATGACAATCATTGAAAATATGTAAGAACCTTCTTCCTTTTGGATGAAGGTTTTTTTATGTAATTTTATACCATAAATTAATAGTTGTACGTTACCAATAAAAACAACCCGTGAAAATTTTAAAGCACTTTTTTCAATTCAGTCTATTGTGTATTGTAATGCACACTTATTCTATAGCAAATGTGATTGAAAATGGATTTAAAGCCTTAGAAATTCATGATTACTTTAAAGCCAAAGCTTGTTTTTACAAAGCTTTGAAAAAAGAGCCTTCTGCTGCCGCATTTGGATTAGCAACGATTTATGTAAGAAATAACAATCCTTTTTACAATTTAGATTCAGCATTTAGATATTGTTCGCTTTCTTTTCAAAATTTTGATCAAATTACACAAAAGAAATTGCTTCAATATGAACCTTTTCATTTTACAAAAGTGACGCTTACAAACTTACGTCAAGAAATAAGCACTAAACAATTTCAACTGATACGTAAAAGTACCAATACACATGATTTTTTTCAGTTTATCAATCAACATCCTTGGGCGAGTGAACTTTCAGTAGCGCATCAAGTTATAGATTCTCTTGATTTTCAAAATGCCTTGAAAAAAAACACTTCTGTTTCCTATCAAGAATATTTGAAATTACATGAAAATGGGAATTATAAAAACCAAGCTATGCAAAGTTTTAATTTGCGTGAATTTGAAGAACAAACGAAAGCAGCAACTGTTGAGGGTTATTCAAATTTCTTGAAAAATGCTCCCAATAACCCATTTATTTCAGAAGCAGAGGATCAATTATATGCTAAAATCACAAAAAGTCAATCGCTTCAAGCATATGATTCTATGGTTAGAATGTATCCTGAAAACAGAAATAGTGCAACTGCTTGGAAAAAATTATACCAATTATACATGGTAACCTATTCTTCAAATCGCTTGCAAGAATTCAAAGATACTTATCCAAATTATCCGTATTTTGATGAATTGGAAACAGCAATCAATCGCTCTAAAATTAAACTATTTCCATTTCAACAATCGAATTTATTTGGTTTTATGGACATGAATGGAGCTGTTATTATTCCGGCGCTCTATGAATCGTTGAATTTTTTCAAAGAAGATTTGGCATTAGCATCGAAAGATGGGAAATATGGATATATTGATCGTAACAATAAAGTTGTATTACCATTTATTTTTTCAAATGGTTCTGATTTTGAAAAGGGAAGAGCGTTGGTGGAAAAAAATGGATTGGTTGGTTACATTGACCGAACAGGTAAAGAGATTTTCCCCATTGAATATAAAGATTTAGGGAGTGAATCAAATGGGTTGATATATGCACGCAAAGATAGTTTGTATGGCTATTATTCAAAAAGTAATCATGCGGTTATTCCTGAACAATTCGAAGAAGCATTTGATTTTATCAATGGGTTCGCAAAGGTTCAAGTGGCTGGGAAACAAGGTTTAATCAACGAAAGAGGCGAGTGGGTTATTCCAGCAGGGTATGAAAGTTTAAATCCATTTAATGATTCTATATTTGTTTATGAAACTGGTGAATTATTCGGGTTAATTACCAATAAAGGGGAGAAAAAATCGGAAGCTATCTTTCAAGGAATTGGTGCTTTGTTGAATGATAGAGCGCTCATTGTTCAAAATAATTTAATTGGTTATTTAGATTCAATAGGGAACATTTCAATTTTACCCAAATATGATCTGATAACAAATTATAAGAATCGTTGTAAATTTAATGGGGAATATGCCATTGTTCGCTTAAAGGGGAAATTTGGGGTCTTGATGAAATCTGGAAATGTGAAAATCCCCTTCATCTATAATGATATGGGTGAGATGAGTAATTTCATAGCTGTTGCTAAAGGTAAAACATGGACATTTATCGATATCAATAACCGAGAAATATTGAAGCCTATTTATTCGAAAGCTGAAAGTTTTGTAAATGGGTTTGCAAAGGTTGAAAAAAGTAACATTCAAACATCCATTAATTTAAAAGGTGAAGAAAATACGCCGTTTGCTTTTTCAGAAATGAGTCGTTTCAATAAATCATTGTTTATTGGTACGGTCGACGGTAAAAAAGGAATTTTTTCTTCCAATGGAAAACAAATTGTACCTGCTATTTATGATCAGATAAGAGAAATTGATTCAGAATTTTGCGCTTTAATTAATAACCAATCCGTTCATTATTTCTACTTTCCAGAAATGAAATTGATTCAAGTAAATTTAGTAAGTGAATAAATTATTCTACATATTAGATCGCTATAAATATGGCTTTGTTGCAGCTTTTGCTGTTTACATTGGTGTTTTTATTTACTTAGAATTAGAAACAGTAGAACAAGCTTTTCCTGTACAACCCTTTTTTGATCAATCAAGTATTGAAATAGTAAAAGAAGAACTTGAATTAACACCAGAAAATGTAGAGATTCAAGCTACGCAACAAGCTGGTCCTGTGAAGAATATGGCACGAGACGTAAACGATACGCGTCAACGTTCTATGGATGATTACAATGAAAACAAGGCTTCTTCAACAAGTGCTAAATCCGTTGAACAATCCGTTAAAGAGTATGAACGCCAATTATTTGCGGAAGCAGGAGGCGCAGAAAAACGGAAAGCCATTCAACAAGAAATGGAAAACCGAAAAAGCCAAACCAATAAAGCAAGTTCATCTGCCAAGCAAACAACAACAAACCAAAAAGGTGGAAATACAGCTTTCGCAGGAAATGTAATGGTAGATTGGATGTTAGTAGATCGATCTCCGCATCAAAATAATAATTGGTATGTACGTAATCCAGGATATACTTGTGGTCACGGATCAACGGGTCGTGTGTATGTTCAAATTTCAGTCAATGCAAATGGTACCGTTACCAATGCAACATATGTTCCTTCCAAAAGTTCAAATGCGAATGGTTGTATGATTGAACAAGCCGTGAAATATGCTAAAATGTCACGTTTCAGTTATAGCTCATCTGCACCAAAAGCACAAGAAGGGAATATTTTATACACTTTTGTAGCTCAGTAAAATGCGTAATTTCCTTCGAAAAATAAGTCCCCATTTTTTATTGACTTTTTATAGATCCTACAAAAAGCTACAACAAAACAAACGTCTTTCAGCACAAAAAAAAGCTGGGAAATCAATAACAAAAGAACAACTTATCAATGATTTCATTCAATGTGGTATTGAAAAAGGAGATAATGTGTTGGTTCATGCAAGTTTGTCAAAAATTGGACATGTTGAAAATGGACCTAAAGATATTGTAGATGCTTTATTAGAAGTCGTAGGAGAAACGGGGAATATATTGATGCCGAATTCTCCGAATGCTTTTTATCAGCTCGATTACATTCAGCAACAGCCTATTTTTGATGTACAACAGTCTAAATCAAAGTTGGGAGCTTTAACAGAATATTTTAGAAAGTTACCGAACGCAAAAAGAAGTGAACACCCAACAGAACCGGTTTCGTGTATTGGTCCAGACACTGAATTTTTCACAGCTTCCCATTTTGGAGAAAACACACCCTATACAATTAATAGTCCTTTTTATAAATTAACAGAACGTAATGGTAAAATTCTGTACATTGGTGTCACACTTGCCAATGCTGGTACAAGTTTACACTTATTAGAAGATGCTATTCCAGATTTTAAATTTCCCGTTTATCATCCAACACTTTTTGATGTTCAAGTTGTAACTCAAACGGGAGAAATCAAGGAAATGAAAACGTATGTACATGCTCCTGAACAAAGTAAACAACGTAAATGTGATGAATTAATTCCACTTTTTGAAGATAAAGGAGTAATGGTTCGTTCCAAAATAGGTCAAGCACCAACATTAGTTGTTTCAGCAAAAGGAATGTTTGACACAATGATAAATGCATACAATGAAAAGGGGGTAACGATGTATACACCAAAAGGAAGTTAAACTTCTTTTTTCTTTACATTCCAAAAAACACTTAGTAAATTTGAAAAAAATACAATTATGGCAACAAGAAATTGGACTACAATAAAAAATTACACAGACATAAAATTTGACTTTTTTGAAGGGATTGCAAAAATCACCATCAATCGTCCGCGTGTTTACAATGCTTTTCGACCAGAGACAAATATGGAAATGTTGGATGCAATGAATATTTGTAGAGAACGCAACGATATTAGTGTTATTATACTTACTGGAGCTGGTGATAAAGCCTTTTGTTCGGGTGGTGATCAAAATGTAAAAGGAATTGGTGGTTATATTTCAGAAAATGGTGTACCACGTTTAAATGTGTTAGATTTACACAAAGCAATTCGTTCAATGCCGAAGCCTGTTATTGCAATGGTTAATGGCTATGCAATTGGGGGTGGACACGTTTTACATGTGGTTTGTGATTTAACAATTGCATCTGAGAATGCTCGTTTTGGTCAAACAGGACCGAAAGTAGGAAGTTTTGATGGTGGATTTGGTTCATCCTATTTGGCTCGTTGTGTTGGACAAAAGAAAGCACGTGAAATTTGGTTTTTATGCGAACAATATACTGCTGAAGAAGCTGAAAAAATGGGAATGGTTAATAAAGTAGTTCCATTGGAGCAATTAGAAGATACTACTGTTCAATGGTGTCAAACAATCATGAAAAGAAGTCCATTAGCCATCCGAATGATTAAACGAGGCTTAAATGCAGAATTAGATGGTCAGCATGGAATTATGGAACTAGCTGGGGATGCAACCTTGATGTTTTACTTAACAGAAGAAGCACAGGAAGGGAAACATGCCTTTTTAGAAAAAAGAGATCCTGATTTCCAGAAGTTCCCAAAATTTCCTTGATTAACAAAAGTTATAAAAAAAACCACCTAATTAAGGTGGTTTTTTTCTGTAATTATTATTTATTTCTTAAAGTTGGAAGAAACAATCAATTCTTTTGTACCATGGTTCCAACTGTAAAATCCTTCGCCAGATTTTACACCTTTTTTTCCTGCCATTACCATGTTAACTAATAATGGACATGGAGCATATTTTGGATTACCAAATCCTTCATGTAATACATTTAAGATAGCTAGACAAACATCTAAACCGATAAAATCAGCTAACTGTAATGGTCCCATAGGGTGAGCCATTCCTAATTTCATCACTGTATCAATTTCTTCTACACCTGCAACACCTTCAAATAAAGTGATAATGGCTTCGTTAATCATTGGCATTAAAATACGATTGGCTACAAATCCTGGATAATCATTGACTTCGACAGGAACTTTTTTCAAATTTCTTGAAGTCTCCATGATTGTTGCAGTAACTTCATCAGATGTTGAATATCCACGAATGATTTCAACTAATTTCATTACTGGTACAGGATTCATGAAATGCATTCCAATAACTTTGTCGGGACGAGAAGTAACTGCAGCAATTTGAGTTATTGAAATAGAAGAAGTATTGGATGCTAAAATAACATGAGGTGCTGTAAATTTATCTAAATCAGCAAAGATTTTTAATTTTAAATCTACATTTTCAGTAGCAGCTTCTACAACTAAATCTACGCCTTTAACTCCTTCTTCCATCGATGTAAAAGTTGTTAAATTAGCAATTGTTGTATTTTTATCAGATTCAGTGATGGCTTCCTTTGCTACTTGACGATCCAAGTTTTTTGCAATTGTTGCCATTCCTTTATCCAAAGAAGCTTGTGAAATATCAATTAAAGCAACTGAATAACCAAATTGAGCAAATACATGTGCAATGCCATTTCCCATTGTTCCAGATCCAATTACGGCTACTTTTTTCATATGTTTATGTTTATTTGATGAGGTAAAATTAACCAATCTATTCGCAAATAATAATCGATGAATTTCACATTTTTTAAATTTGAACAAACTTACTTCAAAAAAACTTCAACGCAAAATTTTATCTTTGAAAAAGGTGGTATCAATTGAATTCTAAGTACCTGTTTATGGAGGATTTATTAAAATGAGTAATAAAGCATAAAATTCCTGCTATTCGTATTCTTCAATACCTGAATCTTTTGTAAATTCGAAGTCTGTATGCAAGTAATTTCTGATTTATCATTATTCTGGCTCATTCCTTGGGCACTTATCTCATTTGTTTGTGCAAAATGGTTGTATGCTAAAAATAATTGGTTTTTAAGTTTAGCTAAACATTGGAGAACAATCATGTTAAGCATTCGTACAGCTATTTTATTTATTGTAGGAGCATTATTAGTAGGAATTTTATTCGAAGCAAGTAATTTTCGTATTGAAAAACCGATTATTATTTCAGTAATTGATAATTCTTCTTCTTTATTGAATTACAAAGACAGTTCACTTGTTAAGCCAACGATCAAAGCCTATCAAAATAAGTTGAAAGCTGCATTATCCGATGACTATACGTTGGTTGAAATGAGTGTAGATGATCAAGCTAATTATTCTACAAAAAATGCTTTCAACGGACTTTTTTCAAATCTGTCTGCTGCATTTGAAAAAATAAATACAGATTATTATACGCGAAATATAGGTGGAGTTATTTTAGTTTCTGATGGGAATTTTAATAAAGGTGTTCATCCAATATACAGTGCTGATAAGTTGAAATTTACACCTGTTTATACCTTGGGCGTTGGAGATACCCTTTCTAAAAAAGATCAATTAATAAAAAACATTTCAGTGAATGATGTTGCTTTTTATAAAAATTCATTTCCTATTGAGGTTGATGTTGAAGGAATAAAAATGCGAACGGAGGGTGCAGTTGTTAGTGTGTTGAAAAATGGAAAAGTCATTGCAAAACAATCTCTTCGTTATAAAAATAATTCACATGATTTTCAGCAATTAACATTTCAAGTAGATGCCAATGAAATCGGTTTTCAAACGTATACAGTTCAAATAAGTGCAGCAAAAAATGAATTGAATTATACGAATAACAAACGAGTATTTTATATTGAAGTTATTGATTCACGCAATAAAATTTTGTTGTTGGCAAACGCGCCTCACCCGGATATAGCAGCCATGAAACAAGTTTTGGAGTCCGATCTGAATAATCAAGTTTCAACGGCTCTGATGAAAGATTGGAACAAAGAAGTAAATGGCTATCAATTAATTGTGTGGCATGATCCATCAAATGGATTTGATCCAGCTATTGTAAACGCTATACAGACGAAGAAAATTCCCATGTTGTATTTTATTGGCCCTTCAACGGCTAATTCAGTTTTACAAAAATTAAACATTGGTGTAACCGTTACTGGTAAAAATTACCAAGCTGATGAAATACAAGGTTCCTTTAATAAAGGTTTTCAGCAATTTGAAGTTAGTCCAGAAACACAAGAAGCACTTTCATTTTTCCCTCCTTTGCAATCTAAATTTGGAAACGTTACAGCCGCAAATGATTTAGCCGTATTAATGTATCAAAGGGTTGGACAAATTACCAAATCTACACCATTGGTTTATTTTCAACAAAAGGAAGGACGAAAAAATGGAGTTGTATTTGGTGAAGGGATTTGGCGATGGAAAATCAACGATTATACGCGTACAAAATCATTCACACATTTTAGTGAATTGATCACTAAAACAGTTCAGTTTTTGGTGGTTAAAGAAAATGGAGACCAATTAAAAATAACAACTCCGAAAAGATTTACAAAAGCAGAAGAAGTAACCATTAACGCGTCCTTTTATAATGAATCGATGGAACCAATCACAACTCCGATTATTGATTTTAAATTAGTGAATAGCAGCGGTAAAACGATTAATAATCAATTTTCTGTAGTAGGTGATTTCTATAAATTGAATTTAGGTAAATTGAATCCTGGAAAATATACTTGGTATGCAAAAACCAACTTTAATTCAAAAACGTTCAAAAAATCTGGTGTTTTTATTGTTGAAGATATAGGTATAGAAGATTTGGATAATGCAGCTAATCATGGAGTTTTACAACAATTATCAAAAGCATCAAAAGGGGCTTTTTATCCATTAAATAAATACGATAATTTGATCAATACTTTGAAAAACAGAAAAGACATCACAAGCGTGTCATACGAAGAAATAAGTTTCAACGATCTAATAGATTACAAGGTGATTTTCTTCTTATCGTTATTGCTACTTTCAATTGAATGGTTTTTACGTCGATGGTTTGGTGCGTATTAATTTTACAAAAAATATACTAAACGATTATTTGCAACGTTAGTATAAAAATTAATGTTGCCTATGTATAAAAATTACCCTTCAAAAAGTGCTCCAGCAAAAGAGTTGAAACTTGCCCCTTCTAATCTTGTACTTCAACAGATTTTAAATTACAGTAAATCTTCAGAAGTTGTCAAATCGAAGAAACAAAAAATTATTATCAGTTTAAACTAAAAAAAGCTGTTCTCAATCGGGAACAGCTTTTTTTGATTATTTCAACCAAATCAATTTATCTCGTTCAACTTTCATTCTAATAAAGCCAAATACAACTGTAATTGCATCTCCGACAATATTGTCAACAGTACCTGTTTGTTTTGTTTCAATTAATTTAACTGTTGAACCTATAACAATTTTAGCGCGTTGGTGTGGATCTGCAGTTGGCTTTAGAGAGCGTTTGGTATTGTTTTTTTGAATCGGAGCTTTCGTTTTTAATAAAACAATTCGTTTGGCCTCTTCAATTTTCGATTTCTCAACAGAAATATATTTAGTTACTTCGTCGATTAAAGGCTTATTAACATCTTTTTTTCTTGATTTAACAGTGAAACGATCGATAAAAGAAATCATTTTCTTGCCAGCATTCAAGTATTTATTATCACGTTCAATCGTCGCTTGTTGTGTTTTTAGCTTTTCATCGTAACGCGCTTTCTTTTCTAAAAAGTCATTTTTAGCTGCCTGAGCCATTGTTTGTGCTTCAATGTGTTCGTTGTTTAAACGCTCTAAATAGGTTTTTTCACGTTGTAATTCACTCAACAACTTATCCATTTTCACTTTACGTTCATCCAAACGTGTTTTGGCTTCTTCAATCAAAGTCAATGGAATACCATTGATTTGTGCTACTTCAAAGGTGAAAGAACTTCCAGGTTGTCCAATCGAAAATTTGTATAAGGGTTCAAGTGTTTCGGTATTAAACAACATACAACCATTTATTGCATTCTTAAGCTGGTCTGCTTTTAATTTTATCGTTGAATAATGCGTTGTAATAACACCGAAACTTCTGCGGTTATACAGTTCTTCAAAAAACACTTCCGCTAAAGCGCCACCTAAATCTGGGTCTGAACCTGTTCCGAATTCGTCGAGCAATAACAAAGTGCGTTTATTGGAAACAGTTAAGAAATGCTGCATTCGTTTTAAACGGTACGAATAAGTACTTAATTCATTTTCAATGGATTGATTGTCGCCAATATCGGTCAATATTTGTTGGAAAAAACACATTTTACTGTTTGGATTCACAGGTACTAATAAGCCTGCTTGCAACATTAATTGCAATAGTCCAATGGTTTTTAAGGTAATACTTTTTCCACCAGCATTTGGTCCTGAAATCACCAACATCCGCGAGAATTTATCCATGTGGATGTATTGTGAAAAAGTTTTTTTACCTAATTCTTTGTTGTTTTTCCAGAGAATAGGGTGGAATGCGTCAATTAACTCTACGTATGTTTCTGAAGTAATTCCGGGTAAAACGCCATTGATTTCCAACGCTAAACGAGCTTTCGCATTCACAAAATCAAGTTCTGTTAAAATGGATTGATACGCTTCAATTAAAGGAGTAAATAATGCTATTTCACGAGTCAATGCTTGAAGAATTCGGAAAATTTCTTTTCGTTCATCATCTAATAATAACTCTAGTTCATTGTTTAATTGAATATTGACTTGTGGCTCAATAAACGTTAAACTCCCTGTTTTACTCGAGCCAACAACAGTTCCAGGTACTTTTCGTTTATACGTTGAAACAATCGTTAATACCCTTCGGTCATTGACAAAAGCTTCGCGGGTATCACCCAACACATTTTCTTTTGTTAATTTACGGATTTCTTTGTCAAAGTTTTTATTGATTTGATTTCGAACCACTTTAATCGATTGTCGAATTTCAGACAATAATTTTGAGGCATCGTCTTTTACATTCCCAGTTTTGTCAAAAACTTTTTCAATTGAATCAATTATTTCAGTTGTAAAATAGGCAGATTCAACTAATTGAAACAACAAAGGGAAATCTGTAGCTCTTTTATCAAAAAAGAAAACCAGCGCATTGACCAATTCTGAAGCTCTAATAATACGAATGTAGCCTTCTAGTGTTAAGACTGCATTTTTGATGGGCAACATCCGTAATTCAGCTGTTAATTCTTCGAAATCTAAAGCTGGAAAAGTTTCCCCATTGTGTCGGATTTGAACTAATTCATTGACTTTATTTAATTCAATCTCAATGGAGGGAAAATGATTACTAGGTGTTAAAATTTCTAACCGTTTGCGCGCAGTTGGACCAATAGAATTAGCAACAAGCCATTCCTGTATCGTTGAAAATTCTAAATCATTTAATGTTTGCTGATCAAATTGCTGCATAATTACAAAGTTAATGAAACATGTTTAACTTTCCATGTCGCTATCAACCTTACAACAAATTATAAAGGAAATAGTTGATACAATCATTAGAAACTTTTTCTTACTTATCTTTGATCAAAAATTAGACACATGAAAATTATTTCCTTTAATGTAAATGGAATTCGAGCGATTACTCAAAAATCGTTTTTGCAAGATATGCAACAAGTAAATGCGGATATTATTTGTTTACAAGAAACGAAAGCAACTGTCGAGCAAGTAAAAGAGGCTGTTTCGACTTTGTCCGAATACCAAGTTTATGGAAATGAGGCGACTAAAAAAGGCTATTCGGGAACTGCAATTTTAACGAAGGTAGCACCATTATCTGTTTCTTATGGCATAGGTCATACGGATCATGATGATGAAGGTCGTGTAACTTGCGCTGAATTTGAAGCATTTTTCTTAATTTGTGTTTACGTTCCAAATTCTGGAAGTGAATTGGCTCGTTTAGGTTACCGTCAATCCTGGGATCAAATATTTTTAGCCTATTTAAAGCAGTTAGAACAGACCAAAACTGTAATCGTTTGTGGTGATTTTAATGTTGCGCACAGAGAGATTGATCTAGCGCGACCGAAACAGAATTACAATAAAGCGGCAGGGTACATGCAAGAAGAAATTGATGGAATGAATGCCTTTACTTCGAAAGGATTATTGGATTCTTTTCGCGAGAAAAATGGGGGAGAAGTAAAATATACCTGGTGGAGCTACAGAGCAGGAGCAAGAGGGAAGAATATTGGCTGGAGAATAGATTATTTTTTAGTTTCAGCACACTTTTTACCAACCATTAAAGATGCCTTTATTTTGAATGAAATTATGGGTTCAGATCATTGTCCCGTAGGTATTGAATGGTAAAATGTTAAACAAAAAAAGCCGATTGAATATTCAATCGGCTTTTTTTGTTTCTTAAGAAAATTAGTTTTTCTCTTTCTTGCAACAAGATTTTCCTTCTGTCCCTGGTTTAGCACAAGATCCAGCAGCTTTTTCTTGTTCACCAGAACAACAAGCACCTTCTTTTTTCTTGCGTCTTTTTTTCTTATCGTCTTTTTTAATTTCTTTAGATACACCATTCGATGCAGCGTATGCAGTTGAAGCAATTGTTCCTACAAATGTCATCAAAGCAACAGCAAAAAATATTTTTTTCATAGCTCTTGTTTTTTTTTGTGAATATATAAATTTTTTAGTTTAATTCTCCAATTTTTGTCAACTTAGATTTAACCACATCCCCAATTTTAACATTTATTGTTGAATCAAGTGGTAAAAACAAATCGATTCGAGATCCAAATTTAATAAAACCAAATTCTTCTCCCGTGGTCACTTTTTGACCTGGTTGAATGTAATAACAAATTCTTCTAGCAACTGCTCCAGCAATTTGACGGAATAATACTTCTTTTCCTGATGAATGCTCAACAACCATCGTTGAACGTTCATTTTCAGTACTACTTTTTGGATGCCAAGCTACTAAAAACAATCCTGGATGGTATTTCACATATTTTACAATTCCAGAAATAGGGTTAAAGTTTGCATGAACATTCAACGGCGACATGAAAATTGAAACTTGAATTCTTCGATCGTTGAAATATTCTGTCTCTTCAACCTCTTCGATAACAACTACTTTACCATCAGCCGGACAAATAATGTCATTTTCTGTAAAGACACATGTTCTTTTTGGAATTCTAAAAAATTGAATAATTAGGTAAGCCATCACTAGTACACCAACTGTTAAAAGTGTAAATAGCCAACACCAACCTGTAAACATGAATAAAATAAAATTCAAAACTTGTACACCACTTAAAAGTAGTAGTCCAATTGTCATTATTAAATATCCTTCTCTGTGTAAAGTCATAGGTATAAGTTTAAAAATAGGCGTAAATCATTGCCCAACAATAGAAAAATGGAATCGCAAAAAGAGCGGCATCAAATCGATCTAAAATACCGCCGTGTCCTGGTAATATAGTACCAGAATCCTTAATGTTTAAACTGCGTTTGAATAATGATTCTAATAAATCACCATAAATGGCACATGGAGCAATAATCATGGCAGAAATAATCCAAAACAACTCTTCACCTTTATTAATGAATGCACCAATAATAAAACCAAAAATCAAGGTTACAAATACACCTCCAATGGTTCCTTCCCATGTTTTTTTAGGTGAAATTCGTTCAAATAATTTCGTTTTCCCAAACATTCTTCCAGTCAAATAAGCAAAGGTATCATTGGTCCAAATAAGAATATACATTCCAACAACATTTGGCAAATCACTTTCATTTCTCAAATTCAGATCTATGGTTAAATAGAATGGTAATACAACGTAGATGATTCCAAAAACCAAAACAGAAATATTGATCAATGGATGTTCTTTTTTACGCCATAGTTCAGCTAAGATTAATGCAAAAAACAAAGGGGAAATCAAAGCGATAGAAATCACAGGTAACCAATCTAGACTGATTCCAACTAACAAGCAAAATATAAAGACACCTATGAAAACACCAATTTCTTTACTTACGCGAACAACACGGTGATTGTTAAATAAATTGTAGAATTCTAATAAACCTAAAACCATGAATACGGAGAATACAATTACTTGTGCATAAGGATCCCAAAGAATGGATCCCAACACAACAAATGCAAATAATGCACCTGTAATTGCTCTTAGTACTAGATTATTCATCTTGCGAAAATAAGAAAAAAGACTCTTTTTTCCTATTAAATTGAATTAAAAGCTACGTTTTAAATGAAAAAAGCCAACTACACACGTGTAATTGGCTTCTTATTTTATCGATACTTTTTATTTTACTTCATCATCTGAAGTTTCCTCAGATGTATGATTTGAATCAGTTGTTGAAGATTCTGTAGACGAACTTTCATTTTCAATTGGTTCAATAATAGCGATTTCTTCTTCGTTAATTGTTTCAATTTCAATGGTGCCTTCTGGACGTTCAACTTCGATTTCTTCGTTTTTATTCCAAGGTCTTTCACCAAAAATAGCTACTAAATCTTCTTTGAATAAAACCTCTGCAGTCAATAATTTTTCAGCTAATAAATCTAATTTTTCTTTATTTTCTTTCAACAAATTCAATGCACGTTGGTATTGGAATTCAATCAATTTACTCACTTCTTCGTCGATAACACGAGCTGTGTCGTCAGAATATGGTTTTGTAAATGAATCACGACCTTGAGAATCGTAATAAGAAATGTTTCCAATTTTATCGTTCAAGCCATAAATGGAAACCATTGCATATGCTTGTTTAGTCACTTTTTCTAAATCACTTAAAGCGCCAGTACTGATTTTGTCAAAGGTTATTTTTTCAGCAGCTCTTCCACCTAAGGCAGCACACATTTCATCCAAGATTTGTTCAGTTGTTGTAATGCTTCTTTCTTCTGGTAAATACCATGCTGCCCCCAAAGATTGTCCTCTAGGTACAATTGTTACTTTTACTAATGGATGCGCATATTCCAACAACCAAGAAATTGTAGCATGTCCCGCTTCGTGATAAGCAATGGCTCTTTTTTCATCTTTAGTAATGATTTTATTTTTCTTTTCTAAACCACCAACAATACGATCTACTGCATCTAAAAAGTCTTGTTTTTGAACAAATTGTTTAGAATGTCTTGCTGCAATTAGCGCCGCTTCGTTACAAAGATTTGCAATGTCTGCACCTGAGAAACCTGGTGTTTGTTTAGATAAGAAGTCAATATCAATTCCAGGTTCTAATTTGATAGGTTTCAAATGCACTTGGAAAATTTCTTTTCGTTCATTGATGTCTGGCATGTCAACATAAATCTGACGGTCAAATCGTCCTGCACGCATCAATGCACTGTCTAAGACATCTGCTCTGTTGGTCGCGGCTAAAATAATTACACCAGAATTTGTTCCAAAACCATCCATTTCAGTTAACAATTGGTTTAAGGTATTTTCGCGTTCATCATTCGAATTAAATCCGTTGTTTTTTCCACGGGCACGACCAATTGCATCAATTTCATCAATGAAAATTATCGATGGTGCTTTTTCTTTCGCTTGTTTGAATAAATCACGCACTCGTGAAGCCCCAACACCAACAAACATTTCAACAAAGTCAGATCCTGATAATGAGAAAAATGGCACTTTTGCTTCGCCTGCAACGGCTTTCGCTAATAAAGTTTTCCCTGTACCTGGAGGTCCAACTAATAATGCACCTTTTGGAATTTTCGCTCCTAATTCTGTGTATTTACCGGGATTCTTTAAAAACTCAACGATTTCAACGATTTCTTCTTTAGCACCTTGCAAACCTGCAACATCTTGAAACGTAATGTTTGTAGATTTACCTTTGTCATATACTTGAGCACGTGATTTTCCAATGTTGAATATTTGGCCACCGCCACCGCCGCCTCCACCGCCGGTCATTCTTCGCATAACGAAGAACCAAATAAATCCTAGGATTACGATTGGTAAGATAAAACTAATAATACTTCCTAAATAATCAGGTTCATCAATAACAGCAACGTTTACAGGAGAAACAGTTTTGTTTTTATTGATTGCTTTTGTAGTATTGTTTTTCTTGATCTCTTTGTTTAATTCGTTTACTTGGTTTTGGAAAACGCCAGCATCCGCAATTTTGAATTCAATTTCTTGATCACCACGTTTCACTTTCGAACCAGTCAGTGCTTTTTTAAGAATTTTAAATTTGCTATCTGTAGAATTTTTAACAAAAGATTTTCCATCATCATTTAATTTGAATTCTACTTTCACCTTGTTGACCAAATGTACATCTTTGACATACCCATTTTCAGCTAATTCAAAAAATGTATTTTGGTTATTTATTGTAAGTTCGTTAGAGTACCCAAAATATATTTGATAACCAATAATTGCTACTCCGATAAGTGCGTAGATCCAATAGATTGAAAATGGATTTCCTTTTTTGTTTGAGCCTTCTGCCATTTTGTTGTTAAATTCAAATGTTGTTGTTAATTTAAATCTGGAATATTGGTGCGTTTAGCATCAGACCATAAGTCTTCTAAATCATAGAAAGGACGTGCATCTTTGTAAAAAACATGCGCTACAACACTTACATAATCCAATAAAATCCATTCACTGTTTGTTTTTCCTTCGATGTGCCAAGGTTTTTCTTTTAATTCTTTACGTGTGTATTTAGTTACGGAAGATCCAATACCATCCACTTGTGTGGAAGATTCACCGCTACAAATCACGAAAAAATCACATACTGCACTTGAGATTTCTCTCAAATCCAATACAACGATATTCTTTGCTTTATTGTCTTGCATTCCCTCTACAATTGCATCACACAACGTTTGGGAATCTACATCTGTCTTTAGTTTAATCATTTGTCTTTTTTAATCTTTACAAATCTAACTTTTAATTTTAATTTTACCCAATATTTAATTGCATCAATTCAATACAAAACCATGAATATTGGACACAAAATCGTTTATTTAGATTCCGTTAATTCTACAAACAATTATGTTGCCAATCTAGTAAAGTCATCTAAAATAGATCATGGAACGGCAATAATGGCAGATGTACAAACGGCTGGAAAAGGCCAAAGAGGTGCTGTTTGGCATGCAGAAGCGGGTGAAAACATCTTACTTTCCCTATTTTTAAAGCCCGACAAACTGTCAGTGTCGCAGCAGGTTTTACTTACTTTTTTTGCTGCCAATTCTATTCGTGAAGTTTTAAGAAAAATTGGCATTTCAGCAACGATAAAATGGCCGAACGATATCTACGTTGGAAATAAAAAAATTGCTGGAATTTTAATCGAAAACAGCATTTCAAACAACCATGTAGTCCATTCAATATTAGGTATTGGTTTGAATGTGAATCAGTTAAATTTTGAAGGAGTAAATGCTACAAGTGTGCAACTTGAAATGAATGAATATTTTCAACGAAATGAGTTGTTGTTTATGCTGTTGCACCAATTAAACAAAAATTGGGAATTATTAACGCAACAATCACCTAAATTAAAAGCTGAATATTTAGAAAATTTGTTTCGTATACATCAACGATCAGCTTTTAAAATCGGAGAAATGGAAATCGAAGGAACTATTACTGGTATAGATGAAAACGGCTTATTAATCGTCGAAATAAATGGTGAAAAGGAACTGTTTGACCTGAAGGAAATTAGTTTTATTTTGTAAAATAGAGCTTTAGGTTTTCAGACATGATATTAAACAATGCAGTTAATGGTTTTTCAGCAAGCATTTTTAAAAAAAGATTCAATTCTCCATCAAAAATAATATAACCTTCTGTTTGATCATTGATTTCTGTTGAATGTATCGTTAAAGTAAAAGGAAAAGGTGATTTTTCGCCTGATTTCATTTTAATTTGTGTTGGATTTTCT
>JAGNZC010000068.1 GCA_017984635.1 Crocinitomicaceae bacterium
GTAATGAATGATAACGGCAGAATTGCAACAGTTAAATTTCAAAAACTATAAGTTTAAATTTTTAGTGAATGAAATCGAAATCAAAAATCATGAAAACAGGTTGCATGCTTCAATTGAATTTATTGTTACTAATAAAATTTAATTTCAGATGAAACTTTTTTTAAAACACTAAAGATCACTAAAGGTCACAAGAGAACACTTTTGTTAGTCTTCAATTCAAAAACTCTAGTGCACTAAGTGACCTCTTGTGTCTCAAGTGTTGAAAAAAGTCAATATCAAATCTAAAATTCAAATAATCGGAAATCTCCTAACAACTTGAAGTTTGTAGCTAAATAATTTGAATCAAGCCTATAATTCCGCATCACAAATTTTCATGCAGCAAAAAACTGGCAGCCGTTTCCAATAAACGTTATAAGAACTAAAAATCAAAACCGAACTTCGAATTTCATATATTAGCATCCTCTATTTCCTAGCATGATACGAATTATTCTCATCCTCTTCTTTTGTTTATTCACCACCCAAATCACATTGGGAAGTGAATCTTCCATCTTACTTCAAAAAGGTTGGGCAGAGCTGGTGAAGGATCATGATGCCGATGCTTTCAAATACTTTGGACAAGCGTATGAGCAGGCGCAACTTGAGAATAATGTTGAGAATAGTGCTATGGCATTATTGAATATGGGAATTTGCTCTTATGGTTCTAGTTTGACCCACGGTTTGCATTATTGCATGCGGGCCTTGGAGGAGTTTAAGCAACTGGAAAAATCAGAACCTGAAAAAGCATTTATTGGTCGAAGTAAATGCCTGCAATTGATGAGTACCATCAATGGTCGACAAGGGAAATATCGTGAGTCGATTGCATTGAGTATGGAAGCTATGAATGGATTCCCATCTGCAAATGATACTACAGGCTACCTTGGATTAATTTATAGTAGCATGGGTGAAGCTTATCTTCGTTTAGGTTTAGCGGATTCGTCTGAATATTTTCATCGACTTGCTCTCGAAGAACGTTTACTAACCCAAAATTTTACTTACTTGCCGGGCTCATATTTGAGTGTTGCATCCATCGAGTTAGGAAAAGGAAATCAAGAGCAAAGTCACATGTATTATTCACGTGCCTTGTTTATTGCAGATAGTACCGGAAATCGGCAGGCGCAAGTTTCATCGCTCTTGGGCTTGGGAAGATGGACGCTCACTTTTGAGAAAAACGATAAAAAAGCAGAAGAATATTATTTGAATGCAAAACAAATTGGGGCTGAATTAACGGATAAATCATTTTACTTGAAAACTCTTCTGCAACTTCAAGAATTAAAAAAGCAGCAAGGAAATTTTAAAGAGGCATTGACCTATGGTGAAGAAATTCAATCACTAAAAGATCAATTGGCCACTTGGGAAAAAGATAGAATCACCAAAAGTTTGGAAATACAGTTTGATGTGAGCGAAAAAGACCGTCAGCTAAGCATCATCCAAAATGAAAAACGAATTGCCTTGCTCACGAATTATTTACTTTGGGGAACCATTGGATTCTTGATACTAATAGGAGCAGGGATCATTTTCTTTTATCGAAGAACCAATAAAAGAGATAAGCTACTTCTGAAAACCAAGGAAGAGCTGATGTCTGCTTTGGAAGAGCAAAAGAAATTGAAAGAGCAACAACTCCACAATGAATTGGAATTTAAGGAAAGTCAAATCAGTGCGGTTACCTTCCAGATGTTGCAAAAAAATGAATTGTTGAGAGAATTAAAGGAGCGACTCGATCAAGAAAACGGCACTTCGAATGACCATCCCCTTCATAAAATCATAAACAAAGGACTGAGTCATGATAAGGAATGGGCGCATTTTAATACTTCATTTGAAAGCATCAATAAGAACTTTTATGCTCGCTTAAAACAAGCTTATCCCGACATCAGCCCAAATGATTTAAAGATTAGCGCACTTATAAAAATGGGACTTTCCATCAAAGAAATGGCGGATATTTTAAATATTTCTGCCGATAGTGTGAAGACCGCGCGCTACCGACTTCGAAAAAAATTGCAATTGAACACAGAAGATAATCTCACCGATTTTATTCTAAATCTTCAATAAATCGAGCATTGTACACCACGCGACTACTGTTTTGTAGCGCTTGTACACCTCATGTCTACCTGAAAAATTTGAGTGAATACCCTGATCAACTGTAGTTTTGCCCAACTAATATTCGATTTACAGCATCCCAAAACTAAAATAGTATGAAAAAAATTTATGCCTTCATTTTGCTTAGCCTAATAACGCAAGCAACGATTACGAACTGCGTAGCACAATGGACTACGGTTTATCAGGATAACAATGCTCAGTTCTTTGATGCAGCATTCCCCACCAACAATTCAGGATATGTGGCTGCCGCTGATACCGGTGGAGCTGTTATTTTGCGCACAAACGATGGGGGCATCAATTGGAACAAGAGATACATTGCAGGTTGGGGTTTTATAAACAAAATAGTAATGCTTGACAGCTTGAAGGGCTATATCGTTAAAGGCGGTTTGCCGGGAATGTTGCTTAAAACGGCGGATGGCTTTACTACTTATACCACTTACAACCTGGACGCATCTTTTGTTGTACAGGCCCTTTGTGTGTTGAATGATTCAACCGGATTTTATCTTAATAATGCGGCGAGATTACGCAAGTTTGAAAACAACGGAGCTAATTTCAACATTGTAATTGACACCTTAGCCGATGGTCAAAATTTGCAGTTCTTTGATGAATTGACAGGCTATATGGATGGAGGATCCGGATTACTAAAAACCTCTGATGGGGGAAACTCCTGGAATTACATCAATAACAATCTAGGATTCTATTGCTCTGTTTTCAATTTTACAGATTCATTAAATGGATATTTTTCCGATGGTTCGCTTATTTACAAAACCAACGATGGAGGACAGACATTTCCGCAACAATATAGTTTTCCAAATTGTTATGACTTTGCGACAAATGGCAATTTCTGCATCGCAGCCAATGATATCGGAAATATTGTTTATACACTTGACAATGGTATCAATTGGCAGTCGGAAACCACAGGTATTAATTTGATAGCGAATGAGCCCTACAAAGTGGTTTTAGCTCCGAATGGAAATGCCTATTTGTTTAGTGAATTTTGTGGAGAAATCAGAAAGCGATCTACGATTACAACAAACATTCCAACAACATCCATCAATAAGCGTTTTATCGTCTATCCAAATCCTTTTAACACCCAAGCCACGATTTCCTTTTCGGATCATCAGAAAAATACAATCATTGCAATCAATGATTTTTTAGGTAGGGAAGTGCAAACGATGAATTTTACAGGTATTGAACTTACCATCAACCGAAAAGAAATGAGGAGTGGCCTCTACTTTTTGACAATCACAGACGTAAATAACCATACGGAAATTAGAAAATTAATAATACAGTAGATTGATTTTGAAAATGCGTAGTGCTAAAGAAGGACAAGTCTACTTTAGCCATAGAGCCTTCTGCAGGCGCGCTAGCCCAGTCGCATTTTTCCTTATTTAAAGAGCAATTGGAGCATCCGTAACCCACAAAATCCACTCAAATTCCAGGTAATTCCTTGCTTATTAGCCCATTCTTTGGAAAAACGAGAATAAATCTGCAAATTTGTACAAGCGCTCTGTATTCGAGCAACATCTTGATAACCTAAAACAAATTAATATGCTAAGATCACTACTACTATCTTTTGCTTTGCTATTCGTACTAACGACCTCTCAAGCGCAGCAAAATGTATTTTTGACCATCACACATAAGTTGGGCAATTCGAATTTTGCATTTAATCAGGTAGCTCAAAATAACCTGCTGCAGGATTTTAAAATAATAAGATTAGATTATTATATTTCCGGTATCATCATCATTCATGACGGTGGCCAAGAAATTTCTGTTCCAAGCAAGTATATTTTAGCGCATGCAGATGCAAATATTGTAGAAAGTTTAGGGAATTTTAATGTGTCTTCTGTGGAAGGAATTAAATTTTCCATTGGCGTAGATGCATCACTAAATAATTCTGATCCGTCTCTGCAACCTGTAGGAAGTCCACTATATTATCAAATACCCTCCATGCATTGGGGATGGAACAGTGGTTATTTCTTTTCAGCAATGGATGGTCATGCTGGGGCTAATTTCAACGCAAATTTTTCGATGCATAGCCTTGGAAATGCAAGTTATTTTCAACAAACCCAAATGGCTGCCGGAGTTAATACGGGAGGAACTAATATTTTTATTAATCTGAACGCAGATTATATCCAAGCTGTGAAAAATATAAATGTCGCTTCAGGACCCGTTGATCATGGTGTAAATGCAACTGACTTAACCGTACTGCAAAATTTCAGAGATTTTGTGTTTATCCCTAGTTCTGCTGCCACAGGTTTATCAAATAATTCCGCTGAAGAATTAAATGTTTCTATTTTCCCAAACCCAACATCAGAGAAACTTTTCATCAACTTCAACGATAATAATTCAACAGCAGATCGATTAGTGATTGTTGACCTAT
>JAGNZC010000069.1 GCA_017984635.1 Crocinitomicaceae bacterium
TGTCGGCGCTTTATCCAGTTATTGAACGACTTGAAAAAATTTACGACTTTGAGTTCCATGTAATTTCGAATGAAAAACCGACAAGTAAACTCACATCACTCGTCTATAAAAAATGGAATAAATCAACTGAAATTGAGGATCTTTCTCAAATTCAAATTGGTGTGATGCCATTAACGGAATCCGATTGGGCCGAAGGAAAATGTGGTTTCAAAGCATTGCAATACATGTCACTTGGTGCAGTTGCTGTGGTCAGTCCTGTAGGAGTCAATTCAAAAATCATTCAACATGAAAAAAACGGATTCATCGTTTCTGATGTTGAAGAATGGAAAAAAACCTTGATACGATTAATTGAAAACAGTGTTGAGCGCAAGCAAATTGGGGCAAATGCACAAAAATCGATTGTTAGGGAATGGAGTGTCCAAAAATGGACAACAGAATATATTCAGTTATTTAATAAGAAGAGGGTATGATTAAGAACCACACCCAACACATTCAATGTAACTGTCCATTGGACGAACTCCGTCTAATTGCATTTGTAAATTATGAATTTTATCACGGATATCCATATCAGCGAATAATTCCCCAGTCAATTGAGCCTCAAGGCTTTTAATTTCTGCTTGCAGTTGTACTTGTTGTTCCATGTTATTTGATTTTGATGTTACTAAGTTACAAAATTGCTGAACAGACTTTTAATAGCAGTTGTCATCAGTTTTCAAACAAGTTATAAACAGTTTTTTAATTACCTTTAAACCGTTAAAAAATAGCAAAGAATGTGCGGTATTGCTGGATTTATTGATTTTAAAAAAACAAGTTCTCGCGTTGAACTTGACGCGATGACGCATACACTTGCACACAGAGGCCCAGATGGAAGTGGTACTTTTTTCGTGGAAAACAATGCGTTTCAACTTGGATTAGGTCATCGCCGTTTAGCAGTTCTTGAATTGTCCGAATTAGGAAAACAACCGATGAGCTGGATGGAATTTACCATCGTTTTTAATGGGGAAATTTACAATTTCAATGAAATTCGCAACGAATTAATTCGTTTGGGACATTCGTTTCAATCGCACTCCGATACCGAAACCATTTTGCATGCGTACAAACAATGGGGGACAAATTGCGTTCATCATTTTATTGGCATGTTCGCCTTTGTGATTTACAATGAAGCAACACAAGAAGTTTTTATTGCACGAGATAGAACGGGTGTAAAACCGTTGTTTGTTTACCAAACTGCTGATTTATTATTATTTGCTTCCGAATTAAAAGCATTTCATGCACATCCACGTTTTGTGAAAAAAATAAAACATTCAGCGGTGCACGCTTTTTTACAATTTGGATATGTGCCTACTCCCCATTGTATTTTTGAAGATTGTACAAAAATTGAACCTGGAAAATTTGCACACTTTCAGTTGTCAGAGAAACTTCAACCTTTGTCTCAACAAACCTATTGGAATGTAAATGAGCATTATAACAAACCAAAATTAATAGCTGATAATTCCGAAATAAAAGCAACAACACATCAGTTGTTACAAAGCGCGTGTAATTACCGCATGGTCGCTGATGTTCCTGTTGGCGTTTTTTTAAGCGGCGGCTATGACAGCACGTGTGTGACAGCGCTCCTTCAAAGTCAACAAACAGATCAAATTAAAACATTTACTGTTTCTGTTCCAGATATTGGATTGAATGAAGCACCATATGCGCAAGCAATTTCAGATCATTTGGGGACCAATCACACAACCATTGAATGTGCAACTTCAGAAGCAATGAATATCATTACAACGCTTCCCTATTTTTACGATGAGCCGTTTGCAGATTCTAGTGCTATTCCTACAATGCTTGTTAGTAAAATAGCGAAAGAACAAGTAACGGTTGCCCTCAGTGCAGATGGTGGTGACGAGGTTTTTGGTGGTTATCAACGTTATGAAATGATCAACAAATACAGTAATAAGCTAGAAAAAACACCTGCTTTTCTTCGGAAAAGCGCTAGTAAAATAATGAACTTTATTCCTGCTGAAAAAATACCTGTACTTAATGGCACGTATAACTTTTCTCAGCGCTATGAAAAGATAAAGATGTTATTGAACAGCTCAAACAATCAATCCATATTATTGAGTTTGAGTCACTTGTTCACGGATGAACAACTTGTCAAATTAGCCTATGAAAAAGCACCTAAATTAACAACCAATTTTGATGCAAATGAACTGAAATCGCCCACGGCACTTGCTTATGCCATGGCGACCGACTATAAGACATACTTGCTTGATGACATTTTACAAAAAGTAGACCGTGCATCGATGGCTGTTAGTTTGGAAAGTCGGGAACCATTATTGGATCACCGGTTAATTGAATACATGGCGCAAGTTCCAGACGAATACAAAATACGGAACAACGAAAAGAAATGGTTACTAAAAGAAATAGTACACGATTATGTTCCTAAAAGCTTATTAGACCGACCTAAAATGGGTTTTGCTATTCCAATTGAAACATGGTTAGCCAACGAACTAAAACCACTTTTAGAAACCTATTTAACAGCTGAACGCATCAACAACGAAGGATTTTTTCATTGGGAGGAAATCGCGTTTTTAAAAAACTCGTTTTACGCTGGGAGAAAAGAATATGGTGTCAAACTTTGGTATTTGCTTACTTTTGAAATGTGGTTAGAAAAATGGTCCCGTTAAATTTTTGAAACATGAAAAAACTTGTTTTTGCTTCAGCAAATAAGAATAAAATAAAGGAAATAAAAGCACTTTTGCCTGCTCATTTTGAATTGATAACACTTGAGGAGATCGGATTTCACGAAGAAATACCAGAAACTGCTGATACAATCTCGGGGAATGCCATTCAAAAAACGACTTTTTTAAAAGATAAGTTAGCACTTGATTGTTTTTCAGACGACACTGGACTAATAATTCCAGCTTTAAATGGCGAGCCAGGAGTTTACTCTGCACGTTATGCTGGACCACAGCGAAATGCGGATGACAACATGAATTTAGTGTTAGAAAAATTAGCAAATCAATCGGATCGATCTGCCTTTTTTATGACAACAATCGCTTTGTGGTATGAAAATGAGCTGCACCTATTTGAAGGGAAAGTTACAGGCGAAATAATTAACGAAAAAAGAGGTGATGAAGGTTTTGGATACGATCCAATTTTCATTCCAGAAAATCAAGGGAAAACATTTGCGGAAATGAGCATGGATGAAAAAAGTAAATTCAGTCACCGCGCGCGTGCATTTGAAAAAATGATGGCTTTTCTTTCAGAAAAAGCTTCTTGAATTCCTTTCATAATGCTTTGAAAAATTAGCTATAGTTATTTAACAAAAAAAGTAGCTAAAACATTGATAATCGTCAAGTATCTATTAATTTTGTACTTGTGCGTTTTTGCACAAAAAAACAGTCAATTAAAGCATAAAATCATGGCGAATTCAAATTCTACCATTCTGTACACACTTACAGACGAAGCCCCAGCATTAGCAACATATTCATTTTTACCAATCGTAAAAGCATTTGCAGCAACTGCAGGCGTTGCGGTTGAATCGAGAGACATTTCACTAGCTGGACGGATTTTAGCAACATTCCCTGAATGTTTGACTGAAGCACAAAAAGTTGATGATTCTTTAGCTGAGTTAGGAAAATTAGCAACTACTCCTGAAGCTAACATTATCAAATTGCCAAATATTAGCGCGTCAATTCCCCAATTGAAAGAAGCAATTGCTGAATTACAAGCGTTGGGTTTTGCAATTCCAAACTATACTGAAACTCCAACGACAGAAGAAGAAAAATCAGCGAAAGCAACGTACGATAAAATCAAAGGAAGTGCTGTAAACCCTGTCTTACGAGAAGGAAACTCCGATAGACGTGCACCGAAAGCAGTGAAGAATTATGCAAAAAAACACCCACACTCAATGGGAGCTTGGTCTGCGAATTCATTAACACACGTTGCTAGTATGACAGAAGGTGACTTTTACGGAAGTGAAAAGTCCGTAGAAGTTACAACTGCAACAGCTGTTCAAATTGCATTAAAAACGACAGCTGGTGAAACAATTGTATTGAAAGACAAAACAAGTTTAAAAGCTGGTGAAATAATTGACGCATCAGTTATGAGTCAAGCAGCTTTACGAGCATATTTGCAAAAAGAAATTGCTGATGCAAAAGCTAGCGGTGTTTTATTATCCGTTCACTTAAAAGCAACAATGATGAAAGTTTCTGATCCAATTATTTTCGGAAATGTCGTTGCTGTTTATTTTGCAGATGTATTTTCAGCATTCGCTGCAACATTTGAAAAATTAGGTGTAAATCCAAATAATGGATTAGGCGATTTATATGCGAAAATTGCAACACTACCTGCTGAAGAACAAGCAGCAATAAACGCAGCTATTGACGAAGTTTACGAAAAAAATCCTGCAATTGCGATGGTGAATTCTGATAAAGGAATTACCAACCTTCATGTTCCAAGTGATGTCATTGTTGATGCTTCAGTTCCTGCAGCTATTCGTACATCAGGACAAATG
>JAGNZC010000070.1 GCA_017984635.1 Crocinitomicaceae bacterium
CCAATTCTTCCGGTTGTAGATTATGTTGTTAATTATGAATACATTAGTAAAGTCCTTTGTGAAAACAAAGACAAACCCAAACTACAATGTAACGGGAAATGTCATTTGATGAAAGAATTGGCTAAAGCAGCTGATACAGAAAACCCTAAATCTTCTGACAAAAAATCCTTTTCACCGATTCAAGAAGTCTTATTTTTTAAAGAAATTAAAACGGTTGCTTTAGTTTCTTGCGGTTGTTCTAAACAAACCAAGAATAATTCTTCTTATTTAAATTTGTATTCCTATTTGAATGCAAATTCAGAATTTCACCCGCCCACAATCCTTTCTTAAATTTTAGTTGGCATTGAGTTGCCTTTCATTCGTTTTACTTACGAATGTAAATCAGTGTGTTTTTTTGGCATGAGCTAAAACGAACAGACTGCTAGTATTTAGTATTTACATAAAATTTAAGAAATGAAATTTCAATTAAAAAATATCGCTGCGATTGTTGTAATCGCAATCAGTTTATTCTCTTGTTCAAATGATGACGAAGTAATCTCAGGAGAGGGAAATTTAAAATTAGAGTTTGATAACACTTACGGATCAGCAAATTTTGCATTCAATACAGAGTATACAAATTCAAATGGAGAGAAAGTTAAGGCAACACAATTAAAATACATTGTGAGTAATATTGTTTTGACTAAAGCAGACGGTTCGACTTTTACCTATCCAAAATCAACTAGTTACTTTATAGTAGACGAAGCAACAACTGCAAGTCAAATTTTAAATTTGGCTAAAATTCCAGCAGCAGATTATACTAGCGTAAAATTTGGTATTGGTGTTGATAGAGCGCAATGGGAGTTAGGTGCTACAGGTCAAGGAGACTTTTTAGCAGCGGCCCAAACTGCAGGAATGACTTGGAACTGGACAGGTGGATATAAATTTGTTGCTTTTGAGGGAAATGCTACATCAGCTACTTTAACTACTCCACGTAATTATAGAGTTCATACAGGAAAAGTAGTAGTTAACAATGTTGAAACCTATAATTATGCTGAAATTACTATTCCATTTCCTAGCGTAGCCAAAGTAAGAACTACTATAACACCTCAGGTTCACATTATTGCAGATGCTAAAAAAATAGTAGATGGTGATAATAAAATTGCTGTAACAACAGGAACTTCGGGAGACATAATGGGCGGTGATAGACTAGCTTTAATAATGGCTAACGTGTCTAAAATGTTTACAATAGATCACGTACATAACGATTAAATTCAATTAAAAAGCGGTTAGTACAACCACTGACCGCTTTTTTAAATCTGTTTAGAAATGAAAACAAAAATACTGTTGTTGCTCATTTTACCTCTGTTTTGGAATTGTACAGACGATCAAGACGATGTGTATCAAAACATTCCTTTGGAATTTAAAGTGCCTTCTAACTTTCCGCCATTAGCTTATAATTTGGCGAATAATCCACCCACTGAAAAAGGATTTGAATTGGGTAAAAAATTATTCTACGAAGGTCGATTGGCTTCTGATGGTACTGTTTCATGTGGATTTTGCCATATACAAGAAGATGCATTTACGCATCATGGACACACCTTTAGTCATGGTGTAGATGACTTAGTTGGAACAAGAAATACGCCTTCGATTCAGAATTTAGGCTATCAAACTGCTTTTATGTGGGATGGTGCTGTGACTCATTTGGATTTGCAATCCATTTTGCCTTTTACTAATCCGGTAGAAATGAATGGGGATTTTAGTAAAGCCATTGCCATGATGAAAGGTGATGCCGAATATCAAAAGTTGTTTAAATTGGCTTTTGCCGATGGAGAAATTAATTCGGAAAACATGCTCAAAGCACTGGGTCAATTTATGTTGATGGTCACTTCATCCAACTCTCGTTTTGATAAATACCGACGCAATGAAGCGGGAGGTACAATGTCACAACAAGAATTAGAAGGATACGCCGTTTTTAATCAAAAATGTGCCAGTTGCCATGCTACGGATTTATTTACGGATAATTCGTTCCGAAATAATGGATTGCCTGTAAATCCAGCGTTGAATGATGTAGGTCGATTTAGAGTAACCGAATTAGCCCAAGATTTGCACAAGTTCAAAGTGCCTAGTTTGCGCAATGTCGAAAAAACAGCTCCGTACATGCACGACGGCCGTTTATATACTTTGGAAGCTGTTTTAGAACACTACAGTTCGGGCGTGGAAAATTCACCAACATTGGATCCTATTTTAAAGCGTAATGGAAATGTAGGAATAGCATTAACTGCTAATGAAAAATCACAATTAATAGCTTTCTTGAAAACCTTAACGGACACCCAGTATTTAACCGATAAACGATTTTCTGAATATTAATTTTTTTTAACCATTAAGCGATTAAGCAAATTAAGGCTTAATGAAACTTAATTTCTTAATGGTTAAAATTTTATATTGTATGGTTTATAAACCGGTTCAATTAAAATACTTATTAAATGAAAAAAATAACATTTCTTTTTATAGTTCTTTTCCAATTGGCCAATGCCACCGAAAAAGACAGTTTACAGTTTAAAAATCCGTTTGCAAAATTCCATAATTTTATGGAAGACGATTGTGATGCTTGTGGATGTTCTGCAAGTGGAGGCAGCATGGGTTTTGCTTCAATGTTGAATTCTAATTTTGTTGGGGTACGTTATTTTAATCAACAATACCAATCGACAGATGGCTTATATAGTAATTCACTTTGGTATACCGAAAATTTCAATACCACTCAAGTTTGGGCTAGAATTCCTGTAAAGGAAAATATTCAAATTTCGGTTTTACTTCCGTATCATTCGCACAATAGAGGCACTCCAGTAGGAGAGCAATCGATACGTGGTATTGGAGATATTACGTTATTAGCCATGTATCGTTTGTATCAAACCCATAAAGACAGCACCTATTTAGTTCACACTTGGCAAATGGGAGGCGGATTGAAACTACCTACAGGAAAATTTAACGAAACCAATTCAGGAGCGATTAATCCGAGTTTTCAAGTTGGAACGGGGAGTTGGGATTATGTATTGGCTACAGAATATATCGTGAAAAGAAAGCAATTTGGACTCAATACGATGCTGAATTACGTTATAAAAACCGAAAATCAGAAAAACTACCGTTTTGGAAACCAATTGAACTATGCGGCAACATTTTTCTATTTATACGAAAAAGAGGCCTTGTCTTTTGCGCCTCAATTGGGATTGGCTGGCGAAACGTATGCAAGTAATTACCAACACGGAATTCAATTAAAGGAAACTTCAGGTAATGCTTTGTTTGGTAAAATTGGTTTTGAAGTAGGACGAAATGCTTTTTCATTTGGCGCCAATGCCATGTTGCCCATCAAACAAAATTTAACAGGTGGCAATGTAGAAGCTAATTACCGCTGGAGTATAAATTTGAATTATTCCTTGTAAAACTAAAAAAGGAGCTTCGATTGAAGCTCCTTTTTTTATCATTACGAAATTAATTTATCCAATTAATTCCATTATTTTGCTATCGCCAGCAACACTTACTTTGATCAGTTTGTGTTGAGACAAACTTTTCGTTGCAGCATCCCATTTTTTTCCACTCAATTCTGATTTGGCTTTCAATGCACCCAAATCCATTTGGTTGTTGTTCGCTTTTAATAAATCAACGATTAACTTTTCTTCATCAGTTAATTCGATTTGAACTTGTTTTTTCTCTGGTCGCATTTGCGGGAAGAACAACACTTCTTGAATCGACGCATTGTTCGTCAAGAACATCATCAATCGGTCCATTCCAATTCCTAATCCAGATGTTGGTGGCATTCCGTATTCCAAAGCTCTTAAGAAATCTTCGTCGATAACGCCATTCGCTTCATCGTCACCTTTTTCAGCCAAACGCATTTGGTCTTCAAAACGTTCTCTTTGGTCAATTGGGTCGTTCAATTCCGAGTACGCATTGGCAACCTCTTTTCCACATACCATCAATTCAAAACGTTCAGTCAGTTCTGGATTGTCGCGGTGTTGTTTGCAAAGCGGACTCATTTCTTTTGGATAATCCGTGATGAAAGTTGGTTGGATGTAATTTCCTTCGCATTTAGCGCCAAAAATTTCGTCAATCAATTTTCCTTTACCCATTGTTTCGTCCACGTCTATTCCCATACCTTTAGCAGCAGCAAACAATTCCGCCTCTGATTTGCCAGAAATATCAAAACCAGTAAACTGTTTGATAGCATCCGTCATTGTCACTCTTGCATACGGCGCTTTGAAATTGATTTTGTGTTCGCCAAAAGTCACTTCACTTGTTCCGTTCACTCCAATAGCGCAATGCTCTAGTAAGTTTTCGGTAAAGTTCATCATCCAGTTGTAGTCTTTGTAGGCTACATATATTTCCATAGCGGTAAATTCTGGGTTGTGCGTTCTGTCCATTCCTTCGTTACGGAAGTTTTTTGAGAACTCATACACTCCTTCAAATCCTCCCACAATCAA
>JAGNZC010000071.1 GCA_017984635.1 Crocinitomicaceae bacterium
AAATGACAGCAAGTGATTTATCTGATTTAACTGCTTACTTGAATGGAGAGCACGTGCAATTAGACGTAAACACTGAGCGTTCACTTTCTGCTGAAAAGTTGAACGTATCTGTTTATCCAAATCCAGTGAATAGCATGTTGAATGTATTAACATCTGAAGATGCTCAAGTTGAATTATCTGACATGAGCGGTCGTGTAGTTCTTTCAGTTGCTAATGTTTTAGCAGGTGAGAAAATTGAAATGGATGTGAAAACATTATCTAATGGTGTTTACATGTTGAAAGTTTGGAATGGTGGATTTATTTCTACTAGCAAAGTAGTTGTGAAACACTAATTGAATTGGGGTTTTGACAGAGGCTTCGGGATTTTTCCCGAAGCCTTTTTTTTTGAATTATCTTATAATGCATTCATTTTTTAAGTTCTGAACTGTGTAATAAATTTCTAGTTTGTTAATGTTGACTTAACACTCCCAATGTTGCTATTTTTTAAGTTTGCTAGATATTCTAGTGCGTGGAGTTCAAAATGAAATTGAGTAAATTTATATTGTCTTTTCTGTTATCATTCGGTTTTGGTGTGGATAGCTATGCTCAAATTGAAAGATTTGCTTTTCAAGATACACTGAATGAATATTTTTATTTGGAATCTTTTCAGGAAATGGAAATGAAAAAATTGTTTTTATCAGAAAAGTTTGATTCATCACTAAATTCTTCTAGGAGTAGTTTTATGGCAATTATTTCTTATTCGGGCCCATCCTCCATCTGTCCTGGGCAATCCGTGGTCTTAACTGGAAATGGTCAAAAAGGATGTAACTATTTATGGACTACCGGGCAAACTACTAAATCAATCACAGTAACGCAGCCTGGAACCTATGGATTAACATTGAATTGCTATAAATGCTATTATGGAATTTATATTGCCAATCCGATCACTATCGGAGGCAATACGCTGATAACCGATCTAAATACGGATGGAGTAGTGGATGTGTTGGATTATATTATCTTTTTGGGTGAATACTTAACCCCTTGTCCCGGTTGTCCCCAAGATTTTTATCCCGACGGTTTTGTTGATACGCGCGATTATCTGATTTGGGTAGCCGATATTTTTAAAACTTGTAATTAAAATTTCTTGGGTTGTTTTAGTTAACAATTCCCTTACACAAGTATAATTCGCAGTTTACATCAATTTCATTTTGCAGTAGTAAATTTGTAAGATAGAAATGGATATCATGAAAAGTTTAAAAATAATAGGATGTGCCTGGATGCTTATGTTCCTTTGTGCCCAACCAAACTCAGCAAAGTCTTTAGTGGTTAGTGCTAGTGGATATACTGAAAGTGCTAATAGCTTTGAGAGGATCAATGTTGCGGAACTCGCTAATGATGCCATACTCGGTACCGTATCTATTGATTCTGCCGATTCTGTATTTTTTAGTATGAATAATGCTATTTATAATGGAACTCATGTTTCTTTTCCGATTTATTTTAATTCAGATGATTTAATTTATTCATTCGATTATTCTTTCAAATTCAATCACAATCGAGTTGCTTTTGATACGATTACCATGGAGCCTGCCGGACAACCATTATTGGCATTTTTCCATTATAATACAAACGATTCTACGGTACGATTTACATCCAGTAACCTTGTGGCCATTGCAAATGCAACACCCATCGCTATGATTCATTTTGATTTTGTTGGGGGTACTACTCCCCTGTTGGATTCAACTGATTTGTATAATTTGAAATGTTATTTAAATGGAGATGCAACATCTGAAGTAATTATTCCGCCTACTACCGTGGGATTGAACGATGATTTAGCTGCAGAATGGGGATTAAGCCTTTTCCCAGTACCCACAAGCAGCGAATTGAATGTTAAAATTAATCGGGATGCAAATTTGGAAGTTCTTTCGCTCGATGGGAAATTGGTAATGTCTAATATCAATTTATCTTTCCAAGGAATGAATACCTTGAATTTGCAAGATCTTCAGAATGGTATCTACCTACTTCGTGTAATCAGTGAAGGAAGTGTTTTCTCCCAGAAGATTGTAATTGCAAAATAATTAGAACCGATAAATTTTCTGTAATAAAATGATTTATCTTTCTTCGTTGGTGTTGAATAATTGATGTTCGTGTTGAATCTTGTCCTCATATTTTTGGTTGAGGATGTGATTCTTGTACCAATGCCCCGATTCTTTAATGGTACGCTTTTGATTGGAATAGTCAATATGTACTAAACCAAAGCGTGGATAATATCCCTCAGCCCACTCAAAATTGTCGTGTAAGGACCAAACAAAGTATCCAGATAATTTTGAACAGTCCATTCTTGCTCTGTTAATGTGGAGCATGTAATTTTTTAAATAACTCAATCGCTGAGTATCTTTAATTTCATTTCCAGCAACATGATCAGGAAAAGCTGCGCCATTCTCACTAACAATAATATTTTTTACTTCCGGATAAGCAGCGTATTTGTGAATGAGTGAATGAATGCCTTCAGGATAGATTTCCCAATTGAGTAAGGTATGTGGAACTTGTCTGGTTCTTGCGTCAATGAGTTTTGCATTGATGTAAGGCGTAAACCACGAATGCTTCACCACCTCTCGCGTGTAGTTTTGAATTCCGATGAAATCAGGAGACGCTTTTAATAATGTCTCATCATCTTTTTGATAATACTTTTCTATTTCTTTTAAGAATGGAAGGTCTTTAACCGGATAACCATAGCCCAAAAGAGGTTCTACGAAAAATCGGTTCATTAAGGCATCTACACGCAACGCGGCTTGTTGATCATTTTGTGAATCACTGAAGGGAGTAATCCAAGAACAGGAATAAGTGGTTCCAACATTAAATAAAGCATTGTGTTCTTTTATTTGCCGAATTCCCACAGCTTGTGCCAATGATGCATGGTGTGCTGCTGAGAGGAAACTATTCATTCCCTTTTTACCAGGTGCATGAATCCCTAGAAAATATCCAGCGCCTGTAAATACTAAGGGCTCATTTAATACCATCCAATTGGAAACTCGACCTCCAAATTTTTGAAGCATCAGTTCAACATATTCACTAAACCAGGAAAGAATATCTCTGTTATTCCATCCACCATTTAGTTCAAGTTGTAACGGTAGATCCCAATGATAGAGAGTAACCCATGGAGTAATTCCTCTTTCTAAACAAGCATCTATTAGTCGATCATAAAAGTCGATTCCTTTTTGATTGATGTTTCTTGTTCCTTGAGGTAAAACACGTGGCCAGGATATGGAAAATCGAAAATTAGGAATGTGTAATGCTTGTACAATGTCTAAATCTTCTTCGTATCGATAGTAAAAGGAATTAGCGATTTCTGGAGTATGTCCACCTGCAATTTTCCCCTTTCGTAATGAAAATTCATCCCAAATGCTGGGTCCTTTTCCATCTAAATAGGAAGCACCCTCAGTTTGTAAAGCCGAGGTAGCTACGCCCCAATGAAAAGGTTTTTTTAAAAGCTTCACAGGTTGCTTAAGCTAGTTTTACTTTAGAGGGACGCGTTAATTTTTGTAAAATAGAATGATCCGAAAAGAAGTTGTTTTCATCTAATTCTTGTCCTGCATGTCTTTCAATAATCTGATCTAATAAGTCAGAAGTTTCATCCGGATAATCAACAGAAATTGTATTTAACTGTTGAAACCAACTATCTAGTTTAGGAAGTTGTTTTTCTTTTAAATTCGGTAAAATTTCTACACCCATCGATTTTAGTACAGCAGCGTTGCAATGTTGTTCGTATTGCGTTTTCATGGGAATGGCCAATAATGATTTTCCCAAATAAAGCGCTTCTGCTGTAGTGCCAAATCCTGCTTTGCATATTACTCCAGAAGATTCAGCCATGCTTTTTACAAAAGTGTCTTGGTTAATAGGAATGACGCGGAAATTCCGATGACGATAAGTGATTTTTGATTTTTTACTAAAGAGCTGGAAATCGATGTCAGAGTAAGTTTTCAATTTCTTAATCACTTTCTCATCATCAAAGCTGGGAAGATAAACCGTAACATAAGGTTTGGTCTCAACTTTGGCATTTCGTATTTCTTTTCGAATGATGGGTGTATGAATGCTCGAATCAAATTTTTTAAAGTGAAAACCATAATTAAAAGTTCCTGGCGCATAGTGATTAAGTATCATCTTACCGAAAGGATCTTTCGTTTTAGGTTTTGGAGCTAAAGGATGTAAACTGGCCACTTGATTACTTAATCCCACACAAACTTTATTTTTTAAATGACATGCCCATGCCGATACGGGCTCAAAATCACTAATGACTAAATCGTATTTTTCTACAGGTAAGCTTTTTATTTCTTTTAAGAGTTGTATCGAGTCTAAATTCATATAGGTGCGTAATATATCTACACCTCCTTGCTTCCCAAAAACAAAACCCATTCCTTTGTAATTGTATTCCACCGGAAATGGAACTTTTAAAT
>JAGNZC010000072.1 GCA_017984635.1 Crocinitomicaceae bacterium
TATTTGATTTATCGAACAAACCCCTTTTTTATTTTATTTTAATTCTATCAATTTAATTGTGATCAGCCGTTTTTCTGTTCACAAGAATTGGAGTCGTTCAATGTTGTACTACAAACTTTTTGACAGAAAAATATTTCGTGGCAGCATATTTCAACAGATAAATTCCATTTGGCAATTGACGTATGTCTATCATATCTCCAATAAAGTTTGAGTTGTCGTAAAGAACTTGGCCTCTGTAATTCAAAACTTGAACTTTCTGACTGTCGCTGACATTTGATTTGTAAATTCTTAATTCATTCGATGTCGGATTTGGAGAAATTGAAATCAAGTTGTCATTTTGTATTTCCGGTATGCCTTCAACGTAATCTTCAAAATAAAAATTGTCAAACATTAACCCATCCTTATTTGTTTGAATACTGTCGCTGATAAATGTGAATCGCCATAGAACTGTGTCGCCAAGCTGAATATTGAATAAGGGTCCTAATGGAGCAAGGTTTACATAAAATTGCTGCCATCCATTTGAATTACCTGTCAATGAAATCCAATGCTGCTGTAAATTGATATGATTCGTAATAAATGTATCATTGATAATATCATACCAGGATGTTCCATTGTCTGGTGAAAATTCTATTGTGCCAAAGTCAGTCAAAGTATCAGAGTTAACAGAGTATTCTCCAATCAAAGAAGCTGTATGAGGATATGTAAAGCCGTCACCTGCAACGTTTACAATTGTAAAAGATGAAGTGTCGTTTATTGGATATGGATTGATGGTATCTGTTACAATAACATTCGGATTTGAGTAAGCATTTGTGAAAATTGGTTTTTGAGGAGTACCAACCTGCCAAATGTCATTGAGATTAGAAACAGAATCAATTCTCAGATGATGTAGTGCAGCCGTATCTTCAAAATCAAGTGTATAAAAGGAGGATGATTGAGAAAAGGATGCCACTGAAAACAACATCATCAGAATTAGTAGTAGATATTTTTTCATTGTTTTAAATTTTGAAGTTGGAGCGGCTTTTTATTTGGCGGGTTATAAGGGATGATAGCGAATAAGGGATTAAAGAAGTAAAAACAGAAGGGTTAAAAGTATCCCGTTCGAGCGGGATTCGTTTACCTGTACTATTTATTAGAATCTAAACTTTTTGTTTACTTATCAAAGCCCTACTTTATTTTATTTCTTTTAATCTTTGTGTAATGCGCATACCAAGCTGTTCATACGAAGCGATACTGTTTGAAGTCCGAACCAAGTTTGTTCAAGGCGATGTCACCGGTTTCAATTTTGCGCTGCCTTCTCAATTGCTTTATTGATTTTATCAGTAGTTAATTTAATTTCAAACCAAGTCAAAGCTATAAAGATTAAAGCAAAAAATAATATCTGCCATAGGTTGCTTGAAAGTTGTGAATTTTTAATTGAATAAATCAATTGCAATAAAACCCCAACGGATAAAAGAAAGGCAACAAAAATTGAAACAAAACTAAATCGGACTTTGTACTTATTAAAATCCTCTTTAGAAAACTGAAAGATAAGTTTTGGCAACAATCTTTCAAATGGTGTCCTGATACGAGTAAGCGTTAAATTACTTTCGCTTTCAAGTCCAAGAAAATATTTCTCCTGTCTGATGCATGTAGCCGATGATTGAAAGTCAAGAGAAGTATTTCGCTTAACTGCAAATTGCCGAATTGCTGTTTCAATTCTCTGCCGGTCTGCGCCATTAAGATTTACTTTCTTGAAATATATCATCTTTGTATCAAATATAGTTGTTCAATTCACAACAGTTTGACCTCGCACGGAAGAAAAGCTCATTAGAATTCCAATTGTTTGAAGTTCCGATACCGCCATTGGTTGCACATAACGAAGAAGGGATAAAATAAGTTTTTAAAAGAAGGGATTAGATGCACCACTGTTCGTATTACCACAACTGTTTGTTAGAAGCACCGCTGTTTGATTAGCGAACAAAGCCCTTCTTTTTAAAATTTCTTTTAATCTTATCTTATGCGAATACCCGACTACTCACACGAAGATATTCCGTTCATATATTCGCGTACTTTATTTTGCAACGATAAGTTTTTTCGTTGCTTTAAAATCTGCTATTTGAATTTGTACAACATAAATTCCTTCAACAAAATCTTTTGTGTTCACTTCTACCTTTTGTGTATTTGTTGCTATGTTAGTGTAGATTATTTTTCCGGTAATGTCAGCAATAGTTACGTCGACTTTTTTGGTATTGTTACCCAAAGCAATGGTGAGATAGTTGTTGGCAGGATTGGGAAAAATATTTATTGAAGAAGCAAAAGAATTTTCAGTTATTCCTGTGACTGTTGTTTGTCCTGCAAGAATGGGTTGGTTGGGGATAGAATTGTAGGCATATTCCATAATCGTAATGGAAACTGAATAACTGGCTATGGATACCCCAAGTTTAATCCAGCCATAATAAAAATCAGACCCCACTTTTATTTTTAGACCCATGAATTTTCCGGAAACATTTTGCCAGTTTCCTGTTATGCCTTGTGTGACCTTATGACTTCCATGGCCATTTGTGCAGGCCATGCAACCCTCACCATTTTGAGCCAAATTATGCACTGCATTTGTCCACGCCAAGGATGAATCCATTGACTTATTTAAGCCAAATCCGCCAACCGTGTCTGCAATCCAACTTTGCGCAGTTGAAATAATTAATGCTGAATCTCGGGTACCAAGGACTGCAACCGGGTTTGGGGAACAATTTCCGCAAGAAAAGCCATGCGCTCTTGGCGCGAAGGTAAAATCATTAATCCCATCATTATTCAAGTCAATTAAAAAATCGGCTCCGCAAGGACTGGGATAGTTGCAACCACGCACAACATCTGGAATCACATCCGTGTAAACTATCTGTGCATTTGCACTTGCACAAAACATCATTGCTGTAACGATGAAAGCAGTAATCTTTTTTTGTAGTTGTTTTTTCATTTTGTTAAATGTTTAAAGTTTGAATTGAATTTATTTTTGTTTTAGAACTGTTTGTTCAATGCTACAAAGCTACAAACTTGCACTGTCGCCAACGGGTTTCGCATAACGATGTTGGGATTAACGCAGTATTTTTTTGGCGGGGACTAAATTGCATCACACTCAAATATACTAAACCGTTTGTAGATCCGAACAAACTCTCAACCGCACGCCCACCCCGACAAAAAATATTGCGTTTAATCTAAATGTTAGCGGAATTTGCCGTTCAGAATCACAACTATAACTCTGAAGAATCTATTTTAATTTCATATTTAATTTGGCTTGATAGTTTGAATTCTTTTTCAATATACCAAGTTAACAAATCTTTAAAAGTTAAATCTTTCACTTCCCTACTTGGTTTATAAAAGTCTGGCTTCTCAATTTTAACCTTGTTTAAGGTTAACAATTCAATAGTTTTTAATGGCAGCCATACAGATAAAGTTAGGAGATTAATAAGTGCTGCCTCCGAATCATAAAGTTCTCCTTCTGAATGAAAGTGTTTATTATAATCAAAACCTCCATGGTCCAATTCGAATTTTGTTACAAATTTCTCAAGTAATTCATAATTGTCATTACCTGTAATTATAAGGTCATCATTCACTTTATTTTTGAGAGAATTTATATTAGTTCCGCCTTCTGATTCAATAAATTGCTTAATCAAAATGTAGGCATACTTAAGTTTACCAAATTCAATTTGTCGAACTTCCATTTTTTATAGTTATTTTCTTGAAGACTCTCAGTAACAATTTCCGCTAACGTTCAAGTTTGCACAACCCTTTGCATATATCCCTTGCAATTAGCCGGGCGGTTCATTGTTATTGTCTGTCCACTGTATAATTCAGTTCAGTTACCCCGCAATTAAATGGTCGGGTCGAAATTAGATTTAATTTTATTTTGTCTTTGATGTCGACAAACAATGGAATTCCGCGTCCAAGAACAATTGGATTAACAAATAGCCAGTAGCCGTCAATTAAATTCAGTTGCATAAGTGAATGCGTTGCTCTCGGGCTACCAAAAAGTAAGATTTCTTTTCCTGCCTTTTTTTTTATTTCATTTATTCTATCCGGGAGCTTGTCGCTAATAATGGTTGTATTGGTCAATCCTGACTGTCCGGAAGGCCCGCCTTCGTCTTTCATTGTTTTTGATAAAACAATTTTGTGAATTTTGCTATACCATTTTGAATGATTGATGTCGTGTCTGGACGCTGTGGGTTTGTCTGCAGCAGTAGGCCAGTAGCTCTCCATCATCTGATATGTGACCCGACCATACAATGCAGTGTCGCCTTCGCTTATCCGCTTTTCTCCAAAATCAAAAATTTCGTCATTCACTTTAATCC
>JAGNZC010000001.1 GCA_017984635.1 Crocinitomicaceae bacterium
AAATAAGCATGCGTTTCAAAAAAAACAAAGCATAACAAACTGATGATAATTCCATTTTTCCAGCATTTTATTTTTTCATAATAAAGGATTAAACAATAAATGATCATTGGAATAGCACAACTATAAGCTAATGCATAATGAGCAGAAAGTCGGCCATTTTGAGGGCTGAGTAACGTTATTGCAAACGCTCCAAAAAGTGCAATTGTGGGATGAATGGAGAAATGGCGTATTATTTTAAATAAATAAACAACAGTTACTATAAGTGAAGCGAGCAATAATAGATTAATTATTCCAACAGAATGCGATAGAATTGAAGGAAATAAATAACCGATTCCTTTTATGATAACTGCTAAAAGTGGATGCCCATCTGTGTAGAAAATACTTTCACCAAATGGATAATTCATGCCTTCAAAATTCGTCCAAGAGTGATTGTTTTGTACGTAATAGGTAAATGAAAAGTAGTTTTTGAGTCCATCGCCAGAACTCCCAAAGAAATAGGCATTTGGATGCAAGATAATCGGATAGAATAAATAAAGAAAAAATCCTATCATTGTTAACATTAACAAATAATAGGATTTATTTCTTTTAAAGCGATCTATGTAATTCACTCTAGTTCCTTTAATATTTTCTGAACGTCTTCTTCAGTAGTGTGTAATTTGTTTTTACAAAGTTGAATTAATTCAGATGCTCGTTTTACTTTTGTAGCTAATTGGTCAACTGATATTTCTCCATCTTCCATTTCGCGAACAATAGCTTGAAGTTCTTCAAATGCGAGTGTGTAACTTGTTTCTACCATTAGAATCGTGCGCTTATTCCTAAGTTTAATACAGAACCACTTCCGATTCCAATTTCTCCAAATGCGCCAATATTTTTTGTAAAGACAGCTCTGAAACCAACAAAAATTCTTCCTGCGAAAGGATCCGTTAATTTGTCTAAAAATCGAATTGGGAAGAATATTGAATTTAATTCATCTGGTTCATTTTGAGGATTTTCCTTTGTGATATTTGTAATCCCAAGACCAGCACCTAGATACATGTCAAATTTTTCACGTTGAACAGGATGGTAATAAAATCGCCCTAAGTATCTTGTTTTTGTTTGAGAATAGGATGTGAAAGAATTGTTACTAGAGTCTTGAAGTGTAAATCCAGCTTGTTCATAATTATAATCCAATCCAATACCAACATTATGAGTAAGCATGTATTCCATTTTAAAACCTAATTCAACAGGCATACTTTTATTGGTATAGATTAAATTAGTATAATCGTTTTTGTTTTCTTGCTCAAAAATAGTTGAAGCTGCATTTGTAATACCAATGTATGGTTCAAAAATAAAATTTCCTTTTCGATCTTCTTCATCGAAGTCTCCTTGACTAAATACGTGTAAACTTACTACAGTACACAATAATAAAAAACCAATTTTTTTCATAATCTAATTTCTAAAATATAAATTAAAATTAAGTATTATTTCTTAATAATACATCTCATTCAACCTTCTCAATGGTTGAATCGATTTTAAAATCATACAACTCTGTTTCAATTTTCATGCCATTTTTTAAATTGTCTTTTTGTGAAATTACCTTTCCTTGAAAACGAGAGATGCTATATCCTCTTTTTAAAATATTTTTAGGATCCATGATCTTTACTTGTTTTTCAAGAATTAGAACACTTTGTACTTCTTTTTCGATCAACCGATTTATTTTTTTTGGTAGGTTAACTGAAAGTTCATTTAGTTTTTCGTTGTTCAATTTTAAATTACGCAACCCTACTGATTGCAGTGTTTTTTGTAAAAAATGAAATTGTTCTAGTTTCGAATTAATTGTGTTAGTATAAGAATTCTTTAATGCAAGTTGGCATGTTGAAACGTTGTTTTTTTCAAGATTTAAAAAAATTGTAGCACTATTTTTAAAGTGTTTTATTTCTGTTTTAAAAGAATTATTTATGTTTTCAAGTAAAGTTTTAGCATACGTTACTAGTAATTTTTTAGCTTCTTGAACAGGTACTGAAAATTCATGAAATGCTTGTATTAAAAAATCTGCTAATTCTGTTGGTGTTATCGCATTTCGAAAGGCAACTAATTCTGCAACTGTCATGTTGGTTGAATGACCTATTCCTGTCAATACGGGCAAACTACTTTTAGTAATCGCTTTACACAATTCGTAGTTATTGTAACAGGATAAACCTACTTCACCACCACCGCCACGTACAATAACAATCACATCGAAATGGTCTTTCATTTTTTCGATGTTTTCCAATTGTTGAATAATCGAATTAACGGCAACATCACCTTGTAAATAGGTGGGGAATAAATGGGTGAAAAAGGCGTAATTCCACGTATTGGTATTAAGAACTTTCATAAAATCAGAGAGTCCTTTACTCGTATCTGCAGATATGATTGCAATTCGTTGAGGAAGCAAAGGAAATGGAAGTGCTTGATTATTATTTAGCACTCCTTCTTGATGTAATTTTTTTAATGTTTCTTCGCGTTCGCGTTGTAATTCTCCTAGTGCATAATTTGGATCAATATCTACGATTTGTAAACTCAAACCAAATGTTTCATGAAACGCAATACGAACCTGCAACAAAAGCGTTGTCCCTTCTTTTAATGGTTCTTTTACAACCGTCATAAATTGATGATTGATACGTTGCAATTGCTGTTTCCAAATCGAACCTGAAAGTTGTGCTACAATTTTACCCTCTTCTTTTTGAACCAATTCTGGAAAGGCATGACCACTTGGGTATACATTTAATTTGTGCATTTCAGCTTTCACCCAATAGGCTTGTTGATATCGGTCCTCTAAGGTTTTTCGAATGGAGGAAACGACTTGCTTCAAGGTAAATATTTGACGATCATCTGACACGGAGGTTGAAGTTAATAAAAATTTAGAAGCGAACTAAGCATAAAACAAAATGCTCCGTATCTTTGTTAAAAAAAAGTTCTACATGGCTAATATACACTCTTATAATTTTGAAGGAAAACGCGCATTGATTCGTGTTGATTTTAATGTTCCACTGGATAAAGAAACGGGGAAAGTAACAGATGACACACGTATTCGTGCTGCAGCACCGACTATTTTACATGTTTTAAAGAATGGAGGAAGTGTTGTGCTTATGTCGCATTTTGGTCGACCAAAAAACGGTCCAGAAGCGGCATATTCTATGGAGCAACTTGTTGCAACAATTTCAGACGTTTTAGGGACAGCTGTAAAATTTGTGTCAGATTGTATTGGTGAAAAAGCATTAAATGCTTGTCAAAGTTTGAAAGCAGGCGAAGTACTTTTATTGGAAAATGTTCGTTTTTATTCGGAAGAGACAGCTGGAGACATCAACTTTGCGAAAGCTTTAGCACAAAACGGGAATGTTTACATCAATGATGCTTTTGGAACGGCACACAGAGCGCACGCAAGTACCGCTGTGATTGCTCAATTTTTTCCAAACGATAAACTTTTTGGTTTTTTAATTGAAGCAGAAATCAAAAGTGTTGACAAAGTATTAAATAGCACAGAAAAACCATTGACAGCAATCGTAGGTGGGGCAAAAGTATCTTCTAAAATTGCCATTATTCAACAATTGTTAAACAAAGTTGACAACCTTATTGTCGGCGGTGGTATGGCGTTTACCTTTGTGAAAGCTATGGGGGGCGAAGTTGGGAATTCGTTGATTGAAGATGATTTTCTATCAATGGCAAAAACGATCATACAAGAAGCGAAAGACAAAGGGGTAAATTTATACATTCCAACGGATGCGGTTATTGCGGATAAATTTGACAATGAAGCCAACCGAAAAGTCTGTAACATCGGCGAAATTCCAGCGGGTTGGATGGGCTTAGATTGTGGTCCAGCGTCTTCATTGGCGTGTCAACAAATTATCGCTGCTTCAAAGTTGATCTTATGGAATGGACCGATGGGTGTTTTTGAAATGGAAAACTTTCAGCAAGGAACAAAAGACATTGCCTATGCCATTGTTGAGGCGACAGAAAAAGGCGCTTTTTCATTAATCGGCGGTGGCGATTCTGTAGCTGCAATCAACAAATTTCATTTAGCAGATAAAGTTTCCTATGTTTCAACAGGTGGTGGCGCAATGCTAGAATATTTGGAAGGAATTGAATTGCCAGGAATTAAGGCGATTTTGGAGGATTGAATATTAGAAAATAAATAAAAAAAAGGGACAGTTTAGTCCCTTTTTTTATTGAATTTACCTCGGAGAAAATGTTTTCCCATTGATGTCTTCATTGCCCTCTTTGAAGAATTTTTCTTTCAAAACGCCGCCTTTTTTATCATAGATCACAAAGCGTCCATCTTTCACGCCGTTTTTAAATTCCATTTCTTGTAATAAGTTTCCACGGCGATCGTATTGTTTCATGGCACCATTGAGCTTGCCATTTTTGTAATTCGATAAAACAGCCGGTGTTCTTCCACCTGGGTAATAGGCGGTCCATTCCCCATCTTTTTCTCCGTCTTTGTATGAACCCGTTTCGGTTAATTGGTAATCTTTTGAAGAAAAAGAAGCCGCATATCCTTCTTTTATACTTTCATACAACACACGGTCTTTCGAAAATCCATAATCAACTTTAGATTTTATTTTGACCAATTTATAGTTTGTTACTTCTTTAGGTTTTCCATTTTCATAAAAGTCTACCCAAGTTTTAACTTTTAAATTTTTTTCGTAGAATCCTGTTAATTTCAATTTACCAGTCGGGTAGTTGGAAATCCATTCGCCATCCATTTCTCCTTTTTTGAACGTAATTTTATTTTTAAGAATTTTATTTTCCCAATAATTGAACCATTCTCCTTCTTCTTTCCCAGCATTGTAAACACCTTTCATCAACAAATCGCCATTTTCATACCAGGTAGTCCATTGACCCTCTTTCTCATCTGCTTTAAACGATCCTTCTTTGAATTTTTCTCCGTTTTTATACCAATACACCCACAAGCCGTCTTTTTTTCCTGCTTTGTATTTAGCCTCATACGATAATTCACCTGTAGGATGCCAATATTTCCAATCGCCATCTTGTAAATCTTCTTTAAAAGATCCTTCCATATCGGGTGTTCCTTTATTGGTGTACCAAGACCAAGCCCCATCTTTTAGTCCATTTTTGTAGTGGCCTTTTACGTTTAGTTGATCGTTATCATAATAGTAAAAATAAGGACCATTTAATACACTATTTTTGTACGTGCTAATTTTTTCAGTTTTACCGGTATAATAGGCATACGTCCACGTACTATCTTTATCACCATTTAAGAAAAAACCAGTTAATGTTGTGTATCCATAAATACTGCGTTCTTCAAAAGGCCCATTTTTCAAGCCATTTTTGTATTGATACATTTCTTTTAATTGACCAGTAGTATAATAGCTTTTTAGGATACCATTACCGTTTACGATTGTTTGTGTATGGAGCGAGTCTGATAGCCAAAACGAGCGCATTTCTACTTGCTTTTGCGAATAAAATTCAACAGACTTTTCTTTTCCGTTTGCATAAAACGTTTTCCATTCACCAACTTGCAGGTCTAATTGATACGTTCCTTCAAGGGTTAATTTACCCATTTCGTTCCATTCTCTATAGATGCTATCTTGTTGATCAAATTTGAAGTAACCTTCCTGTTTTAATTTTTTGGATGGATGATATAAAACGACTTTCCCATTTAATTTATCGCGGTAATAATTTCGTTCTTCTTCTAATTGACCTAGCCGATTGTAGTACAACCATTTCCCATGTTTCTCAACAGTTATGCTTAATTCATCTTGAAAATAGGAACCGGTAGCTTGTAATTGTGTTTTATTAAAATCCCAAAAAAGGCTTTCTTTTTTTGATAAATTTTCTGGGTTGATAGTTTGAGAAAGTGTCGCAAAAGCAACAAAAATCAAGAAGAAAGTAATTAGTTTATGCATGTCAAAGTTTAAGGTTGTAAACGTAAAAAATACGGATTGTTACACTTTAAAAAATTCTTTTAGAATCAATACAATTCCAAAACCTAAAAAAACGAAACCAATGAATTGATTCATTCTTTTCAACACATTTTCTGTAACTAAAGGGCGTAATTTTTTAGCGCCTAGAATTTTCAAAAAGTCGAAAGAAAAGAAAGAAAGCAACAAAATTCCAATATAAATAAACGTGTCTTGCTCGTGACTACCATCCGTACTGTATGATTTTGCTCCTAAAGTGATCACACTAAACCAATAAAAAATAACTAATGGATTTGCAAAGTTTAATAGAAAACCTTTGAGAACAAGCATTGCTAAATCACCTTTGTTTACGACCGTATTACCAACTTCATCTACTTTTATTTCTTTTGATTTTTTAAAAAAAGTAATAACTCCAAAAATAATAAATAGAATACCTGCAGCCATTTTTACTCTGCCTTGATGTTCACCAGAAGCAAAAGAAGATACCTCTGCATAAAAAATATAGGCAATTAAAATGTAAAGAATATCACTCAAAATAACACCAATGTTGAATGCAAGTGCTGCTTTAACGCCTCTTCGAATACTTGTTTCTAAAAGAATAAAAAAGACAGGGCCTATCATGATGCTCAAGACAAATCCGGTTATAATTCCTTTTATAATTAGTTCTAACAATGGTTTCTATTTTGAAAAGCACAAATTTACGCTTTCAAGGCGATAATTCTACTTTAAAATTTAACTTACTACCCAAATATCAGAAAAATTATCGATGTTTTCGAATAAAAAAGCAAAATATTTCGGAAGATGTTTAACTTTGTGAAAGAAATCAGTCTTTTAAGCTTATTTGTATTTATTAAGTGCAATTAATTAAAAGGTGAATGAGTGTTAAAAAGTTTACATTACATATATGAAATTAGCTACAGCAAATAAAAAGTTGGATGAAATCATCACTTTAGTAGAGAAAAAAGGAGTAACTGCAGATAAATTAATTGCCGAATTAAAGGAATTAAGAGAATTAGCATTGAAAGAACAAGATCCTTTAGTAACGAAAGTTTTGCGTTTGACTTACGAGTATTTAGCTGAACACGAAAATTTTGAAGTAGAAGCACAATACGATGAAGATGAAGAAGGGAATGAATACCCAATCGAAATCGAAGCAAAAGAAAATTTATTGTATTTATTGAATTTGCTTAAAAATGCGGAACACAAAATTAACCGTGAGGAAATTAAAGATTACAGAACTGCGTTGAAATTAGATTTATATTAATCGCAAATACGTTTTTTAAAGCACCTTTTTAGGTGCTTTTTTTATGTCCAAATTATTCACAATACGCACAATATGATCCGAAAAAGTCGTTGCCAAGGTGTTCGAATGGTTTTTCAACAGCATATAGATCAGCAAAAACTTCTTCAATAAATTGTGGGAATAAAGCTACAATATCTTGCAAAGATTTATCCTTACTATTCAGAATCAATGGGCTTTCAGCAATATTCACCATTGAGTAAATAGTGGCTTCATCGGGCAAAACACCAAATTGTTGTTGGTACAAATAACTATACCACGTGAGCTGTACCAAGTGTTTTTTACTACTAAATGCTTGAATCAGACCACTTTCTGTTTTGTTTGGAAATTTCACATCTTCTTCTTTTGATTTCCCAGATTTATAATCTATGATTCTGATTTTATTCCCAATGGAATCAACGCGGTCAATTACTCCTTTTAAGCGAATCGTTTTTGGTTTTCCGTAAACAGTAATTTCAAGAGGAACTTCTAATGTAGCCTCAATAAACTCAATAAAAACTGGTTCTTTTTGTTGAGCAACAAATCCTTTTTCTTTTTCTAAAATACGTTTGGTTAATTCCAATGCCATTTTGTAGCTCAACAAGTTTTTCCCTGTTTCAAATGCTTTTACATCATCGTTGAAATGCAACATAAATTGCGAACGAATCAATTCTTCGTAACTTTGTAACATTCGTTCAACATCCAAAGCAGTTAAGTTGGAAGGTTGCTCAGGTTTTAATACGCCTTTTTTATCATGCCTTGCAAATGGCTCAAAAAGCAGCTCCAAAACGTTGTGGATGAAACTACCAAACGTATTGTTTTCTACTTCTTCTTCGATGGTTTTTTCCTCCCCAAAATCTAATAAATACTTATAATAGTAATTCAAGGGACATTTTAAATACGTGTTGATCGCTGAAGCTGAAATAGCACGTTCAAAAAACACATCCATTCGTTCAAGAATTGTGGGCGTTTTTTCAACAATTTGGTGCAATTCATTATCATTAGAAAGCGAAGGAATGGTATAAAATTCTCGTTCAATTTTACATTTGGGATTCAAGCGTGCTAATTCTAATTCTAACTGCAAAACATAGCGACTCGCTTCGTTACTGCCAATGCTTTCTTGCGCGCTCGTGTAGGTTATATACATGGTTTCACAATGGTGCAATAAACGATAAAAGTGATGTGCAAACAGTCCTTGTTTTTCGCGCGGAGATGGCAATCCTAAGTACTTCCTAAGATCCATTGGAATCATTGTTTGAATTGGATTTGTTGGTGGCATTTTACCTTCATTTAATCCTAAAACAATACAGTTTTTAAAATCTAATAAACGGGTTTCTAATAAACCCATAATTTGCAATCCTTCCAACGGATTCCCATGATATGCGATTGATTTTGAGCTCCAATGTTGTTGAAATAATTGCCTAAAACTTTTCATAGACATAGCTGGCAAACCTTCCTGAACAATGTTTTCGAAATCAACAAGTGCATGATCAAACCCTTGAACAACAGCTTTTTCAAATCCATCTTCTTGCTTTAAATCACTGTAAATAATACCATTAATTTGACGAATCGTTTGGATTGCAATGTTCCAATCTGCTTGCCAATTCAAATTAAACAAGGCTAATAATTGATCAGAGATTCCACCAATTTTTATGGTTTTCAAAGCTAAAAAGATTCTATTTTGTTGGATGAATTTTTGTTCAATTTGTGTGATGGTTTCGCGTTCTGCTTCTGATAAAACACATTTTACAAATGGATGATTCCAGAATTTTTGTAAATCATGGATGTAGATAGCTTCCGTTTTAAAACGACTTTTATTTTCTTGTATAGTAAAGAGTAAATCTACCCAGGTGCGTATCGCGGTGTTTTTTAAAGGTAAACCAAGGGTAACATTTGCTTTTCCTATTTTTTGTGGTAAATTTTTTAAAAGGGGAGCAATTAAACTTTCATCTGCTAACAATACCAAGGTATTGTTAAGGGTTTCTTCATCCAGTTTGTTTAATAAAGTAGCTGCAATTTTTACTTGACCCGTTTGTTGCGCACATTCAATGATTTTGATGCTTTTTTCAGCTGTTGTAAGTGTGTTTTGTACAAATGGTAACTCTTTTACTTGTAATGTAGCTTTTAATTCTCTTAAAAATTTTCCTGCTTCATGATTAATGTCGTTGAAATAATAGGTGTCAGCATTAATTAGCACATGCCCTCGTCCCATTACATGAAGTTGTTTTATTATTTTCAACTCTGATTTTGATAATGCATTAAAACCGGCAAACAAAAAATGACGTTGCTTGTCTTTTTGGAAAACACAGTCTATATTTTCTGCAACAAATCGGTACGCTTTTCCCATGTAGCATACATTTTCATCACTCAGTTTTTTATTTAATCGGGTGTAATAATCGGGCAAACGATCCCAAAATTCCATAAAGCGTTTTTGACCCTCTGTTAAATCTACTGAATCAAAGCTCCACGCTTCAATTTCTTTTATATCAGCCAGATTTTTAAATACTTGTTCGGAAGAAAGCAAATAACGATCAATTTCATCAAAATCGTTTAACAAGGTATTTCCCCAAGCTATAAATTCATCAAAGGACGCGTCTTTTGGGTCGACTAATTTTTCTAATTGAATAGAGAACAAGCGAATAAGCGCACGTGTTTTATCAATAACCGTAACTGGAGATAGCCCTTTTACCCATTGATCAATGGTAATCATTTCAGGTGCTAAAAGAGGTTGTTGAGCTCGGTTATACAATGAACGCGCAATGTATTTTTTAGCACGTTCAGAAGGTAAAACAAGTGTTAAATGTTTTAAGTCTAAATTGTTTTCTTCTATATAAAGAGCGATTTCATCGGTAAAATACATGGTTTATTTTTTTGTTAAAAAGCCCCAGTAGGTGGAACGATTTAAAGTATGAGTAGCAATTGTTGGATATGCTTCTTTGAATGATGCAGGAAATTTAATTGTTTTCTTTTTACCCCAAATGGATTTATAAGCATGTGCGGTTTCGTTTCCTATTTCAATAAAGTCAATTTGTTGGCGCGTGTGTGTTTTCCAAAATTTATACACCACCTTTTTGTTATTCAATTGATTCCATTTGATGCGTTCTGAAATCAACCAATTGCGCCATAATCCATCAAGGTCGTTGCGCATTTCAATTGGATTAAAATTATTGATTACCGCATTCCGAATGCCATTATCTGCGAAATAAATGACGTGACTTTTTTTCAATTCATAGCGATGTCCTGAATACAAAGTTGGAATGCGAATAAGCAAGAACGAGCGCACTAATAAATCAACATAGCGTTCCACTGTTTCATTGTCAAGATCACATTTTTCTGCAATTTCATTGTAAGAAATCGCTTCGCCAAGAGAAAAAGCGATGGTTTGTAGCATCCGCATTAATTTCGCTCCTTTATTGATGCGGTCTGTTACACCTAAATTGGTAAAAATAACGGATTGAATCATTTCCCTTAAGGTCGTTGCTGCATTTGCTAAATCTTCAGTAACTGCCGGATAATTTCCAAAAACCAAACGTTGTTCGATTAATTGTTCTTCTACTGGTAAGCTATTGTGTTGGGCTAATTCATAAAAAGTTGGTGGTTGAATCGTCATTTCTAATCCTTGCGCTTGCAATACTTCTCTTAGAATAGCGTCCATAAAAGGTTCAAAGGAGCAACATAAAATCAAGGTTGTATTGATTGATCCTGATAAAATATGTTCAATGATTTCTTGCAGTTTTTCAATGTATTGTGCTTCGTGAATAACCGTAAAGGCACTCGCTCCAAAAATTGCATTCAAATGTGTTGGTGTCACGTCTTGAAAAAGCGCTTTCGTTTTTTTATCTGAAGCATTCAATTCTACAGGTATTTGTTGAAGCTCAGCTAAAACTTCCAATACTAAGGTACGTTTTCCCACTTGGCGCGGTCCAATTAAAACAACAATTTTATTGGATACACAATTCTCTTTCAATAATTTGGCTTGTATGCGTTGCATAGTTTCTCAATTTTGAATAAAAATAAGAAAAAAACCGATAGATTAAATTGAAAAATGCGAATTATTTATTTAACCCAAACAGTATTAAAAAACCCATTTGGACGGTTGGACGACATAAATTTATTGCCGCCATATACTTTCACCAACACAAAATAGCGTTCATTTTGGAAAATACGGATCCAGTTTAACCCTTCAGGATACGAATCGGATATACCTTGAAAATATTCAATTCCATCGTCTGTGAACGCATGTGTGTAAGCTGTTTCGTCAGGGCTTGCAATGTAAATAGCTGCTTGTTCTTCCAGCGAAGAAGTACCATCATTTGGTATAATTTCAACGGAATATGTATTTCCTTGCCCCATTTCGCGGTAAATCAATTGTAAATGTTTGTCATACGTTACAACTTCTGCTGGTTTTCCTGGAAAAGTTGCGACCAATCCAATTGTATCATTCGTATAGGTGTAATTTCTTTTACTGCGAACCGCTATTTTTTCTTGGATAGGTTTTTCAGAATAATTGGCGCGAACAACACGTAAATGGAATCCTTTTTTGCGTAACAAATTGATCAAGCCATTTTCGCCTGCTAAATGTCCGGCGCCAACCCCACAAAACACACTTCCTTTATGAATCAATGAATCCAACGATTTAACCATATTCTTGTTGCGCTGCACAATGATTTCGTCATATTTGCCTGGATAAATGGAAAGGTTTGCTCGCATTACACGGTCCAATGCCTGAATATCGCCTTTTTCGTATAATTCAATCATACGATCTTGTGTTAAATTCAAATTCATTCCTTTTCCACTTGGCATGTTCCAGTTATCTAATAAGTTCAATTGATCTTCAACTTTTTCTAAAGGGAAAAACTTTTTTTGTGCGTTGTAACAGTATTCTAGGAAGTAGGCATCCAAAAATTGAGGCATTCCATCTTCATTTCCATAGAATGTTGTACTTGCTTTTTTAGAATTAGTGTAGGGCTTACCTTTATTGTCAAAGCCAATTTTCACTTCATCTTTTCGAGTGTCCCATGTTGAGAAAAGTGAAAAAATATCTGTTTCAAGTGCAATTGTTTTAGCATTATTGAGGGCAAAATAAGTAGAATCAGATAGCGAAAAAACACGTTTATCATTGGAATGTATACTTCCAAATAGATAGCTTTTTGTTGTCATTCCATTACCCGAAATCTCCCACAATAATTCATTTTCTACACGACCTGTTTGCGCCACAAGTTGTGTAAAAAAGAACAAACCAACCAACCACTTTAACATTTTTATCAATTTAGATTAAAAGTACAACTTTTTGTAAGATTACACTAAAATTCGTTCGATTAATTGATCTCCAAATGCATAGGGAATATATGCAATCGAAGGAATTTCTTTCGTTATTAGAAGGGGCGATTGTCTGCCTAATGCTATTTTACCATGCGTTTCACTCAATCCCATTGCATACGCTCCATTTACCGTTAATGCGTTGAGTGCTTCTTCTGGTGTCATTTTTAGTTTGATACAAGCCAATGACCAAACAACACTCATATTTCCTGTTGGTGTTGTTCCAGGATTGAAATCACTTGCTAGTGCAACAGGAACGTTTTCAGTCATCAAAGCGCGTGCATTGCCAAATGGAATCGATATAAAATGAGAACAGCTAGGCAAAAGTGTTGCGATACACGAACTGTTTTTTAATGCTTGAATATCTTCGTTGGAAAGTTCTTCCAAATGATCGACAGAGAGAGCGCCTAAGTCTATTGCTTTTTGAATACCTCCTAATACAGAAAATTGGTTGACATGAACTTTTGGAGTTAACCCAAATTTCGCTCCTGCTACTAAGATTTCTTCCATTTCTTCCACAGAAAAATAATTGCGTTCACAAAACACATCGATGTAATCTGCTAAGTTTTCAGCTGCAATTTTCGGTAACATGTCATGAATGATCAAATCAATATAACCTCTGTGGTTTTCTTTAAATTCTTTAGGGAATGCATGAGCTCCCAAAAAAGTTGCTTTAATAGAAATGCCAGCTTTTTCTTTTAAGCGTTTGATCACACGTAACATCTTTAGTTCTGCTTCAACGCTTAAGCCATAGCCTGATTTAATTTCTAATGCACCTGTTCCATATGCTATTAACTGTTGAATACGTTTTAAAGCATCTTCAAACAATTCATCTTCAGATAAAAGGGCCAATTTGTTTGCTGAATTTAAGATTCCACCCCCTTTTAAGGCAATTTCTTCGTAGCTTAAACCTTTGATGCGGTCAACAAATTCTTCTTCTCGACTTTTCGCAAACACAGTGTGCGTATGCGAATCACAAAATGCAGGCAAGACGTATTTCCCTGTTGCATCGATGATTTCCAAATCGCGCCAATCTTCAATTCCACCCCATTCGTCCATTGACCCATATGCCACTACCATTGAGTCTTCCAACGCTAAAAAAGCATTTTCAATCATGGGCAAATCATTCATTTGCTGACCTTTAACTACCTCAGGGATTGCTTCACCTACTTGAAGTAAACCTTTGATATTTTTTATGAGCACTTTTTTCATGGTGATATGTAATTGGAAATGTCATTACAAAAATACGATAGATCTAAATCTATTCCTTGCTTTCACGATGATTTTTTCATTTTTCTGTTTGTGAATTCAATAAAATTAGTATTTTTGCAATCGCTAAACGAAAGTTTGCAGTCCGTATGAATGCCTCGGTGGCGGAACTGGTAGACGCGCTGGATTCAAAATCCTGTTCTTTCGGGAGTGCCGGTTCGATTCCGGCCCGAGGTACTAAAGCTCTGATGAAAGTCAGGGCTTTTTATTTTTAAAACTACTCTATGTATTATGTATATGCCATTTCAAGTTTAGAGAGAAACTATATTTATGTTGGTTTAACAAATAACATTGAAAGACGCTTATCTGAACACAACACTGGAAAAAATTAAACTACAAAACCATATTCTCCTTTCATAATTATTTATTCCGAAGAGTGCAGCAACAGAATTGAAGCTAGAATTAAAGAAAAATATTTTAAAAGCGGAATTGGAAAGGAAAAATTAAGAATTATCAGAGATAATTATTTAAAATAGGCGGACCTACTTACCAGAAGTTTGTTAATCTCATAAGATTTAAAATCCTATTCTTTCGGGAGTGCCGGCCTGTCTGCCGACAGGTAGATTCGATTCCGGCCCGAGGTACTAAAGCCCTGATGAAAGTCAGGGCTTTTTTGTTGGAGATGGTTATTTGAATTTTATAATTTTTGTCTATTTTCTTTACAATATTGCAATGTTGTAAATTTTTCTTCTCAGAATAAATCAAATAATTTTTTTAACCATTTTTAAATGAGGAATCCCGTCTTCATCAAAATAATCACCCACTTTTTCGTAGTGATTTTTTAAATAAAAGTTAACTGCAGTATCTCTTGCATGACAAAAAATCATCTGAAAATCATTTTCTGAGGCTATTTTTTCACAGAATTTCATCATTTCTGAGCCATAGTTTTTATTTCTGAGCGTCTCTAAAACAGCGACTCTTTGCATTTTAATTGATGCTTCTTCTGGAACCAAAACTGCGCATGCAACCAGTTCATTATTCAAAAATCCTGCAATTTGAATATGGTATTTTTCTTCTTCGAGCTCTATGTCTGAAAATGAACTTCCAAGCGGCTCTCGAAGAATTTTTTCTCTTAACTTCACTGCATCGTACCAATCTTGACTTTTATATGCAATTTTTTTAAAGTTCATTTTAATATAATTTTAAGCAAGTTTGATTGATGTTTCATCTTTGTTTAACAGCCGGCTTTTTTTAACCAAATCAAAAATAATAATTAAAACGAATAATAATTAAAAAGGTATTGAAACATACCACTTAAGCTTCCAGATTTAGAAAAATATTCCCAAAATGAAACAAATACATCATGTTATAATATTTAATTCATTGATTTTTAAACAACTAATTATTTGGCATGTTTTTTACTTATAAGTTATTGATTAACGTAGAGTGGTTTCATGATAATCAGGTTAGGTATATTAGGTATAGAGAGGGTTGTTCGCAACCCTCTTTTTTTTGTCTTCATTTTAGCGTAAGGGATAAAAAGCATCCGGAATGTATTCGATGTCTGTTCGATAGGAATTGTGAACGATTGATACAATATCGAATCGCGTCTCACGATCAATTTGGTTGGATTGTAGGTAATGATTAGCCACTTGAATAATTTGTTTTTGCTTGTTTCTAGTGACAGCGCGCCATGGTTCTCCAATTTCTGCTGTTTGCCTTGTTTTTACTTCTACAATTACGATCGTTTCAACTTCCAAGCAGATAATATCTACTTCATTTTTTTTGAAACGGTAATTGCGTTCTAAGATTGTTAATCCTTTCTTTTTTAGAAAATTTACGGCAAGTGTTTCACCATAAACGCCAAGTTCTGCAGTATTCATTTTTCTTCAATTAGGTACTTGAAGATACAAAAAATTTGAGAAGAATTAAAATTCACCCATTAATTCCAGGGTTTCTTTTGCTGCTGCTTGTTCAGCCATTTTTTTAGAATTACCTGTTCCTTTTCCATATTTTGTTTGATTAATGGAAACTTGAATGGTATACGACCAATTATTGTTGTTGTTTTCTTCTGAAAGTACTACAAAATCAATTTTTAAATGATTGCGTTGGCACCAGATGATTAATTTAGATTTGAAGTCAATTTCTTCTTCTAAGACTTTGTTGACATGGATGTATTTTCTGAAAATGTGATGTTGTACAGCTGTTTTAACGGCCTGAAACCCTCCATCTAAGTAAATAGCACCAAATATCGCTTCCAAAGCATTGCCTTCGATAGTTGGTAAATTAATTGAACGACCTTTGTGGTAACGTAAAATATTCCGCAATTCCATTTTATCAGCAATTTCAGATAAGGTTTTACGGTTGACAATTTTTGATTTGATTTTGGTTAAATACCCTTCGTCTTCACCAGGAAAACGTTGAAATAGGTATTCTGCTACCACTGCATCTAAGATGGCGTCTCCTAAGAACTCTAATCGTTCATTTGAAGTGTCTTGATCAGCATTCACTAAAGATTTATGGGTAATAGCTTGAATAAAATAGCTTAAATTTTTTGGTCGGTATCCAAACCGCAACAAGATAAAGCGAATAATAGCTAATTCACTAGCAGATTTTTTTTTTCGAAATAAAGGAAATTTAAACCCCAATTATCCAACGAATTTTTTCACAATAACGCTTGTATTGTGTCCGCCAAATCCAAATGTATTGGAAAGCGCAACATTCACCACACGTTTTTGTGGTTGGTGGAACGTAAAATTCAATTTTGGATCTAATTCTGGGTCATCTGTAAAATGATTGATTGTTGGTGGAATAATGTCATGTTTAACAGCCATTACACAAGCTATCGCTTCAATTGCTCCAGCAGCACCTAATAAATGCCCTGTCATTGATTTCGTTGAACTGATGTTTAAGTTGTATGCATGTTCACCAAATACTGCTTGAATAGCTTTTACTTCAGCAATATCTCCCAATGGAGTAGATGTACCGTGAACATTCACGTAATCAATTGCAGAAGGATCAATTTGCGCATCATCTAACGCTGCAATCATTGTATTTCTAGCACCAATTCCTTCTGGATGAGGAGCAGTCATATGATAAGCATCGCCGGACATTCCACCACCGATTACTTCAGCATAAATTTTAGCACCACGTTTGATTGCATGTTCGTATTCTTCTAAAATCAAAGCACCACCTCCTTCACCAAGTACAAATCCATCGCGGTCTAAATCGAAAGGACGAGATGCTGTTTCTGGAGAATCATTGCGAGTTGACAAGGCTTTCAAACCATTGAAACCGCCCATTCCCATTTGATTAACAGCAGCTTCTGATCCACCTGTAACAAATGCATCCGCTTTCCCTAAACGAATCAAGTTGAAAGCATCAATAATAGCATTTGTAGCAGAAGCACAAGCAGAAACAGTTACGTAGTTAGGACCACGTAAACCGTATTTAATTGAAATATGACCTGCAGCGATATCTGCGATCATTTTTGGGATAAAGAAAGGATTGAATCTTGGTGTTCCGTCTCCACTGAAAAAGTTTTCAGCTTCATCTTGGAACGTTTTTAACCCACCGATTCCAGAACCCCAAATAACCCCAATTCGGTCTAAATTTGGATTGGATTCCATTAAAGCAGCATCTGCTATGGCTTCCGAGGCGGAAACCATAGCGTACTGTGAAAATTGATCTAATTTTCTAGCTTCTTTTCTGTCGATAAAATCTTCGACATTGAAATTTTTTATTTCACAAGCAAATTGCGTTTTGAACAAAGATGCATCGAATTGTTTGATTGGTGCAGCTCCACTTTTTCCACTTAGCAACGCATCCCAGTATTCACTCAATGTGTTTCCAATTGGTGTTAAGGCACCCATTCCAGTTACAACGACTCTTTTTAATTCCATACAGAAATTATTAATTCAATTATGCAAGCTTGTGTTTAAATTAGTTAACGTTTTCTTCGATAAAAGAAATTGCGTCACCAACAGTTTGAATGTTCTCAGATTGATCATCTGGAATTGCGATATTGAATTCTTTTTCAAATTCCATAATCAATTCAACTGTATCTAAAGAGTCAGCTCCTAGATCGTTTGTGAAAGACGCTTCGTTTGTTACTTCACTTTCTTCAACACCTAATTTATCTACGATAATAGATATTACTTTTGATTTGATATCAGACATTTCTTCTATTTTTAATGGTTAATCAGCTTGCAAAGAAAAAAACAATGCATTAAAAAACAAAATTATTCGCAACAATATTCTGAACAATTACGCTAAAACCCCCTATTTGTGTATGTTTTTATTTCTCAGAGGTAATTTTTTTAACACATTTCTTCGCCAAAACCGCTATTTTTCAATAATTCAATCCAATATTTCCCTATTTATTTTTCGTTTCTACCTACCTTTGTAGCATGAATAAAGTACGTTTAGCGCTTTTTGCATCTGGATCTGGAAGTAATGTAATAAACATTTTATCTTATTTTAAAGATCATCCGCGGGTAGAAGTTGTATTTGTTTTAACGAATAATCCTCGCGCTTTAGTTGTTTCAAAAGCGCAAGAAATCGGTGTTCGTGTGGATGTATTATCGAATGAAATTGTTGAAAATGGAGCGGTTTTAACAACAATTTGTTCTGCTGCTGCCATTGACTTTATCATTTTAGCAGGGTATCTTCGAAAAATACCAGCTGATTTTATTCAACATTACACTCAAAAAATCATCAATATTCATCCATCTTTGTTGCCAAATTTTGGTGGAAAAGGGATGTATGGCGATCATGTTCATCGCGCAGTTTTAGCTCAAAACGAATTAAAAACAGGAATTAGCATTCATTTTGTAAATGAAGAATTTGATAAAGGGGAGCTAATCGCCCAATTTTCATGTAGTATTGCTGATGAAGAAACATTAGAATCACTAAAAGCAAAAATACATGCCTTGGAACAAGCTAATTTCCCGAAAATTATTGAGCAAACGGTTTTAAAGAAAAAGTTATGATAGATTTTTTAGGTACATTTAGTTGGACAGAATTATTCAAAGCAACTACCGTTTTATTTGCTGTCATTGATATTATTGGATCTGTTCCAATCATTATAAAAATTAAAGAAAACACAGGTGAATTGCACCCAGTACGTGCAAGCTTTGTTTCATTTGGTATTATGATCGGCTTTTTAATTTTAGGGGAAAGTATCTTGAATTTATTTGGCGTAACCATTGAAGCGTTTGCTGTTGCCGGTGCATTTATCTTGTTTGCAATGGCTCTGGAAATGATTCTTGGAATTCGGTTATTTCGCGATGAAGTAACAGGTAAAACGGCAAGTGTTGTGCCTTTAGCATTTCCAATCATTGCTGGCGCAGGAACGATGACAACCTTAGTATCATTGAAAGCAGAGTTTCAAGAAATTAACATCATCCTAGCAATTATCATCAATATTATCATTGTATACGCTGTGCTACGTTTGACTAAAAAAATTGAAAATTTGTTAGGTCAAGGTGGAATTGCCATCTTAAAAAAGGTATTTGGAATTATTTTATTAGCAATCGCAATTAAGTTATTCTCTACGAATTTAAAAGCTTTGCTATAAACCTGAGTTCCTTAATACGAAATGTAAACGTTTTTAGGCTCAGTAAAGAATCGCAAGGCTTCTTCGCCCCCTTCACGTCCAACACCAGATGCTTTCATGCCGCCAAATGGCGTTCTTAAATCGCGCACTAACCATGCATTGATCCAAACGATTCCAGCATCAATTTTATCCGCCATGCGGTGTGCTCTTTTTAAATCGCTTGTCCACAAAGTAGCTGCTAATCCATATTGCGTTGAGTTGGCCATCATTAAAACTTCTTCTTCTGAATCAAATGGTGTGATGGTAACAACTGGTCCAAAAATCTCTTCTTGATTGGTTCTACAATCGTATGCCAATCCTTCAATCACAGTTGGACGTATGTAATAACCATTGTTGTAGGGTGCTTCTAAATGAACTTGCTCACCACCCGTTAATACTGTTCCACCTTCTTCTTTTGCTAATTGAACATAGGAAAGTACTTTTTCCATATGCGGTTGTGAAACAACGGCACCAAGAATAGCTTTCGGGTCTGTTGGATTAGAAACAGTCGTTTTCGCAACTTTTTCTACAAATGCTGTTTTGAATTTTTCGTACAAAGGTCGTTCAACGAAAATACGAGACCCACACAAACAGATTTGACCTTGATTGGCAAATGATGAGCGCAAAGTTGTTTTGAGCATCTCATCAAAATCACAATCTGCAAAGATGATATTGGGGTTTTTCCCGCCTAATTCCAACGATAATTTTTTAAACATTGGTGCAGCAGTTTTGGCAATGTATTCGCCTGTTTTGGTGCCTCCAGTAAACGAAATTGCTTTAATTTTTGGGTGTTTAATGATCGCGTCACCAACACTTGAACCTAAGCCATGTAAAATAGTTAAAACGCCATTTGGCATTCCTGCTTCTTGCGCTACTTTTCCTAATAAATAAGCGGTGTATGGCGTAATTTCGGAAGGTTTTGCAATCACACAATTTCCAGCAGCTAAAGCAGGCGCAATTTTCCAAGAAAATAAGTACAATGGTAAATTCCAAGGAGAAATACAACCAACAATTCCTATCGGTTTGCGTAACGTGTAATTCACGCCTTCTCCAACCATGTAATGGGATTCAGAAGCAAAATGGGTGATAGCTGTTGCGAAAAAGTGGAAATTTGAAATAGCTCTTGGAATGTCTACATGGGCTGCTAAACTCAATGGTTTCCCATTGTCGCGCGATTCTGCAGCGACAAATTCATCCATCCGATTTTTAATTCCATCTGATAGCTTGATTAATATCTCACTGCGCTCTTCATTGCTCATTGCCGACCAAATTGGAAATGCTTTTTCAGCACTTTCCACTGCTAAAGCAACATCTTTTTCATCTGAATTAGGGATCAATGAATAAATATTTCCTGTAGCAGGTTCATAATTGTCGATGTATGTTCCTCCAAGAGGCGCACAATATTCACCATTGATGAAGTTTTGTAATTTTTCCATGTTTCAAATTTCGCTCGACGAAAGTAAGTGATTTTTTTGGAAAAAAGGAAATGGATGTGTGATTATTGTTACAATCACCAAACGGGACAAGTACTACAATCGTTGGTTGGTCGAACATAAAACAGCATGCCAATAGCCATATTGAATTGTGTGAACCAAACCCCTTGAACGGCTTTCGCGTTTAGTTCTGCCTCTCTCGTTCGAATTGAAAATTGGTTGTGATAGCCAGTTGTGAAATTAGTTAGCACGTATATTTTTTTAAAGAATTCGAACCTTACTCCAACATTTCCTGCAATATTGATTCCTGAAAGGGAAGTGGTTCCTGTTTCATTATTTCCAGCAAAATTAAAAGTGGAATTGGAAACTAATGCTCCTATAGATGCGCCAAAATTACTTGCAAGTACAAAGTTTCGTTGACTTCCAATAGCAATGATATGATCGGTTCGTGTAAGTCCCAAAGAAAAGTTTGAAAGTGCTTCGTTAGCAAATAAAAATTGATTACTGTCCAATGAAACAGCTTCATTGACATACAATCCAGACCAATTTCCACTTGGGTCAACTCCTGGATTGATTTTTCCACTCAACGTTACAGATCCATTATCATAATAACGGTAATTCATGCGGTTATAGCCAAGGCTCAAGGCCCAATGTTTCCCAACGTAATAGCCAATTTTAGCATCAAGTTGAGGTCCATTCGTGCCAATAATATTGTCTTGTGGATTTCCGTTTGCAATCGTAAAATCGTATCCAATTCCTTGAAATTGAACAGAATTACTTAAGTAATTTGTTTTGTTAAGGCCAACTTCTGCAAACAGTGTTCCTTTAGAATAAGAAACTTTTCCTTTTCGACTACTTTGCCCAAAAGTAAAAAGTGGAAAAAAAAGAATAATAATAAGCAAACGTTGCATAATCAGCGCGTTATGATGGATAAAAATTCTTTTTGCGAAAGCACTTTTTCTAAGCGGTAATGCGCTTTTTTGTTTTTCGTATGCCATTCAACTAAACCATATCCTTTTGCATAATAGCTAATAGCATCGCCTTCTTGAACATTTTCTTTTTTGGTAAATGGATTGAAGTTAGTCATACGAATACGGTCAACAAAACATATAGTTGGTTCGTTTTCGCCTAACACATCCCAAGAAATTTCAGGGCCTTTTACCTTACGTTTCACTTCTCTCAGAATCAATGTTGAGTCTAAAAACCCTTGAAAACGCGAAGCAAAAGAAACTTCTTCTTGCGCATTCATTGGGATTAATTTATATTTAAATAATTCAGCTTTTGTTTTTTCATCGTTTCGGTTAACCACCATATGATCCATAATGTCTAGAGAATCAACATTGTAATTCAATGCTTCAATGATTCTTCCATCTGCCGAATAAACTTCCACAACAATGTGTTCTCCCTGAGAATCTTCCACTTTAAAGATGCGGTGAAATTGTTCATCCAGTCCATGTGCGATATCGCGGTACAAATAGATTTTTGGAATAGAATCCACCTCATAAAAATAGGCAGCATATGGATTTTTGGAATCCAACTTGTTTGAATTACAAGAAAATAAAAGCACTAAAAGTATACTACAACTAAAAATAAATTTCATGGGAATCTATGTTTAATTTATAAGTTAAATTGAAACGCAATGTTACACAATTTCAAACAATTTTTTACGACATTTTTAAGAAAGCAACTTCTTTTTCGCTCAAATGGCGATACATCCCACGTGGAACATCTTTTTTGGTTAATCCAGCAAATTGAACGCGGTCTAATTTAGTTACTTCATACCCTAATGCTTCAAACATTCTACGTACAATTCTATTTTTACCAGAGTGCAATTCAACACCAATTTCACGAGAATTGCCGTCTTTCACAAATTCAGCCACGTCAAACTTAGTTCGGCCATCTTCTAAATCAAGTCCAGCGATTAATTTTTCTAAATCTTCCTTTTTAACCGGTTTATTTAATTCAACTTGGTAAATTTTAGACGCTCTGTGTTGTGGGTGTGTCAATTTTTTGACCATGTCACCATCATTGGTAAAGAGCAAAAGACCAGTAGTTTCTCGGTCCAAACGGCCTACAGGATAAATTCGTTCACGACATGCTTTACGTACCAACGACATGACCGTTTTTCTACCAAACGGATCGTCCATTGTTGTGATAAATCCTTTTGGTTTGTTTAATAAAACATAGCGTTTAGTTTCTGCATTGATTGTCTCACCATCGTATTGTACAACATCTCCAGGTTTGATTTTATAACCAAGTTCCGTAACAATGTGTCCATTAATCGAAACAACTCCTGTTTCAATTAATACATCGGCTTCTCTTCTCGAACAGATTCCAGCATTGGATAAAAATTTATTCAAACGGATATCGTTATCATTAAAAGAAGGAAGTGGATCACCCTTTTTTTGTTTGTCTTTGTAATCGATGTATTTACGTTTATCACGCGCTGAAATTTCTTTCGGCTTTTCGGGGTCCGCTTTTACGCGACCTCCAGCTGGAGCTGGTTTACTTGTTTTAGGGCCATCTTTTTTAGGACCTTTACTGAATGGAGAAGCTTCTTTTTTCTTAGGCTTGAAGGCATCTCCAATTTTTGTTTTTTTCGTTGAAGAGTTGGTACGAGACGTACGCGATTTATCTCTTCCTGTGTTTTTTGTGTTCATCACGAGCAGAATTTAGGTGCAAAGATACATCAAATTCCTTGTTCTTCAACATATTGCTTTTTTTAGATCATAACAGAATCACGATCTCATATTAAAGACTTTAAAAAATAGATGAAATTTAGAAATTTATCGTTAATAGCAGTTTTAGTTTCATTATTTTATAATTTACTAATTCAATTTCTTTTGAAGACAATTCATTCATAGCATTTACTAATTCAAAATAACTTATTTTGCCTTCTTTGTATATTAGCAGCATTTTATCATTAATGGTTGTCAGATTTTTAATCACTATTTCACTCAATTCAATTTGTGCATGAATGGTCAATTGATCATTTAATTGCTGTAACTTATTTTTCTCCAATTCAATAGAAAATTCTTTTTCTTTCAATTCAAGTTCTTCTTTTGTGATAACAGAAAGACGTTTCGTTTTAATGTATTCCAATTTATTGAACAAAGGAATAGTTAGATTTAAACTTATTGATTCGTATAGGTTATTATTCAGTTGACTAGCAAATGGAATTGTAGGTGTATTAATTGATGAATAGTCTTTGTTATTGGTGGAAAACCCTGTTTCTAGAGCACCATAAATACTTAATGATGGTAAAATTGAAGCTCGTTCTAGTTTTAATTGTTCATCAACTATTTCTTGCTCAATTTTTAATTTTTGGGATTCAAAGTGTACTGCAAGAAATGGCTTGTCTTTTATTTCAGAAATGCTTTCAAGGTCGTAATGAAATTGCTTGTCAAGCAAAGTTTGGGTTAGGTAATTTAACTCAATGCGTTGCATATTTAATTGTTGAACCAATGTTAATTGCTGCTGTATTTCTTTTAAATACGAATTGTGATTTTTCAGCGTATCAATTAGGCTAATTTTACCAGCTAAAAACAAGGCTCTTTGAAGATTCTTCAATTGTTTCTGCTTTTCGATTGCTGCTTTATTGATTCTTATTAGTTCTTGTTGTTTGCATGCTTCAACGAAAAGATCGATTACTTTTAATTTTATTTCATTTTCTTTTTGTTGCATTGAAATCAAACTCTTTTGATAATTCAATGCTAAATTATTTTTAATGTAAAAGTATGAAAACCCATTAAATACATTCAAAGATGAGTTAAGACCAAAAGATTGCGAATTGGCTGAATTTGTAGTAAATGTATTTGTGAATGGGTCGACTCTTCTTCCAAAAGTTGTCGTAAAATTATTACTAGAGTTCAATGTTGGGAGCAATGACCATTTTAATAATTCACTTTTTAACAGTTCACTTTTTTTTGTTGCATTTTCACTAATATACAGGTATTTATTTTTTTTAACCAAATCAAAACAAGTTTGCAAAGTCAAAGTATCCTGTGTAAATGATACCGTTTTTAAAAATACAAGAAGTCCGATTAAAAAAACACGTATCATTTTACTATATCTATTATTTTTTCAAAGAATCGCTCTATTAAACGTTTTTTCTTTGTGATTATTTTTACTTTTCCTTTTAATTGAGCTTTTACAGGAATTGTCTTTTTAAAACTTGTAATTAACTGTTTAGGGACGTTTAATTTCACTTCATATTTTCCTTCTTTGTCGATTAATGTTATATGTTTAACAACACCTTCAATGGTTCCATATTCAATTTTAGGGAAATCTAACAATTCAATATTGGCTATTTGTCCTTTTTTTACTTTTCCAGCACCAAAACTTGGAATAACTGAAATTGCAGTGTATCCCTTTCCTTCAGGAACGATTACAATTGAAGCTTGATTAACGGGGTAAAATTTGTTTACTTGTAGCTGTTTATTAAAAACTATTCTACCATCACAAGGTGCAATCCAAATAGAACTTTTTTCCCAATCTTTTAAATTATTTTGTAAGCTTACAATAGACAATTGTATTTCTGATTTAGCTTTTTCTTCTTGAACTGCTACGTCATGTTTTAATAAACTAATTTCTTTTTTTAAAGAATTTAATTGAATCAAATTTTGAACGTATTGTTCCTTTTGATTTTGAACAGATTGCATAGCCTGTGTTTCGCTTTTTCGATCTTGATTCATCGATTGTTTAGAAATAGCATTTTCTTTTACCAACCTTTCACTACTTTCTAATTCTTTTTGTATCAGCGAATATTCTTTTTCAGACAATTTTATTTTTCTACTAGAAATTGTTTGTAAACGTTGTCGGTAAGTGATTTCTTGTAACAAAGACTTTACTTTCATATTGAGTAAATCATCTTTTTGTATACGATTCCATTCATCAATTTTGAGTTTCAATTCACTCCATTGATTCTGGAAAGCACCTAAACGATTTAATTGAGATAGTGGTGTAAGTATTTTATTTAGGGAGAGTTGTTTTTCTGAAAGTGTATTAAGTTCTGTTTGAGCTTGGTAAATATCTTCAGAATATGCTCTATTATCAAATTCAGCTAAAATTTGTCCTTTTTTGACAATTGCTTGATCGAGGACATTAACTTTTTTCAATTGAATATATAGTTGATTCGTTAATTCGATAGGTGGTTCTATTGTTGATACCATAACTTCACCTTCGATTTCATCAGGGTATTCAATAATCCATGATAATAATCCAGCGATTAATAATAAAATAAAAAATAAAGTATTGCCACTTCTTACAATCCATGATGGTGTATGAGAAAGCATTTCATTCATTGGCTCGCTTTTTAGTTCGATTTGATTCAATTGTTCCATTATAAATTGTTTACAATTCTTTTAACGCCACTAATTAATTTTACTTCATTAAAATTGATTAACATTCCAAGTTTAATATCAGATAACTTCAAATAAGTCATTAATTGAGCAATATGAATAGGGAGTATTTCTTTCACAGATTTTAATTCTATGATCACTTTGTTTTCTACTAATAAATCAATTTTATATCCTACTTCAAGATTTATATGTTTATACTCTATTGGTAATTCAACTTGTTTTTCTACAATTAAGCCTTTTTCTTCTAATTCATATAAAAGGCAATTTTCATATACAGATTCTAATAATCCTGGACCAAGTGTTCGATGTACTTCAATGGCACAACCAATAATTATTTTTGACAATTCATTTTCATTCATAGGTATTATTTTGAGGGACTTTTAAAGTAAACTTTACTTTTTCACAACACAAAGGTGCAGAGGACGCTAAGAGTTTTTCAATTTAATTAGAGTAATCAATTTTCATTTATTTCTTTGTGCCCTTTGTTTCTTTGCGTTTAATTTTTTTCTCAATTCAAAGGCGAGAAGTAATTTTAATGTTCATTTGTCTTTTCTATTTTCTCCAATTCCAATTGATTTTTCACTAGGTTGTAATAACTACCTCTTAAGTTCAGCAAATCGCGATGTGTCCCTTTTTCTATGATAGTTCCATTATCTATCACAATGATTTGGTCTGCATTTTTTACCGTACTCAAACGATGTGCAATTACTACTGCTGTTCGACCTTGAAAAAAATCATTCAAATTTTGCATAATAATAGTTTCATTTTGTGCATCCAATGCACTTGTTGCTTCATCAAAAAATAAAAATTGGGGATTTTTATAAACTGCTCGGGCAATTAAAATTCGTTGTTTTTGCCCACCACTAATTCCCATTCCTTCAGCTCCAATTTTAGTATTGTAACTCAGCGGTAGGCTTTCTATAAATTCTTGAATATTGGCTATGTGAACAGCCTTTTTTAATTTTTCTTTATCAATTCGATCTTCTCCAACTGCAATATTATTGGCAATGGTATCACTAAACAAGAAGCCATCTTGCATTACTGACCCACAATTTTCTCGCCAAACAAATTGAGTAAAACTATTCAAATCAATATTTCCAACTTTTATTTTCCCATTGATTGGTTCATAAAAGCGGAGTAATAATTTCATTAATGTTGTTTTTCCACTTCCACTTGCCCCAACAATTGCAGTAATCTTATTCTTGGGAATCAATAAATTGACATTTTTCAAAACTTCTGTGTCAGAACCTACATATCGAAAAGTAAGGTTTTCCAATTCAACCTCGCAGTTATCTGGAAGCTCACTTAACCTATCTACACCAGCAGGTTCTTCATCTTCTTTATTGTGAATTTCTGCCAATCGTTCCAAGGATATCCGAGCATCTTGTAAAGAAAAAACAAAACCTAAAAATTGAGAAATAGGTCCGTTTAATTGACCTATAATGTAGGAAACTGAAAGCATCATACCTAAAGTTAATTGACCATCAATGACCAATTTTGCTGTAAAAAAACTAATGAGAATATTTTTCAGTTCATTAATAAAAGCTGCACCTTGACTTTGTAATTGTTCTAATCTTAAACTACTTATTTGTAATTTAAACAATCGTACTTGAACCATTTCCCAGCCCCAACGTTTTTGACGTTCTGCATTGTGCAATTTAATTTCTTGCATGCCTGAAATAAGCTCCATGATTTTCATTCGTTCATCACTCATCTGAGTAAAACGCTTATGATCTAAATCTTTTCGTTTTTTCATGAAGAAACTAACCCACGAAAAATAGATAATTGTTCCTGCTAAGAAAATTAAGAATACTGGAATGTTGTAGATAGCCAATACAATACCAAATACAATGAAATTGATGATAGAAAATAGTACGTTTAACGATTGATTGGTAAGTAAATGTTCAATACGTTGATGATCGCCAATGCGTTGCATGATATCTCCTGTCATTTTTATATCAAAAAAAGCCAATGGTAACTTCATTAATTTGATTAAGAAATCAGATACCAAGGAAATATTAATTCGGGTGCTTAAATGCAATAGTATCCAGCCGCGAATAATTTCAACAGATGTGCGACCCAGAAAAACGAATAACTGACCAACTAACACAAGGTAAAGAAAGTTTACATCTCTATTTTGAATGCCAATATCGACAACACTTTGTGTTAAAAATGGAAAAATCAATTGCAACAAACTCACCACCAATAAACCTAAGCCCAATTGAATCATCAACCGACGATAACCTTTCAAGTATTGAAATAAAAACTTAAACCCTTTTTTTACTGTTTGGTCGTCATCTTCTGATTCTATTAATCTAGGAGTAGGTTCAAGCAGCAAAGCAATACCTTCTTCCGTTTTTTCATTCGCGTGTTTTCCTATCCAATTATGGATAAACTCTTGTTTTTCATAAACGAGCAAACCATGACCTGGGTCAGCAACATAAATTTTATTTTTCTTGATTTTATAGACAACAACAAAATGGCGTTCATTCCAAAAAACAATGCATGGTAAAGGGGCGTTTTCAACTAAATTTATAAAATCTATCTTAACACCTAATGTTTTGAATCCAATACTTTCTGCGGCAAAACTGACACCTTGTAAAGAACTTCCTGCACGAGTGGTTTCCGAAATTTTCCTTAGTTTTTCAAGAGAAATTGTTCTGCCATGGTATTTGGCCACCATACGAAGGCAAGTTGGACCGCAATCCATTGCGTCAGGTTGTTGGTAGAAGGGGAATTTAATCTTCATTTTCCCAAAGTTCTTTGTTTATTTGAGCAATTTTTTCATGATCGATTGAAAATTCATGTTCGTTGGAAATTAAGCCGCATTCTGATAATGTACGATAGCCTTCTTCTCCTTCCCATTTGGCAATATACGGGTTGTAATTACATTCGATTTTATGGTACCATTCTTCTTTTGAGCGTTTATATGGCAAACGATTATCAACACACATGTGTCTGAATTCACAGTCTTTGCAAACGTCTGTTATTTCTTTATGTACAAACCAGTATTTTTGGAAAGCAGGTATAGAAATAATTTTTTTTAAATCTTCAACTGATTCTAAAGCATTAATGTTGCCAAATATTTCATCACATTCAGGTGCATTTTTAATTTCGCCATTGGGACCAATATATAGTTTTCGGTTAAAATAAGTTTGGTGTTTTTGGGATTCAGAGAAAAGAGTTATACTAGCATTAAATTCAATAAATGTTTTTTTAAAATCACCAATTTTTTTCTTTAAAGTAAAAAACATGGTGTCTTCAAAGTTTTTTTCAAATGGGCTATTTAAAACTATTAATTTTTTATTTATTGAGAGATTCATAACAAGTTCACCAAATTCATCAGTATAATATTGAGGTAAATATTCACAAACCATTAGTACAGAATGTATGTTGTAATTTTGTATTATTTTGAAAATTTGTTTAATTTTTTTTAAACTAATAAAACCAATAATAATTATTGTAAGGTGTTTACAAATAGTTTTTTCGTAAAATTCCATTAGTAAATGTATTTTTTTATATTAATTGAATCATCATTAAATTTTATGTAAAATATTGAATTCGTAATAAGACTTGGTGACAAATAATTAAAGTAATTTTCATTAATTTCATTTACATATTTAATACTTAGTTCATCAAACCATTTAGGTTTTGAATCAATATTAAAATTAGAATTAAAGAAATTATAGCTAGTATTTCTTTTGAAACCTTCTACAATTGGTGGTTTGAATATCTTCATATTTTCACAATGGCTTTATAAAATTTTTCTTTTTTTAAATTTTTCACATCATAAAATTTGTTGTAATTAGATTTTTCTTTTACATTGATTTCGATTATTTTAACATAATCATAAATAAGTGGTGTTTTTGTGTTTTTTAAATTCATTTTAAAAGTTGAATTGATTCACGATTAATTATATAATTTGCTATTTCGCAATCTAAGTTGTATCCTCCCAATTTTGATAGCCAATCATATTGTCCTTCTGAATTCACTTCTAAAAAATAATATTCACCTGTTTTAGAATATATTAAATCAATTGAGCCACTAATTAAATTTAATTTAATCATTAATGAATTGATTTTTTTTTCAATATTAACAGGTAATTTTAATTTGAAGTGATTCTGATTCTGATATGAATCCCTCATATCAATATTTTCGTCATTACAACAAAATCCTATAGAATAAAATTTATTTTCAATATAGAAAGTTCTTATTTCTACTTCCTTATCAATTAGATTTTGAAACATTGTATTAGAAAAATTTCGAATTTCATTTAATTTTATTCTTTGTACTCTTTGAAAAAAAAGTGAGTTCTTGTAAACTGTAAAAATATTTTCTTGAATAGCTTTTGTAATGATTGATGATTCATCTAAAATATTCAATATATTATTTTTATTGGAACATATTATTGAATCTGGAATTTTTAAGCCTACATCACATGCTGTTTTTAATTGAACTAATTTATTGACAGGATACCTTGATGTAAATCCTATACTTTTCTTTTGAATCTCACTGTAAATGAAGTCAATTAGCATTTCTTGTTCTAGCCGAAAATATGAATTCGCAACTTTTAAATTAAAATTTACATTTGAAATCTTTAATTTTTGTATTCTAATTTTACCACTCCGATACCAAAAACAACTAACTTCATCAAAAGAAAAGTTCAGTTTTTCTGTTTTTAAATTTATTTTCAATTTTTCGTTTACAAAAGATATCTCAAAATTATTTAATTCTATTTTTTCTAAATCAATGATATGATAATTTACATCATGAAATTTGAACCATTCAATTACATTTACAAAATAATTATCTTCGATTGATTTAAATAATACTACCATAATTAAAATGAAGGTTTTACAGAGGTTAAATTGAAGTTTATTGTCACACCATTATATATGACATACTTCATATAAAGTATTCCGTAATTTTCATGAAAAAGATAAATCAATGATGATTTTCCTAATTTATTATGTTCACCAATAGCCGAAATCAAAGTACAATTTGATATCGTTTTACCATCAAGTTCATAATTTTCTGAACCTATTACCTCATAAGAGTTACTAACCTTACCTTTTAGTTTACCCCAACCAAATAATATAATAGTATTTGAATTCCATTTTGCACCCAAAAACAATTTGTTAAAGTAAATCATAGGAAATGGAACTATTTCAGTGTATATGTATTGATTAGATCGAAAAGGATGCATCCAATAACTTGTTGAATCATCGATGTATCCAGATGTTGCTTTAGATGAGACTCTTATTCCTTTTTTGTGATTAATAGGATTTGGTATTTTGCTAACGATTGAATCGCATACAGAATATATTATTTCGCATTTTTGCTGTCTTTTATCTATTTCCCAAATTGTTAATTTAGGCTTATAAATAATCTCCTCAAAGGTCTCGTTACCTAAATAATCTTTATAGTGCGCATAATAAAATAATTCAACTAATGAATCATGAATTTTATTATGATTTTGTGCGTTTATATAACTTTGACTCATGGTTAAGCAGAGTACAATAATAATTTTAGTAAATTTCAAATTAATTTTTTTTTATGGCTGATCGAATTCGATCAGCCATTTTATTTAATACTATATTTTTTTCTCAAAATCTACTCTTACTTCCCAACAACCCCAATCATCTTTACCAACATGTGCAGTAATCCTCCATTGCCCGTCTTCTCCTGCTTGTAAGCTTGATAAATCTTGTATCGCTTTTTCTTCAAAATTTTTCATATTTTTTATTATTTAGTTTACAATTTATTTTTTTTGAACCCATTTAAAATCTGCTCTTGCCCATAGATCTCCATTTTCATCTTGCTCTACTGTAGCTGTAACTTCAAATCCAGTTTGACCTCCGCAGACAGTAGAAATATCTACAATAGCTTTTTCTTCAAAATTTTTCATAAAATTTATTTTTTTACCCTCTAAAAAATATCTCTACCTTTACACTTAAATCGGGCATTCATGTGTGTATTGGTTGCGTCAGCATCACTCGGCAAAGCAGCTTGTCCGCCTTCGTAAAGGGAAGTGTAGCCGCACTTCCTTTTATATTTTACAACTATTACCTGGGAAAATTTCAGAGAATAGAGTTGGTTTCAATTTTAATATAACAACTTTACGTCTTAAATTTTAATAAAACAAATTTTCGTAATACCTTTATTGAAAAATACGTATAAACACGTAGAAGAATTTTCTATTTTTCGATACATTCTTTTTTAATGTTGTTCTATAAGCAACATTATTTATTTTGAAAAATTAGTTTGTGTTTTTATTAGTTTGTGTTTTTAAACTATTTATAAATCAAGTTTATTACATATTGAACTGGAGCACTTGAAAAGTTAAGGATGAGTTTAAATACAGTTTAAACGTATACTTTTTGTTACTTTTAAAAAAATATTATACGTAAAATGGAATTCAGCAACAAAGCACATTGGGAAACAATATATACAACAAAAACGCCTGAACAAGTAAGTTGGACACAAGAAAAGCCAGCTATTTCATTGGAATTAATTGAAGCATTTAATCTGCCGAAATCTGCTAAAATCATTGATATTGGTGGCGGAGATAGTTTGTTGGTAGATTTTTTATTGGAAGCTGGCTATTCAGATATTACAGTTTTAGATATTTCACAAGCAGCATTGGATCGTGCAAAAAAGCGTTTAGGTTCACAAGCAGCAATGGTTACTTGGATTTGTTCAGACATTCTTGATTTTAAGCCTTCAGAAATGTATCAACTTTGGCATGACCGAGCAGCCTTTCATTTTTTAACCCAGTCAAAAAGTATCGCAACGTATACGGAATTAACAGAAAAGCATGCAGTAAATTTAATTATTGGGACATTTTCAGAAACAGGACCGTTGAAATGCAGTGGATTGGAAATCAAGCAATATACAGAACAAGCAATGAGCAAAACATTCGAACCAAATTTTCAAAAAATTGAATGTGTAAATTCAGTGCATGCAACGCCGTTTGACACCACACAAGATTTTATTTTTTGCAGGTTTCAACGCAATGCGTACTGATTAGCTCCAAGTTGTTCCTTCTTTGCCATCTTTGACTGTAATTCCAGCGGCAGCAAGACCGTCACGGATTTTATCAGATGTTGCCCAATCTTTTTGTTCGCGTGCTTGTTGACGAAGTGTTAATACTAAATCCATTACAGGAGCTAATTGTCCACTTTCGTTTGTTTGTTCGCTGGATAAGCCAAGAACGCCCTCAACAAACCGAAGCAATTCCTTGTGTAAGGAAATTAAATCATCCGCTGAAATCGTTTCTTTTCCATCATTGATGAGGTTAATTTTTTTCGCTGCTTCAAATAAATTGGCAACCAAAATTGGTGCGTTGAAATCGTCATTCATTGCTGAATAAAAACTTTCTAAAAGTGCTGCAACATCAAACGATGAAGTTGATGAAGTAGACAATTTAGAAACAAGAGAAAGCGCATCATTCAGACGGGCATAACCTTTTTCAGCTGCATTTAAGGCTTCAGGTGTAAAATCTAAATTGCTGCGATAATGTGCTTGCATCATGAAAAAACGAATGACATTTGGCGCGTATGGTTTGTCAAATAGTTCTGTTGTACCCTCAATGATTTCAAGTGGTAAAAAGTAATTCCCAAAAGATTTACTCATTTTTTGACCATTGACATTCAGCATATTGGCATGCATCCAAAAATTAGCAGGATTGCAACCAACAGCTCCGCAATGTTGTGCAATTTCATCTTCGTGGTGCGGGAATTTTAAATCCATACCACCACCGTGAATATCAAAATGTTTACCTAAGTATTTGGTACTCATTGCTGTACATTCGATGTGCCAACCTGGATTTCCATTTCCCCAAGGAGAACGCCAGATTTGCATATCATCTGGATTGGCTTTTTTCCACAAAGCAAAATCAGCGAAAAAGCGTTTTTCATCTTGCGCATTTAACACACGTGTTTCTTCTGCTAATTCGTCAATTTTACGGCCACTTAATTGGCCGTATTCGTATTTTTCACTGTATTTTTTGACATCAAAATAAACGGAACCATTGACAACATACGCATATCCATTTTCGATGAGTTGCTCAATGATTTCAATTTGTTCTTGAATATGGCCTGTTGCTGTAGGCTCTATACTTGGCGCAAGTAAATTATAAATCCGTTGTAATTCTTGGAATTTTTGGTTGTATTTGTATACAATCTCTAGGGATTGAACTTGGGCTGCTTTCGCTGCTTTTCCAATACTATCTACAGCTTCACCTGCACTATTTGTAATATGACCTGCATCGGTAATATTACGAACATATTTTACGTCAAATCCTAGTGTTAAGAGGTAACGATAAATTAAATCAAAATTGATAAATGTGCGCATATTCCCCATGTGAGGCTCGCTATACAACGTTGGACCACACACATACATTCCAACAAAATCTTTGTGAATAGGAGTAAATTTTTCTTTTTTCCCAGAAAGTGTATTGTAAATGTGTAATGCGTTTTTTCTTTGATCCATGAATTGATTTTTGAACTACAAAAATAGGAATTTTTTACATTCTATTCTATCGACTATTTCTCAGTTCTTCAAAACGTCAACATTCTTATTTTTTTCGTCAAAAAAAATCGAATTATGATTCAGCTAAAACTTCATTCACCCATGTTTTTCCCCATTCTTCTATTTCATTGGAAGTCCAAAGTGCAGGATAAAATATACGTTTTTGAAATCTTGGAGGTAAGTATTTTTGCCAATTTGTACCACCAGTTGCTGCGATATCAGCAGCCTGACCCTTGTTTAAATATTGAACAGCAGATTTGTAATGTGCTAATGGCCAATTAATGTTTACATTGACATCATTTTGTTTTAACGCTTGAATGACTAAAGGATTTTGTTGGTCTTCTTTAGACAATCTAAGGTAAACTTGCCACAAATTTGTTTGTGTAGATTGTTCACCTAAATTGATAAATTCTTCTTGGTATCGTTCTTCAAACTGAATTAAGGTCAACGTTTTTTTGCCTGTTCCAATTTCTGTTGCGCCTTCTTTCCAATAAATATGTTCATACATCGCTGGAATGGATGATGAAAAAGAAAATTCTTGGCGTTTATCTTTGTGTACTAAATTGATGAAATCAGTACTTAGAATTTCTATGAAACGGTATTGCGCTGATTGAAAACCACTTGCAGGAAGCAATGACATTCTAAATTGTAGAAACTGATCTCGTTCCATTCCGTTAATCATAATTTCAAAACTTTTTATTAACGCTTCAAAATAACGATTAATACGCGTTACTCTATCTATAAAAAAAGCAGCAGTTAATTCCTTTTTTTGACCAAGTTGTTTGAATTCATGGATCGATAATTTAAAATACAATTCCGTAATTTGATGGTACATAATAAAAATCTCTTCATCTGGAATTTGTGTTTTTGGCTTTTGCAAACTTAGTAAAGTATCTAATGCAATGTAATCCCAATATTTAGTAGTATCAGCATACAATAATCCATCTAAGTATGAAAGCAAATCTTGTCCTAATGCTGTATACTTTTCATTCAACTGCTCTAGGCGGTTTTGTATTTCGGGTGTTATTTCCATGTTCAATTTTTAACATTACAAAGGTAGTATTTGCGCAATGCCTTGCAAATGCTTGTTAATATTTTAACATTTTTAAGTTAAAACACGTTGTTTACTGACTGACTTTTACAAAAAATGGGCACTTAAAAAGCGCCCATCAACTCTATTAAGCGCCTTATATGGAGCTTTTGTCTTTTATCAAATTACTTCAAACGAATACCCAATTCTTTTAATTGAACTTCGTTTAAAAGGGAAGGAGCATCAATCATTGTATCGCGACCACTGTTATTTTTTGGGAATGCGATGTAATCACGAATCGATTCTGAGCCGCCCATTGTTGCAACTAAACGATCTAAACCAAATGCCAAACCACCGTGTGGAGGAGCTCCGTATTCAAATGCACTCATTAAGAAGCCAAATTGTTCTTGCGCTTCTTCTTTTGAGAATCCTAACAAATCAAACATGCGCGATTGCAAATCACGGTCGTGAATTCGAATCGATCCACCACCCAATTCCACACCATTCATTGCTAAATCATAGGCATTGGCACGAACTTTTCCTGGTTCTGTTTGAATTAAATGCATGTCTTCTGGTTTCGGGGAAGTAAATGGATGATGCATAGCATGGTAGCGTTCATTTTCTTCATCCCATTCTAGTAGAGGAAAATCCAATACCCATAAAGGTTTAAAAGTGTTTGGATTACGTAAACCAAGTTCATTTCCAAGGTGTAAACGCAATTCATTTAATTGCTTTCTTGTTTTTTCTAAATCTCCACTCAACACAAAAATCAAATCCCCAGGTTTCGCATTGGCTGCTTTCGCCCATTGTGCTAAATCTTCTTGTGTATAGAATTTATCAACGGAAGATTTGAACGAGCCATCTGCATTGCAACGCACATAAACTAATCCTTTCGCACCAATTTGTGGACGTTTTACCCATTCAGTTAATTCATCAATTTGTTTACGTGTATATTCCACACAATCCGCAGCATTAATTGCAATAACGGCTTCAGCGGAATCAAAAATGGCAAAGTCTTTTCCTTTTGCAAGTTCTGTTAAATAAACAAACTCCATGTCAAAACGAATGTCTGGTTTGTCGGAACCATAACGCGCCATTGCTTCCGCATAATCCATGCGTGGGAAAGGCTCTGTAAATTCTACACCGCGAACCGTTTTAAACAAATGTTTGATTAAACCTTCAAACGTATTTAAGATATCATCTTGTTCTACAAACGCCATTTCACAGTCAATCTGTGTAAATTCTGGTTGACGGTCTGCACGTAAATCTTCATCTCTGAAGCATTTTACGATTTGGTAATAACGGTCAAATCCTGAAACCATCAACAATTGTTTGAACGTTTGAGGAGACTGAGGTAAAGCATAAAATTGACCTTCATTCATGCGAGATGGAACCACAAAATCACGGGCACCTTCAGGAGTTGATTTGATCAACATCGGTGTTTCAACATCTAAGAAATCCAATGAATCCAAGTAATTACGTGTTTCCAAGGCAACTTTATTACGCAAACGCAATTTTTGTTGAACAGGACCTCTACGTAAATCTAAATATCGGTATTGTAAACGCAATTCATCCCCACCATCTGTTTCATCTTCAATGGTAAATGGCGGTAATTTCGCAGCGTTTAAAAGGGTTAATTTTGAAACAACAATTTCTATATCACCTGTTGACAGGTTGGCATTTTTACTAGATCTTTCAATTACAGAACCTTCTACTTGAATGACAAATTCACGTCCTAACTTACGCGCTTGCATGCACAAATCTGCATTTTCTTCTAAGTTAAACGCTAATTGAGTGATGCCATAACGGTCACGTAAATCAACAAATGTCATACCACCCAAATCTCTTGAGCGTTGCATCCATCCAGCTAATGTTACTGTTGTCCCTATGTGTTCTTTGCGTAATTCTCCACAAGTGTGTGATCTATACATTTTTACTAATTTGAAAGTTGTTATTATTTACAATGGAATGTTTCCGTGTTTTTTAATAGGTAATGATTCTGCTTTATTTTCAAGCATTTTAAAGGCAGCAATTAAGCGGGCACGAGTTTCTTCAGGGAAGATAACAGCGTCCACAATTCCTCTTTCAGCAGCACGATATGGATTGGCAAATAAATCGGCATATTCTGCTTCTTTTTCTAACCATTTTTCTTCTGAATTAGCTGCTTCTGAAATTTCACGTTTAAAGATAATTTCAGCAGCACCTTTCGCACCCATAACTGCAATTTCGGCTGTTGGCCATGCAAAATTTAAGTCAGCACCTAAACTGTTTGAATTCATAACACAGAAGGCACCCCCGTAGGCTTTTCGGGTAATGACTGTAATTCTTGGAACGGTTGCTTCAGCAAAAGCATACAACAATTTTGCACCATGTGTAATGATGCCTCTCCATTCTTGATCTGTACCAGGTAAAAATCCTGGAACGTCTTCAAATACCAATAATGGAATATTGAAAGAATCACAAAAACGAACAAAACGAGCAGATTTGCGAGAAGCGTCAATGTCTAAAACTCCTGCCATTGCTGCAGGTTGATTGGCAACAATCCCAATTGTTTTACCTTCCAAACGTCCAAAACCAACCACAATGTTTTTAGCAAAGTCTTCTTGAACTTCCCTAAAACTTTCGTCGTCAATTACGCAATCAATTACTTTACGAATGTCGTAAGGCATGTTGATGTTATCTGGAATGATGTTTTTTATTTGTTCTAATTTCGAAGGATTGAATGAAAAACGTTCTGGTTGAGGCGCTAATTCATTTGCGTTTTGTGGCATATACGTAATTAAATCACGTACTTTTTTCAAACATTCCACATCATTGGATGCTGTAAAATGATTCACACCAGATTTTTCCGCATGTGTTTTTGCACCTCCTAAATCTTCAGAACTGACTTCTTCATGCGTTACTGTTTTTACAACGTTTGGACCCGTTACAAACATGTAAGAAGTTTCTTCTACCATGAAAATAAAATCGGTTAATGCAGGTGAATAAACGGCTCCTCCAGCACAAGGTCCCATGATTACAGAGATTTGAGGCACAACACCTGATGCACGAGTATTGCGGAAGAAAATATCAGCATAACCAGAAAGTGAAACAACACCTTCTTGAATACGTGCCCCGCCAGAATCGTTTAATCCAATAACAGGCGCTCCATTTTTCATCGCTAAATCCATCACGCGACAAATTTTCGCAGCATGTGTTTCTGAAAGTGAACCTCCTAAAACTGTAAAGTCTTGCGAAAACACATAAATTAAGCGTCCGTGTATGGTTCCATAACCTGTAATGACACCATCTCCAGGAAAATGCGTTTTATCTAAACCGAATGTTGTAGCTCGGTGCTCAACAAACTGACCAATTTCTTGAAATGAATTTTCATCCAACAATTGTGTAATGCGTTCACGAGCAGTTAGCTTACCCTGTTGGTGTTGTTTATCGATACGTGTTTGTCCACCTCCAACTAAAGAAGCTTCACGTTTATTTTGTAGCGCTTGATTTTTATCCATAAATGCTATTTTAACCGCTTTGTTAAAAAGGGATAGCAAAGATAATTTTAAATGTTAAATACAGGAAGAAGAAGAGTGGAAAAAACGTTTTTGAGGGATCATTTTTTATTGTGTGAAATCTCAAATTGACCAAATTTTATCAAAAATCCCCGTTTTGAATCATCCGTTTTTTTACTTATTTTAAAGTCAATTTCTTTGTTCAATAGATTTCCTAAACGGTTGGTTATTGGTTGAATGGGATTGTGCATTTGATCTGATTTAGTTGGATTCGACTCAATTGCAAGATTTTCGGGTGTATTTGTTGTAGGTATTGGCGTAGTAATTTCTTCAACTATATTAGGATTAGCTGGTATTTCAAGTTGAACAATACAATCTCTTGGAGGCATTTCATGAATATGTGTGACAATTATTGGAAGCTCGTTTTTTAGAACCTGGTTAGAACTTGTTTTTTCAATTTTAGTTGCGAAGTTAGTTTGAACTGTATTTTTAAGTACTTTATTTACAGGCTTTTCAACGGTTTTCTTCGCAGATTGAACACTTGATTTTTTAGAACTATTTAGAACGGAATTAGAACTAAAAACTTGAGTCAAGATGAAAAAACCGATCAAACATGCAGCTGCTAATGCACTATAAATTGGCCAGAGTGTTCTTTTCGCTTCTTTCTTCAGGGTTTGTTTTGCTGGGAAAACGCAGATTAAATCTGGTTTAAGTTGGGTAAACTTCAACAACTCAAACTCTTTTTGTGCAGGTGGATTATTAAGCAAAAAAGAAGCTAGTTCACTGACTTTTTTTGGAGTTAATTCGTTTTCAATTGCTGCTAAAAGAAAAATCGAATAATTTGAATGATTAATAGGAGCATAAGCGGTATTTATTTGGTATAAAGTGGTTTTAAATTCTGTGTCTATTGTGGATTCAATTGCTTCAACAGTAGGAAGCGCTTCATCCGTTAGTTGAAGATCCGGATTGTTTGCTAAAAAATCTAAAAACAACAAACGTACTTCTTCACTCAAGTTCCCTTCCAGGTAATCGAGGTAAAAAGCTTCGTAATTTGTTGTATTAATTTGTTCCATTTTAGAGTACTAAATCTAAATCTTTAATATAATTTTTCATAGTTTGTCGCGCACGAAAAATATACACTTTAACTTGCGCTTCACTTAGGTTCGTTATTTCAGCAATTTCACCATAACTGTATCCTTCATAATCTCTTAACAACACCACCGATTGTTGAATCAATGGCAATTTTTCTAGGGTTTCATGAATGATTGTTTGCAGGTCAAATTCAGGTAATTTCGCTTGTTGAGGAGCTTCTTTCAAGCGTTCAAAATCGCCATTTCTTTTTTCTTTTTTCACCCAATCTATAATTGAATGATAGGCAGTTGTAAACAAATAAGACTTTACTTTTTCGGCATTTATTTCTTTATGCTTGACCCAAACTTTTGAAAAGGTTTCTTGTACAATGTCTTTCGCTGAATCCTCATTTCTAAGGTGTTTCAACGCAAATCGATAGATACTATCTGCAAAAATATCTACTGCATTATTGTATTCAGTTACCGTCATGTTAGTTTCAAATCGCTTCTAAGACGAACAAGTTACAAATTAGTTACAGTTCCTTTTGATTTTTTTACTTTTGTGCTTATGCAAAAACAAAAATACATTCAATTATTTGCGGATGCCTTGATTCCTTTACTTGGTTTCTTTTTTTGGCATTGGAATCTTTATTTCATCGTTCTATTTTATTTAATTGATGCATTGAGTGCTCTAATTTTTGCACATGTTGAGGCAAATAAAATCCAAGTAACTCAGAAAAATGGCAACAAAGCATGGCTTGTTTTGGGAGGAATTAGTTCATTATTGTTTCTTTTTATGCTGTTTCTTACTCATGTTATTATTCTGAAAATACATCCTTCCATTCAATTTAAAAAGGAATTGATTGCTTTTTGGCAGTATGAAGACATGGGTTTTGCACAAGGTTATATACTAATTCCTTTGTTGCTATTTGGAGGTTACCAGCGGTATAAAATGGAATTTCTCATCCCGAATATGGCGCAACGTATTCAGATGCAAATACATTGGAAAAAACAGATCTATGCGTATACTTTTTTATTAATGGGCTTACTCCTCACTTTTGGATTATTGCAAGTTGTTGTGTTTACAGAAACAATTTATGTATTAGCTTTAATCATTGGACTCAGTTTAGCTGGATTTTTACGCTTAAAATTTTTTAATTAGGCATTAATTCCACTTCAATTTCCCAATTACTACGCACTTTTGTTGGATTCGTAAATAGCATACATTTTTCAGGTTGGCGCCATTCTTTGACTGAACCTGTATCCCAAATCCCATTCCTATTCTCATCTAAAATTACTCTAAATTGGTATTCCCCAGCTTCTAAATAGTTGAGAGAACATGTTTTAGATGGTTCAAATGGAATACGATCTATCGTTTTTGATTGTAAGATTACTTCAATTATTACAGGAGACTTAAATGCGTTTAAGTTGAGTTGTATCACACCAAATTCTTTTTCTTCCCGCAGACTGAATGTTGTGTTTAATGAATCAGATAAAAAGCCATTCTGACTCATTACAGCTCCTTTTTGTGCAATTAGTTGAATGTTTTTAAGTGTTTTACGATCTATGTCAATCGTTAATTCATTGCCTGAAAAAAGGATTTTAGACTTAATTTCCGTAGAGTCTTCTTTATTTAAAAGTTTAATTTTTTCCTGGTTTACATCTGCTATAATGTCATTGAAATGATATGCGATTTTTTCCGTTGGTTTGACTTTCAACTCTTTAAAATTGGAGATGAAATTCAGTTTTTCCGTTTTTTCTTTTTGAGTTAATTTCAATAAAATAGTATCATTGAGTTGATTTGCTCGTTGAACAACCACTTCCAACTCACTGACCTCTTTTACGGGCAAATAAAATTGTATGCTGTCCGATTTTAAAACGTTTAATTGATTTTGCTGAAGCGCTTTGTCATTACAAAAAATTGCTGCTTTATCAAGCGCATAATTTGCATTTAATATAAAAGCATTAGGAGGATAAAACCGTAAGGATTTCAAAAGATCTGGACCTTTTTCAGTAAAAATTCTCAAAGAATTAGTGTCAGAAGTTGTTTGGGTTAATGCCAAAAGCTCTGATCGGAATCCTACTTTTTCATTCAATTGAATTGCTAAGTCTTTATTCTCATCTTGAAATGCTTTAACAAAATAATTTCCTGCTTTTAAATATTGAAAAGAAGCGGTTCCATTTTGGCTTGTTTTGGCAAAATAATAAGGCTTGGTGGAATCTTTATCGGTAAATAAACCAACAGTAATATCTTGTAATGGGAGATTTGAATAGGCATCTTCTACTTTTACAGAATAACGCAAAGAGTCTACAAAATCCCCAGTTGAAAAAGCATAAGCAATAAGTGAATCATTCCCTTCAGCAACATCTTCTATGGTGCCATTTAGATACAATACATACGTTGTGTTTTCTTGTAAATCCTCTTTCCATTCAATGGTGGCTGTTTTTTTAGAGATAGAAATACTTGGTCGGGCATGTTTTGGAACCATTACTAATGTTTGCTGCGGATTATTCACTTGAATAAATTCATCAAAAGTCATAGAAATGGATTTACCACTAAAATTAGTGCTCTTATCTGCAGGTATAGTTTTAGCAGCAATTACTTGTGGTGCTACTGTATCTTTTTCTCCACCTGTAATTTGGCCTACTTGAGCACATGCACTAAGTAAGATTAATACCAAGAAACTTATACTAATTCGGAAAGCCATGCACACAATTTTGTTAAATAGATGGAATCTGTTTCGTCAAAGTTAGCAAGAGATGAGCTATCTACATCTAAAACACCAATAACTTTTTCATTTTTTAGAATTGGAACAACAATTTCACTTTTCGAAAGTGAACTACAAGCGATGTGTCCAGGAAATTTTTCAACATCATCCACTAGGATCGTTTGGGCTTGTTTCCATGCGGCGCCACATACTCCTTTACCAAATTGTATTCGCGTACAAGCAACAGGACCTTGAAATGGACCCAAGACCAATTCTTGTGATGTATTATCAACTAAATAAAACCCAACCCAAAAAAAATCAAATGCTGTTTTAAGAGCTGCGGTAATGTTTGCCAAGTTAGCAGTCGAATTTTTTTCATTCCCAATTAATGCTTTTAATTGAGGCAACAATTCTAGATAAATTGCTGCTTTTGTAGTACCTTGAAAGTGAAGATCTTCTGCCATAATTCTATTTTCAGCAACAAAATTGCTTTTAAAAGTTGAGACTTCACAATTTTTTTGTAAATTCAAGTATCAAAAATTACTTTATGTTAGAAAAAACACCGTTAGACCGTGTATTATTTTTAGATATTGAAACCGTTCCACAAACGTATCAATTTCCTGATTTAGAAGAAACACCTAGAAAATTATTTGAAGCCAAAACCCGTTTCATGCAAAACGAAGATAAGTCGTTTGAAGACTTGTATAATGATCGTGGAGGAATTTATGCTGAATTTGGAAAGATAATTTGCATATCTGTTGGTTTTGTTCATGAAACAAGAACCGGAAATGAGATACGTATGAAGTCTTTTTACCACGATGATGAAGAAACGTTGCTGAAGCAATTTGTTTCTTTATTAGAAAACAATCCAAAATATTCGATTTTATGTGGTCATAACGCGAAAGAATTTGATTTCCCTTATATCTGTAGACGTTTGTTAATTAATGGAATGAAGCTGCCTTCAGTGTTAGATATTGCAGGCAAAAAACCATGGGAAATCAGTCATTTAGACACCTTAGAATTGTGGAAGTTTGGTGATTACAAAGCGTTTACTTCTCTGGCATTGTTATGTCATGTGTTTCAAATACCAACGCCAAAAGATGACATTTCAGGAGCCGATGTGGCACGCGTTTACTATGAAGAAAAAGATTTAGAACGCATCAAAGTGTATTGTGAAAAAGATGTTGTTGCTTTGATTCAATTGTTTTTACGCATGAGGGGGAATGCATTAGTGGAGGATGGATCGATTCACTTTTCTTAACTGTACAATAAAATATCTTCAACAAAAAAGGCTGTTTCTAAAAACAGCCTTTTGAAAAATTATAGGTAAATTTACTTACTGAATAAATACGGTTTCAGTAGAAGTTACTTCTTGTTCAACTTTTATAATTCCTTTACCAGATTTATTGTTACTTGATGCACTGATATCTAAAACAGCAACACCAGCTTGACCTAATTGATACACATCATTAAAATTAAAATCCGCCGCTCCAGACAAATTCGTATAAGCGGTATCATATAATGAAATATTTGAAGGTTGATTTGTAGTTGATTTACCATATAAAACAACTTTTGCTAAAGGAACCAATGCATTCGTTTCATCACGAACATAAATGCGTGCAATGGTATCTTCTTTCTTTCTGCATCCTGATGAAAATGAAACTCCAATAAGAGCAATAATCACCACTATAAAACTGCGTTTAAATAAATTTGTCATAGTGTTTAGTTAAGTATAAAAATAGTTTCAACAGCAGTAATGTGCATGCGACATCTTACATAAGCTGTAGCTTGTTTCGTATTTTTTTTAGCAATAACATCGAAGTATGCTACTTCATTCCCTTCACCAGCTTTTGAGTAATAACTGTCCAAATTGAATTGAGCATAACCTGAAGAGTTTGTAAATAGAGTATCTACATATGGTAATGTAGCTGGATTTGAATTTACATCTCCAATTATTATAACTTCAGCATCTTTCAGTAATTCATTACTTTGAGAACGAACAAATATTTTCATTACAGAAGGATCTGTGTTTTCACAAGAAGAAGTTACAAATAATAATGTAATAAGCAAGCTTGCAAAAAATGAATATCTTAAGGTATTTTTCATAGTCGTTTTAAAACAATTCGTTCAAAGATAAACTTTTTTTAATTTAATCACGCAACATTGTACCTCTTAATTTCTTAACTTCGTACGCTGTGTGCAATTATAAACGAGAATGAAACAAAAAATGTTGCGTTTTAATCGATAATTTTTGCATTTAAGTTTGAAAAATTCAGAAATGAAAGAAAAAATAGAAAAAATACAAGCTGAAATAGAAGCGTATGTGATTAATAATGCTCTCTCATTAGAAGCGTTTAGAATTCAATTTATTGGTTCTAAAGGAAGTATAAAAGACTTGTTTACTGATTTAAAAAGTGTTCCTAACGAAGAAAAAAGAACAGTTGGACAATCATTAAATGCTTTGCGTTTATTCGCAGAGGAAAAATTTGCAACCTATAAAGAGCAGTTAGAAACTACAACTTCTACCGCATCAAAATTAGATTTTTCTCGACCAGGTGATAGCAATGAAATTGGTTCGCATCATCCACTTTCATTGGTTCGAAGTGAAATCATTTCTATTTTTAGTAAAATTGGTTATTCCGTTTCTGAAGGCCCAGAAATCGAAGATGATTGGCATAATTTTTCAGCATTAAATTTTGCTCCTGAACACCCTGCTCGTGATATGCAAGATACTTTTTTCATTGAAAAAGGAGAAAATGAAATGGCATTGCGAACGCATACTAGTTCGGTTCAAGTTCGTGTAATGGAAAATTCAACACCTCCGATTCGTACAATTTCTCCAGGAAGAGTATACAGAAATGAAGCTATTTCTGCTCGTGCTCATTGCTTTTTTCATCAAGTGGAAGGATTATATATTGATAAAAATGTATCGTTTGCCGATTTAAAACAAACGTTGTTGTATTTCGCAAAAGAATTGTTTGGAGAAAAAGCACAAATTCGCTTACGTCCTTCTTACTTTCCTTTTACAGAACCAAGTGCTGAAGTTGATGTATCTTGTTCTATTTGCAATGCAAAAGGATGTAACGTATGCAAATATTCTGGATGGTTGGAGATTTTAGGCTGTGGAATGGTTGATCCAAATGTATTAGAAGCTAGTGGAATTGATTCCACCGTTTATTCTGGCTTTGCTTTTGGAATGGGCGTTGAGCGCATTACACAATTGAAATATAAGGTGAACGACTTACGTTTGTATTCTGAAAATGATGTACGTTTCTTACAACAATTTAAAGCAGGAATCTAATGGGTATTTTTTCGCGCAAACCAACGCTAGATTGGATTCAATTAACAACATCTGATCAATTAGAATCGGCATTAAATGCAACAACCAACCAACCAGCTTTGTTTTTTAAACACAGTACGCGTTGCAGTATTTCAACCATGGCTTTGTCTCGTTTTGAAGCGAATTGGAATAATGAAGTAGCGTGCGATTTGTATTTTTTAGACTTAATAACCTACCGCGATCTTTCTAATTTGTTGGCTGAAAAAACGCATGTTGTTCACCAATCTCCTCAAGTGATTGTGGTAAATAACGGCCAAGTAGTTTATAACGAGTCACATAATGGTATTCGTGCCCAAGAGATTGAAGCGAAACTTTAATATTATTTACATGAAAAAATACCTTGTTTTTGGCTTATTATTTTTAGCAATTGCTGCATTTGTAATTATTCCTTTAGTGAATAAATCATCTGATAATACGGAACAAACGGATGCGGATTTACCGGCTGTTTTTACATTTAAAGAAAATTTAGCTACAAAAGGAGATGAGGTCGTTCCATTAAAAATCACATTAAATTCTTCGGAAATAAAAGTGGTAGAATTAATTTACAACGACAGTGTTTTTGCCAGTTGGAATGATCCAAAGGGTGCAATCAATTATTCTTTGAAAGCAGGTTTTTATGGGGTTGGTACACGTTCATTGGTATTGCGTTCAACATTAAAAGATGGTACAAGCTTTGACGACGAACGCATGTTGCGTGTGTTATCCGAGATTGTTCCTGAGAAATGGCTGGTTGATGTAATCACGTCTTTCCCGCACAATACTACTAGCTTTACACAAGGTTTAGAGTTTAATAAAGGAGAATTATTTGAAGGAACAGGTCAACGTGGCGAATCAATCATTGCAAAAGTCAATTTAAAAACGGGAGTAATCGATCAAAAAATGGGTTTAGATGCGACTTATTTCGGTGAAGGAATTACCGTTTTTAAAGATAAAATTTACCAATTGACTTGGCAAGAGCAAAAATGTTTTGTGTACACTAAAAACACGTTTCAAATTGAAAAAGATATTCCTTACAATGGTGAAGGGTGGGGCTTGTGTAACAATGGAACCTCCTTAATTATGTCGAATGGTTCGGAAAGAATTGTTTTCAGAAATCCAACAACATTTGAAATAGAACGTTCAATTGAAGTTTATAACAATGAAGGTCCTGTTGCGAACTTAAATGAATTAGAATACGTAGATGATTTGATTTATGCCAATGTTTGGATGACTAATTTCATTGTTGTTATTGATCCTAATAATGGTAAAGTATTGGCACAAATTGATGCAAGTTCACTCGTCGCTTCAGGCAAAGGATCTACTGGAGATGTATTAAACGGAATTGCTTACAATCCTGTAACATCAAAATGGTATTTAACAGGAAAAAATTGGGCGAAATTGTTTGAGATTAAATTTAAAAAAGCTTAATCAGCTGGATTGAACGCACTGATATTTGTTACTTCATGTAATTGACCATTTTCAACACGGATTACTTTTCCTTGAAATTTTTCCACCATTGTCATATCGTGCGTAGCCATTAAAACGGCTGTTTTTTCTTCTAAAGCAACGGCTAGAAGTAATTGCATTATCTCACTGGATGTTTCTGGATCTAAATTTCCGGTTGGCTCATCCGCTAAAATTAAGCTTGGTTTATTAATCAATGCACGAGCGATAGATACACGTTGTTGTTCACCTCCTGACAATGCATGTGGCATGCTGTTTATTTTCTGCTCTATACCAACCAATTGTAATACTTCTTTTGCACGTTTCAACATCAATGTTTTATCTTTCCATCCAGTTGCCCCCATTACAAACAATAAATTTTCTAGAACGGATCGATCCATTAATAATTGAAAATCTTGAAATACGATACCTATTTTTCTTCGTAATAAAGGGATGTCTTTTTTAGAAAGTGCATTTAAGTTAAAGCCAGCTACATTGCCATTCCCATTCGTTAATGCAAGTTCGCCGTATATTGTTTTAAGTAAACTACTTTTTCCGCTCCCTGTTTTACCAATTAAATAAACGAATTCATTTTCTTTTAATGTAAAATTTACACCATCCAACACACAAACGTCTTGTTGAAAAATTCGGGCATCCTTTATTTCAATTACTTTTTCCACTTCAAAAGATTTTAGAGTGTAAAGATCGTAAATATGAAAGGTCTTTTTAATACGATGGTATAATTATCTTAACAGATTCACGTTTAAAACTTTTAGACACCTAATTCATAAAGGACTTGAATGTAACTTACTTTTATACGATTAAATGCAATTCAAATGAAGTTTAAAATAATATTATACCTTTTAGTCGTATTTCCAATTATTTCGGTTGCACAAACCTCAGGGAAGTATAAGAATGAATATGTGCGTTTTTACAAAGCAGAAGAGTTGTTTCAGAAGGAACAATATGCTTCAGCACGGATTGAATTTAGAGCGTTTATTCAAGAACAAAAGGATGTGCGTGACCCACAAGTAATCAAAGCACATTATTACGAAGGAATAGCTGCATTGGAAATGTTTAACAACGATGCCATCGATTTGTTGCTTACGTTCAATAAAAATTATCCTGAAAATATTTACAAGAACACCATTTATTTTAAAATAGGGAAATTTCATTATCAAAAGAAAGAATTCAAAGACGCAATTCAATGGTTGAAATTGGTAAATGTTGCAACGATTGATGCGAAAGACAAAGATGAATTTTACTTTAAATTGGGATATTCGAATTTTCAAGAAAAGAAATACACGGATGCGAGAGCTGCTTTTAATGAAATGAAAGACGGAACTTCAACTTATGCAGGTCCAGGACTTTATTACTTTTCACACATTGCATACATTGATAAAGCCTATCAAACAGCATTGGATGGATTCTTGAAATTGCAAACGAATACAAGTTTTGCGAAAGTAGTTCCTTATTACATTGCTCAAATTTATTACTTACAAGGAAAGTATGCAGAAGTTACCAAATATGCAGCGTCAACGCTAGATACCATAAAAGTTTCCAATGAAATTGATTTAGATCATTTGATTGGTGACGCGTATTACCGTGTGGGAAAATTTGATGAAGCATTGCCTTATTTAGAAAAATTCAGTAAAAAACACCCAACTACAAGAGATGATGAATACCAATTAGGCTTTGCTTATTACAAAATAGGATCGTATGAAAAAGCCATTAAACCGTTTGATAAAGTAGCTGCAAAAAAAGATAGTTTGGCTCAGATTGCCTTGTATCACATTGGAGAATGTAACCTTAAAATGAAAAATCAATTGGGTGCAAGAAGTGCTTTTGAAGCTGCATCTAAGTTGGATTTTAACACAATGATACAAGAAGATGCTTTGTACAATTTTGCTGTTTTATCCTACAAACTAGACTTAAATCCTTACGATGAAGCAGTAGTTGCTTTGGAACAATTTTTACAAAAATTTCCTGAATCTAGAAGAATTACAGACATCAATCAATACTTAGTAAACGTTTATTCCACTACAAATAATTACGAAAAAGCATTGGCATCATTGGATAAATTACCAAAAAAAGACGCGAAATTAAAAGCTGTTTACCAACTCGTTGCTTATAATCAAGGTGTTGCTTTTTTCCAAAAAGATGCATTTGAAGCAGCTATTAAATCATTTGATTTAGTTGAAAAGCATCCTATCGAAGCTTCTTATACCGCAAGAGCTCGATTTTGGTCAGCAGATGCATATTTCCGCTTAAATAAAATTGACCTTTCCATTACCACGTATAAAGATTTCTTGGCTATGCCCGCAACATTAGCGGCAGATTTAAAACCAGATGCATATTACAATATGGGTTATGCTTACCTCAGAAATAAAGACATTTTATTATCGATTGAATCGTTTCGTTTATTTTGTCAATCGTCTATTAAGAATAAAGCCAAATTAGGTGATGCATATATGCGAATTGGTGATGGGTATTACATGACAAAACAAAATGAAAATGCAATAAAGAATTATCTAGAAGTAATCAAATTAAAAGTTGCAAACGAAGACCAAGCCTTGTTTTATTTAGCAAAATCATATGGCTTTGCGAATCAAGAGGATAAAAAAATCAGCTATTTGTTAGATATTATTAATAATTACAAAAACTCAAAATACATTCTTCAAGCAGTTTTTGAAGCAGCAAATAGTTACAAAGCTAAATCTGAATTTGACAAAGCTACTCGCTACTTTAATCAAGTAATCGATGATTACCCAAATTCTAATCTTGTTATTCCATGTCGTATTGAATTAGCAGATATTCATTATAAAAAATGGGAATATGCTAAAGCAGAAAAGGAATATTTAGCCTTATTAAGCACGAATGGTGAAGATCAACAAATATGTGCTACTGTGGTTCGAGGTTTAGTAGATGTTTACACAGCTTTGAAACAACCTGAAAAGGCAAGTCAAATGGCCGTTGAATATTCGTGCGCTAATATTTCTCCCGAAGAACAAGAAAACATGTTTTATGCACCTGCAATAGAAGCCTATCGAGATAGTTCATTTGCACTTGCTGCATCTAATTTTGAGAAATACTTGGTAAAATTCCCAGCGGGAAGGTTTAAAAATGATGCTGTTTTCTTTATGGCAAATGCCTATTATTCTGCAAATGAAAAAGACAAAGCAATCGCTGCATATCAAAAGATATTAGAAGGGGCTAATAATTCTTATACAGAAACATCAGCTGCACGAGTTGCTCAGTTTCTTTACAATTCAGGTAAATACGAAGAAGCAATTGTAGCTTATTCACGTTTAGATAAACTTAGTGCAAAGCCAGCTCTAATTTTTAACACAAAACTAGGTTTAATGCGTTGTAATTTTTTACTTCAAAATTGGGAAAACACGGTGCTAAATGCAAAAGCTGTTCTTGAAAGTGGCCAACTTAACAACACCATTCGCTTAGAGGCAGAATACGCAAAAGGTTTAGCTGAGTTTTCCATTGAAAATTATACTGCTGCAAAACCCAATTTAGAATTTGTAATCAAAAATTCAACAACTGTTTTAGCTGCTGAAGCGCGCTATACGCTAGCTGAATTGTATGCAAAACAAGAAGATTTTAAGAAAGCAGATGCTGAAATAAATGCATTGATTAAAATGAAACCTAGTTATAACTTTTGGGTAGCGAAAGGGTTATTGTTACAAGCTAAATTGCTGATCGTACAGAAAGATTATTTTCAGGCAGAACAAAGATTACGTTCAGTAATCGATCATTATCCAATTAAAGATGATGAAATTTTGACAATTGCCAATGCCCTTTTAGATGAATTAATGCAATTGAAAAATCAAATTCAACCAGAGGTAAAACAGGAAGAAACGATTATTGATGTTAAAGAAGAAAATTAAGATGAAAAACGTTATTTTATATTTTGTATTAGTTGTAGCAGGCTCGGTTTACGGACAAGGTGAACCAGATATCATTTGGAGTGGAAAAGCGCTCAGAGAAGTTGAACCAGCGTATCGTATTTCGGAAAACCCTACTATAATTGACACGGTAATTTCAACCTCAATTATTGATTACCCAACATTGGTACTTCAACATTCTACCTCTTTTAAAGTTGACACGATAAATGCTGCTTCTATTAAAACTGAGCCAAAACTAACACAGTTCTACAAGTCGTATTTAAAACTAGGAATTGGAACAGAATTAATGCCATTGGGGGAGTATTATTTTAATTCTAATCGTTCCCGCAAATACGTGTATGGTGCTCATCTGACTCATTTAAGTTCTTTTGGTAATTTTGATAATTATGCTCCTGCACAATTCGATAGAACAGGCCTTGCATTAACCGGTGCTTTGAATGAAAAAAAATACACGGTTAACGGATCTCTATTTTACACGAATCAAGGGTTTAATTATTATGGATGGCAAATACCTACTGATTCAGTAGATCGTCAAACAATTGCTCAACGTTTTCAAGATATTGGAGGTTCTGTAAAGTATACATCTCATGGAAAAGACAGTGCAACATTGAATTATTCTGTAGGATTGGATTATTCTAATTTCAGTTCGAAAAAACCATTGGAAGACACACTTTCAGATTGGCGTACAAAAGAAAATTACTTTGCTATTTACGGAACTGGAATGTATAAAAAAGGACGTGAAGTATATATGGCTGATTTATCCGTTCGCCATAATTCATACAATTATGGTCAAGTAAATGACACTGTTTTAAATTATGGTTATGGAATTTCTAGTTCAAATACCCTTGTGAATTTGAGTCCTTCCATTTCCACATTTTTACAAAACAACCGCATTAAAATTAAAGTTGGATTTGATTTAGCGCTTGAGTCGATGAATGGAACCCGTGTTCATATTTATCCAACAATTGAAGCTAAATACCCTTTGTTTAATGACATAATAATTCCATATGCTGGTTTAAGAGGAGGAATTAAACAACAAACGTTTAAATCTTTAGCGAAATTGAATGAGTTTATGTTGCCAAACAGCACATTGTTGAATGAAAAAACGCCTATTGATTTTTACGTTGGTTTTAAAGGAACTTTGACAAAGCAATTGAGTTTTAATGCTAGCGCAAGCTTCGCTAAAATTCAAAATAAAGCTTTATTTGTATCAGATACTTTATATTCTGTAGGAAATAAATTCAATGTAGTTTACGATACCTTAACGCTTTCAACTTTTGAAGGTTCATTGGCATACCAACAAAGTGAAAAATTAAAAATTGATGGGATTGGACGTATTTATTCGTACCAATTAAACAACGAAATTTATGCTTGGAATTTACCAACATGGCAAGTAATCTTAAGAGGAAGTTATAATTTATATGAAAAGTTTCTGATTAATTTAGACGTTAACTTTGAAGGTGGAAGAAATGCTAAAGTATATCAAAAAGATGCTGAAACATTAATGGAAAACAATCAATTAGCACAGCCTCTTCAAGTAATTACAGATATTAATTTAGGGATTGAATACCGATACACAAAAAGGATATCAGCATTTATCCAATTCAACAATATCGCATCACAGCGTTATTTCAGATGGTATAAAACACCTGTTCAAATTTTCCAAGTAATGGGTGGAATCACTGCTCGTTTCTAGTCTTATCTGAATAGTAAATAAAATGGGATAAAAGAATAGTAATTAAGTTCTTTTATCCCATTTTTCTTTTAGTAAAGAAATTAGTTAGCTGGTTCGATTGTTTTTTTGAAAAAAGATTTTTGTCGAACAAAGATAAATAAAACACCCACTGAAATAGAGGCATCAGCTAAGTTCCAAATCGCTGGAAAAACTTGTTTAGTTCCAATAATTGGTAACCATGAAGGCCATGTAGCGTTGAATTTAAACATGTCTACTACATTACCTAATAAAAATCCAGTTGGACGTGTTTCAATGGTTCCAAAAAAGCCGCAATTTGTTTTAATCCCAGAGCCTTCCAAGTGATTAAACGCCATACAAGGATCATATGGGAACGCAAAATCATAGACCATTGAATCAATTAAATTACCAAATGCTCCTGAAATAATTAATCCAATAGCAATTAAAAAACTTGTTCTTGCGCCTTCTTTGGCTTGTTTGAACCAGTAGTAACTAATTCCTCCAATTGCGATTACACGGAAAATACTCAAAGCTAATTTATGCCAAAGTTTATTCCCAAAAGTGGTCCCGAAAGCCATCCCTTGATTTTCAATATATTCCAATACAAACCAGTTACCAAAAACACTTACGTCTTCTCCAGGTTGAAAGTGTGTTTTGATGTATATCTTGATCAATTGATCACAAAGTAAAATGAGGGCAACAATGGCCCCCACTATCAATAATTTTTTCTTCAATTGCTTAGTTGTTTTGAGCGTTTTTAGCTTCAATACTCATTGTTGCATGTGGCACAAGTCGTAAACGTTCTTTGGCGATCAATTTACCCGTAACACGACAAATACCATAAGTTTTATTTTCAATACGCACCAATGCCGCTTGCAAACTTTGAATGAATTTTTCTTGACGAGCAGCTAATTGAGACATTTCTTCACGAGATAACGTTTCTGATCCGTCTTCCATCATGTTGAATGTTCGACCTGTATCATCTGTCCCGTGATCATCATTGTGTGATAATGAACCAACTAACAAGTCTAAATCAACTTGTGCTTCTTTTAATTTATTTTGAATTAATTCTTTAAATTCTACTAAATCAGAATCTGAGAATCGAGTTTTTTCTTGTGACATATAAAATTGTATTAAATTACCCTCTTTTTATTATCGGAGGCAAATATATTTTAAATATAGAAAGAATACATCATTTTCCGCAATGAAATAATAACAATTTAACGTTTTATTTTTACTAAATTCATTTCAAAACGAAATAGATTGCTGAAGATTTGATTATCTTCGCTTTGTGTTAAAATTATTTTTAGGAAATAGAGCAGGGGCATTAATACTTTTACCTTTTATTGTATTGATATACATCTACATAAATGGGCAAACTAATTATTATTACCAAGGCGCAACCATAAATTTTGGTTTTTGGGGAGAGATGAGCAATACATTTGTTCTTTTTTCTAGAATAATTGGAGGTGTATTAATTATTATCAATGCCCTACTGATCAATTGGATCTTCAACACCAATCAATTTTACGAGCGAAATATTTACCTCCCAGCATTATTGTATGTTGTATTAATGAGTTTTTATCATTCACTTTATTCTGTTGATGGTTTATTAATTGCACATACTTTTTTAATATTGTTATTAAATCAACTGTATAAATTAGTTCAAAATTCCGACGGAAGAAGTACTGTTTTTAATGGCGCATTTTTCGCAGGAATTGCAGCTACTTTTCATCCACCACTCTTTGTATTTATACCCGTTTTTGTAGCGATGGTTTTGATTATCCGTCCTTTTGTGTTAAGAGAATTTTTATTGTTACTTACTGGATTTCTCATACCTGCAATCTATGCCTTATTATTTTACAATTATTCTAACCACACAATTGATCTTCAGTTGTTAAAACAAACATCAAATTACCAGAAAAAACACTTAGATTTTATCATAACAGCTAGTTTGTTTGTACTTCTCTTTTTATTTAGTTTATTTGGTTTACGTGCGAAAATGCAAAAGTCGAGTATTCGATTAAAAAAATTAGTTCGAATTATCTGGTTATTTGTCTTGATTGCAACATTGTTAGGTGCTTGGGATTATTTTGCCTTTCAACAAATTGAACGATTTAGTTTCTTAATGATCCCCTTGTCTTTTTTCTTGCCATTTTCATACACAACAAAAAAGAATCAATTCATCACTATGATTTTGTTTTATTTGACATTTGCCTATTCATTTGTTAATTTCTTCCTTTAAAGCAAGCTTTTTAAAAGGATTATTTTCATTAATTTTGCGTAGATTTTTATTTGTGGGGGAACTCACTTAATTCTTTTTAACATGAAATTTGGAGTTGTAACTTTTCCTGGATCGAACTGCGATGAGGATATGGTATATGTTTTACAAGACATAATGGGTCAAAAAGTTGAACGCCTTTGGCACAAAGATACCGATCTGAAAGGGGTTGATTTTGTTGTATTGCCAGGAGGTTTTTCATTTGGTGATTACTTACGTTCTGGCGCTATTGCCAAACTATCTCCAATAATGGGAGAAGTTATCAACCATGCTAATAAAGGAGGATATGTTTTAGGTGTATGTAATGGATTTCAAATTTTAACGGAATCAGGTTTATTAGAAGGCGCATTATTACACAATAACACTCAAAAATTCATTTGTAAAAATGTTTTTTTAAAACCCGTATCTCAAACTGCCGCAATAACAAAAGGATTGGATATGAATAGAACATTCCAAATCCCAATAGCTCATGGAGAAGGACGATTTTTTGCAGATCAAGAAACAATGAAAAGCATTGAAGACAATGATCAAATCATTTTTCAATATTGTTCAGAAGAAGGAGTTGTATCAGATGAATTTAATCCAAATGGTACGCTATTAAACATCGCAGGAATTTCAAATAAAAACAAAAATGTATTCGGAATGATGCCGCATCCAGAACGTGCTTCTGATAAATTTGTAGCAAATGAAGATGGAAAATTATTATTCGAATCATTGTTAAAACATTGCTAAAAGCAAAATAAGTATGAGAGTTTTATTGTTAGGGTCTGGTGGAAGAGAACATGCATTGTCATGGAAAATCGCTCAAAGTTCAGCATTGGAAGAATTGTTTATTGCACCTGGAAACGCAGGAACACGTCAATACGGAAAGAATTGTGCGCTCAATCCAACCGATTTTGAAGCAATAAAAACATTTGTTCTTGAACATGAAATAAATATGGTCGTAGTAGGACCAGAAGAACCATTAGTGAGAGGAATACATGACTTTTTCTTAGCGGATGATTTATTGAAAAAAGTACCTGTAATTGGTCCAAATAAATATGCGGCACAGTTGGAAGGAAGTAAAGATTTTGCCAAAAAATTCATGTTTAAACATGCTATTCCAACGGCAAAATATGCAACGTTTACAAAAGATACTTTACTAGAAGGATATGCTTTTCTTGAAAGCATGAAAGCACCGTATGTTTTGAAAGCTGATGGATTAGCTGCTGGTAAAGGTGTATTGATTCTTGATAATCTGAAGGAAGCTAAAGCTGAATTAAAAAGCATGTTAGCTGACGCGAAGTTTGGGGATGCCAGTTCTCGTGTTGTGATTGAACAGTTTTTAAAAGGAATCGAATTGTCCGTATTTGTAATCACAGATGGGGATTCTTACAAATTATTACCCGAAGCTAAAGACTACAAAAGAATTGGGGAAGGCGATACTGGATTAAACACGGGTGGCATGGGAGCAGTTTCTCCAGTTCCATTTGCGGATGCAGCTTTTATGGATAAAGTGAAAAATCAAATCATTATCCCAACGGTTAAAGGCTTAAAAAACGACAACATACCCTATAAAGGATTTATTTTCTTTGGATTAATTAATGTAAAGGGTGAACCTTATGTAATTGAATACAATTGCAGAATGGGTGATCCAGAAACTGAAGTTGTCATTCCTCGATTGAAGTCTGACATATTAGATTTATTTGAAGGTGTAGCTACCAATACCTTATCTGAATGTGATGTACAATTCGAAGAAAAAGCTGCTGCTACTGTTATGATGGTTGCAGGCGGTTACCCAGAAGACTACGAAAAAGGCAAACAGATTTATGGTTTAAATGTAGCAACAGATAGCTTATTGTTCCATGCTGGCACAGCGTATGATGGTCCTGCTGTTTTATCTTCAGGTGGACGTGTTTTAGCAGTAACTTCCTATGGTAAAAATTTAGAAATTGCACTAAAAAGATCATACACTACACTTGAAAACATCGAGTTTGAAGGAGCTTATTACCGAAAAGATATTGGATTTGACGTTGTATAATGCTAATTTTTATATCTTTAAGAAAGATTAACTACTAAAATGGACTATTCCTTTTTTACGCTTATCATTCTTTTATCTCTTTTATTTTCTGCATTCTTTTCAGGAATGGAGATTGCATTCTTATCTTCTAATCGACTTAAAATTGAATTAGACCGATACAAAGGCACATTTAATGGAAAAGTTATGGGAAGATTTTACAAAAAAGAATCTTTTTTCATAGCGTTACTTTTATTAGGAAACAATATTGCGCTAGTTTTATTCGGTATCTATTCTGCTAAAATATTAGCGCCCATTATTTTAAGTTGGGGCATCATTGAACCTGGCTTTATTCTCATCATTCAAACGATACTTTCTACACTTTTGGTTTTAGTTGTTTCTGAATTTTTACCAAAGGCATTGATTCAAATAAATCCAAATGGATTTTTACGTATTGCGACAACTCCTATGTTGCTGATTTATTTTCTGTTATACTTGCCAACACAATTGGTGATGTTCTTTAGTAACTTATTTCTTCGCGTACTAAAAACAGATCGTTCTAATACCGCAAAAGTATTTTCAATTGTTGATTTAGAACATTATGTCCAAGACATTTCAGCTCGAATAAAAGAAGAAGAAGCATTTGGAAATGAAATGCAGATTTTGCAAAACGCTTTGGATTTTAGAACGATAAAAGCAAGAGATTGCATGGTTCCTCGTACTGAGATCATTGCGATTGAAGTCGATGAAGCGATTGAGCGCTTGAATAAATTATTTATTGATAATGGCTTGTCTAAAATTATTGTGTACAGAAAAACGATAGATAACATTATCGGATATGTGCATTCATTTGAACTGTTTAAAGCTCCAGTTTCAATCAAACAAATTTTACTACCAATAGGTTTTGTTCCAGCTGCAATGCCTGGAAAAGAATTGTTGGAATTGTTTACAAAACAAGCAGGTAATATTGCTGTTGTTGTAGATGAATACGGAGGAACAGCGGGCATTGTAACGATTGAAGATGTCATTGAAGAGATTTTTGGTGAAATTGAAGATGAACACGATGTTGAAGATTTATTAGAGGAAAAAATTTCAGAGGATACCTATCGTTTTTCAGCTCGACTAGAAATTGATTACTTAAATAGTGAATACGGATTCAATTTACCAGAATCAGATGAGTATGAGACTCTCGGAGGTTTTATCATTCACCAATTGGAAACGATTCCTGAATTGGGAGAAAAGATCGAAATTGACACCCTACTTCTTGAAATTGAAAAGGTAAGTGATCGAAGAATTGAAATTGTTCGTTTAGTTCAAAGTTGATGAATCGTTTACTCCATTTTGGTCTTGTTTTTTTTGTTTTGACTGCTTGCTCAAAGTATACAATAACTACTTATAAATTACCAAAAGAACTGAAAGAAATCTCTGGCTTATCTTCCTTTAATGATTCAGTGTTGATCGCACATAATGATGGAGGAAATGAACCCCGTTTATTTTTTCTCACTAAAAAAGGGAAAATCATTCATTCTTGCACCTTTCCAAATGTAAAAAACATAGATTGGGAAGACATTACAATTGATCCGAAAGGGATTATCTACATAGCTGATGTTGGCAATAATTTGAATAATCGAACAGATTTATCAATTGTTAAGGTTGATGGTAACTTAGCGATAAAACAAGACACTTGCAGTGCCGAAGTCATTCATTTATCGTATGCTAAACAAACTAGTTTTCCTCCCAAAAGAGACGCATTAAATTTTGACTGTGAAGCCATCGCCTGGCGAAATGATTCACTTTTTTTAGTTACAAAACCTAGAAACATTCCATGGATTGGTTTTGCGGATCTTTATGCAATTCCAACTATAAAAGGGATATATACCCTACAACCCATTGATTCTCTTATGATAGGTTCAACTGGGTGGAAAAAAGATGCTCCTACAGCATTAGAAATCAACGGAAACAAAGCTCTTTTGTTAACCTATAATCGGATGATTTTTATCGAGATTATCTCTGGAAAATGGAAACAAAAATCTTCATTTGTATTTAATAATATTAGTCAAAAGGAAGCCATAACAATGGATGCTAAAGCGATATACATTGCAGCTGAAAAACATCGAATATTAGGTGGTCCTTTCCTGTATGTTTTAGAAAAATAATTTTAGTTTATGCGATTATTCAAACACGTTCTCTTATTACTTTGTATTCTTTTTGTTTCAGGTGTTTTTGCTCAAAAAAAAGCAATTGATCATCAAGTATATGCGGAATGGAAAAAAAATGAAAATCAGATCATCAGTCAGGATGGCCGATATATTGCGTACGAAATAAACCCACTTTTTGGTGATGGCTCTGTTTATTTGTATGACACTGAAACAGCTATTTTAGATTCTTTTCCTAGGGGAAAACAAGCTCGTTTTTCAATGAATAGTGATTATTTTGTCTATAAAATTGTGCCTGGTTATGATACCCTTAGAATGTGTGAATTAAACAAAATAGACAAAAAAAAATGGCCAAAAGATTCTCTTGGAATCATTGTGTTGGCTACAAATCAGCGCTTGAAAATTCCAGATATTAAATCTTTCGAAGTGAGTGAATTTCACAATTTACTATCCTATTTTTCGAATAGCGATACACTTCAAACGACGCCTAATAAACCAAAAAAGTGGTGGGAAAAAACCAAAAAACCGCCTGTGGCCTATAAATCTGACGGAACTGTCTTCACTCTTTTTGATCCTATCCGAAATGATAAAAAAACATGGCAGCATGTTACAGATGGTGTAGTCTCCAAAAAAGGGAATTATGTGGCGATTACATCACATCGCAAAGCAAAAAAAGAAGTTTATCAATTAGATTTGGTAGATTTAGTATCTCAAAAAACGAAACAAATAGCTGCACAAAAATCAGTTATTTCTTCCATCGTTTTTGCTGAAAACCAACATTTTTTAACCTACTTTTCTAGTGTAGATACAACGGAGCAAAAAATACAGGCGTTCACATTAATCAATATTGATTCTGCATTGATTGGAACGACTAACTATGCGAAAGACATTGCAATTTCAGATTCTTTAAAAATGATTTCCCAGCATAGAGTTCCAGTATTTTCTTCGGATAATGCGTTGTTATTTTTTGGAGTATCAGAACGCTTCAAAACCCCTAAAAAAGATTCTTTACTTCCATCAGAAATAGCTCATTTGGATATTTGGCATTACAAGGATTTACGCATTCAGCCTCAACAATTGGTTCAACTCAAACAAGATGAAAAAAGATCTGATTTGTATGTTTATCATTTGAATTCAGGAAATAGTGTAGCACTTTCAAATGACACTTTAAAAGTAGCAAGTTCTAACCACCAAAAAGCAATGGTAGCATTGGGAACCGTTACAGCACCTTATGAAATAGAATACCAATGGGAGAGCGCACATCGCAAAGATCATTACCTTGTTTCTTTGGTGGATGGCTCCACTCAATTATTAGCAAAAGGGGTTGCTTTTGATGGTCAATTGTCGCCCAAGGGTTTACATTATACGTATTTCAATGCCAATTCAAAAAATTACATTCACATTGATCCAACAACGCGAAAAGAAACGTGTTTAACATGTTCAAATTTATCAATCAACTGGCAAACAGATAATAACGGAATGCCAATGGAAGCTGATCCATATGGAATTATAGGCTATTCTCGTAGTGAAGATTCATTGTATATTCAAAGTCAAAAAGATGTATGGGTGTATTCTTTTTTAAACCAACAATTAGCTTGTATTACTCAAACTCTTGGTGAAAAAAACAAGCAAGAAATTGCCTTGCGTTTATGGGAGAATGACAGTGTATATATTGATCACGGGAATGTATACTTTTATGGGTTTGACACAAAATCAAAAGGATTTCATTTGTATGAATTTACTGAAAATCAAGGGATAAAAACAGTATATTCTGCCAATAGTTCATTTATTCAATTGGTTCGTTCACCGAATAAAAAGACCTTTATATTGCGCCAATCAACCCTTCAATCTTACCCTGAAGTAGCGTTTACTCAAAATCATTTTTTAACATTAAAAACTATTTCCAATACGAATCCACAACAAGCGCTCTATAATTGGGCAACAGTTGAATTAGTAAATTGGAAATCTTACGATGGCATTCCTTTAGAAGGGTTGCTCTACAAACCTGAAAATTTTGATGCAACCAAAAAATACCCGCTTATTCTCTATTATTACGAATTGAATTCGGATAATTTACACAGTCATTCCGCCCCAAAACCTACTGCGTCTATTATTCATCCAACAGAATATGCATCTGCAGGTTATTTAGTATTTATTCCAGATATTCGATACACAGCAAAAGGTCCGGCAAAATCTGCTTACAATTCAATTATGAGTGGAGTTGATTTTTTATTAAACAAACTTCCAGCAATTGATTCAAACAGAATGGGGCTACAGGGTCAAAGTTGGGGAGGTTACCAAACAGCTCAACTCATTACAATGACCAATCGGTTTAAAGCTGCTATGGCAGGAGCGCCTGTTTCTAATATGACTTCCGCCTATGGAGGAATAAGATGGGGTGCAGGAATTAATCGTCAATTTCAATACGAACGCACGCAAAGTAGAATAGGAAAAACGCTTTGGGAAGCACCTGAAAAATACATAGAAAATTCGCCTTTGTTCAAAGTGCCTGCCATACAAACGCCCTTGTTAATTATGGCAAATGATAAAGATGGTGCAGTTCCTTGGTACCAAGGCATTGAAATGTATACAGCAATGCGACGGTTAAATAAACCGTGTTGGATGTTGAATTACAATGGAGATGATCACAATTTAACGAAAATGGCTAACAAAATTGATTTAAGTATCAGAATGCGCCAATTTTTTGACCATTATTTATTCGAAAAACCTGCTCCAAAATGGCTGAAAGAGGGCGTTCCGGCTTTAGAAAAAGTTAAATAGGCAATAGTAGTTAGTAAATAGGCATTAGATTTAACTGAATCACGATCTAATCATAAGGTCTTTAAATCTTTTTATCCTAAAATCAAAAAATTACTGATTGCAATCACAACTTTCACATTCCTCTTTCGTTTCAAAACCAACGGGTGAGCATCCGCTGTATCCGATTAATTCACACGTATTGGTGCCTTGGTTGTAAAACCATGATTCAAAATAGGCAGCACAAATCGTTCCTGTTTCAGGTGTTGCTGAGCATTTTGTTTGTTGACTATCTGTACAATCTTTCGTACAACTTACAGAACTAAAAACAATAAAAATAAACACAATCAATTGTTTCATTTTTGGCGCAATTTAAAGTCAATTTTATAGTAGAATATTGGTAAAAATCCAAGCTGTTGTTTAATAGCAAACGGGTCAGCAGATGGATCTTTCAAGTTTGGAGCGTAAGTTAAACTTAATAAATTTTGAGTATTTAAAAGATTCACTAAATCTAAACCAATTTCATGTGTCGATTTTTTTGAATTGTATTTCCAGCTTATTTTTAAATCAGCTCTAAAATAATCTTTAAATTGACGTTCGTTGTACAATGAATCACTGTAAATTACTTCATTGTATAATTTCGATTTTTCTACATCAGCATAGCCATAGCGTTTTCCTCCTGCAACTGTTATTTTTAATCCCAAAGAAATAATTTGGTTTTCACTTACTTTAAACTCTTTTCCAGCTAATAAATTTGCCACATAACTTCCGTTGTATGACGTATTTCGTGTGATGCCATCACTTCCTTTGTAGGTTGATTGATAATACGTTCCTGAGAATAAAAAGAAAAATGATTTGTCAAAGTATTTTTGCACAGTTAATTCAATACCATAGTTTGTTCCTGTTCCCGTATTTTGAAGAGAATCTGGGAAGAAACGTTGGAAACCACCACCCATATTGATCAATGAAAAAGAAGATGGTGCTACTGTCACAGGAATATTGTACAAGTATTGGTAATAAACTTCACTTCTAATATTAAATCCTTTATTAAATGATTTTTCATAGCCAATGCCGGTATGGATACTACGTGTAAAATCCATATTTTTATTGTGGTAAATTTTAGCTCCATTTGGATCTAGTTTGTGGTACGTATAGGTATACAATGGTTGCATACCGCTGTGCATTCCAGCGCCTGCAAAAACGGCTTGATTTTTATTCATACGGTATTTCCATCCTAAACGAGGCTCTAGAATACTTTGGCTTTTACTTAATGTGAAAAATTGTGCGTGAATACCTGCTGTAAAATCCATTTTTTCTGAAATTCTGAATTTCCATTGCGCAAAGGGTTGAAATAAAGCGGCAGAACCTTTGTAATCCCAACGAATAACAAAATTATTATCCGCAACAAATTGCTTAGCTGAGTCGATTTGATTCATGAAATAAAAATCAGCATTCCAACCAATTTTTAACAAATGACGTTTGTTGAATTTATGATTGGCACTGAAATACGCACTTGCTTTTGTTGTTGCAAAACTATACCCCATTAAAGGTTTTATAGAGTCGATTCGTATCGTATTATCTGGTTCAATTGCTCTCCACAAATAATTATGCTTAGAATGTTGTTCATCATACGCTAATGAAACGGTTGTTGTAATGAACGTTTTTTCAGATATTGATTTTTTGAAATTTAAACCTGTTACGCCCATTGAAGTTCCAAAATATTGATCTCTATCGCCTTCACCATAAAATTCTTCAGAGTATTTTTTTTGGTCAGAAATTAAAATTTCGATTTCACTTTTACCACCTATTCCATAAAAAGAAAGCGCGCCTCCTTTTTTCAATAACCAATTAAATTTAAACGCAAGATCACCATAAACTGGAACAGCATCAGTACCTAATTTAATTCCAATTTGTTTGAACATACTTAATGTTGAATAACGCCCCATCACTAAATAGCTAGATCGTTTTGATTTACTTAATGGACCTTCTGCCAAAAATTCAGTTCCTAACACACCAAATTGACCTGTAAATTCATGTTGGTTTGTATTTCCATTTCGTAATTTCAAATCAAAAACACCTGAAGTACTGTTACCATATTCAGCAGGAAAAGCACTCATAAAGAAATCAGAGTTTCCAAGGATTTTATTGTTCAAAACAGAAACAGGTCCACCTGTACTTCCAGAAATTGCAAAGTGAGACGGATTTGGAATATCTACACCTTCAATTTTCCACACCACACCCAATGGAGAATTTCCACGAATAATAATATCATTTCTAGAATCGTCAGCACCTTGTACACCTGCAAAATTTGAAGCCATACGAGCGGGATCCATTCTTGATCCTGGATAACGATTGGTTTCTTCCACACTAAATTGTTGTGCTGAAATAACGGCTAATTCATTGATGACTTGTCCTCTTTTACGGGCAACAACCTTTATTTCTTTTACTTCTGTGTAGCGTTCTGTCATTGGTACATTCGCAATGGTTTCACGTCCAGAATTTACTTCAATGGTTATGATTTTCACTTCATATGTATTCATGAAAACTTCCAGTTGGTATTTTCCAACGGGTACATTTTCCAAAACGAAAAGTCCATTATTATCAGTAATCGTTTGCAATTTTTTTGTAGAATCTTGCAAGAATACAGTGATTTTGGCTCCGATTAATTGAAAATTAGTTTCATTGTCGTATATTTTCCCTCGCACATTCTGAGATGGCTGTGCAAATGCAGTAAAAATAAAGATCAGTGAAAAGAGTACAAGTAGTCTTTTTTTCATAGGGTGTAGTTTATCGTTTTCAATTTTGTAGTTTACAAGATTACAAAATTAATACCAAAAATAAAAATGAGTACCTTATCAATTCATTCGCTTTGTTAAAGAATGATTAACTGCTGTTTAAAAAAATGGAAAGTAAAAACTTGTTTTTTTAAAAAATGCTGTTAAATTTGTTTATTATAATGAAACCCAACTGTTAAACCCTATCATGAAGGCGTATATTTTAAGTTTTATTTCATTTTTGGTTGCAAGCTGTTCTTTTGGATCGATGTTGTCCATTGAAGGAGTTTATCAAGGTAAAAATGTGTATGTTCAAAATCCTATTTCAAGTGATGGGTTCGGATATTGTGCTTCAAAAGTAACTGTAAATGGCGACATTGTTCCCAGTAATATTGGAAATGGTGATTTTGAAATAGATTTGTCTGACTTGAATATTTCAATTGGTGAACCATTGTTTATTGCCATTGAACATGAGGAAGGATGTAAACCTTTCATTATTAATCCTGAAGTATTATTGCCAAGAAGTACTTTTATTATTGCCAAATTAGACATTCAAACGAACGGAAAATTAATCTGGGAAACTACTAAAGAACAAGGAAAACTTCCTTATTATATCGAACAATTCAGGTGGAATAAATGGGTTATTGTAGGAGAAGTTCAAGGAATTGGGACAGGTGGTATGCATCATTATGAATTTTCAGTTTCTCCTCACAGCGGACTTAATACTGTGCGTGTTGTGCAAATCGATCATTCTGGCTTAAAACGTCCGTCAAAAGAAGTTAGATTTAATTCACTTGTTCCCAAAGTGACTAAAAACCCTACAAAGGTGAAAGATGTGATACATTTCACAGCGAAAAACACGCCGATCGAAACGCGTTTTGAAATATTTGATGCGTATGGAAATATTGTAAAAAAAGGAGTTGGGACAACCGTAAACTGCAAAAATTTAGCCAGAGGTGCTTATTACATTAATTTTGATAATACAAACGAAAAGTTTATCAAAAACTAACGTATATTTGGACATTAATTAACCGATTGAGCATGCTTAAAAAAATTGAACACCTTGGGATTGCTGTAAAAAGTATTGACGCTTCTTTAAAAACATTTGAAACACTACTTGGAACTACATGTTATAAAGTAGAGGCTGTTGAATCCGAAGGAGTTAAAACAGCATTTTTAGAAATTGGTGAATCAAAAATTGAACTACTTGAAGCAACCGATCCTTCTTCTCCGATTGCAAAATATTTAGAAAAACGTGGACAAGGTATTCACCATATTGCCTTTGATGTAACTGATATTTATCAAGAAATTGATCGCTTAACAAAAGCTGATTTTGAATTGATACATTTAACGCCTAAAGATGGCGCAGACAATAAATTAATAGCGTTTTTACATCCTAAATCTACGGAAGGTATTTTAATAGAATTATGTCAAGAAAAATAAGTTAATAAATTTTGATCACTTGTTAAATGCAAGGTTTGTAATCCCGCTTTTTTTGCGCCTTCTATGTGTTGTATAGAATCATCAATGAATAGTGTTGTAGCAGGATCTAATTTATTTTCTGTACAAACAAATTCAAAAATACTTGTTGCAGGTTTTCTCATTTCAATCTCGTTCGATAAATAAACGTGTGAGAAATAATCTTCTAAGTTTTTAGTGGTGTGTTTTGCTAAGCGTTGTCGAACTACTGGAACATGTAATTCATTCGTATTTGATAGCAAAAATAAAGGGTATTGAGTACTTAGATGTTCTAATAATTCTAATTTTTCAATTTGAAAATCCAAAATCATTGCATTCCATGCATGGACAATTTTATTGGGGGAAATAGGTTCTGAAAAATAAACAAGGAGTTTATTGATAAAATGTTGGGCGCTAATTTGACCTGTTTCAAATTGATCAAACAATTCTTGTTGATTCGCTTGACAATATAAATCGTTAAAATTGTTGATTCCTAATTGTTCAAAAGCTAGTTGGGTTTTTGAATAATCGATGTCAATTAATACACCACCAAGATCAAAAATAATCGCTTTAAATTTCTCCATAGTACATAAAAAAAAGGATGAGTATTTAAACCCATCCTTTGTAAAATTAATGCTTCTTTTAAGAAAACTTATTTTTTTGCTTTTAAAACTAAATTTAAGTCAAAATCAATTACTGGAGAAATTCCTTGTCCTGATTCTGGATCTGGTTGTAAACCAGGTATTTTTAAAGCAGTTAAATCTAAATTAAATTTACCAGCTACAGTCATTTTACCTTTTGTGTCTTTTACCATTGTAACTGGTAATTTTTGTTGAATCGTTTGACCTAACAAATTGATTGTTGTCATCAACATTCCATCTTTGTAACCATTTACTAAAACAGTAATTTTAGGAAATAAAGCTGTTGAGAAGAATTCAGGTTGAGTTAAATGACCTGCTAATGCTTTTGCTTTGTCAGCTGGTAAAGCTTTGTCTAAAACAACTATTGAAGACATATCGATATCAAAATTTCCAGTTAATAATTGCTCTCCAGCCATTTCAACCGTTCCATTTGAAAAACTCAATTGTCCAATGTGAAAGTACTCAGCACTTTTTCCACCTTTCCAACCCAATGTTGAAGCTTTCGTGTCTAATACATACATTGTTTTTTCTTCTTTTTTATCTGCTGTTTTCCAAGCAGAAAATAATGCTACTGAAGCTACAATAGCTGCTAAAAATAATTTTTTCATCTTTTATAATTTTTTGTAAAGGTAAAAATAATTTACCATGGTAAATAACTTTTCCAAAATTTCTTTAAAAAAATAAGTAATTTCGAAAAAAAAACGATGAAATTACATTTAGATTCAGTCCATTTTATAGAAACAAACGAACCGATAGATCTTTCTATACCCTTAGTTGCAGGAGATAAAAATTTGAGTGCTTGGTATGTGAATCCTCCAATAATGGAACCTGTAATGGAAAATGGTTTTGTGGGTGCTGTAGCTTTAGGAGGTGCAGTTAATTTCCGTTCTATTTTTTTTAATCCGCACGGACATGGAACACATACTGAATGTTTGGGGCATATTACACCTGAAATTTTTTCAATAAACAGCAGTTTAAAAACGTATTTTTTCAAAGCACAATTGATTACAGTTGTACCACAAAAAGTTCAATTAAATGGAGTGGAAGATGAGGTCATAAGCAGAAGTGAATTGAATGAATCATCATGGGAATCTGATTGTGAAGCACTTATTATTCGAACACTTCCTAATGTAAGTTCTAAAAAATCGAAAGATTATTCTTCAACCAATCCACCTTATTTATCTACTGATATTATTGCTTTACTCAATGAAAAAGGAATCAAGCATTTATTGATTGATTTACCCAGTGTTGACCGCGAAAACGATGGAGGGGCGTTAGCGTTTCACCATCAGTTTTGGGGCGTTCCCGATCAATTAAATGTTGAACGAACCATAACAGAGTTGATTTTTGTTTCGGATACTGTTATGGATGGCGCTTATCTTTTAGAGTTACAAACCGCACCTTTTGAAAATGATGCTACTCCATCTCGACCGATTATTTATAAAATTAAAAAGGGCTAACAAAAGTCAACCCTTTTTAAAGTAGTAAGTTAATTTTAGTAGTCTCCAATTGAGGTATTAATTGGAGTTCAATCAAGTATAAAAATTAAACTAGAAAACTGCCTCTCCAAGCAGGTAATCGTTATACTTGATTGTTAATCCTGTGTTATAAAGTTATAATTACTTTTGATTGACTAACTCACAAATGAATATTTTGCCCCTATCAATGAATATTTAACCCTTTTGAATGATTTTACAGTAAATTCTCCAAGGTTGTAAAGAATGCATCTCGTTTAGCGGCTGACAACGGAATTTCAGACCCATCTTTCATTACGACAAATCCACCGTTTGCCTTATCATATCTTTCAACAAAATCAATATTGATTAAATGTGATTGTTGAACACGCATAAAATTATGCCCATGTAACAACGTTTCATAATCTTTCAATGTTTTAGAAACGACTATTTTTTTCCCGTTTTGCAAGAAAAATGAAGTGTAATTACGATCAGATTCACATCGAATAATATCGTGTAATTCAACAATGAAAATACTTTCAAGCGTTTTAAGCACCAATCTTTTTTTCTGATTTGGCAAGATATTGTTTTGAAGTGCTTCTAATTGAGAATCTATTTTTTTAATATTCACACTTTGGACGGCTTTTTCAAGCGCCTCTTTTAGTTCAAGTGGGTCAACTGGTTTTAATAAGTAATCCAACGCACTAAATTTGATGGCTTGAATAGCAAATTCTTCATGAGCTGTAATAAAGATTACTTCAAAATTTTTGGGTGTAATGTTTGTTAACACATCAAATCCTGTTCCGTCAGGCATTTGAATATCAATAAACACAATATCTGGTTGATGATGTTCGATGGCTTTTATAGCTGAAGTAACTGTTTCTCCTTCTGAAATCACTTCTACATCTAAACCAAACGATAGAATCATTTTTGCAATTAAATCGCGGGTTCTGTTTTCATCATCTATGATCAGTACTTTTTTCATAACTAGTTGTTATTACATTTAAGTTATTGAATAAAAGGAGGTTTGATTTCTGTGAATGGTAACGAAATTAATAATTTTGTTCCAGATTTACTATTTTTATTTAAATCTTCTATGTGAAGAAATCCATCAGTTTTATATTTTTTATTCAAATTGTCAATTCGGTCGCGTGTTATTTTCATAGCCATGCTTTTGTGTTGTTTGTTTTTCTTAAACTTTTCTGCGCCCGACCTTCCAATTCCATTGTCAATAATTACAATGTGTAACATACTTTTATTTTTACTAAACACGATCTCAATTTTACCTCCTTCGATGGTATGTAATTGTCCATGTTCAATTGCATTTTCAATAAAAGGTTGTGTTATCATTGGCGGTATTAAGGTTGTTTGAAGCCCTAATTCCTCACTAACCTTTATGTTGTAATCAAATCGATCTTCAAAACGCAATTTTTGGGTTTCTAAGTACTTATTCAATATCTCAATTTCTGTTTCTAAAGGAATAAACTCTTTTGGTGAATTTTCTAATATTAAGCGCATTAGACGCGAAAAATTGACTAAAAATTTAGAGGAATTTTCGGTGTCATTTTCATAGATATAACTTTGAATAACGGACATGGCATTGAACACAAAATGCGGGTTCATTTGGGTTCTCAACAACGTTTGGGACATTTCCGCTTCTTTTTGTTGTTGTTTAATTTTTGTTTGATTCCATCGATAAAAGCCAATGATTCCAGCTAAAATGATAATAATTAAAAAGCCTATTATAACATACCGCTGAAAGTTATTACGTAGTTCACTATTTTCTAAGGTTGCCGCTGTTAAGACGCGTTCATTCCGTTGTTTTTCAATCGCATTAGCTTGAGCTGTAATTAAACGTTCGCGTTGATCTGCTTGGTATAACTCACTTAATTCAGCAATTTTTGTTGCGGATTGTATGGTAGAATTACTATCTAATTGTTGAATGTAAAGGCGAATGTATTTATACGCTTCTCGTTGGTTTCCTAGTGCTGCATAAACATTCGAAATTTCACGATAAGTAGTGAAAATTAAATTTCGGGAGCCGTAATTCCTCCGAATTTGAATGGAACGATTGAAATAGTTTAATGCATTTTTGTATTTTCCTTGGTATTCAAAAACAGTTGCAACATTATGATAAACATCGCCAATCTTACTTTTATTTCCTGTTGTTTCGTAAAAGATAAGTGCTTGATTAAATTGTTTTGCAGCAAAGCTGTATTCTTTTAATTCACGGTAAATAAGTCCTAAATTATTATAAGCTTCTGCCAATCCATTGATGTCATTTTGTTTCGTTAACATTGAGACGGCCTGTTTACTAGTTTTTAATGCTTCAGAAAATTCTTTTTTGTCGAGATGTATGGTAGCAATACTGGTTAAACACAGCCCCATCTGATGTTTGTCGTTAATTTTTTGAGCGAACAATAAGGCTTGTTTGAAATAATACTCAGCATCGTTTCTGTTATTAATCGATCGCTGTGCGATACCAATGATTCGATTGTATTTTGCTACTTTATAGAAATCGTTGATTTCTGAAGCAATCTGCAAAGCAATAAAGTTTTTTGCCACACTTAATTCTATTTGACCGAAAAATGAATAAATGCTGGCTTGTATATTAAAACTTTCTGCTAAAACATTTTTTTTTGATGATCGTCGCGCATATTGAATAGCTTGGTCTGAATAATAAAGTGCTGAATCTTTTTTGTTTTCAAGCATATACGCTTGTGCATACAGGTTTTTTACTTCAGCAATATAGGCGTAGTTTCGCATTTTTTTTGCGATGAATGAAGCTTTTTCAATAGTCAGAATTTCATTATTAAAATCGTTTGAATTGCTGTAATATTTACTTAAATGGCAATATACTTTGAATGATAAATGAGGGTCTTTTACTTTTTTCACAAATGGAATACACGAAAAAACATCCATGTAATATTCGTCTTGCTTACTTTGTAACTCATTAATATTAGCACTAAAAACTAAAGCACTTAATCGTATTGCATCATCAAAATTGCGACTATTTTGTAAAATCACATGTTTTATAGAGTCTGCTTTGCCAATGTTATTGATTTTGTAGTAATCACCCAATATTAGCGTGCGTGCGAATTTCTTTTTGGAATTTTTTTCTTGTTGAACGGCATGAATCAATTGGTTTTCATATTCACTTTGGCAAAATAATGACGCATTAAATTGTGCAAAAAATAGTGCAAAAAGAAGAAGAATATGTTTTAAAAAGCGATTCATTTGTTGCTAAAATACAATTTTGAATGAAAACAATTCAAACATTTAGGCTTTTATTCTATTTTGGAATCCTTATCTTTGCCTCTTTGTAAAAAAGCAGTAAAAAGATGGAATATAATTTTCGCGCTATTGAAAATAAATGGAGAAGCTTTTGGGCTGATAATAAAACGTTTAAAGTCACAGAAGATCTTACAAAACCAAAGTTTTATGTTTTAGACATGTTTCCGTATCCATCGGGCGCTGGCTTACACGTTGGACACCCACTTGGTTATATTGCTTCTGACATATATGCACGTTACAAACGCTTACAGGGTTACAATGTATTGCATCCAATGGGCTACGATTCGTTTGGTTTACCAGCTGAGCAATATGCGATTCAAACGGGTCAACATCCTGCAATTACAACAGAAGAAAATATCGCTCGTTACCGCGATCAATTGGATAAAATTGGGTTCTCGTTCGACTGGGACCGTGAAGTTCGTACTTCTTCACCAGAATATTACAAATGGACACAATGGATTTTCAAACAATTATTTGATTGCTACTACGATAACACAAGTAACAAAGCAGAACGAATTTCTCAGTTAATTGCTGCTTTTGAAGCACATGGGAATGGTTCAATAAATGCTGTTACGGACTGTGAAACACTCTTTTCAGCGGAAGAGTGGAACGCATTTGATACGCCAAAAAAAGAAGAAATTTTACAAGAATACCGCTTGGCTTATTTAGCGGATAGCTGGGTAAACTGGTGTCCTGCTTTGGGAACAGTTTTGGCAAATGACGAAGTCGTTAACGGTGTTTCTGAACGTGGCGGTCATCCTGTGGAACAAAAATTAATGCGTCAATGGTCGATGCGAATCAAAGCGTATGCTGAGCGTTTATTAACTGGTTTAGATACCATTGACTGGACAGATTCGATCAAAGATCAACAACGCAACTGGATTGGAAAATCAATCGGCTGTAGTCTTCAATTCCAAATTGAAGATTCCAAATTGCAGATTGAAGTATTTACAACGCGTCCAGATACTGTTTTTGGTGTTTCTTTCATGGTGTTAGCACCAGAACATCCATTTGTGGATCAAATTACAAGGCCTGAATATGCTGAAGGTGTAGCGAATTATAAAAAAGAAGCGTCTCTTAAATCAGAACGCGATCGTCAAGCAGATGTGAAAAACATTACGGGTCAATTCACAGGAGCATATGCTATTCATCCTTTCAACGGTGAAAAAGTGCAAATTTGGATTGGTGATTACGTCTTGGCTTCTTACGGAACAGGTGCTGTAATGGCGGTTCCTTGTGGCGACCAACGCGATTACGATTTCGCTAAACATTTCAACTTAGCAATTAAAAATATTTTTGCTGACGTTGCTATTTCGGAAGCAGCTTACACAGAGAAAGATGCAATTATTGCGAATTCTGATTTCTTGAACGGCTTGGATGCAAAAGCGGCGATGAAAAAAGCCATTGAAGCCATCGAAGAAAAAGGTCTAGGAAAAGGAAAAACGAATTACCGTTTGCGCGATGCAGTTTTTAGTCGTCAACGTTATTGGGGAGAACCATTCCCAGTTTATTTTGAAAATGAAATTCCACAATTGGTAAATGATGATCAATTACCGATTCGTTTGCCGGAAGTAGATAAATATTTGCCGACAGAAGCAGGTGAACCACCATTGGCTCGCGCAACAAAAGAAGCGTGGAAAGAACAATTCCAAGGCGATCGTATGGATTACAACACCATGCCAGGGTGGGCGGGTAGTTCTTGGTATTTCTTGCGCTACATGGATCCTAAAAATGAAACAGAATTTGTTTCCAAAGAAAAAGCAGATTACTGGAAACAAGTGGATTTATACATCGGTGGTTCTGAGCATGCAACAGGACATTTGTTGTATGCGCGTTTCTGGACGAAATTCTTGTTCGACCAAGGATACATTTCATTTGATGAGCCTTTCGCTAAAATGATCAACCAAGGGATGATTTTGGGAAGAAGTAGTTTTGTGTATCGCATTAAAGACACCAATAAATTCGTAACTTCTTCCATGAAAAACGAATACGATGTTACAGCTATACACGCCGATATCTCATTGGTTGACAACGATAAATTAGACATTGAAGGATTTAAAGCGTGGCGTTCAGAGTTTGCGAATGCTGAATTTATTTGCGAAGAAGATGGGTCTTATATCTGTGGTTCTGAAGTCGAAAAAATGTCGAAGTCGAAATACAACGTACAAACTCCCGACGAACTCGTAGAGAAGTTTGGAGCGGATACATTGCGCATGTATGAAATGTTCTTAGGCCCTTTGGAACAAAGTAAGCCGTGGGACACAAAAGGGATCAATGGAGTACATAACTTCTTGCGTAAATTGTGGCGTTTATTCCACGATGCAGAAGGGAATGTTGTTATTTCAACAGAAAACGCATCCAAAGAATCGTTGAAAACACTGCACCGCACCATCAAAAAAATGACAGATGATTTAGATCGTTTTTCGTTCAATACGGGTGTTTCTAACTTTATGATTTGTGTCAACGAGTTAACCGAACAAAAATGCAATAATAAAGCAATTTTGCAAGATGTAATCACCATGCTTTCACCTTATGCACCGCATATTTGCGAAGAATTGTGGTTGAAATTAGGCAACGAAGCGGGGACAATTAATTTCGCTACATTCCCAACATTTGATGAAGGTCAATTGGTTGAAGCGAATCATGCGTATCCTGTTTCCTTTAATGGAAAAATGCGCTTAAAAATTGAATTGCCTACAGCTTTGAATGCACAAGAAGTAGAAGCTGCTGTTTTGGCAAATTCCGATGCGCAAAAATGGTTGGAAGGCAAAACACCTAAAAAAGTAATCGTAGTTCCTGGGAAGATTGTAAATATTGTTTTGTAAATTTAGTTGTTTGTAACGAATTAAATAACTTACATGAATGGCTAAAACAATAGCATTGATTGTATTATCAATGAAAAAATTAGTTATTAAAAATCGACTCTTGAAAAAAAAAAGTTATAAATTTTGCTAAAAATTAGTTTAGTTTATCTTTTGATTTAATTTTGCTAAAAATTGGAAAAATGGACAGTGGTTTTACAGTAGTAGAAAAAGAGCAGATTGCAGATTTTCATTTTCCACACGAAGGTGTTGTGTTAACTGATTTAGCAAAAGCTGAATTGAAAACAGGTTTAGCACGTGCGATAGCCTTGGGGAATTTAGAACACCAAAAAGTCCGAATTTATTTTGAAGACGATACAGCCAAAAAAGTAGTTGAAACTACGATTTGGGCAGTAACAGAAGAAGCCATCGTTTTAAAACAAAATGTGGTGATACCTACGAATAGAATTGTTAAATTAGAAATATAAGCGCACATGTCAAAAAGAAGGTCAATTATTAGTTACGATAAATTAACGATCGATCAAAAGAAGCAAATTCTTAAAGATTTTCCAGATGGTTACATCAATCATTTAACATCCATTACAACACCAACAGGTGAAGTATTAGATGCCTTGATTTGGGAAACTGATGAAGTTATTTACTTAGTTAAAATCAACAAAATATCACCGAAAGCTGTTGCCGTTGAAGAAGACGATGATTTTGATGAGGTAGATGTAAAAGACGAAGACATCGATGCAGACGACGATGATGAAGATGATTCTTACGATCAACCAGATGCTGATGCTGACGATGATGAAGACGAAGAATAAATCGCTTTAATAAATTAAAAAAGGACTCAATTGAGTCCTTTTTTTTATTCTATAAATTCTTAATATCTATTGATATCTTTTAATCATTCAATTTCAAAACGGCCATAAACGCTTCTTGCGGTACTTCCACACGTCCTACTTGGCGCATGCGTTTTTTACCTTCTTTTTGTTTTTCTAACAATTTACGTTTACGGGAAATATCACCACCATAACATTTTGCGGTAACATCTTTACGCAAAGCTTTGATCGTTTCACGTGCAATGATTTTTGCCCCAATTGCTGCTTGAATTGGAATTTCGAATTGTTGACGTGGGATTAATTCTTTCAACTTCGCACAGATTTTTTTACCTAAGTCAAAGGCATTGCTTCGGTGAACCAAAGCAGAAAGCGCATCTAATTGTTCGCCGTTCAACAATAAATCCATTTTAATCAAATCCGATTGTTTGTAACCAATTGGGTGATAATCAAACGAAGCATAACCACGTGAAACAGATTTCAAACGATCGTAAAAGTCAAATACGATCTCTGCTAATGGCATTTCAAACGTTAATTCAACACGGTCTTGCGTTAAATAAACTTGGTTTTTAAGTTCGCCCCGTTTCTCAATACACAAGTTCATGATTTGACCAATGTATTCCGATTTTGTAATGACTTGAGCTTTGATGTATGGCTCTTCAATTCTATCAACGCCTGAAGGATCCGGTAATTCTGAAGGATTATTCACAGTAAATGCTTTTTCCTTGTCTTTGTTCATGTAACAGAAGTACGACACGTTGGGAACAGTCGTGATAACCGTCATGTTGAATTCACGCTCCAAGCGTTCTTGGATAATCTCCATGTGCAACATGCCTAAGAATCCACAACGGAAACCGAAACCTAAGGCTGCAGAAGATTCTGGTTCAAACACCAACGAAGAATCGTTTAATTGCAATTTTTCCATGGAATAACGCAATTCTTCGTAGTCGTCTGTTTCAACAGGATAAATTCCAGCAAAAACCATTGGTTTTACGTCCTCAAATCCTTTGATTGGAACTTCACACGGGTCAGCAGCTAAGGTAATGGTATCACCAACTTTTACTTCTTTCGCCGTTTTAATGCCCGAAATGATGTAGCCAACATCTCCAGCACGAACTTCTGTTCTTGGATTAAGATCCATTTTCAAAATCCCTATTTCTTCCGCATTGTAATCTTTTCCTGTATTTAAGAAGCGAACTTTATCTCCTTTTCGAATAACACCATTTTTCACACGGTAGTATGCGATAATTCCACGGAATGGATTGAAAACAGAATCAAAAATCATGGCTTGTAACTGCGCATTTTCATCTCCTTTTGGAGCAGGAATACGATTAATAACCGCTTCTAATATTTTATCGACCCCCAAACCTGTTTTACCAGATGCAGGAATGATATCATCCATATCACATCCAATCAATTCAATGATTTGATCTGAAACTTCTTCAGGCATTGCCCCAGGAAGGTCCATTTTATTTAAAATAGGAATGATTTCTAAATCGTGTTCTAACGCTAAATATAAATTGGAAATTGTTTGCGCTTCAATTCCTTGTGAAGCATCAACAATCAATAAAGCCCCTTCACAAGCTGCAATAGAACGGGATACTTCGTATGAGAAATCTACGTGTCCCGGTGTGTCAATTAAATTTAAAATATAATCTTCGCCTTCAAAGGTATATTTCATTTGAATCGCGTGACTTTTAATTGTAATTCCACGTTCACGCTCCAAATCCATATCATCTAAGGCTTGCGCTTTCATATCACGATCTGAAATGGTCCCAGTCGTTTGTAATAAGCGATCGGCAAGTGTACTTTTCCCGTGATCAATGTGTGCGATGATACAAAAATTGCGTATATTTTTCATGTAAAAATGCTTCGTATGGTTGTTTTTTATTTTTCCAAAGGAATACAAAAGTACGTCAAAAAATCAAAAAAATCATCAACTTAAAGCGAAGCATGTTGGAAAGGAATTGAAAATAAAAAAGGAAGCAACATTGTACTTCCTTTTTTTTACCTAAAACTACTACTACTTATGAAACTAACTAAACTACTTTTTATAGATGGCAATTTAGATGCCAATTAAAAATGCTTGTTATACTACTTAGACGTAGAAAGCAGAAAAATAGTGTGCTGAAAGTTATTTTTTAACGTTAATTAAGAAAAAATTACAGAAATAAAAAGAGTTAAATAAATAAAAATCAAATAGTTAAACTTATTAACAATACGGCTGTTTAATTTTATTTTTTCAATTCGTTAACCAAGCATTATTATTTATAATTTCGCTACGATGAGTACAACGGCAGAAAAATACAGTAAAAAAGGAGTGCGCACCAGTTACATTTCTACAGTAATTGGAATTTCCCTTGTTTTGTTCATGATCGGGTTGGTTTTAGCCGCCGTTTTTGGATTGGAAAATGTGCAACGTCAAGCAAAAGAAAGTTTACAAGGTGATTTGTTTTTTAAACCAGAAGTAAACAATGCAGATATCAAACAAATTGAGCAAGAATTAAAAACGTGGAGCCAATTTAGTGCTGTATATTATGTTTCTCCGGATCGAGCGATAGAAGAATTTTCTGGAACAGATCAAAATGCTGGTCAAATTTTAGGAATTTTTGAGGGAGACAATCCATTACCTTCAACGATTAGTTTTCGTCCAAAGGCAGAACATGCGACTAAACAAGGGATGGAGAAAATTAAACTTGCTTTATTGAAAGCCTATCCAGACCAATTGGATGAAGTAAATTATGATAAATCGAGTGTTGCATCGGTCAATATTGGTTTCAAACAATTTGTTTTATTGTTTTTAGTTGTAGCTCTTTTATTGATAACTGTAGCAGTAGCAATGATTAATAATACCATTCGTTTGGCTTTGTATTCGAAACGATTCACGATCAAAACCATGCAATTAGTTGGAGCAACATCAGGTTTTATTCGCAAACCATTTATTTTTCAATCGATTTTCCAAGGGGTAATCTCTGCGCTGATAGGTTTAGGATTGTTATTAACGCTATTTTATGCGTTGAACAATGTCTTAAGCACATTAGAGATTAGTTTTTCGATGGAGAACTTTTTAATCCTGTCATTTGCAATGATTTTAATCGGCATCGTAATAACTGTTATTTCCACTTGGTTGGCTCTTAACAAATATTTGCGCATGAAATTGGATGATTTGTATTAAATTTGTTTTATGGAAACTAAAAAATCAAACTTCGGGTTTCATCCTGAAAACTATAAATTATTAATCATTGGATTAATCATCAATGTTATTGGCTTTCTTTTAATGATTGGTGGTGCAGCAAAAAACCCTAACGAATTCAATAAATCAGAATTATTCAGTTCTGTTAGAATCACTCTTGCACCAATTTTAATTGTAGCAGGATATGCTGTTATTTTCTATTCAATTATGCGTAAGCCGAAGGCTAAAAAAGATTAATTTTTTCAGATGGATTTTATTCAAGCACTTGTTTTGGCTTTTATTGAAGGCTTAACAGAGTTTTTACCTATATCTTCAACAGCTCACATGATTTTTGCTAGTTCAATTTTTGGAACTGCGAATGATGAGTTTGTGAAAATGTTTCAAGTTTCCATTCAGTTTGGGGCTATTTTATCTGTAGTCGCTTTGTATTGGAAAAAGTTTTTTGACTTTAAATCCATCACGTTCTATTTGAAACTAGCTTTAGCAGTGATTCCAGCATTGGTGTTGGGAAAATTATTTGATGATAAAATTGAAGCCGTTTTAGAAAGTCCCATTCCTATTGCCATTGTATTGATTGTTGGTGGAATCGTTTTAGTATTCATCGACCGCTTTTTTAAACAGCCAAAGATTCAGAAAGAGGAAAACATAAGTATTACCAAATCAATCGTTATTGGGTTTTGGCAATGTTTAGCTATGATGCCTGGAACAAGTCGTTCTGCTGCTTCTATTATCGGCGGAATGCAACAAGGCTTATCACGTAAAGTGGCAGCGGAATTCAGTTTCTTTTTAGCCGTTCCTACGATGTTGGCTGTTACATGTTATTCGATCTTTTTGAAAGATTGGAAATACAAGGGCATAGAACAAAAAGGGTATGAAATGATTACTTCGTCTAGTCAAAACATTGGTTTATTTGTCGTTGGAAACATTGTTGCGTTTATTGTTGCAGCATTAGCAATCAAATTTTTTATTGGGTTTATTGAAAAACACGGGTTTAGAATTTGGGGTTGGTATCGAATTGTTGTCGGAATCCTTTTACTTCTACTTTTTACCTTTGTTTTCAAATGAATTTTCTAGAAGGAGAAACGTTATTGGTTGATAAACCATTGAATTGGACCTCTTTTGATGTTGTCAATAAATTGCGGTGGAATATCAAACAGGTTTTGAAACTAAAAAAGGTAAAAGTGGGTCATGCAGGAACACTTGATCCCTTAGCAACTGGTTTATTGGTGATTTGTACGGGAAAACATACCAAAAACATCGATTCGTTGATGGCGGGAATGAAAACGTACACTGGAACAATTTTGCTTGGAAAAACAACGCCTTCCTATGATTTGGAATCGGATTATGACCAAGAATTTTCTACGGAGCACATTACCCCTGAAAACATCGAATTGGTGCGCCAATCTTTTATAGGAATTTTACAGCAAACACCTCCCATCTTTTCTGCTAAACAAATAGACGGTAAAAGAGCGTATGATTTAGCACGCGCTGGGAAAGAAGTAATTTTAAAATCCAACCAAATTGAAGTTACAGATTTTATACTGAACACCGATCGTTTTCCTGCAATCGATTTTGAAATTACCTGTTCGAAAGGAACTTATATTCGTTCCATTGCGCATGATTTTGGTAAAGCACTAAATTCTGGAGGTACGTTAATTGCCTTGCGCAGAACAAAGTCTGGAGAGCAAGCAATAACAGAAGCAAAAACAGTTGATGAATGGATTGCAATCATACAAGCAACTGCAGTTTAAATCGTTTAATTGTAAGTGAAAGGCATTAAGTAACCTCAGTTCAATTAATAAAACAAATTCAAAATTTATTTTATTTTTGTTTACAAGGCATATTTTAAAAGAGATAGCGGGCTATCGCGTTAAAATATAACGCTGGAATCGAACTTAAAATAAACAGTAAAATTTATCTGTTTCACCATACAATAGCATCGACAAAGTCAGCATCGGAGCTAATCTACAACCCTTTTTATCATCAAAACATCCCGATATTCTGATTTAAAAAATGTCGTATCTCACTAATTTATGGCATTTTGAGAAAGTTTGATTAATCGAATTGAGGTTAGTAACTAAAACACTTGACAAGCCCTCTATTATTTTGTATCTTTGCACTCCTTTTTAGAAAAAGGGTTAAAATTTGCATGTATGAGTAAAATGAAACTTTCCGATTTTAGTTTTGACCTACCAGAAGAACTAGTTGCGGAGTACCCAAGTGATAACCGAGACGAAGCCAAATTAATGGTTTTACACCGTGAAACAGGAAAAATCGAGCACAAATTATTCAAAGACATCATTAATTATTTCACAGAAGGTGATGTAATGATCATGAATAATACACGTGTTTTCCCTGCTAGAATGTATGGTAACAAAGAAAAAACGGGTGCTAAAATCGAAGTGTTTTTATTACGTGAATTGAACCGTGAGAGTTTATTGTGGGATGTTTTAGTTGATCCAGCACGTAAAATCAGAATAGGAAATAAATTATACTTCGGTGACGATGATTCATTAGTTGCTGAGGTAATAGATAATACAACTTCTCGTGGAAGAACATTGCGATTCTTATTTGATGGACCATACGAAGATTTCAAAGCGAAAATCACTGAATTAGGTGAAACACCGCTTCCAAAATACATTAAACGTGCAGTTGAACCTGAAGATGAGGATCGTTACCAAACAATTTTCGCTAAAGAAGAAGGAGCTGTAGCTGCACCAACTGCTGGTTTGCACTTTTCACGTGAATTAATGAAACGTTTAGAGTTAAAAGGCATTCAATTTGCGGAAGTAACTTTACACGTTGGATTAGGCACGTTCCGTCAAGTAGAGGTGGAAGATTTAACGAAGCACAAAATGGATTCAGAGCAAGTTATTATTTCTGAAAATTGTGCCAATATTGTGAATGAAGGGAAAAAGAATAAAAAACGCATTTGCGCTATTGGAACGACATCTATGCGTTCGATTGAAACTTCAGTTTCTACAGAAGGAATGTTAAAACCATTCGATGGTTGGACTAATAAATTTATTTTCCCTCCGTATGATTTTAGTATTGCAGATTGCATGGTAACTAACTTCCATACGCCGCTTTCTACTTTGTTAATGATGATTTCTGCATTTTGTGGTCACGAATTAATGGTAGAAGCATACAAGCAAGCAGTAGATAATAAATACAAATTCTATTCGTATGGTGATGCCATGCTGATTTTGTAATTCCTTATTTCATTGAAGATACGAGGGAGGCAATTGTCTCCCTTTTTTTTGTTCTGCTTTTTTAATAATTCCTTCGTGATTTCGTGGCCTCTTATTTTGTTAAAAGATTTTGCCACCAATACACTAATTTTCACGAATATCTTCGTCTTCATTCCTACTTCGAGTCAAGGTTTTACATAAATCATTCGTCCTTAATCATTACTTCATGACTTTATATCTACTAAATATCCAACTCACTTATACATGTTGTATAATTTAATGCTTATTTTTGCACAACAATAATAGTTAGGCGTGGGACAAAAAGATACACCAATAGGAAAAAAAGTAAAAGCATACATTGTTTTCACAAAGTTTAGATTGGCCTTTTCGGTTGTATTATCTGCTTTAGCGGGTTATTTATTTGCTGATACTGCTCCCACAACAAATTTTGTCCATCTATTTTATTTATTAGTTGGTGGAATGTTGGTTACAGCAGCTTCTAATGGTTCCAATCAAATTTGGGAGCGCGACCTTGATAAATTGATGAAGCGCACCGAAAAACGACCGATTCCGATGGGATTAATGTCGTTAAAAGAAGCGTATATCGTAGTGATTTCTGCATTGATTTTAGGGACTTATTTATTGTATTTAATCAATGTCTATTCAGCCATTTTGGGCTTTTTAGCCTATATTTCTTATGTATTTATTTACACTCCATTAAAACGCGTTACTCCATGGGCCGTTTTTGTTGGAGCAGTTCCAGGAGCGATTCCACCAATGTTGGGAGCTGTAGCTGCTACGAATGATTTTGGATTGTTACCAGGTGTATTATTTTTTGTGCAATTCATGTGGCAATTCCCTCATTTTTGGGCTATTGCTTGGGTTTTGTACGATGATTACAAAGCGGGAGGATTTTCTTTACTACCTTCCAAAAGTGGTCGTTCAAAAGCATCTGCATTTCAAATTGTGATCTATTCTTTGGCCTTGGTTCCGTTTAGTTTATTGCCTTGGTTTTTAGGTTGGACAGGAACAGTAAGTTTAATCGTTGCGTCGATTTTCAGTTTAGCCTTTTTTATGTATGCATATAAATTACTGCAAAGCTGCGATACAAAGGATGCGCGTAAACTAATGTTCGCTTCGTTTGTTTATTTACCAATCATACAATTTTTATACGTTTTTGACCGCATAGAAAGTGCTTTACCAAATTAAGTGAAATACAATTAACTTTTAAATACACAGCAATATGAAAAACGATGTTTACCGTGATTTATCACCAGAAGTTAAAGAAAAAGCGAAAAAGAATTTAGTGTATGTAAGTATTTTCAGTATTATCATGTTGTTTGCTGGATTTACATCTGCTTACATTGTCTCAATGGGGGATTCATTTTGGTTAAAATATCCGTTACCAACTTCGTTTTGGGTGAGTACTGCCTTCATTTTATTAAGTAGTATCTTTTTACAATTAGCGATTATTTCAGTTAAAAAAGGCGCTATTGGTCAATTGAAATTGCATATTTCGTTGACACTAATTACAGGATTAGCGTTTGCTTATTTTCAGTTTGAAGGATACAAAGACTTAACAAAAATGGGTGCTCACGCAGTTAATAATCATATCATTGTAACCGATGGAAGATATGGTGATTATTACGAAGTAAAATACAATGGTGTTTTCTTAGGAGTAGATGGGAACCATTACGAATATGCTGGAAAAAAGATGTCCGAGCAACAGTTCAAAGCCTATCAAAATTTCATGCGTCAATTTATCTCTTTAAAACAAAATCAATCGTTTAAAGTTACCAACTATGGCAATTCTTTTGTTTTATATTATAACAGTCAACCATTAGGTTTGATCAATGGTAAATTATGCAAGCCAGATGGAACTGAAATCCAGAATGTAGATCAAATGAGATTGCAAGATTTAGCGATTAATGTGCGTGATGGACGTGTAGATTTCTTTAATAAAGGTGAATTAGGGACAGATTTCCAGATTTATTATAAAGGAAAAGCATTGTCATATAAAGAAAGGAGCTTGTATTATGAAGGGAAAAGATTGTCAAAATACCTGCAAATTAAAGCAATGGAAACAGCTGATTCAGCAACTTCTTATTTTTACATCATTACCTTCTTACATTTATTACATATTTTAGGAACGATTATTTATTTAATTAAAATGGTAATTGGTTCATTTTCAGGAAGATTTAACAAAGAAGAGCATTTGAGTCTGAGACTAGGTGCAATTTTTTGGCACTTTTTAGGGCTATTATGGGTCTATTTATTGCTATTTTTGATTTTTATTCACTAAACTTGCATAAAATTTTTTAATATGTCTGGACACGCTTCTAAACAAATTGATACGAGTACGCTTTGGGGAGGAAAAATTTCTCCGTTTAGTACGAGTTATGGAAAGTTAATGATGTGGTTCTTCTTAGTGTCGGATGCGCTGACATTTGGGGGCTTACTAATTGCTTATGGTTTCACACGTCACGATGCACAAGATGCATGGCCGATCGGTGAGGAAACATTTAATTCAATGCCATTTTTAGGTCACGGTTACCCATTATTGTACGTAGCCTTAATGACGTTTATTTTGATTGTTTCATCTGTAACAATGGTATTAGCGGTTGAAGCTGGTCACCGAATGGATAAAAAAGGAGTGATCAAATGGATGGTTGCAACAATTATTGGTGGATTTTTCTTCGTTGGTTCACAAGCGTGGGAGTGGAGTCACTTTATCCACGGTTCTGAATTTGGAAAAGTTGAATTAGTTGATGGTTCGCAAGCAATTGTTAGAGGTCATTTTGGAGAAATTAAAAACTTCACTGTGATTGAAGCAGGAGCTCACCATGCAAAAGGAGCGGTTATCAAAGAAGATTTGATGCACCAATTCCAACATGCAGTTGAAGCTGGAAAAATTAACGATGGTGTAATTACTTTACACGATGGTTCGAAAGCTAAAATCACGAAAGAAGCAGACCAACACATGGAATTAATCATCAAAAAAGATGGTAAAACGAATAAAGTTGGAACAAGAATTGAAGGTAAAAACGCGGAGAAAATGTACTATGAAGCAATTTATAATGGTACACCAAATAAAGTAATTTACGGAGCAAATTTAGAGCAAAACGAATATGGTCCTCAACAATACGGACAATTCTTTTTCTTCATTACAGGATTCCACGGATTCCACGTATTTTCTGGAGTAATCATCAACATTATCATTTTGTTAGGTGTTATTGCTGGAACGTACCACAAAAGAGGTCATTATGAAATGGTTGAAAAAACTGGTTTATACTGGCACTTTGTCGATTTAGTTTGGGTATTTGTATTTACCTTCTTCTATTTAGTTTAATTCTCGTAAAAATATAGATATGGAAAGAGACGACGTTATTGAATATTCTTTGGATGCACACCACAGTGAAGAAGAAGGAAAAGTTCTAAGAAAAAAGATTTGGAAAGTAACCGCACTATTAACAATCATTACTGTTGTAGAAGTATTGTTAGGAGCGTTTATTAAACAAGGAACTACAATTTGGCCAATTGTTAAATGGTCATTTATTGCATTGACATTAGTAAAAGCTGCATATATCGTTTTATCATTTATGCACTTAGGTGACGAACGTAAAGTGATGCGCTATGTTATTTTGATTCCTTACTTTGTTTTCATTGCATACTTAATCTTCATTTTATTAACGGAAGGTTTGTATGTTGACGATGTATTAAAATCTCACGGAGCATAAAGCACGATGCAAAAGAAAAACTCTGCCGGTCGATTGAAAGTAATATTCGCATTTTTACTTACATTCGGACCGGCTTTTTTATTGGTTTTTATTTCTCAGCAAAGCTGTGAACATAAATTCAAAACCTTAGATGATTACGGTAAAGCAATTGAATACACCTTTACAGATGCATCAGGCCATCAACGTTCAGCTAAAGAATTTAGAGATCAAATTGTTGTAATCACTACGATTCAGCAAAATTGTCCCGATAGCTGTGCTATTTCTTTGTGGCACTTAGATCAAGCCATTTACCAACATATCCGTAAAAACAAGCGAAAAAAAATGAAGCAAGTGAAAATCATTTCATTTGCAACGGATGGACATGGAAAACCATTGAAAGATTTGTCAACCGTTCAAGCTGCTTTGAATGATCAAATTGAAGAGTATGATTCATCTATTTGGATTTTAGCTTCAGGAGACGCGCGTTCTGTTTACAATTTTAAGCACAATGGCAAATCCTTGTTACAGGAAAATCAAAAATACTTCGGAGGTCAAGCATTTCAAGAATTGATGTTGTTATTAGACAAACAAAATCACTTGCGAATGGTATTGTCTGGCAAAACAGAAGGAATGGTTCGCCGAATGAAAGAGCACATCGCCTTATTGCAAAAGCAATACGATAAAGCCCGTAAAAAAGCGAATCAACATTAACACTATGAAACAATTAGGTATTGTTTTCTCTTGTTTATTCCTGATCTTTTCTTGTCAATCTAAGGAAAAGAAGATAAAGGTTTTACCTTTTATTGGAAACTTTGATATTGAATACAAATTAGTGGATGGAAAAGAAGTAACAGATACACTTTATCCAACGGTTCCATATTTCTATTTTAGAAATCAAGATTCAGTTTTGAAGAAGTCAACTGATTACAAAGGCAAGGTTTGGATTGCAGATTTCTTTTTCACAAGTTGTCCGACTATTTGTCCGAAGATGACCAAAAATCTTCGCTTATTAAACAGTAATTTGAAGGACTTATCTACAGACATTCAATTCCTGTCGTTTTCGATTAATCCAGATTTTGACACGCCTTCGCAATTGAAACGGTACAAAGAACATTATCAGGTTAAGGCAAATAACTGGGATTTTTTAACTGGAAATGAAGCAGAAACACATCGTTTAGGCATTGAGAACTTTCAGATTTTTGCAGGAAGAGACGATGAAGCGGAAGGTGGATTTGCACATTCAGGCGCTTTTACTTTAGTAGACAAAGAAGGATTTGTGAGAGGTGTTTATTTAGGAACAGATATAAAACAAGTTAAACAATTAGAACAGGATGTTCGTTTATTATTAAAAGAAGAATATGGAATTGTTAGATCAAAGTAAATTACCAAAAGTGCGCATGGCGATCATCGCATTGTCAATTGTAGTACCAGTTGTTGTCGCTGCATTGTTTAAAATTAAAATAGAAGGCTTCGATGCATCGTTTTTACCACCTGTATACGCTGGAATCAATGCGTTGACAGCATTTGTATTAATTCGTGCTTTACTAGCCATTAAATCAAAGAATATCACTTTACATCGTTCCTTGATTCGATTTGCCTTATTGTTATCAATTTTATTTTTGGTTTTGTATGTTGCTTATCACGTGTTTTCAGACTCTACCTTTTATGGTGACACCAATCACGATGGGAAAGTAGATATTTTAGAAAAAATGAATGCTGGTTGGATGGCTTATGTGTACTATTTTTTATTGGTAACTCACATTTTGTTAAGTATGGCAGTTATTCCGTTGGTTTTGTTTACGTATTTAGCTGCTTGGCAAGGTAATTATGAAAAGCACAAACGCATGACGCGCTTTACATTCCCAATTTGGTTGTATGTAGCTGTAACAGGTGTAATTGTTTATTTTATGGTTGCCCCTTTTTATGCGTAACTAAAAATTCTATTTCATAAAAAAGCCTCAATTAAGAGGCTTTTTTGTTTTGTAAAGATAGGATATTACATCCATTTTGCCGAAAAGCGATTGTATTCTTCTCGCAAGTCATTAAATGTTTTTTCAAAAGATTCCATCTGTTCCTTTTCTTCCGTATGTGCTTTAACTTTTCGATGATCAACGGCAACTGGATTTGAGTTAATTTCTTCAATGATTGCATTTTCATTTTGCTTGATTAAATGCATGATTTCATCTATGTTATTGCGTTGAATAATAAATTGATTTTGAAAATGTTCTACTTCTGCCAAAATTTCTTTGTTGGTGTTTTTAGCAGCGATTTCAGACAAACGTTCTCTTAAAATTACAATTTCATCTTTGTAAAATTGTAAACTGTTTGTCCATGTTGTGTTTTCTTCGTGTTGCTGGTAAATAGGTGCAGTTGCTTTCATTTTTTTATTTTTTAATTAGCTTCATTCAAGAATGGCTATCATTCTCTAACAAAGGTCATTTAAAAAAAAAGAAAAAAACAGAAGTAATAATTGAATAAAAACTGATTAATATCATAGACTAAAAACTACGATTATTGCTTCAGCTTCACTTTAATGTAATAGCTAGGTTTTCTCACATCTCCAGAACTTGTCCAAAACGCATCTTTCGCATTTACAGCAAGGTAAAAGCAGCCATCAGTCGACCAAAAACCTTCATCCGCCAACATCCATTGACAAAAGCTTGTAAAAAGCAAGGGTTTGATTTGGGTACCTTCAACTGCATATAAACCAAGGTCGGTAGTCATCGAATAACTATTTTCTGTAATTTCTAAAATGTTTTTTTTGGAGGGTGAAAGGTGAGGAAGTCCTGTAAAATAATTACTTGTATCTCCAGTTGTACGGTCTATAAATTTATACTCATAATCTTCCCAGCCCATGGTTTGAACAACGTATTTGTTAAGCGCTTTTAATTGACCTACGTAAGTATGAATTGAAATGGATTCTTCTTCAACTGGATTGTCTTTAAACGTTGCGTTTTTGTCTTTGCACGGCAAGTTCAATTCTCCGTTTATTTTATGAATCACATTCGTATCTCGAATAATAAAGGTTACTTCCTTTTTTTTCTTCGCTAAATAGGTTAGACTATCAATAAAATTTAATTCTAAAAAGGCTGTTAACGCAATGCATTCGTTCTCATCGATGTAATAAGAAGAATCACCAATCACCAAATCATTGATTAATTGTAAGTCTTCTTTTTGTAAGCCAACTGTGTCTTCTTGTGCAACACAAATCATAGCGAAGAATGATAAAAAGATATTCGTTAAAAGCAAATGGTACTTCATACCTATAAAACTATTAAATAATAATTAAAGAGTTAACGATTGGTTGCTTTTTAAGGGTAAGAAGTCGCTCGCATATTTTTATAGGACACATTGTTGTTTCTATTCAAATTCACAGATTTCACTTCAATAAATAGGCATTCAAAGAGATGGCGATGAGCATCCAAATCAAATAGGGCAAGATGAGCAAGACTACTATTGGTTTTTGTTTCAGTGCAATTCGTGCTAAAAGCAAAAGCACAAAAAACAACGCAAGTAATACTACTACACCCAAAGCTATCCAATGATGCACAAAAAATAGTGGATTCCAGCAGACATTCAACACAACAGAAACAGCATAAAGCCATTTTATGGATTTGCTATTTACTGCACTTATTTTTAATAGTTGCTGAAGAAAAATGGAATAGAAAAGCATGATGGAAAACCAAGCAGCACCGAATACCCAGCCTGGCGGAGTCCAAGGGGCTTTGTTTTGTAGTTGATACCATTCATTCGTTGCAGGATTCCCCATTAAAAATGAACCAAGCGCCAAGCCACCAAAATTGATGACTAAAAATAATATAAGGTGTTTCATGTGTAAAATGTATTTGTGTAAAGCTGCACATAAAATGGCATAAATCAAAAGCAACAGATTATTGAAACTAGAAAATTTACCTACTTCTTTCTGTAATCCCTTATTTAACGGGGCTTGCAGAAGGAAAAAAAAATGGGGATTTCAATTTTTCAACTGAAATCCCCACTTGGGTGGGCAAGAGGTCGCGCGTATCGATTGAATTACGGAAAGATATTGAGCATACAATGAAAGACCATATGTTGTAAACTAATATGAAATAATAAGTGGTTTCTAATAGTGGCTTTCGAAATAATATTTTTGGTTAATCATAAAATGTGAAGGTTGAATGAAAAGAAAACAGAGCATGTCTTTTTTGTAATATGTAGAAAAATAAAACGCCGTTAAACATTTTTTAACGGCGTTAAGCGATTTCTTATGTGCTTATATTAATTCATTATCAGAAAGTGAAGATTACTTCTCTCTCATTACTGTTTTTTTGAAAGCATAAAATAGGAACACTAGGGACACTATAAAACTCACAAATAAGATAAATGAATATACTTGATCTATAAAAACAGATAACAATAATTGAGAGAGAATAATAAACAAATTAAACCAAATGATAAGTAACGTAGCTGTAATATGATTGAGTTTAAAGCGGTCTATTAGAACGTGATGTATGTGATTACGATCAGGGTAAAATGGAGATTTCTTTTGTAGTAAACGGATTAAAATGACCCGTGATGAATCGAATAAAGGAACAATCAAAATACTTAATACCATTAAAAAAAACTGTAAAGTGGTGAATGGTAATTCAAGATTGATTTTTTGGCCTGCAACCAAAAGTTTAATGGCTCCAATTGCAACCATAAATCCTAAGAGCAAGGAACCTGTATCGCCCATAAATATTTTTTTTGTTTTGGAAGTATTAAATCTAAAAAAGGCGATTAAACTTCCAATTAAGATGGTATAAATTAACATCATAAAAAGATCGTCTAACAAACTAAAGAAGAACACATAACAACTAAAAATTATTAATCCAATACCAGCTGCTAGTCCATCAATTCCATCAATAAAATTAAATGCATTGATAATTAAAACCATAAAAACAACTTCAATTATTCCTACAAGTATTTCAGCATTATTGAATAATTCAGGAGAAGAAGAAACATAGTGAAATTGCGGATGTACAATTACAAATAGGCATGCAATTATTTGAGCCGCAAATTTAGTATAAGGACTCAACACCATTAAATCATCTTTTAGCCCAACAAAAAATAAAATGACTAGTCCAGGAACAATCAACTCTGTAAAACGCAATTCATCATAAAATCGCGTAAAGTAAAATCCTAACATCAGCGTTACAAAAAACACAATCCCTCCTAAAGTTGGGACTATTTCTTGATGAGAGCTTCGTTTGTTGGTTTGCTCCATTAAGTTTTTATGCTTAACAATTCCAATAATTTTAGGTAATAAGGCGTTAGATAATATAAACGCAGCGATTAAAAAAGAAGGAAAAATGATTAATTCCATAGTTATTTATTATTAATTTAATTCTGAATTTGAAATGATCTGTTTGTTTTTTTGTTGATTTAAGATGTCATCTTTTTGGTAAATTGTATACCTATCCACCCCCCTAAACTATTTAAAATGAGGTCATCTATATCCATTACTCCGATGTTAAGTAGGTATTGCATGGCTTCAATAAACACACTTGTAATCAATACAATTATTACAATTTTTTTAGCTGTATATGTTTGATTGGATAATTGTTGATAGGCAAATGTAAAGGGTATAAATAGCACAACATTCCCAATCAAATCACTGTAATAGCCCCATTTGTCTAAAAGTTGAAGTTCACTGTAATGGGTTATAAATTCAAACGTTTTTTTAAATGGAAATGTATTGTATGAACTTCTAAAATGTTGATTTAGTCGGTAATCTAATAGAAAAACAAGGTAAAAAAGCAATGTAAAATAGATGTAACTAATTATTTTGAGCATTGTTTGATTTTCTATTCTTCACCTTATTGTCAGTTGCTTACTTCTTTTTTCTCTTGGTTTTAAAAACGCGTCTTATTATTCTAACTATTTTTGATTTTTTACGTTTTGTTTCGTTGAAGTAGGCTTCATTTTCTTCTCCATACCCATACCCATAACCATAACCGTAACCATAACCATACCCGTAACCGTAACCGTATCTTGTTCGGTCATTCGTTACACCATTAATGACTACAGCTAATTTTTCAACTTGTTTAGTGGCAATGATTCCTTTCGGTATGCTTAGCATTCGCTTATCTAATTTGTTTGCTTTTACTATGTACAGCATTAAATCAGCATGAGAACTGATGTTTAACGTGTCAGATACTAATCCAACTGGTGCCGTATCAATGATTATGATTTCAAAATGTTTGCGCAATTCACTCAAAAGGTATACCATTCGATCTCGTAACAATAATTCAGCTGGATTTGGCGGAATACTTCCTGAAAGAATGTAACTTAAATTAGGATTGTCAACAGAAGGGATGAGTATTTCGTCCATTGAAAGTGTTTCATCAATGATGTAATTAGAAACACCTTTATGTTCCTCTAAATTTAGGTATTTCATCAATTTCGGTGCACGTAAGTCAAGTCCAACCAAAACTGTTTTTTTATCTGAAAACCCAAAAGAGTGCGCTAAATTGATGGAGTTGAATGATTTTCCTTCACCTGCAATCGTTGATGTTATAACGATAACATGCGATTTTTTTGTTGGATCCAACATAAAACTTAAATTAGAGCGCAACATTCGAAAGGCTTCTGAGATAATTGTTCTTGATCCTTTTTCAACAACAACATGTTCTGGTGAGCTGTTCAAAGGGATTTCTCCAACACCTTGTAGCTTGTATGGCTCTAGATCTTTTAAACCCCTCACTTTGTTGTCTAATAAATCACGGATATACAAGATTCCAAAAGGAATAAGTAAGCCGATTATCAATGCGCCCAAATAAATGATATTTTTCTTTGGGGCAACTGGAATATTATTACAATATGCGTAATCGATTATTTTTGTATTGTCAACTGTTGCAGCAAGTTTTATTTCATTTTCTTCTCGTTTTTGCATTAAAAACAAGTACAAGGTTTCTTTGATTTGTTGTTGCCTAAAAATCTCCCGGTATTCACGTTCATATTTAGGGATTTCACCAATTTTGGCAAGGTATCCATTTTCTTTGTTTTTCAACGATTTTAACTCTAAATCTAATGCATCTTTGTTGGTTTGTAAACTCAATTTTAAACTTGCTTTCAAACTATTCAATTGTCCTTCTAATCTTTCAACAGAGGGGTTAATTGCGCTGGCAGATTGCAATAATTTGTTTTTAGCTAAAACAAGTTTATTGTATTGATCAATTAACTGAGCAATACTTTCATCTTCAAACCCTAAATTAGTTGGAAGTAAGACTTCATTACCAGGGTATTTTTTTAAGTAATCGACAACATATTGAACAATGGTTAATTGAATGCTCGCTGTTGTGATTGCACTTTCTGTAACATTTTCTTTTGCTAAAAACTGTTGTGCATCACTCGAAACATCTACTAATCGGTATTTTGTTTTGTAGTGTTCTGTTTCGTTTTCAACATCCGACAACTCCATGGTTATGTACTTCATACGGTCTTCAATAAATGAACTCGTATTGCGGGCCACTTCATTTTTATCTTTGATGGCATCTATTTGATGTTGCCGAATTAATTCATTAATGATGTTGTTGTTTTTAATGTAGTTAGGACCTTTTAATGCAATGGCGATTACATCTGATTCTTTACTCGTTGTTTCAATTTGTAAAGAAGTTTGTAAGCTACTTACAACTTGATCAAGAGGTGTGATTTCGTAGTTTAGTTCTTTTCCTAGCCAATTCTTGTTGAAGCTGGTTGTTTTCTCTATTTTAAGCAACCCAAAAGATGTTTTAAAATAACAATTGAAAGCGATTTGTCCTTTGTATTTTCCATCATCGTATTCGACGTTTTGATCATTGATGATTTCAATTTCTAAACTCCCTTTTTTGCTAAAAACAAGCGAATCTCGCTCGGCATACGTAACATGGAAAGGAATTTTTTCAATTAATTCACCTCTGTTTATGCCCGAACGCGAACCGATTAGATACCAACTTTCTTGTAATTTTAATACTTGCGTAACATGTGCCAATAAAGAACGTGACTTGAGCACTTCAATTTCGTTTTCTATGTTCGCTTTGCTACCACTTAAACCCAATTCACTTAGCATAGACAATCCATCCATGCCACCAGTTTGTTCATCGTCTTTGATTAAAACTTGACCTTTCGACTCGTAGATTGGGGTTGCATATCGCAAGTAAGTATAGGCAACACTCAACAGAATGACTACACATACTAAAAACCATTTCCAATACGATACATATTTATAAATGAGGTCTCTTAAATTGACAGTTTGTTCTTGTTCTTCCGTATTGATTGAAGGATTAATTTGGTTCATTTTAACGTGTTATTAAAGCTATTGTTGTTATGATTATAGATGTAAGCGAGACAAATAATCCACCATTGGATCGCCATAAAGTTGCTTCTGTTTGAGCGGAAAGATTCGGTTCAACATAGATTACATCGTTTTGTTGCAAATAATAAGCAGGCGATTGAAAAATATCTTTTGATGTAAGGTCAACACGGAATTCTGTTTTCACGCCATTTTCGTCGCGAACAATTAATACGTTTTTTCTTACTCCTGTAGCTTTTAAGTCACCAGCCAAGCCAATTGCTTCTAATAAGGTGATGCGTTCATTGGGGATTTTAAACGTGCCTGGATTTCTTACTTCTCCCAATACAGTAATTTTATAGTTTTGGATTTGAAGCTGTATCACGGGACTTTTGATGTATAAACCAATTTTAGCTTCTAGTTGTTGGATTGCTTCCATACGGGTGAGGCCCGCAATGTGAAACTTCCCTATTATGGGCAAATTGATGGTGCCCTCAGGATCGATTAAATAACCATCTCTTGCTGGGTTTCCTTGTACATACCCATTGGCATTATTTTGAAGCGACACTTCAGGTGTAAATACAGCGAGTGCATCAGGGTCTTCGCCCGTAATTTGTATACTTAGAAAATCATCTACCTTAAATGTTGTCGTGAATTTAGTTTTTACAACTGCATCGCTTGTAACACCGCTTGAATCATTATATACTTTTTGATTGCTGGTTTTGTCTTGAAAATAGACCAATTTTTCTTTTGTTTTGCAAGCGCTTACTACAAGGAGTAAGATTAACATTGTGATGATTTTGTTCATTTTTTATTCTTTCTGTATTTATTTTTAAATAAGTCCCACAAAAACTGCGGTGTGGACACAAAATTACGCCTAGCCAATCTTCGAGGCTCTCTCATCAATCGTGGCAGTCACTCCAAGCCCAATTTTATCCAAATGGGATGCGATCTTTGAGCTGTTCCTGCATAAAAATCAAAACCAGCTCCAATGGAATAGATCATACGTGCATCAATTTGAGATTTATGTACATGTCCCCATTTTTCTTGTTTAGGAGCTGTCCATGCCTACAAACAGAATTTCTGGTTTAAAAGCATTGATAGCAGCTATCATTTCTGTGTTTTCTTCTTGGCTAAACTGCGATTTGAAGATTTACTATACATGCACTAAATATTTTTCAGCTATCACAGACCAAACATATTCTTTAGCGGCAATTTCTTGCATTTTCTGTCCGTAAAATGGTAAATCAAGTTCATTATGTTTTTCTAGCAACCCTACCAATTGTGCACTATCCTTAAAGAATAGTGCCTGATGAGCAGTAGTTTCTTCATTGTATTTGACAGCGAAAGCAAAAACAGGTAAGCCTAGTGACATTGCTTCCACTAAAGAGGGATTGGTGCCACCTGCAGAATGGCCATGAATATAAACTTTGCAACCACATCGAATTTCATTCAAGGTAGTTTGGTTATATATTGGATCCAATAAGTGAATATGCTTTAAAGAATCAAATTTCAGTCGCATTGTTTTGCCAAACTCACTGTTTTCCCAATTACCGACAATAACAAGTTGTAATGAGTTTTTTCGCGAAAAAGCTTCGAGAATCATTTCAATATTATTTTCAGGTTCTATTCGACACACTTTAAAGGCATATTCTTGTTTAAGAAATGGATAGCTCTCTAGTGTTTCCTTACTGAAATTAACTGTCTTTGTATGGTCACCACCGTAAGGTATATAAACAGAATCTTTTCCATACGTAACTTTAACGTGATTTTGGATTTCAATGTTATCTGCAATAATGGCATCTGCGTATCGTACTGCTAACTTTTCAGAGTACTTCAGAAAGCCCTTCGTCAGTTTTCCCCATTTATTGCGTTTCCATTCTAAACCATCAATGTTGACAATGATTTTCTTTTTTGTAAACAGGCGTACAATGGGCAGAATGCAACAGCCTGAAACACCTAAAATTAAAAGTGTATCTGCAATAAAAAGCGCGTGAACTATAGAAAAAATATCATACGGAATACTTTGAACGCCATTTGCGTGTAAAGGAATATAACGTAAGCGAGCATTATTGTGTTTCTTTACCTTTACTGAATACGATTTACTACTACAGTAAACAGTAAGTTCTACCCGAGAGGAAAGGTGTTTGCTTAAATATTCTACCAGGGTTTCGAAGCCACCATACTTTGCAGGAATGCCAACGGAACCAATAATTGCAACTTTTTTAGACATTCAAAAATTTCAGTATTTCAACAGTAAACTTGTCTTCTCTAAAATCAAAGGATCTTTCCTTTGCATTTCGAGATAATTCTAAGCATGTTTCTGGATTTTGGGAGAGAAATGCTATTTTTTCTGCAATAGCATCTATTTGGTAAGATGAAATTAGATAACCTTCTTTACCGTCAATGACGATTTCAGATGGACCACCAACAGGAGGAACAATGACTGGAATACCAAAGGAAAGTGCTTCCAAAATTGTCAAGCCAAATGTCTCTAAACATTCATCTATTCGGGATAAATTCAAGACGAGGGATGCGTTGCCATAAAAAGGGATTACATCCGCTTGCTGTGGAAAAAAAATAATATTGGAAGGGAGGACTATTTTTTCAAAGAAAGCGTCTATTTCTTCTTGTGATGCATTCAAGACCAAGGTAAATGTAATTTCTTCTTTGTTTTGCAGTTTTCTTGCAATTTCTATAAATTCAAATACCCCTTTGTAGGCTTTCATTGAAGATATCATGAGCACATTAAACTTTCCTGTGCAAAAAGGCGAATAGACATGATTTACTGTTGTTTCTGCAAAATTGGAAGGCAGCGCATTGTACACAACGGATTGGGAAAGCCCATCAAATGACTCCAAATTTTTAACAGAATGAGATACAAATACATTTTTTTGGGAAGTGAAGCGAATTACCTTTCTCAAAAATAACTTTAATCCTGGAGGAGTAATAGTGGTTTCATGAATGTGGTAAATTACCGGTTTACGCATCAACTTACCGGCTAAAGCGGCACCAAATGGTAACATTGTGTTGACATAAATCGTAACATCCTTGCGCCAATATTTAAGTAATTTAACGAATAGTATCGCTTGAGAAAACAGGAAAGAAAACAAGGTGAAATACCTATTTTCAAAACGTCTGTAACTGAAATTTTGGTGATTGGGTGTGAGGTTCGACAAAAATCCGTTTGTCTGATTTCCAGTATAAAGCGCTATTTCACTATTTTTGGACTGCACTGCACGCACAACTTGCGACAATACTTTGGGACTGCCACTAAAATCATTGAGGAGATGAACGAAAATAAATTCCGATGAATTACGCTTACTCATTTGGAGTGAATGAATTTGAAAAGGCCTAAATAATCAGTTGCTGTTTTTTGCTCTTTGGCAGCATGCCAAAATAGAATTCGCTTAATCAAATAAAAGTCTAACAAGCACACAAAACTCAGATTTATCTTCAATAGACGTAAATATTCCTGATAAATTTTAATATTATCCTGACTGAAAATAGTTTTGGTTAATTCTTTGGCTGAAATATAACGTACATTCGGATCGCAATAAAAATTAAACAAATCGAACATTGGCATACCTTGTAAATCCGCCTCTTCAAAGTCAAAAATCAAGATTTTATCGTAGCGGATGACATTCCATGTTTTAAAATCATTGTGTACCAAACCTAGCGGTAGGATCACTGACTCGGATTTTAATTTCAAATCCGAAAGATGGTCTTCTAATATTCGAAATTGGGACAGATCAAGATTCTCTAAGGTGTTCAGAAGTTGATCGATATAAGCATGAAACGATATTTCTCCTGATGGAGAAACCTGAAAGAATTCAACCATAGTTTGCGCTAAACTGTATTTTTCCTTACTCTTTTTTTGAATTTTATTGTTGTTCAGAATAAATGAACAATACTTATTTTCAATCTCTGTGAAATCTTGTAGTTCCGAAATTTGAAATGACCTTGGCCTTGTTTTGAATAATGAATAGATCGTTGCTTCATTCTTTACTTTGGCGTAACTCGTTCCAAAAGCAAATTTCTGAAAGTGTGTATTTTTGTGGTTTACGATTACCTTGTCTCGGGATGGTGAGATCAATACAGCAACATCTTCGTTGATGCCAAAATTAATACTGGTGTTAAACGCTTCGTATAAATACAGCTCTATTTGCTCCGCAGTTTTTAATTTTTTCCTGTACAATTTCCCAACTAGAATAGAACTCAAACTCAAGCCTATTTTCTTTAGCGTAGTAAGAAATGTTCGAGCTTTAAAAAACTTCAAAGAACGCAACACAAAGGAAAAAGACTTTGTGTTGATAATGAAGGTTGCACCGTTAGAACCGGAAAGAATCCAGAAAATACTTTTCATTTTTTAGAGTTATCTAATTCAGCAAACAACTCTTCCATAAATACCCCTTTGGCATCCCAATTAAAAACCTCCCTAATTCTAGCCCTTCCAGCAGAACCCATTTCATCAATTAAGTTAGGTGTTTTTATTAATTTAATTACTGCTTCTGCCATATCTTTTGGCATTTGTTCCGGTGAGGAAACAGGTAGTTGAATTGCACTTTTATTGTCTGTAATTATGTCCATTCCCGTCCATTTTAAACATACCACAGGTAATCCAATTGCCATGGCTTCCATCAGCGCCCAACTCCCCCCCTCACGAAGGCTTGGAAATAAAAAAATGTCAGATTCGATTAATTTCTCCAGAACTTCTTTACGTGTTATCTCAGAAATAACATTTATTCGATGTTCTAGTTTTAAATTTTTAATCTCTTTGTCAATTTTATATTTTTCAATTCCCGAGCCAATTATAGTGTATTTTACATTATAGGTTGGCGGTATAAAATCAAATGCTTTTATAGCAGTTAAAATATTTTTAGAAGGCGTTAATCGACCTGTCGAAATTAATTTGAATTCATTTTTTCTAAAATCAGTGTTTTGCTTTCTCTTAAAATTAAAAATCTCTCTTTCCATTGCTGTTTCTAGAATAACCCTGGTTTTTTTCCTAAATAGCTTTGGTATTACTTGTGCTGAATTTTTTGTACGCACTAAAATAATACATGCACTAACGCACGTAATCATGTAAAATGGATTTATAAAAGCTGCTCTATTTATGATTTTGCGGACATTTTGAATCATTCTTTGTTTGAGAGGAAGGGCTCTGATAAAAGAATTTGGTTCTCCTTCCCCACCTCCAATTGGGCCCCAAATAAAAGGGATATTGAAAAAGGGTAAAAATGTAGGCATCCACATACTTCCAAATGTTAAATGCATAGAATAATCAAACTTTTGTTTCTTTTTTAGTTTAAATATTAGAGTAATAATTCCTAGTTGCCAGAAGAAATAATAAAAATACAGGCCTTTTGCTTTATTTTTTAATCCCTTTATGAAAGGATGGGTGTCGTAATAATGAAAAGTTATATTCGGACTAACATCTGATGGTAAGTGTAATTCAATGACTTCCTGATTATTGGATCGGGTTATTACGTGTAGGTGATTTGTTTTCGCCATTTGTAATACCCAATTCCAGCCAACACCTTGTTCTGAACCTTTTAATGGCTCACAAGCATAAGCACAAACTAAAATTGTTCTCATTTTAAAACTGTGGTGAATTTTTCAATTATAATCTTCATGGCTTCATTCACAATCTCTCCGGGAGATTGTGAAGCATCCAAAACAACAAATCTTTTATCCGACTTAGCCAATTTAGAAAATTCACCAAGTTGTCTATTAATTTCATCGATTGTTAATTCTTGCTTTCGATTATAAATTGTTTCTGCATCTGTTAACAAAACGAATACGATACGTGGTTGCATAACAGTTTTGGAGAAAACTTTTCGAATCCAATAAGGCAAATTAATTCGAGAGCGGTGGGGATCAATTAAAAAATCATATATATAGCGATCGTAAATGGTAAATCTGTCAAACTGCACATCTTTACGAAGTTTGAATGGAACACCTATTAAATAATCTACCCAATAATAAGTCATTCTAATAAAGGAGCTACTAAACCCGGCTGGTTTAGCCCTGTGAGGGTTGGTAAAATCCTTATCTTCCTTCATTACCTTAGCTTTTTCGCCAACAGCTCCAAGGTTCGGTAATATAGTTGGGCGATGATGATAGACATGGGATTTTGATTCTTCGGACACGTTATAAAATGCAATAGCTTTTACAAGACCTTCAATAAATGTAGATTTACCAGTACCATCTGCACCTAAAACGGCAATGAAATTTTGAAATTTTCTAGGACAATAAATTATTCTATGTGTTTTTTCTAGTAAAAACTTTAAAACATTATACGTCGTTTGGAAAGGATTTTTAAAAAAAACTCGCGTTTTAGAAATTTTTGATATTTTTTTTGCGATTGTGATAATAGTTTCGTAATCATGATTCGATAAACAATCGATTATTATACCACTCATTTTATCACCCAATGTAGTTTTTACTATTGCATTAATTTCAGCTTCATGCTTTTGGTAAATGAGCTTGATTTTTTCTTTATACTGCGGTTTTAACTGCTTAGTTCCGATTACTTTATAATACAATAGCATAATTGCATCATATTTCTCATTTAATACCCTGAAATTCTTGAATTCTATCGTTTGGTTATACAATTCAGTAAATGAAAATATTTCAAAACCTTTTGAAAGATAACCCTCAATCAAGTCAATGTGAATGGAGAACTCCTTGTTATAATCCATACCATAAATGCAATGAACCCTTTCGTATTTTACCATACGATAATGTGAGATACCGAATTTGAAAAGTATTTCTTTTAATAGAGTAAATGATCGCTTATAGGAACCAGGTTCAATAATTATATCGATATCCTTTGAATTGTTTATTTGTGGTAACCCTTCAAAATTTCTTAAAATAAAGTACCTAATATGATTATCATTCATACGAACAATAAATTCTGAAAAAATATCAGAATGCACATTGGTCCAGGTACTTTGCTTTGTATTAAATTGAGTCATTGTTTATATGAAATTATCTCTATAGGATAAAGTCGCATCATCAACAGGGATTATTTTTCCGGGATTCCCAATCACTAATGAATTTGCAGGTACATCAAAATTCACGAAAGAATTCGGAGCAATCATCGAGTTATCTCCAATCTTACAATTTCCGATTATCGATGCATTCGCTCCTACAAAAACACCATCTCCTATAGTTGGTGATCCTTGATTTTTTCCTCTACGATTACTCCCAATTGTAACATCTTTAAAAATCGTTACATTCGAACCTATTACAGCCAAGGGATTTATTGCGATTGCTCCAAAATGAATGAGTCTAAACCCTGGACCAATCTGAGTTTGATAGGGAATATCATAACCATATTTTATGGTGTAATATCTTAATATAGGATAACATAAATATGAGATTAAACTTCGTTTATGTTTAAAATGATATGTAAATCTCAGCAAAAATACATATCGAAATTCACTTTTATGTAAATGAGTAATAATGCTAAGAAAATTAACATTCTTTCCAATTATTCGATATAAATCTTTTTGTATAATTTCTTTAGTTTTCATTTCAACCAATTTCTAATTTTATTTTCAATTTTTTTGGTTTTATCCTTACTTATCACTTTTGATAATATATTTATTGCAATTCTTAAAATCGGTCGACAAACCTCAATCCAGAAAATATTTTGCCCTCTTTTCTTTTGCCTTTCAGTAAGCCAACTACCTTCAAAATGATGGATTGCAACAGTGTTTTCAGTAATTCTAAATTGACCTTCTTTTATTTTTTTGGGAAAGAAATAATCTCGGGGGTATATATGAATACCAGAAGTTAATTGTTCTTCGCCATTAAAGTCTATTTTATATTGTTTTAATATTTCTGCCAATATGGAAGGATTGGCAGTAATTTGTATATCTCCACTTTTTGAAATAAAAGACAACTCTTTATAGTGATTAGCAAAATCTATAAATATTTTATGATTTGGTACACTAGCCATCATTGCAGTACCTATAAAGGTTTTGTTTTCAAAACCTAAAATAACATTGTCATTTTTTAATAGTTCTTCAAAACCAGAAAATACTTCTAAATCTGTATCTAAATAAATCCCGCCATATTCTGTTAATACATGAGCTCTTGCTAAATCACTAACAAAAGCATAATACCTATTATCATAGGCTTGTTTTGCAAAATGATGATTATTTAAATCAAAAGTTCCCTCATTCCAAAACATTAATTTATAATCAGGTAAAAATCTTCGCCACGATTCAATACATTTTAATTCTAAATCTGGAATAGGCTTTGGACCAAACCAACAATAATGTATTATTTTAGGTATTTCCATTATACAATTTTGAATTTGGTTTTATAAAAAGACATGGTAAACAACAAAACCATACACAACCAAACAATTTGACTATTTATTCCACTTAAAAAAACCAATAAAAACCAAAATACATAGGTAAAATAATCCTTTCGATTGATTGAAATCTTTAAGCTTGTAATCAGCAAAAGAATAAAAGACAAGAATCCATATTCGTACCACACCAGAAAAAAACCACCTCCCGAAACGTTGTCACCTCCTCCAGGCATATACTTGTACATGAATGTGGAAACCGTGTCCACACCATGCCCCAATACCCCATTGAGATCGGAGAAATTCAAGAATTGAACAAGAGTTAAAAAAGGAACTACTCTAAACGAAGCACTGTGGTCTGCTTCTATTATTTTTTCTGGATTAAGTGTCAAAGTAGCTTGAAAAAAAGCAACCGTTCTGTCGATGGAAGTAAATCCTACCTGGTCAAATAACACAAACAAAACAATCAATAAGACAAACAAAGGGAAAATATTTTTCTTGCTAATTACTTTTAATAGAACGATGGGGATAAATAAAAAAGCAGTACTACTTCCCATGGTGATCATAGTCCAAAAGAATGCCAGCCAAACCCATTTATCGTTCCATAAATCCTCCGAAAGACTGTATTTTCGTTTGAATTTTATTTCACTCATACTCAAGTAGCAAAACATCAACAAAGCCATGATTCTTGCGGAATGTGAAGGTTCAGAAGATAAGCTATTCAATTTCCAAGGTTCGACAGGGTTATAATTACTCAAATTAAAAATTGGCAAACCCGTTAACACACAAAATTGTTGAACAAGCAGTACCAGAAAGTAAGCAAAAATCAAAAAGCGAATGAGTTTGTAAAAATGAAAAGCACTGAAAAAATTGGCATGAAGGAGTCTATTATAGGCCATAAAAGTCAAAAAGAACATCCACGAATAGAGAATGGTTGACCAACGGAGACTTTCCGGATGGAGTAAGACAGGCCCCAACGCAAGACTAGCTGCTGTCAATAGTATCCATACATCCAATTTTTGGTATTGGTTGTAAGCAAAAATGATAATCGGTGAAAGAAACATCACACCAATCAAGAGAAGATTTCTATTGTCATCACCCAATGCAAATGCCGGCGCAATTGCTAAAGATGTAATAATTAGATAGATGAAAAACCTATTTGCTTTTAAAGAAATCATTTCTTCAATTTATTTTTTACTTGAAAGACTAAGTTCATCTCCAACAGAGATAGCCACATCAAAGGCTTTAGCACTTCAGCTTTGATTTTTCCGTTTTTTCGGCATACGCGTGTAAACTCTAATACGCTTGTATACAGCAATTTATATTTACCGACACTACTGTGAAAACTATTGATTGTTTTAGAGTGGGCATGAATATAGGTTTGGTCTAATACAATATAATTTTTCCAACTTTTAGTATGCGCAGCAACAGTAATAAATCGTTCTTCCACAAATAAAAAGGTGTTTGTATAAAAAAAACCTAAGGCTTTAAATCGTTCAAACGAAGAAAACATAAAACTACCAGGTACTAAATCCACTTCCATGGCATTTTTACCTGTGGTATCTTGAAAAGCTCTAATTTTTCGTCGGTGAAAAAGCTTAAAAAAATAAAAAAGGTTTACACAATCATCCAGAAAGTTATTCATACTGTAAACTGGAACTTCTTTGTTGTTTACATCCAATTGTTTTGGAGCAATAATTGCAGCTTGTTCTAATTGTTTGTACTTTTCAATAAGTCTTTCAAAACAATCGTTTTCGAGAACAACGTCATTGTTCAAGATGGCTACATATTCTGGATGAACGTTTTTGTCTAAATAATCTAATCCAATGTTATTTCCCTTCGCATATCCGAGATTGGAGACGGTTTGTAAAACTTTCACATTCTTATAAGTTGACTCAAGTGGAATTAATTGTTCGTAAGAATTGTTTGGAGAAAAATTGTCTACAATTAGAACAAACAAGTCATTAACAATTGATTGTTTTTGGAGCTCATTAACGAGATTAATTGTATCTTGAAAAGAATTGTAATTGAGTATTACGACTGCTAAATCTGTCACTTTATTTTGATAAGATTGTTTGTTTAATAATAGAAAAAATCTTAATATTTTTCTTTTTAAGATCTCTAATTGCCAATCCTGTTATAACAGACTCACTAATTAAAAGAGACATGGCTGCACCTACTATTGAAAATTTAAATGCAAAAAGTAGGATCGCTAATAAAGCAATATTCACCAGTGCTCCTATCAAATAAATTTTAAAAAAATAATTGTCCATTTTAAACGCCAGTAAAACAATATTAAATAATACGGACGCTAGAGGAATAATAACTATCAATGGAGAAAGAATTCTAAAAATTAATACTGATTGATCAATATTATCCTGAAAAATTAATTGAAAAATAGGATATGAAAATAAAACGCTAATCATTAAAATAAAAAGTGATACTAATAAGGTATACTTTATTACTTTCCCTAAAAATAATTCAGCTTCTTCAGACGATTTTTTTACTAATTGTACAACATGTGGATAGATTACTTGTGTAAATGGAGAAAACAATGAAACAATGATCCGTATTACTTTTTCTCCAACAGCATAATAACCAACCATTATTGTGTTCGTAACTAGGCCTAAAACAAATGTGGTTGTTGCTGTATACAAATTAGTTGAAACTTTGGAAATGAATATAAACCATCCTTTTTGAAGCTGTTGTTTGATATATTTCTTTTTTTGAATTTTAAAAGGGATGTTAAACTGTCGATTTATTATAATTAAGGAAATAAAACCAATTACTAAATAGCCTAATGAATTTAGCATTGGAACCCATAAGAAATCATCTGGGTTTTTCACTAAAACAAAAATAAATATGGTGAATATAGTTTTCGCTATTACAGATAGAATAGTAATATATTTCATTTTTTCCATTCCCTGAAAAAACCAAGTCGGAAATAAAGCATTTCCAATGACCAACCCGTACGTTAAGAAATATAATCTCCAGTCACTAGAAAATTTATCAAAACTAAAAACAACAAATGCAAGAACTACAAATCCGATTAATACTAATGATAGACGCGCTATCAATATCGAATTATAAATTCTAGTGATCTTAAGTGAATTATTTTTATAAAATGAAATTTCTCTTACACCAGATAAATTAAATCCATAATCTGCGATTAACGTAAAATAAGTTATAAATGCTTGTGCAAAAACTACAAGTCCATATTTTTCAATTCCTAAGATTCGTACGAGGTAAGGAAAGGTTATTAAAGGTAAAATAAGGTTAACACCTTGTAGAATGGAAAGAGAAAAGAAATTAGAAATAAATTTCTTTTTTACATCTGTGTTGGCTAAGTTTTTGATTTTACGTATCAACTATAATTGGTCTGTTTAATTTATAATGATTTTTTACAAAATAAGGCTTCAATTACAATGTTTTTCTACTTGATTTATCTAAAATCGATTAACATGATCTTTTCGGAAGTGTAATATATTATTACCTACTGAGATAAAAGACATTTTCCTCGTTCATTGAGAATTTTGGGGAAGTTCTGTTGGACGTTCTTCTATTTCACAATATTTAAACATCTTTTATTCCTTTACAGTATTTCTTCCAAACTCATCAAATGCAACTTGATCTTCATCAATTTCCACTACATCTTTAGCGTTAAGTTCTTTCCCTGTTTGTATTTCAATAAAGATTAATTTTTGCGCCAGTGTATTTTCAATCTTGTGAATGGCGCCTTTTGGTATTTGAATACAATCGCCTCTATTGAGGATGAATTTTTCATCATTGAGCGTTACTAAACCTTCACCATCAATAATCGTCCAAATTTCAGTTCGATGCTTATGAAATTGATAGGATAATTTTTTGTTGGGTCCTATTTCAATTCTATTGATTTTGTAATTCGTTTCATCATGAAGTAGGTATGAACACCCCCAATCATAGTTGTCAAATGCTAAGCAAATCATATTAGTTTAATTGGTCAATCTTTTCAGATTGGTTTTTTAAATATTCCTCAATTTGTGCTTGTTTTCTTCCGTTAATGAAAAACCAGCCCAACTTCTTATTGAACCAGTATTCAAATTTTAGTAGTAGTTTTTTCAATGGTATGTTTATAAGTTTGTTGCGTACATAGCTTCGCCCTTGCAAGTCACATCTAAAAATCGTAACTTGCTGTAAATCAATTAACTAAATTTATAGTTGTTTTAAATTTTAGTTATTCAACGCGCTTACAAAAGAGCGAGGTATGTTTACAATATATTCAGCATTTAAAAGTTCAATTTTTACGAGTAGGCGGTGTTTGCCATTAACTTTAACCGATTCAGCAATGAGCCCTTTAAAAGGTCCTTGTTTAACCGAAACTCTTTGTCCTTTTTCAAATACTTCCGTTGATACTTGAATTTCCTCTCCGTTAAATTCTTTCTCAATAATTTTTAAATTTTCAATTTCAACATCTTTGACAATAGCAGGTTCTTTCAAATATTTAAGAACACCAACAATTCCAGTATATGCGTAAAATTGATCCAATGTTGTTTTTGCACAGTTCACAAAGACAACTGATGGGATAAGCGGCGAAATTATTTTTTTTTTCCGATCACTCCATTGCCGAATAGATACAACAAGAGGTAGGTAAACAGTATATCCATCAGTTGAAAGTAAAAGGCTAATTTTTTTTTCGTGTGCGGATTTAGTTTTTAATACATACCAATTGAATTCACTTTTCGATTCAGTCATAACTATGTTTACAATACTAGATGACAAAATTCGAAATATTACATTGCTTATTCTATGTGATAATAACATATTTGATTAATATCTATGTGATAAAAACATATTGTATTCAAATCTGTTTGTCAATAGAATTAAAAATTTAATTTTAGAAAGAAACTTACAACTTTTATAACTTATTGTATAACTATTCTTAATGAAAAAGCTACATAAAAAAATCCGAATGTTAAGAAAATTTAACGAGCTTTCTCAGGAAAATATAGCATATGAATTGGGCTTAAGCCAATCTCAATATTCAAGGAGAGAAAATGGGGTAATTGATTTTTCAGTTGCTGAATTATTAAAATTGTGTAAAATATTTAATGTAAACTATGAAGAGATCTTAAATCCCAGTGATGATTCTAATGAAAAAGAACGTTTAATACAAACTAAATTCGATTTATCAGACAAGGCTGCTATCAAAAATAGACAACATTCAATTATTGATTTTATACTTCAAGCGCTAGAAATTGTAGTAGAAACAGATTTGGAAATTAAAGAAAAAGAAGACATTATCAATTCTTTAAAGTCAAGATTAAACAAATATTAATAGAAAAAATGGACAAGATTTTATATGTTTATGATTCATTGGTAGTGAAAAAAAAAATGCTTTCTACTATGGAAAGCATTGATTTAAAAATAACTCCTTCAAAATTCTCCATTCATTCATTCAAAGATATTGATTCGATAAATAAACATGATGTTTTAATCATAGATATATCTGTTAACCTAATAGAGTTGTTTATTGAAGATATAAAAAGTATTCATAAGCCAATTATTGTTATATTGAAAGAATACAATGAACAATTGCTAATGTTATTAAAAAATATTCGTTCATGTGAAATTAAAATGAGTCCTGTTCATATGAATGACATTCGTTCAACACTTTTTATATTTAAAACAGAACAAGTTGCAGAGCAACACGTTGACAAAAGTCAAATGCCTCAACAACTAATAAATGTATTAGCATACATCGATGAAAACATCACAAAAAGACACAACATTAACGATTTGGCATTATTGACCAAGTGGCAATATGTTCATTTTATAAGGGTATTTAAAAAGCATTTACATTTGACCCCTCATCAATATATCTTAAAAAGAAAAGTATTGTATGCTAAAAATATTTTAGAAAAAAATGAAGTGAACTTAACAGAACTTTCAAAGATTTGTGGGTTTATTTCGTATTCTAATTTTTACAATGCTTTTGTAAAGGAAACCAACCAAACACCTTTTAATTTCAAGTATAAAAACTTTGAAAGTAAATTGGAAAGACAAAAAAAATAATAGATATACGAGAATACTGTAAATGCTAGTTCACTCTAAATTTGAAACTGACTTAGAAGAATCTTGGAAAGCATACTTACTATATGATTTTGAAAAACAGTATCAGGATTTTTGCAGTGTAAGGTCATTTGCTTTACTATCTTAGAAGAGGAAGGAAAGCTCCTTATTTATAAACAAACTGTCTTTTTTAACTATTGTAGTTGGTACAATAGTTACCCAAGTTATCTTTCAAAAACACAGTTACTAACTTATTTTTCCATAAGAATGGTAGAGATATAAGGACATTTATTTTAAAATGCGCTTAAATGTATTTTACAATCCCATTCCTTCCAATTCTTTTAAAATTTCTTTACTTATTTTTAGCAATAACCATGAGCCTGCTAAAATCAGAAGCCCATTGGTTGCAATTTTAAAGGCACCATCGTTTTTACGCTCTTTAATTTGAATGTTGGTTTGTTTATTTTTCATTTCCTGTGATTTTAATAGTATCCTTTTTTTTATGGTAATTGTAGATGTAATAACCAAGTAGTAATGATCCTGAAACTAATCCTAAAAGGATACCATATTTTAAAGTAGGATTTTTACGTCCTGGTCCATTTGATGGAAGTGGAGTGCCACTTACCCCAATTTCTGTTGCAAAAAGTTCTGATGCAGTCAGATTTGTAAACGTTTCTTTCATATTGAGCGTATTTCTATAAATTGATTATCTCCTTGTTTTATTATTCTGAAACAAAATTTGTACAATGCACAGTATTTATTTACTATTTCACCTTTTTTGTTGACAATGATACGTGTAAAGAAGTCATCTTTAAAACCATCCGCTTTCACTAATACTAAATTCATTTTTACCACGATTTGATTGAAAATCTTGTAGTATTTCTCTAAAATCCGGTCGTTTTTACGGATGATTTTGGTTAACTCGTTTTCTGTTGCGTACTTTTCCTTTCTTGTTCCATGATTGTATGCAAAATTCGCATGCTTTCTATTCATGTAAATTTGGTCGGACCGAATCGGCTGAAAGCTTGTTTCACATCCACAGGCACAAACTTTTGGGACAAGTGGTGAGTCATTTAATTTTTTTTTCATTTTTTTGTTATCATTTGAATTATTTTTATTTATTTTGCAAATATAATGTAATTTACAATAATGTAAAATAAGTTTATGGAAAATTTGATAATTAGTGATGAAGAGGTTGATTTTATTCTGAATAAATTGTTTTCAGATGAATACCCGCATTTTATACAAAGACTTAATGAAGCTACGTTTAGCATTAATGACCTAAATATTCAACCTCGAGATGCTACCTATTGGGATAAACAGGGTGTGTTACCAAAAATAAAAGGGACTGGTATGCGTCGTAAGTATGACCTTGTGCAAAGTTTTTGGTTAAAACTTGTGCAACAAATGCGTACAATGGGAATTAGTCTATCTATTATTAAGAAGCTCAAGGAAAAAATGTTAGAGCCATATATTGAGGGAAATGAAGTTAACCACGATTCACTCAAATTAATCGTAGAGAAATTAAATGCGAAGATGGATACTTCGTATAATGTTGATGAAGTTTTAGCGTTATTGGAAAAGGAACAACCATCCATTTTTCAATCTTCTTTGATGGTTACGGTGCTTTTTCGAAAACAAATACACTGTTTAGTGAATAGTGAAGGGTTCTTTATTCTTTATGACATAACAAAGCATCAAGAATTAATAAAGCTTAATGATGAATTTCATGAATTTATATCACAACCTTTTTTCTGTGTGAACCTTTCTAAAGCATACCAAACCTTGGTAAATGAATGGAGTACAAAAGATAACTTTTCAGAGTTTTCTCTTTTATCCGAGTCAGAATTGGAAATTTTAAAGCTAATTCGAAAAAATGACATTAAAAAAATAACAATTCGTTTTAAGAATGGTGAACCTTATTTAATTGAAGTAGATGAAACTAAAACAGCAAGTTTAGAACAACGTTTTTTGGATGTTATTTTAAAGAATGGTTACCAAAAAATAAGTATTACAGTTCAAAATGGCAACATAGCGAACTATGAGAATACAATACAATATAAAATTAAGAAAGTACTTAAAAAGTAGACAATTGTAAATCCATTTATTGACCTGATAAGCAGGCATGAAATACATGGAAAAATAACTTGAAAATTAAAAAACAAAAATTTGAAAAACCATCAACACAGGACTTAATACATTTATTAGAAGGGAAGTTACCAGAGCATTTAACGCAACTACTTTTAGAGCAAATTGAGGAACTATGTTTGATAATTATTGAACATTATGCAAGTAGACAAACGATTTAATCGATTTTCAAAGGGTAATGAAAAGTTTCAGAGCCCAAAAACAGATGCTGTCATTTATACACGTGTGAGTACGAAAGAACAGGCTGATAACAATGCTAGTTTGGATACACAGCTGAAGCATTGTAAAAAGTATGCTGAAGAAAAAGGATTAGATGTTGTAGCCTATTTTGGTGGTACGTATGAAAGCGCTAAAGATGATGAACGGAAAGAATTTCAAAAAATGCTCAGCTTCGTTAAACGCAAAAAATCTATTGGATCTGTTATTGTTTATTCATACGATCGTTTTAGTCGAAGTGGACCAGGAGGAGCATTTATTTCTCACGAATTAAAAAAAGGAGGAATAAATGTTGTTTCTGTCACACAATCAATTGACCATAATGACCCTTCTGGTAATTTCATGGAAGGGATTTACCATTTGTTTAGTGAATTCGACAATCAATTGCGAAGAGATAAGTCTATGACAGGTATGATTGAGAAGCTTAAGCAAGGATATTGGCCGTATATGCCACCTACGGGCTATACTAATATGAACCAAGGTAAAACTGCGGATTTGCATAAAATCGAAATCAATGAGCGTGGTAAACTGCTTAAAAAAGCGTTTGAATGGAAAGCAAATGATGATTTAAGTTTAGAAGAAATTGCTAGACGATTGCAAGCAAGAGGGTGGGACATACCATCGAAAAGAGTGTCACATTTTTTTAAAAACCCATTCTATTGTGGTTTCATCGTTTCTAAAATGATACCAGGAGAAATGATAGAAGGGAAACACCCTCCATTGGTTTCTAGAAGTACTTTTTTGAAGGTTCATCAGAACTTAGAAAAATTCTGGAAAGGTCCTTTAATTGAAAAAGAAGTAGCCGAATTACCATTGAAGCAATTTGTGAAATGTGATTGTTGTGGAACAAGTATGACGGGTTACCTAGTCAAAAAGAAAGAAATTTTTTATTACAAGTGTAATTTGAAAGGATGTGGAAACAATCGCAGTCAAAAAGTTTTGCATCAAAAATTTGAAGATCTTTTACAATCCTACACCTATGAAAAAAAGTTAGCCCCTGCGATTAAAAAAATGTTTATTCATTTATTAACGGAACGAACAGAAATTAATGATGAAGGTCAAAAAGCAATGCAAGTTGAATTGGCAAGTCTCAAAAAGAAATTAGATAAATTGGAAGAACGTTTCGTGAATGACGAAATAAATGAAACATTGTATCAAAAATTTAGAGAGAAATACCGCTTGAATATTGAGCAAATCGAGTCAGAATATGCAAGTTGTAAAAATCAGTTATCGAACCTTGAAAAAGCAGTAGATAAGTGCATGCGAATAGCCCTGGATCTCCCGTCAATGTGGAGAAACTCAACTTACATAAGAAAACAAAGAATACAAAATTTGCTGTTTCCAGAAGGAATTAACTACAGCCGAAAAAATGATGATTATCGAACCCTAAAAATCAACCTACTATTTTCTGTAATCCCTTATTTAACGGGGCTTGCAGAAGGGAAAAAAAATGGGGATTTCAATTTTTCAACTGAAATCCCCACTTGGGTGGTCCCACTTGGAATCGAACCAAGCACCTACTGATTATGAGTCAGTTGCTCTAACCGAATGAGCTATAGGACCAGAGCAAGCGAAGCTTGCGATTATTCAAGCGTTAGCGCAGAATCCCTTCTTAACCTAGCTTGCGATTATTCAAGCGTTAGCGCAGAATCTCTTCTTAACCTAGCTTGCGAATCTTCAAGCGTTAGCGCAGAATCCCTTCTTAACCTAGCTTGCGATTATTCAAGCGTTAGCGCAGAATCTCTTCTTAACCTAGCTTGCGAATCTTCAAGCGTTAGCGCAGAATCTCTTCTTAACCTAGCTTGCGAATCTTCAAGCGTTAGCGCAGAATCTCTTTACTAACAATCCCTAAAAGATGTTTTTTCAATTAAGAATAGAGCAATCTTTTCGGGTTGCAAATATAAGTTAATCAGTTGAATTTTCAAATAGTGGATTAAAATTAGTTGATTATAATTTTTTTACACGCCACATTATTGATTCGTATGATATAAATTCCTTTCGCTAATGCTAATTCAGAGTAACTTTTATTCATTGCGTTGATGTTGTTTTCATTAAAAACGCGTTGTCCTTCAACCGTACTGATTTCAATCGATTGAAGTGTGTTTTGTGCAGATTGAACGTTAATGGTGTTGGAAGTAGGATTTGGATAAACACTAAAATCGTTTACGTCAAATGCATCAACTGACAAAGGGTTTAGTCGAATAAAAGAGGCCCCAACACAGTTTGTGTTGTTTCTGAAAAGGATAAATTGATCTCCATCTTCGTAATTATCTACGCAAGAACTTTCAACCAAACCGGTTGTTAATGAAACACCGATGTACTTAATAGCATCGTTAAAATAATAAGCCATTGTAGTTGGATCAATTGCACCACCTGAATTCATTAAATACGAGTTCGAACAAAGAATTGGATTTGTTCCTACGCTAGACACTTGACCTGTTGTTGGGTCAATCGTACCTAAAAAAAGGTTGGTAGAATCTACTTGTGATATAAATGTTCCTGGATTAAATGGGTTCGGAACAACAGAAGTGTATTCCTTTGTTAGCAAGCCAAAGATTGTATTATTAGCGCAACTGTATGCAAAGTTTCCAAACTGACTAAATGTTGGAGGGAAAACAATAGTTGAATTACTATAGATTGACCCATTGTATAAGTCAATTCCAACCATCCCTATTCCGTCTGAAAAATAATATACCATTTGATACGGATCAATGGAAGCGCCAGCCATTAAAATGGATTGACCTACCGAAGTCGTTGATACTTCCGTAATAATTCCTGTTGTAGGATCTACTTTTGCTAAATAATTCCCAAAAACGCCTCCATTTTGACGCGTAGCTAAACCATAAATCGTTGTATCGGATTGGTTGAAAATAAAGTTGTTAAAATAGTTTTGTTCTGCAGGATTCGCCAATGGATTGAATAAATCTACTGAAGAAAGAACCGCACCATCTGATAACCTTAAGCGATGCATTTTAGATTCACCGATAAAAATAAATGTACTGTCTACCGTATTGATGGTAGATCCCGTCATGTTGATGACTTCATTTTTTAAATACACATCACCCACATTTTCAACATAGCATGTTGTTGGGTTTGTTTTGGCCAAACGTATAACGGTGGAGTCATGAATCTGGTAAAAAATATTAGAATCCAATGGGTTGTAGATTGTTGTAAAGTAAGCTTTACTAACCATTCCATAGTTAGCAGGTTGAGCTGAACTAACAAAAGCCAAAAACAGTAAACCTATAATAATTCCTAATTTCATATCGTGTAATTTTCTATAAAACAATCTATTGCATGAAAAGTTTAACTAGTTTTTTGTAGCAGATCGCAAACGAAATACCAACATGGTTAAAATACCAAACAACACTGCGGCAAATACCAAATGACTCGTTTGAATCAATCCAGGCATGTTGGCATATGCTAACAACACACCAGAAGTTAATTCAATACCTAAAACGATAAATGCAGAACGAACAATCCAATATTTTTTCATTTTTTCATTCTTCCAAACCAGAATTGCCATTAAGACCAATACTAACCAAGAAAACGTACGGTGAATGTAGAATGCCCACCCTAATTTTTCGGTCCAAGATTCTCTCCCAAAGCCTTGTTTTGTTAATTCATCAATGTATTCGCGCACTTGTGTCCCCAAGAATAACTGGTAGAATGTAATGGCTAATACAACAATTGCCAACCATTTTAAAGTTGCACTGAATTCAATGTTTGTGGCTTGCTTCGCACTTACTGATTTAATAATGAATAATTGTAAAGCAATGATGATTAATGCCAATAACATGTGAACGGTAATGGTCCACGGCACTAAATTGGAAGCGACAACGATTGAGCCAAACCATCCTTCGATGCCCATTAGCACGATGTTTAAAACAATTAAGCCAATGATTTTTCGTTGACGGTATTTGATGATGGCCCAAATTAACCCGATTAACAATAAATTTCCAGCCAGAAAACCAACCAAGCGATTGCCGTATTCTGTCCAGGTTTTACTCACGTTGAATGGCTCTTCTTGGCGCAATGTTGGATCTGCTTGTATTTTAGCAGCTGTTTCTTTTAGTCCAATTGAACTTAAAAAGCGGCAAAATTTATCTATTTTCTTTCCACGTTTCTCCGCAAATTTTTCTCTGTAATCAACAGGTAATTCACTTTTATGCGTAGGTGGAACCCATTGTCCAAAGCATTTCGGCCAATCAGGGCAACCCATCCCACTTCCAGTTATGCGCACTAAGCTTCCTGCCACCACAATTAAATAAATTGCTATTAAGATGGTCCATTGAAATCGAATAAATCCTTTTGAGTATACCATAAACGCAAAATTACGGATAAGTTCATCGTTTAAAAGGAATTTTCAGATAAAAATTTTCAGATTTATTTTTAATATATTGCAAAAATACTATATTTATGCAAAATTAGAATAGCTACTACTATGCGCATAGAAAATTGTCCGAAATGCCACAGCCCAAAAATCATTAAAAGTGGTATCGTAAATGAGCGTCAACGCTACACATGTAAAGCATGTAATTACAACTTCACCGTTGATAAAATCGGTAAAAAAATTGATGACTATTACATTACAAAAGCATTACAATTGTATTTGGAAGGTTTGAGTTACCGTGAAATAGAGCGAATTTTAGGGGTTTCCCATGTTACAGTTTCTAACTGGGTACGCCATTACAAAATCAAGCGTTTGAACGATAACTACCACCACCCAACTTATCGTATTATAACACATAATGAGTTACTTGAGTTCTTAAAAGACAAACAAAAGTTGGCTGGAGCAGGAATGATTATTACGGAGCTTGGGGATAAATTCATGTTGATAAAATGGGAGCGATTCAAAGATTAACTATAGTAGTTAACAAAATTGTATAGTCTTTTTTTTTCTTTGCTGACAATTCTAGAATATTGGTGTCGTAGATCTGAAAATCGAATACAAGATCTATACTAAAAACTATAATTAACTATTAACTATTACAGAACATGAGTAAAGAATCAACGAAAGGAATCTGGAAAGTCATCTCTGCCTCATCAGTTGGAACACTGATTGAGTGGTATGATTTTTACATTTTTGGTAGTTTGGCGGTAGTCATTTCCACCAAGTTTTTCCCTGCCGATAATCCGGTAGCGGCATTTTTATCTACGCTTGCAACATTTGCTGCGGGCTTTGTGGTGCGACCATTTGGTGCATTGTTTTTTGGACGATTGGGTGATTTAATTGGACGTAAATACACGTTCATGGTAACCTTATTGTTGATGGGTGGAGCTACGTTCCTAATCGGATGTATACCAAGTTATGAATCGATTGGATTTTTAGCACCATTATTAGTATTGGTCTTGCGTTTGTTGCAAGGTTTGGCTTTAGGTGGGGAATACGGAGGAGCGGCAACGTATGTAGCAGAACACGCGCCGTCACACCAACGTGGGTATTGGACTTCATGGATTCAAACTACAGCAACCGTTGGTTTATTTGTTTCCTTGATGGTAATTTTGATTACTAAATCAAGTTTATCGAAAGCTGCTTTTGAAGATTGGGGATGGCGTGTGCCGTTTTGGGTTTCAATCCTAATGGTCGCTGTTTCATACTTGATTCGTAAGAAAATGCATGAATCTCCTGTTTTCCAAAAAGCGAAAGACGAAGGAAAAGTTTCTAAAAATCCGTTGAAAGAAAGTTTTGGAAACCGTTACAATTTCAAGTTTGTCTTATTAGCATTATTTGGTGTTGCAATGGGTCAAGGGGTTGTTTGGTATACGGGACAATTCTATGCCATGAGTTTCTTAAAAACAGTTATGAGTATTGATTCCAATCAAGTAGATACCTTATTAGGAATTTCATTGTTGATTGGTACTCCTTTCTTTGTGTTTTTTGGTTGGTTGAGCGATAAAATTGGGCGTAAAAAAATCATGTTAGCTGGGATGTTGTTTGCGGTAATTTTGTACCGTCCAATCTACAAAGCAATGTATGAGCGTACGAATGTGAAAAATAAAAAGGAAGTATCATCTGTTTTAACTGTTAGCGAGGCTCCGGGTAAAAAAGGAGGAATTGATTCTGTTTATGTAACGAATTACGTTTATGCAGATAATACAAAATTCACGGAAGAAAAAACGGTTCACTTAACAGATGCAAAAGAGCGTATCGTTGGTGACGATGGTAAAGAGAAAATCGATACGAAGAAAACAGTTCTAGCAACTGGTTCTGATCGATTGTTTTTAGGATTAATGGTGTTGATTCAAGTGTTGTTTGTAACAATGGTTTATGGACCAATTGCTGCGTTCTTGGTTGAATTATTCCCTGTACAAATTCGATATACTTCGATGTCATTACCATACCATATTGGAAATGGAATCTTTGGTGGTTTATTGCCAGCTATTGCAACATATTTAGTAACGCAAGCGAAAGACCAAGGTCAAGCAGAGTTCTATTTAAATGGTTTGTGGTATCCCATCATCATTGCATCGGTGAGTTTCATCATTGGATTGATTTACATCAATGAGAAGAAAACGCGTCACCAAGATTAATTATTATAAAAGAAAAGAGATATGAAAAGTGTAAGACGCATTTTGGGCATTATTTGGTTGGCATTAGCTGCCTTAGCCGCATACTTTTGTGTTGTTGAATTTGGTTTACCAAAGTTTGCAACAGGAAAACAAGACGATTTAGTATTTGGGATCATTATATTATTCATCCTAACACCTTTAATCGTTCTAGGATTGGCTGTTTTTGGTTATTACGCCTTAGTTGGTGAATACGACGAGTAATAGCTCCATAGTTTATAGAATAAAAGCCCGGCAATTGTCGGGCTTTTTGGTTTTAATAATTTTTATCGTTTATTTTAAAAAAAGCTACGGAAATTTGAATTTAAGCAACACTTACAAATTCAAAAAAAATGGAAACTAACCTTTTAAATATTACCTTTAAATTCGAATCCTGAACTTTAAAGTTTTTATCTTTATTTATGTTGAAGCAACCTATCCATTTCAAGCATTTCATTCTTCATTTTGTTGTATTCATTTATAGTTCTTTTCATTTAAATGCGTCCAATTATACTTTTCAGGTTTTTGATGCAAAAAACGGATTAAACGCTCCCGAAGTAACGCATGTACTTTCAACTAAAAATTCATTTATTTGGATAGCAGGTGTGGATGGTTTAACACGCTATGATGGGAAAAAATTTCTAAATTTCAATAAATCTTATGGCTTAAACACATCGCAAATCTTATGCATAGCAGAAGGTGAAAAGGGTGCTGTAATTTGTGGGACTAAAAAAGGGATTTCCATTTTTAATGGTGTTAACTATCTGAATATCCCTATGCTTGAAAATAAAAATGCAAAGGCAAGTGATCAATTTGTGAAATGTATTTATAAAACGAGTAAAAATGAACTTTATGTTGGCTGTGTTAATGGACTTTTTAAATACAATCGGACATTAAAAAAATGCATAAGAATTGCAGCGATTAAAGAATTTGTATTGAGTATAGTAGAAACGGCAAAAAACGAAGTATTCATCACAACAGAAAACAATGTCTATTCTTTAAAAAATGGAAAGGTAACCAAGTTAATTTTCGCTTCAAAAAAATCAATTACAACGATTATCCCGTTCTATAAAAATTATTACTGGGTTGGTACAACAAATGGAGTTGTTTTGTGTCAACGTTTTAGAAATAGGCTCCTTCCCCAACGCAGTTATGGAGATCAGCCAATTGTCAATAGCTTATTATTGAAAAACAACACGTTTGTGTTTACTACTAAAATGGGGACAATTTATCTAATAAAACAACGAAAATTACATACAATTGATTTGAGCCAGCAAATCATGCCTTTAGACATAACAGCAATTGCAGAAGATTTTCAAGGAAATTGTTGGATTACAACTTCTTTAGGATTGATTAAAATGCTTTCTTCAGATTTTAACACACCAAGTTATGCTAATTTACTGAATGCTCCAGTTGCTTCGATAGCCTCCGATCAAAATGGAACCATCTATTACGGAACGACTGATGGGTTGAAAGTTGTGAAGAATAATGAAGTTAAAACGTTTCACATCAGTGATTTGCCAACAGATAATTTTATTTCTGCAATCTCTTTTTGTGACAAAAAACTTTATCTTGGAACATTTTCTGGGGATGTATATCTCTTTGAAAAAGAACGCTTTCAATTAATTTATTCCGCAAAGGAACGAGATTGTTGCATCTATTCTATTCTTCATCCTACGACGAATGAATTTTGGATTAGTACAGGATATAATGTTATCCATCTGAAGAATAATCAAGTTAAAACATATAAATTTTCATCTCAATATACCCAACAAATTTTACGAGACCATTCGAATCAACTTTGGTGTGCAAATATGACAAAATTGAAAGTCATCCGCAACGGAATATTACACAATGCGCCAAAACCATTTGATGCGTTTGATAATTTCGTTACCGTTGTTGAAGATGCAAACAAAACGATTTGGGTAGGCACTTTTGGCAATGGATTATTGCGGTATTCAAAGGGTAAAATAACAGCCATTACAACTGCACAAGGCTTGTCTAATAATTACATAACATCCACTTTTTTCGATCGAAAACAACACTGTCTTTGGGTTGGAACCTCTTATGGATTGTCAAAAATTAGTTTAAAGAAGCATTCAGAAATTAGCTCGATTCAAAATTATTTAAACGAACAAGCGCGTGAAAATTACAGTTGTGTTCAAAATGCAATTGGTCAACTTCCTTCAGGCAATGTATTGGTGAGTGTTGGAGAAGAAATTATTGAATTCAAAGCGAAACCCTCTCAAGTTAAAAGCCATTCTCCTAAACTACCTGTTTACATTGCTTCGATTCGTTTAAATAAAAAAGAGTTGTATTCTTCTACGAAATCAAAATTTGTGCAACAACATGTTTTTAAAGCATCAGAAAACAATTTCGATTTTAACTTTAATGCGATAGATTTTCACAGTCCTCAATCCGTTCGTTTTTCATGGAAATTAAAAGGATATGATAAAGATTGGTCACCTTTTACAGAGAATAATTACACGTCGTATACGAATTTACCATACGGTCATTACACCTTGTATTTAGCAGTCAAAAATCAAATGGGAGCTATTGCTCAAAGTGTTCCGTTTACATTTACAATTGCGCTACCTTTTTATCTTGAATGGTGGTTTTTAATCATTGCTTTTAGTATTCCAATTGGCTTAATTGTCTTGTTTTTGAAAAATAGAATTAACAAGATTAAAAAACAGGAAGCGGATAAAACGGCTAATTATAAAAAGTTAGCTGAAGCGGAGTTAAAAACGTTGCGGGCGCAGATGAATCCTCATTTTATGTTCAATACCTTAAATGCGATTCAAGAAATCGTTTTATCAGGGAATGATGAACTTTCAAGAATTTATTTTGCTGATTTCGCCAAAATGATGCGCATGATTTTACACAATTCAACTGAAAAATTTATCTCCTTAGAGAAAGAAATTGATTTTTTACAATTGTATTTAAAGTTTGAGAAGATTCGTTTTCGCGATAAATTTAAAGTTGTTTTCACAATAGATCCTGCTATTGAAACATTTAATAGTAGGATTCCAGGGATGATTATTCAGCCAATTATTGAAAATGCAATTAATCATGGATTATTGCATAGAAAAGAGGGCGGAATTTTAGAAATAAACATCGATGAGGTGAGAGAGAATGGCAAAAATTATTTGGTTTGTTGTGTTCAAGACAATGGGATTGGATTAAACAATGCACAATCATTAAAAAAGGAAGAAGGACATCAATCCATTTCATCCATGATTACGAAAGAGCGCATTGAAATATTGAACATGATTTATGGAGAGGGAAAATATTCATTAACCATCAATGAAATCGAAGATTTCGGAAATTATAAGGGAACAAAAGTGGTATTAAAAATTGAAATATAAAAAGAATGATTAAAGCAATAATTATCGACGATGAAGCACATGCACGTGAAAGTTTAACGAATGTGATTCACCAATATTGCCAAGAAATAACGGTTATTGGTTCTGGAGAAAATGTAGCGGATGCCATTGCATTGATCAATCGTTTTTCACCAGACATTGTTTTTCTCGACATTGATTTACCCAATGGCAATGGTTTTACCTTGTTTGAGCATATTACATCACCTAATTTTGAAACCATTTTCACAACGGCATATGAAGAATATGCGATCAAAGCTTTTCGGGTTGCAGCACTCGATTATTTAACAAAACCAATCGATTTTCGTCAATTGATAGAAGCCGTTGAGCGCTTTAGAACCAAACAAAAAGTAGAATTAAAAGAGCAACGCATCGAATTGTTATTAGAAAATCTCTCCAATAAACCAACTGAATTCAATAAATTGGTTTTACCAGATTACGATGGTTACACCCTCATCAAAGTGTCTGATATTATCTATTGCAAAGCAGATGGGAGTTATACCGAAATCTATTTATTAAATGGTAAAACCATCACTACTTCCAAATTATTAAAAGTAGTGGAAGAATTATTGCCTTCTCAAACCTTTTACCGCATCCACAAATCGTATGTAGTAAACATGAATTTAATCAAGCGCTACAACAAATCCGAAGGACATCAAGTGTTAATGGAAAACAATACCTTATTGGATGTGTCCGATCGCAATAAAAAAGAATTTATTGAGCGTTTAGTTCAAAATAATTAATGCGCTAATTCATTCATTCATAGCGTTTGTTTCTTAATTCGATTCGGTAATAAAGTCAAAATATTTGGGTTGCCTTTTTTAGTTTCTTTGTTGTGTAATATTTATTAAAACTACCAATACAATGAGAAAACTATTATTTCTTTTGACGATTGTAACTATCATTTCTTCATGCAAGAAAGAGGATACACGCCCAGAATGTGAAAAATCAAACACAGGAACATTAATCATTGATAATTGGTTGTCTGATCCATATTACATTTTTGTTGATGGTAATTACAAGGGTATCGTTAGTTCTTATGGCGCATCTACTTTAACAAGTATTTCAGCAGGTTATCATCAAGTAAGAGTTGAAAACCAAAATGATGTTCTTGATTTACAAACTTCAACAGAATCAGTTCCCCAATGTGGTTCATTGACTTTGAAAATTGAGTAAAAAAAGGTACAAAACATAAAATTTAATATTAAAACCTATGAAAAAAATAATTTTAATAATTTCTGTAACAATCACATTAACTAGTTGTTACACAAGAATTGGTGATTTGTCAATGATGGCAAATAGAAATGTAGATTGTTCTAAGGACTATGTTTTATTACAAAGAAATGCCGAGGGAAAAACAAAAACAAGTAATGGTAAAGATATACTTGATCTTGTTGTTGATGAAACAACTGAGAAGTACAATGGAGAATATTTGATGAACGTTAAAATCTTTGTAAAAGGTAATGGTAAAAAAATCAAAATCATAGGTGATGTCTGGGGAGATAAATCTGCAAAACCATTTAATGTAAAAACAGAGTTCGCTGAGGGAGATTTCGTTGCAATTAAATTAAGCGGGAAAATATATGAAGGAGTTATATTAGGCTTAAAAGAAAAAAAATGTATTGTAGAATACATTAATTCTTCAGGTTACAAAACAAAAAAAGAAGTCTGGTACGAAGACCTTACCAAAATTAAAAAAGATTAAAAACCAAACCTAACCTTCAAAAACGCCCGGCAATTGTCGGGCGTTTTGTTTTAATATACTCTTACTTATACTGATTGGTAATGTTATAAAAGATTCCAATGCTACTATACACTGGAAATAATTCATACGTTGTTTTATTGAATGAAATTATTTCTGAAAGATCAACACTCGTTTTTAATCCAAATTTATGGCCGTGTCCTCTGCTGTCTAAAGCAGAAAAAGTTATTTCTCCAATGAAACCAAAACTAATGAAATAACCTTTCATTTTCTCAGCTTTTGAATCAATGTTGTCTTTAAAATCGAGTTTTTGCATTAATGGGATAGCAGCAAACATACCAAAATTATAATCAACTGCACGAAATAAATTATTTTTCATTGGGTTATAATTCAAGGGTATTCTAAATCCAAACTGCAATGGAAATTGGATGTAACCAGTAGTAAAACGAAGTTCATTTCCCAAATTATCGGTTAAATTTGCCGCTCTAGTGATCATGTTTACACCAGTTTTAACTGTCCAAATCGAATTTGTATTTTTCCCTTTAATCAACCATCCGTAATTGATGCTTCCGTCTAAAGCAGGTAAAAAATCATTCTTTTTGAAATGATAAATTCCTGAAGGCGTGTAAAATGTTGTCATATTGGTGTTTACACGAACAGCTGAAGCCGTTAAACCAATTTCTAAGAAATTCTTGAATTTAAGCAAAGGATCTTGTGGTTTCTTGACCATATATTCTTTCAACTCTGAAGTGGCAGTTGTTACTTGAGCATAATTGGTAAATGCTGCTGAAAACAAGATTGTAAATGCTAAAATGTGTTTTTTCATAACGTTAATTTTTAAGTTAGATGAATTGAATGGTTGTATCAAATATACTTTTTTAGTTAATTAGTTTTCAAAAGAACTACTTTATTTTGAAGTTTTGAGTTTTGAGTTGAAAGTTTTAAGATCTATACATTGCAACGATTTAGTTTTAATTAGTTAATTGCGCCATTGCTTAATTACTTCATTGTTTAATTCCTTCATTCTTGTAATCTTGCCTCCTTAAATCTTTTTATCCTAAAATCAATTACAAGGCATTCGCTACAATCTCATCTACAACCAATGGATCCAATAGGGTAGAAGTATCACCTAAGTTACTAGTATCGCCCTCTGCAACTTTACGCAAAATGCGTCGCATGATTTTTCCAGAACGAGTTTTAGGTAAGCCAGTTACAAATTGAATTTTTTCAGGTAACGCAATTTTACCAATTTCAGCAACAACCGTTTCAACGATTTCACCTTTTGACATTGCTTCGTCTTCCACTGCTCCATCCATTACCACAAAGGCATAAATTGATTGTCCTTTAACGGGGTGGGGATAACCTACAACAGCAGATTCAATGACATGGCTATTGGTATTGATGGCATTTTCAATTTCAGCTGTGCCAAATCGGTGACCAGAAACATTGATGACATCGTCAATACGTCCAATGATGCGGTACATGCCATCTTCGTCTCTTTTCGCACCATCTCCAGTGAAGTAATAACCTTTATAATGCGAGAAATAATTAATTCTACAACGTTCGTGATCGCCATAAGTAGTTCGAAGCATGGATGGCCATGGCGCTTTGATACACAAGTATCCTTCCACGTTCGCTTCTTGAATTTCTTTGCCTTCTTGGTCCAACAATACAGGGTGAATTCCAGGCATTGGATAACCTGCAAATGTTGGTTTCAAAGGTGATAAATTTCCAATTCCAGAAATCATAATTCCTCCTGTTTCTGTTTGCCACCAGCTATCTGCTACTGGGCAACGTTCTTTTCCAACGTGTAAATAATACCATTTCCAAGCTTCTTCGTTGATTGGCTCACCAACGGTTCCCAACACTTTCAAGGAATCTAAACTATAAGACAACACGTGGTCTTCACCATAAGCCATTAATGAACGAATGGCAGTTGGCGCTGTTAAAAACTGTGTCACACTGTGTTTGTCAATTACTTGCCAGAATCTTCCTGCGTCTGGATACGTTGGAATTCCTTCAAACATTAAGGTTGTTGCGCCAGAAATCAATGGTCCATAAACAATGTAAGAATGTCCAGTAATCCAACCAATATCTGCTGTACACCAGTAAATATCAGATTCTTGGTATTGGTAAACATTTTGGAACGTATAGGCTGTGTAAACCATATATCCACCGCATGTATGCACCACACCTTTTGGTTTTCCTGTTGAACCAGAAGTGTACAAAATAAAGAGCATGTCTTCTGCATCCATTGGTTCGGCAGGACAAACTTTGGCTTGACCTTTCACGGAATCGTGCCACCAACAATCACGGCCTTCTACCATCGTTGGCATCCAACCTAAGCAATCGTGAACAATTACCGTTTCAACAGAAGTACACAATTCTAATGCTTCATCGATGACACGTTTCAACGGGATTTGTTTTGCCCCACGGTTTAATCCGTCAGCTGTAATGATCATTTTTGCTTGTGCATCATTGACACGATCTGCCACAGCTGTTGCAGAAAATCCAGCAAATATTACAGAATGAATTGCCCCAATGCGCGCACAAGCCAATACCGCAATCATTAATTCTGGAATCATGGGCATATAAATACACACACGATCGCCTTTTTGAATACCTTTCGCTTTTAACGCGTTTGCAAATTGGCAAACGTGGTCGTGTAATTCACGGTATGTATAACGCACAAAACGTTCTTTCGGGTCATTTGGTTCCCAAATCAAGGCTAATTTGTTTCCTCTTTTTTCTAAATGACGGTCAAGAGCATTTTCAGTAATGTTTAATTTTGCTCCTTTGAACCATTCAATTTTTGGCTCATCGAAATTCCATTCTACAACGGTATCCCATTTTTTTTGCCAGACAAATTCTTCTGCAATTTCCCCCCAAAATCCTGCTGGATCTTCGATGCTTTTTGCATACTTTTCTTTGTATTCTTCGAATGATTTGATTTGTAAATTTGAGTTCATGTTCGTTTAATTTTAAGATTATGAATTCACAAGCGTGATAATTTCTTGCATAATTTGTTTTGTACTAAAAGGCTTGGTGACGTATTTGTCGGCCCCCAATGCCAATCCTTTATCGATGTCTTCTTGTCTAGATTTTGCCGATAAAAAGATAATTTTTGTGTTGCTTAATACTGGATTTGCTTTGATAATTTTACAAACTTCATAACCATCCATATCTGGCATCATAATATCCAATACAATTAAGTTGGGACATTCTTTTTCAGCTATGGAAAGCGCTTCAGCTCCATTACGTGCAATAAAAGGAACAAATCCTTTTTTTCTAACGAGGTAATCTAATGACAAAACGATGTTAGGTTCGTCATCCACAATAAGTATTTTTGTTTCTTCCATCTTGCTATAAATTCTGTTGTTTGGGTATGCTAAAAGTGAATATTGATCCGTTTGGTTGACGCGTTGTAACGCCAATTTTTCCTTCGTGTAATTGTATTATTTTTTTTGAAATTGCCAATCCTAAACCGCTGCCTTTTGGTTTGCGCATGGTTTGATTTTTGGCTTGAAAGAATTTCTCAAAGATGATTTGTTGCATGTCTTCTTTCACACCAGGGCCATTGTCTGCAATTGCAATGTGAACCATGTCTTTTGTTTGACTTGCTGTGATCCAAACCTTTCCATTTCCTTTTTCACAGTATTTAGCAGCATTGGAAAGGATGTTTAAAAACACTTGTACAATGCGATCGTAATCAATTTCTAAGGTTGGAATCGTTTCATCAATACTTACTTCAACAGAAATACGTTCCTGTTGAAACACTCCGTCCAACGATTTCACGCAGTCCATAATCAATGCTTTGATATCAACAGATTCAATAACCAATTGATGTTTTCCAGATTCAAAATTCTCTAAGTCCAATACTTGAGATATCAGACGAGTCATGCGATTGGTTTCTTTTAAAATCGTTTGTAAAAACTCTTTTTTTGTTTCCTCAGGCATTTCGTCGTCATCGTCCAAAATTTCACTTAACGCTTTTATACTTGTCAATGGAGTGCGCATTTCGTGCGTTACCGTATACAAGAATTCATCTTTCAACAAATCCGTTTCTTTCATTTTTTCATTGGCGAATTTGAGGGCATCTGTCACGCGTTTTAACTCCGCCGTTTTTTGCTGTAATTGTTTGTTTAAAAGAATTAATTTTTGTGATTCTTCTAAAATATTGACAATATCTTGCATGCTTAATTTCTCTTCCTTCACAACAGATGAAACGAGTATTTTGGCAGAAGAGGCACCTACAATTCCACTTAAAAGGCGCTCAGCAAAATTTACGATGCGCGGATCTAATTCTTTTGTGTCATCTAACTCAATTTGTTGTTTTCTTGCAAAATTCACCAATTCACCATGTGTTCTGTTTTCACCTAAAAAACGCACTAAAAGGGAACGAATATCTGGGAAAAATGCTTTTCCTTTCCAAACGACCGTTGAATCAATTTGTTCTGAATAATTGAAAATATCTACATAAATTACCGCTTGATTGCGTTCTAAAATGGATTGTTTCGTAAATAAAGAGACCAAAACATACGTTAGGGTATTGAATCCTAAGCTCCAAAATAAGATGGAAGTAATTAAAGAGCCTTCTTCGCGGGTAGAATGATCAATTCCTAAGCTTTGGTAAACATGTTTTAAATCGTGCGAAAACAGTGATGGAATAATTAACAATACAAGCCAAATGAAGAAACCAACAGAAATTCCAGCAATGGCACCTTTTTTATTTCCTAATTTCCAATAAACGCCGCCTATAATTGCAGGTGCAAATTGCGCTACCGCCACAAATGAAATCAATCCGATGGAAATCAACGAAAAATCGGCAACCACAAATTTGTAGTACAAATAGGCTGAAAGTAAAACAACATAAATACTAATACGTCTAAAAAAAACGGGTATTTTATGGTTTCTATCTTTGAATCGTTTCAGAATAAATGAGCGATTAATAAAAACGGGCATTAAGATAGAATTTGAAACCATTTTACTGAGCGCATGCGTTGAAACAATAATCATTCCACTTGCTGCAGAAAAACCACCCATCAAAACGATTGCTGCCATCCAATTATTTTTAAACAAAAGCGGAATGGCTAACATGTAGGTATCGCTACTCATACCTTTTCCGGCAAACAATTGGTTTCCAGCAATAGCAATAGGAATAACAAATAAATTAATCAGAATAAGGTACAAGGGGAATACCCAAATTGCACGCTTCAATTGCCGTTCGTGATTTATCTCCACAATGCCCATTTCAAATTGACGCGGTAAAAATAAAAACGCTAACATGGATAAAATGATCATGCCAAACCACTGTCCGAAATCATTGTTTTTATTGATTTTGAATGCTTCAGCAGGAACACTGTTGTAGATTTCACTTTGCCCGTTAAAAATGTAATAACTCACGTAAATTCCAAAAATTAAGAAGACAACTAATTTCACAATAGATTCAACGGCAACAGCACCAATTAAACCCGTATTTTGCTCTTTGTCTTGAAATTTGCGTGTCGTGAATACTACAATAAAAGCGCCCAAACCAATTGTTACAATAAATGCAATATCGACATAATTAACCCATGAATTTTGGACATCATTATTCCAGGAAAGAATGGTTTCTATCGCCCGTTCAATGCCTGTAATTTGTAAGGCAATATAAGGCACAATTCCAACAAATAGCAAGGAAGAAACTAAGCGGTTTACGGTTATGCTTTTATCATAACGATTGGAGATAAAATCGGCCATTGAAGAGATCCCTTGTGCTTTTGCAATTCGGATAAATTTTCGGTAGATAATCCATAAAAAGGGCGCAATAATAATTGGGCCGATGTAAATTGTCAGAAATTCTAAATTATACGTTGATGCTGCTCCAACGCTTCCGAAGAAAGTCCAAGCGGTACAATAAACGGCTAATGAAAGCGCATAAACAGTTGGACTATTTGTTAATTTTAAACGCAGGCGAGTTGAGTTGTCAATGCGATAAGCCACAAAGAACAACATTGCTAAATAAGCAATTAAAACGACTGCAATTATCCCGATCGACATCTTATTCTTCTTTAAATCGGGTAATTAAGAAGCCAGCGGTAGCAATAAAGATACTGACCAAACAAAAATAGAACAGAATACCAGGTATTCCGTTCCATTTAATTTTTTGAAAAACATGGATAATCGGATAGTTAAATAATAACAATCCTAAGCAAGATAAGACAACATACAATGTACTTATTTTTCGTTTTTCCATGTTTATAATTCTGAATGCAAGTTACGTAATTTTATAGATAAACCATAAATTGTAAAGTAACTTCACCTCTGTTTTTAACTGCATTAATATCAGAAAAATCTGGTCTAGCTCTGTAATTCAACGTCATTTTTGAATGGTGTCCAGCCAAATACACATTTAGTCCAGCATCTAGCATATTCATTGAAACATTCGATCCAGCAGAATTTTTCAAGCCATCAAAAGTACTGTGTGTATATGCTGCGTATGGTTGAACACGGTATTTCTCACTGAATTTCGGCAATAAATACCCCAATTGACCATAAAGAATACTACCAGTGCCGACCATTGGCAAAGCGTTTCCTTTGTATGTACCACCGCCATCAACAGGATTCATAATTCCGATAGAGCGCACATAGTTTTTTCCGAAATTGTAATTGTAATATGAGCCATAGAATGTAATGGCATCTTTTCGTTCTGCATTCAACGGCAAATCTAAAAATACATCAGCACCCAATAATAATTGATCTTGTTGAACCGTATCTCCTGTTGATGTTTTATGCCACATAGCATTTTTTTGGTGTTCAAATCCAACACCAACGTTGAATACTTTTTTACTTCCTAAGTATGTTCCAACAAAATAAGGCAATAAGTTACTTTCTTGATCTAAGAATTGCCAATTGAAATAACCAGCTGATTGCCAACCAGAAGAATAAGGGTTGAATTCTGATTTATCGACATTGATAGTCTTAGCTGTATTTGCCTGGAATGCTTGATTAACTGAAACGCGGTAATCCAATTTACTGATTTTACCTTTTGCAAAAATTCCAATTTTTCGTGCAAATTGATCTGTTTTATCAATCGTTGGCCAGTTAAAAATAGGAGCATCAAACGCTAAGAAATTCAAGGTGCTTGTACTTGTCATTCGAGAAATTCCATTAAAATAATGTAATCCTGCCCCCATGTTTAAACTCATGTTTTTGGTTTTAAACACTTTGTAATCCACATACGCATCATGGAAAAACAATTGTGGTTTTTTAGCATCTGTTCCATTAACACCGCCGCTAAAAGCACTTTGGTTGTTGATTCCAAAATGGGTTACGATTAAGAATTTATCACTAATTTGAGCATAATTTAAAAATCGAACGCGGCGCAAACCAATGTCAAATTGATTTTCTTGAGATTTCCCCATCATCGTACTTCCCGAATTATTGTCATTGTAACGCAACCAAACCTGGTTCCAATTGATAAAACGAATGTATTTTGTTCCATCTGCATTTAATTTCACTTTCACACCAGACTCGTATTCTGAGTAGCCTTGGCTAAAAGATAAATTTGCTGACAAGCTCAAAAAAAGTAGTAGTTTTAGTTTTTTCATTGTTAGTCATTTTAAAATTTAAACGAATTGACTAAAAACAAACTGATATACAAAAAAAAACATAGTTTATTGTAAAGAATATAGTTTTTATTGATTATAATATATTATAGCATAATATTATTTTAATTTTTACTACAATTTTTATTTTATTAAAATTAAATAATTAATAATCAGTAGATTAAAATATATACTAAAATAGTAAACATATATCAAATTAGCAAAATAGAATTTAACTAATACGAGATTCGTTATTTTTGAACTTCGATGAAAAAAAGAATTGGCATAATAGGTTGTGGTTGGTTGGGCATGCCGTTGGCAAAGCGCTTAGCAAATGATAATTTTGTAATGGCAACAACCCGAAATGCAGATAAAGTTGAGGAGTTGAAAACAGCTGGTATAGGAACCGTATTCATAGCTTCAGATTCCTGGAATTTGCCGCATGAAATTACACATGTAGATTGGCTGATTTATTTAATTCCACCTTCTAGTATTGCTGATTATGTCTCGTTCACTAAAAATATTTTACACCAATTTCCATCCACTACAAAAGTGATTTTCACAAGTTCGATTGGTGTTTATTTGCCGAGTTTAGCTATAATCAATGAACAGAGTAACATAAAAGAAGATCATCCGCTTGCAAAAGTTGAACAATTGATTCAGCAAAATTTTGACAATGCATACGTGCTTCGCTTAGCAGGTTTGATCAATGAACAACGCAATCCAGTTTATTATTTGAGCGGAAAAGAAAACCCGAATCCAAACCAAGTGGTGAATTTAGTGCATCAAGAAGATGTAATCACTGCTATTCAATCAATTTTAGCCGAACAGCCTGAGGAACAAACGTTTAATATTTGTTACCCAGCTCATCCGAGTCGCCAAGAATATTATACCCAACAAGCACAACATTTAAACCTACCACTTCCAATCTTTATCAATCAAAATGAGCTTGGTAAACAGATTGATGGTAACCGAATAGAGCAAATGACCTCCTTTCGTTATAGAACGCCTTTTTTTAACAAAAAATAGTAGCTTTATACAAGTCTAACATTATTATTTGTGTAAATTTGTTTGGTAAATCAATATGAAACAAGCACTTATACTCTTATTTTTCCTAAGTTCTTTCAACCAATTATTTGCTACGCATATTGTTGGGGGAGATATTTATTACGACTATTTGGGGAACAATAATTATAAGTTTTACATCAATGTTTACCGTGATTGCAATTCTTCAGGTGCAGCCTATGACGATCCCCTTTTTTTGGAAGTTTACAATCAAGCAAATGTGAGTGTATACCATTTATCGGTTCCTTTTCCGGGAAGTGTTATTTTACCAGTAATCTTTAACAACCCTTGTGTCACGCCACCTTCAACGATTTGTGTTGAAAAAGGAGTATATACTGTTACGGTGAATTTACCACCAATCGTTGGGGGTTACACTGTTTCCTATCAACGTTGTTGCAGAAACCCCAATATTATTAACTTAATTAGTCCCGATGACACAGGTTTTACTTTAACAACCCATGTTCCTGGTTCTGAAACAGGAATGACAGCGAATAGTAGTCCTCGATATACGAATTATCCTCCTTTGTTATTATGTAACAATGAAGAATTGATTTTTAATCATGCGGCAACAGACCCTGATGGTGATCAATTGGTTTATTCATTAATTACGCCAAATGCCGGTGCAAATTCCGCTGTTCCTGCTCCAACCGTTGCGCCACCACCACCTTATCCTGTTGTTAATTGGGCCGCAACATTCAACGCTACTAATCCTTTGGGACCTGGAGCTACCATTCAAATAAATCCTACAACTGGCTTACTCACCGCAACGCCTTTACTCACAGGGCTCTTTGTTGTTGGAATTCGTGTGCAAGAATATAGAAATGGTGTATTATTAGGGGAAACAGTAAGAGACTTTTTGTTTACTGTTTTCAATTGCAACATTACTATGCAAGCCATTTTACCCTTACAAACCGAATTGGCTACGTTTGTTTCTTATTGCCAGGGATTAACGGTTCAATTTGAAAATGATTCATACGGCGGCACAAATTACGCTTGGGATTTTGGTGTTTCTGGCACCTCTACAGATGTAAGTTCAAGTTTTGCGCCAACGTTCACCTATCCAGCGGATGGAATTTATTCGGCACAATTGGTAGTTAATCCAGGTTGGCCTTGCACGGACACAGCAACTATGTTAGTGAATGTAAACAATCAATTGCAAACTTCTTTCGTAACACTTGATTCCATTTGTGTGACCAATAATTCATTTGATTTTTACAGTTTGACCAATAATTTGATACCTGTCAATGTTTCATGGGATTTTGGACCTAATGCTGCTATACAATATGCCAATACCTCTAATGTATTGAATCAATCGTTTACTACTTCAGGTTATATTCCAATTGCCTTGTCTGTTTCTTCGGGTACTTGCACCGATACGTATTTTGATTCAATTTATATTTTCCCAAAAGCGGAAGCAGAAATTGATATACCATCAGATATTGCTTGTTTAGGGTTGACCGTTCCTTTTGGAAATTTGTCACAAAATGCATTTAATTATAGTTGGACATTTAATAGCACTCCGCCAATTATCTTAAGCGATACTTCACCCACAGTTACACTGCCCAATGGCGGCACTTATACCGTTACTTTAATTGCCAATTCAACAGGCGAATGTGGTGATACAATAGTGGAAACATTTACGGTTAATGAGTTACTTTCTGTTTCTTTTACTAGTAATGATTCTCTCTGTATCACTGGTAATTCATTTCAATTTGATGGACAAATGACGGGTCCAAGTTTCACGCAATACGCATGGCAGTTTGGAACAAATGCATCGCCTCAATTTAGTGCATCATTAGATGTTTCAAATGTCGTTTTTTCTACTGCTGGATTCCACCCAATAACCTTATCAGCATTTTTTGATCAATGTTTAGTTTCCTTTTCGGATAGTGTTTTTGTATTCAGTGAACCGATCATAAATTTCACCACTGAACCAGGTCCATTTTGTGCGCCAGATGCGGTCCAATTTATCAATATGAGTTCTGCTGATGCACCATTATCTTACTGGTGGACATTTGGCGATGGAACGAATTCAAACTTACAAAATCCGAATCATTATTATCCAAACGCTGGAACGTATTCAATCGGACTAACCATTGCAGCTTCGGAAGGGTGTACTGATACCATAACGTTAATGCAACCAAATTTGGTGACCCTTCATCCTTCACCAATTGCAAAGTTTTCGGTTAATCCAGATTATACGGATATCTGTCATGCGGCTATTGAATTTACAGATCAATCTGTAGGAGCATCTTCTTTTTTCTATTGGTTGGATGATGAATCTGCTTCGAAAACGCTCCCATCTTTTAATTACACCTATTTAACAAGTGGATACAAGCGTCCGATGCAAGTTGCAATCAATGAATTTGGGTGTGACGACACCGCCTACAGGGAATTGTTTATCGAACCATTTGTTATTTATTTCCCGAATACATTTACGCCAGACAAAGATGAATTTAACAATGATTTCAATGGGATTTTCGCCCTTGAAATGTTAAACTGGAACTTAAAAATCATGAATCGTTGGGGCGAAGTAATTTTTGAATCGAATGATGCAAAAGTGGGTTGGGATGGAACGTACAATGGAAGATTGATGCAAGATGGGAACTATTTGTATGAATTGAATTATGTGAGCTGTGAAAAACCTCAGATAACCCAAGTAGTAAGAGGTCATGTAAATTTATTGAGGTAATCAATTTAAATTGTAAAAAAACAATTTATCTTTACCGCATGAACCACTTGAAAGACATCCTCAATATCATTTCGCACATAAATTTTTCCCGAAGTTGGAATCTTATATTATTACGTATTTCATTTTACTATGGGAAAATTGTAAAACGTCCGATCCATTTTGGTAATCCTTTTACCTTGTCCATTGAACCCACAACTGCTTGTAATTTGGCTTGTCCAGAATGCCCGAGTGGACTCAAGCAATTTACACGTCCAACTGGAAAACTCAACCTCGAATTGCATGAAAGAATGTTGCAACAAGTTCATAAATCGGTGTTTTACATCAACTATTATTTTCAAGGAGAACCTTTTTTAAATCCTAAATTTTTGTCAATCATTCGCCAAGCGAAGCAATACAATATCTATACAGCTACTTCCACCAATGCGCACTTCATTGATCAAAAAAAAGCGAAGGAAATTGTGGCTTCAGGTTTAGACCGATTGAATATTTCCATTGATGGTTTAACCCAAGAAACGTATGAAAGTTACCGTGTAAATGGAAAGCTTGAAAAAGTAATACAAGCAGCAAAATGGCTGATTGCAGCAAAAAAAGAAGCAAAGCGTAAAACGCCTTATTTGATTTTTCAATTCTTAGCTGTCGCACAAAATGAGCATGAAATTCCAGCTATTCATCAACTTGGCAAAACAATCGGCATAGATGAGGTGCGCATAAAAACAGCCCAATTGTACGATTACAAACATGGAAATCCTTTGCTACCAAAAAATGAAAAATACGCTCGCTACAAACAGCAAAAAGACGGCACCTATCAGTTGAAATATAAAACAGGCAATCATTGTTGGCGCATGTGGTCGGGAAGTGTATTGACTTGGGACGGAAAAGTTGTACCGTGTTGCTTCGATAAAGATGCACAGCACGTGTTGGGATCTTTAGAAGCGAATAGTTTCCAAGAAATTTGGAACAATAAAGCATATAAAACTATGCGTGGAGCTGTTTTAACCAAGAGACATGAGATAGATATTTGTAAAAATTGTTCCGAAGGAGCGAAAGTTTGGGCATGAATTCAGAATAAATGAGTAAAACTGAACTAATATCAAATATTTTATTAGTTTATTTGTAGCTATGCATAAAATATGTGATAACTTTTACAGCGCTATTTCAAACACTGTTTTAATAGTTTTTATTTCATTAATTTCATTCAACTTTTCTTTTGCTAAGTCATCGACTTACAAAGATCAGTTATTAAAAATTGAACAATTAATAGAAAAAAATCAGTTAATAGCAGCGCAAAAGTTAGTTAAAATATTAAAACACACATTCAAAGAATCCATTCAGGAAAATTATTATTCCACAAAACTTTCGTGTAAAATATTTTTGTTTCAGCAGGCATTTGACCATTATAATTTAGCCAATGAAAAATTATGTAAACTAGCAAAGCAATTACCACCTATTTATTTATCAGAAGCGTATGCACATAAAGCCTATTATTGGCATTACATGATGTGGCCAGATAGTGCATTGGTATATTCTAATAAATCATACGAACTATATAATAAATCTAGAAAATATAAATCTCAAATTGAGCCAGCATTTATCTACGAAGTTTATGCAATGACCTATTTATATAGATCTGATGATTTAAAAACAACTGCCTACTCAGGTATGGGTTTAAAAGGGTATCAACCTAAATTGTTTTTATATTTTGATTCGTCTTATTTTATACAACAACGCTATCCATTTAAATTCACCTCAGATAAAGCGATGTTTTATCGTTCCAATGGGAATCGATGGTTGGATTTAGTGACAGGTTATAGGATCAAAACTAAAGCTGAAACAAAATATTTTAAGCCTGTTCAATGGCTCGCTTTTAGAAAGGCAAATGAATTATATGATAAAGGAATCGCCTGCTTAAAAGAATGGCATAGAAATGATTTATTGACTTTAACTGCATTAAAAGCCACAAATTATACGGGTGTTGGAAAATGGAAAGAAGCGCAGTATTTTTTTGATCGGGTTTTTAATCAATTCAGTGAGCAAGAATTATTAAATAGAACGTTCATAGCGTATCAACCTTTAATGATTTTTTTAACCATGAAAATCAGAAATGAAATCCATTTGCCCATCAATCCAATCTCAACCAATAAGTCAATTCATTTACTTGAAAAAATAAAATATGAATTTTGGAATAGTTTTACAGATAATAGTGACTTGCCTTACGATCCTTATAGAACATCTCCTTACATAGATTTATTTACGCTTTACACTTTAAAAAGTAAATTTTCAAATTCTAAAAAGACTGATTTGTCAAAGGCCGTTTCATATTTATTAACAATGAAAAATTATTTTCATTTTTTGAAAAATAAAACGTTATTTAGAAATAAGGAATTGCCATTTTTCGATGTGAAGCTCATTCAAAAAAAATTAAAACACAATGAATGTTTTATTTTCTTTCAAAATGATGCTGATTTATTAGCAGAAAAAAAGCTTTTAATTACAAGAAATTCAATACAGTTTATTAGAGCGAAGAAAACACCTGATCTAGTTGCACTTAATCACGACACATTAAATTATAAAGCGTTTAAAAAAATAAGTTATTTAGCCTTTCAAAATAATCTAAAACAAGTGTTAACAATTCTTCCAAAGGTTAAAAAAATATATATCAGCCATGATGATATTATTCCCTACGAAATACTGCTAAAAGATAACTTGAGCAGTTCCTATACAAAGGCTAATTTTGCTGGTAATCAGATCAATTTCGTACGTCTTTACAATCCATATACATATTTTGGCTCATCAAAGGAGCTAAATGAATGTCAAATTGATGTACGTTCATTAAAACAAAAAAAGGTAAGTAAATTGTTGTTTATGGATGAGTTCTTTAAAAATTTCACAACAACGCAGCGTATTTCAAAAAATGATTACCAAGGAAATCTAAAAGATTTACTCTCAAAGAAAGGGATTCTACACCTGTATGGCCATGGTGAATTCTCGATGGATGATGAGGCCCAAACCTCTGGCTTTCAAATTCGCTATGAAACTACGAGTTCAACAAAATCCGAGCGCCAACTGTCTGGCGATTTTAGTTGCAAGCGAGAATTGGTTATCTTAAATAATTGTTTTTCGGGTTATCCGTTCTTTAATTTAAATGAATTTAATAAAACAATTCCCTTAAAGATTTTAAGTCTTGGCGCTAAAACACTCATTTGTTCCCCAAATAAAACAGATGATTACTATTCGGCACAATTCTTCCAACTTTTTTATAAAAAATTAACTGAAGGGAGAATGTATGAAGATGCTTTTTTCGAATCAAAACAAGCGTTTGTGAAAGCGCATCCAGAAATGCGAAACCCTCAGATTTGGAATGGATTACAACTCATAGTTAGTTATAAAATCCATAATAAACCTGAGAATCAATTTTTGCTAGTGTTTAATGGAATACTTATTCTTGTTCTTTTAGATATAATTTTATCTGTTTTAAATGCCCTATTGCGTAAGAAGAAACGTCTTCATTCTCTAGATTAACTACTTCTCCAAAACTTTTTATTGCCTCCTGAAATTTTTCTTTTTTCACATTTATGAGTCCTTGATAATACATTGCTTTTGCTTTAAAAAGTCTATTGTTTCTTCTTAAGCGTTCAAAATCTTTCCATCCCATATCCCCCTTTGATTCTAAATACTTCAAAACTGCAGTATAGTAAATCAATGTATCGTTTCCTGGTTGAAGCTTTAATTCAGTTTGAATAAGCACTTCCGCTTTCCCATATTCCTTTTTTTGATAATGAAACATGATGGCCGTAAAATGTGTATTCGTTTCACTACTCATAAAAATTGGAATACCAGGATCAGTGAAGCGCGGCGAAAGTTCAAGTTGGGGAGTAATAAAATAAGAATAAATTAAATAAGAACTTGAAACAATCAATACAAAGATTGCCGCGATCTTCAGTAAATAAAAGCGAGACGGCGTTTTTTTATTATCCTTTATCGGTTTTAAGATTGAATTTTTATTGGAAGCTATTTGTTCTTTTAATTTTTCACAATCTCCGTTGAATGAATCATACATTGCAATAAAGCCTAAAATCGAAGTGTCCACATTTTTTAATCCCCTTAATTGATCAATGTTTAAAGTTAATTGCTCAGGATCATTCATTAATTCAAGCAATTTTTTTAGTTCTGGATTATTCATGCAAAAAAGATTAAAAGTGAATTAAAATAAGACTTCATTTTTTTTCTTGATAGGCTCAATTTGTTGCGAACAGTTTTTTCTGTTACTTGGTAATTTTGCGCAATTTCCTCATTCTTAAAACCATCGAGATGAAGTTGAAACAACGCTTTTTCATCCTCATTCAATAGGTTTAAACTTTCTGCATAAAATGGGTTTTCTTCCAATGTTATTTCAGTTTCTATTCGTGTACTGTTCCTTTCTTGAGGCTTATATTTTCTTAAATAATCAATTGATTTATTTCGAACGGCCGCTGCTAAATATGTTTTGACAGCATTCACATTTAGCCATTTTAATTTTCGATTTTTAACTTCCTCCGCCAATAGAGTGACGAATAAATCACCTACAATGTCCCGAGCTACATCATTATCTTTCACCAAATAAAACGAAACAAAGACCAGAGGCTCAAATAGTTCTGAATAGAGTTTGCCTAAAGCAGCATCATCTCCTTGCACGAATCTATTCCATAATTTTTTCTCTGACTTCATTGAGTTTGCTAAAGTACATTATTTTTTATTGAACACGTTTGATTTTTTTTCGGGACAATTTGTGTGTTCATTCGACATGAATATATTAAAATAGTAAAAAATGAACATTGAAAAAATAAAATATTTCATTCATTTAATTGAAAAAGAGCGCACAGGCACACCTAGTGAAGTTGCTCAAAAATTAAATGTTACAGAACGAACCATTTATTACTATTTACAAATTTTAAAAAACGATTTGAATGCTCCCATTGAATTTAATAAACATCGGAAAACGTATCAATTTGAACGGATGGGAAAGCTGAACTGGGAATGGAGAAAAGCTGAGCCAACTACTTAAACTCAAAACTGAATTTTTATTTCAGTGCAACAACGTTATTTTGTGGTAAAATATTAGCGTGACAATACAAATATGAATTTTAAAAACATTCAACTTTTAATTGAATTAATAGAACAAAAAAACACAGGGAATCCAGCAGCTTTGGCAAAAAAACTAGCTGTTTCCGAACGAATGATATACAAGTATTTAGATATTTTGAAATCTGAATTCAATGCGCCAATAAAATATAGCAGAAAAAAGCAATCCTATTTTTTCACTGAAGAAGGAGAGCTTAACTTAAGATGGAGAGATACTCATTTATAGTACACTTAAAACCTACCAAAAACCATTCTAATGTTAATTGTTTTAAAAAACGTAACTACTAAAATTAATTAATATGAAAAAAACAATTCTAAAATTATCTTTTTACACATTGATTTTGTTCTCAGTTGCTAGTTGTGGCTCATCTTCTGAAGACACAAATAATGAAATGGAAATTCCAGAAGTTGTTGATGAACAAGTTCAGGATTTCTCTTCTTTAACTACTGCTAAAGACGCTATGGACGAATATAAAAATTTGTTAGAAGAATATTCTGAAAATGTTAAGAATGGAGATGTTGAAGCTGCAAATGAAATTAAAACAAAATTAGCAGAATTAAAAACTTTTGCCGAAGGTAAATTTAGTTCAAATGATTTAAAAGCATTGGTCAATTTAACATCAATCGCAGCGCAATTAGAAGCAGGTAAACTAGTTGATTTAAACAAAGCGTTTAATGCGTATGATCAATCAATGAAAGTTTTAGAAAACATTCCGATGGATGAAGACACAAAAGAAGCAATGGAAGCTTCCAAAGAAGCAATGCAAGGGCTTGAAGGGTTAAGTAATTTCTAATAAACTATTAATCGAATAGCTCTTAATTATTATTAAAGGCTATTTAAAATTTAACCTATGAGTATTAAAAAAGAAATTAAAAAAGGTGCAGTTAATTACGCTAAAGACGAAATTAGAGATGCTGCAGAAGATCAAGTAGTTAGCTTTTTACCATGGTATGTTCAATTTTTTTGGTGGCCAATAAAGGGTTTATTTTTACTAATTACTTGGCCAATTCGAATTCTAATCAAAAAAAGATAGACGAAGGATCAATTCAAATAAATGTTAAAATGGAGGCCAAGACCATTTCAAACTTGGGGAGTAACCGAAAATCCAAAAGAGTAGGATATTATAAATTGAAATGAAATACTTATTTATCTGGATAATTAGATTGTATCAAAGAAATAAACCTAAGAAATGGGTTGGGTGCTGTATATATGAACCTTCTTGTTCAAATTATGGAATAATTGCATTAAAGAAACATGGAGTCCTTAAAGGTGTCAAACTTACTTTTTTAAGAATCAAAAGATGTAATCATATTCATTCAGGAGGTATTGACTTTCCGTAAAAAAATAAAAAAAATGGGTTTTTTAAACAAAGACTGGGATTCTGATGATGATGAATCACCAAACAGTGGAGTAAATTTAAACACTAAGCTTGCTGAGGGAGTAGGCAAATTGCATATTCCAGAAGGATATGTGAAAAACATTGCTGCAAAATATTTTAAGCCTGATGGTCCTAAAAATCTAACTGGTTGTTTAAATAGTATATTGGGTAAAAAAGAACCAGCAGAAATTATAAATGACGGTCAATTCGATGCATTTAAAAATTCTCACATTGAAAAATTAATTGATAAAGGGTTAAACAAATTATCTATTTCAAAAGAGGATTTAATTAAACAACCAGACGTAATTTATGGCCCTGATTGGCGTGAGATTCCAGATGGCATCTCATTTGAAAATCTTGAGATCGTGAAAAAAGGTAATGATGGCAAGTTTAGGTATGCTTTCTTTAATTTTGCATTCTTATTTTACACAGAAAAACAATTGCTTTTGTTTAGCGCACGTTTTAACATTGCGTTGGAAGAAATTACAAAATCATCAACAGATGAATATTTTTATAAAGATGTAATTGGTGTCAGTGCTGATGAAGATTCCTTTACATTAAAAACATCTGGAGGATCTGCATTGGAAATTGAATTTCAAAAACCTGCGTACAGAAGATACAAAATTGACGCTAGTGATGCTGAAGAAACAGTTAAGAGTTTAAGAATGATTTTAAGAGATGTAAAATCATAAATCAACTAGTAAAAGAGGATGTCGTTAATAGGCATCCTCTTTAGTTTATAGTATTAAAAATATTATCCCCGACCATGAAAAATTGTACTAGTTGTCAAATGACTGTGAAGCCAAAAGCCTTTGAATGCCCATATTGTGGCAATAATAAATTTCAAATTCAGGAAAACAAACCTGAAACTTATGAAGTGCAATCCGAAAATGTTTCAAAAAAAAAATTGTACTCTGAAAAATTGATGACTCTAATAGAAATGGCTATAGCAGACGGTGAATTATCCGAAAAGGAAAAGCAAATTCTCTTCAAAAAAGCTGAATCAGATGGAATTGATTTAGATGAATTTGAAATGGTTCTCGATTCAATACTTTTTGATAGAGTGAAAAAAACAAAACCAGAAATAAAATCAGTGAATTCGTCAAATTCTGAAAGCATAATGTCTTTAATAGATTTAGCATTGATGGATAGCGATATTGATGATAAAGAAAAGCAAGTTCTTTTTAAAAAAGCTGAATCGTTAGGGATGGATTTAGATGAATTTGAAATGATTTTAAATGCCAAACTTTTTGAAAAGCAACAAGCAAATAAACCAACACAATCTGCTGCTCCTAAAACTGACAAATTTGGGGATGTGAAAAAATGCCCTTCTTGTGGCTCAATTGTACAATCATTTCAAACAAAATGTTCTGATTGTGGTCATGAGTTTAGTAATGTAGGAGCAAATGTATCGATTGGTAAACTATTTGATATGCTTAATGCTTGTGAAAATGAACGTAAGGAAGCCGATAACTCAATTAGTGGTGCTATTGGTAGTATGTTCGCAAAATCGGGCATTGGTGCAGTAGATAAAATAATTGAGAAGAAAAAATCTATTATTTCTGGTTTTCCAATTCCAAATACGAAAGATGATATCCTTGAATTTTTATCGATAGCAATTCCCAATGCTAAACAGAAGGGTAATTTATTTACTAAACAACAACCAGAGAATAAATCACACAATGATTTAGCTACTACTTGGCAATCAAAATGTGAACAAATCATTATGAAGGCTAAATTTTCAATGAAAGAGGATAAAAAAACGCTAGAAGAAATATTAATGTATGCTAACGAACTAGGAATAAAATAAATTATGGGACTATTCGGAAAAAAAGAAGAAGGTGGAATGATGGATGTTATCCGCTGTGATGAGCAAGAATATCTAGTTTGGAAATGGAGGCCATCAGGCGCTGCAAACTCAACTAAAAAAGAAAATTCAATTCGTTTTGGAAGTAGTCTCCGTGTAAAAGATGGTGAAATGGCAGTTTTTGTCTACCAACAAAAAGACGGATCCTTGCAAGACTATATTGAAGGCCCATATGACCAAACAATAAAAACTGCAAATTTCCCCATATTAACGAGTATTGTTGGACTTGCTTTTGGAGGAGCATCACCTTTCCAAGCAGAAATTTATTTCATCAATTTAGCTGGAAATATGCAGGTAAAATTTGGCGTGCCTTATTTTGATGTATTTGACCCAAGATTTATGGATTTCGCAGTTCCAATGGCGGCAAGAGGCACAATAACGTTTAACATTACCGACTATAAAAGCTTTATTAAACTTAATCGATTAATAAATTTTGAATTAGAAGATTTCAACAAGCAAATTAAAGATGCTGTTATAAAATATGTTAAGGGTATTATTACAAATATTCCATCTGATGCTGGGATTCCTGTTTTACAAATGGAGCGAAAATTGTTAGATATTAACGATTTAGTTGCTTCAAAATTAAAAGCACGACTCGAATCTGATTTTGGTGTAAACATGAAAGGGTTTGATTTAGCAAATATTGACGTTGATAAAGAAAGTGAAGGTTACGCTGAATTGAGAAAAGTTACTGCTGATCAAACAACTAAAACAACAGTCGCTCAAACGGATGTTAACATTAAAAACATGAATGATATGCAAGGTATAAATGCCATGAATATGGACGAAACCTTGAGAATTCAAAGAGAAGAGGCGCAAAGAGCTCAAAAATTACAAACAGAAACGAATTTTATTGGGGCACATGCACTCAATCAACAATCGGATGTTTTGAAAACAGCAGCTCAGAGTCTTGGTGAAATGGGATCAATGAATAGTGGCGGCGGCGGCGGAATGAATCCGGCAGGAATGATGACTGGCATGGCGCTTGGTGGCGCAATGGGCGGACAAATGGCAGGAATGATGAACCAGATGGGACAAACTATGAACCAACAACAAAATACTCCGCCACCACCACCTCAAATCCAATACAGTGTTGCTGTAAATGGTCAAACTGCTGGACCTTTTAATATGCAGCAATTACAACAAATGACTCAAAATGGTCAGTTAACCCTTGATTCTCATGTTTGGAAAGATGGAATGGCAAATTGGGAAATGGCGCGCAATGTAAGTGAACTTTCTTCACTGTTTAGTAATGCGGCACCACCACCACCACCTCCTTCAATGTAAGCTACAGTAAAATAAATTTTTTCGATAACTAACATATTTATTATTTATGGATGATCATGACTTTTACTCGGTCAACAGATTAGTTGAATTTGGAATGGGAATGTCTATTGCCCAACAAATGGTTAAGACAATGAATGAAAGCATGAATAACATGCACATTCCTGGAGCAATGAATCCAATAAAGACTGACACGCCTAATTTATATTATGCCATTTTGGATGGCGCTCAAGCGGGGCCATTTTCAGAACAAGAAATCGCACAATTAATTGGTAATATAAAGGTTACTAGAGAAACATTGTTTTGGAAACCGGGCATGTCAAAATGGGAATTAGCGGAAAGAATACCAGAAATATTAAAAATAGTTGCACTTACACCTCCACCAATTCCAGAAAATCTATAAAAATGAAAATTAATACATTTAAATCCGTAATCGCGTTTAGTATAAGTGCGTTGCTTTCCTATGGTTTATACAATATACCATCTTCAGGGATGAATAATATCGTATGTATCGGTAGTTTTATTTTTTTTATTGTCACTTTAATGCCAGCATTAGGACTTGATTTTAACTATTCAAGAACAAATACGAACATAAAAACCTTGTCGGCTGTGTTTTTTATTGTTGGGTTAATTTCGAATTGCCTTTTTTCCTTTTCATCTTTTTCAATTCCATTTTATGTGATGCTAAACGGGATACTTTTACTCGTTTTTTTACTAGCTACATATTCTATTTTTAAAGCTGAGCAATAAGTTACACATGAAACAATTTTCAAAAAAAGAGCTGTTTGCTTACAAATTTGAACAAACAATATCTAAAGGTCCAACAAGCGTAATTAAATGGTTAGCATTAATATCATTATTTACGGTTTTGTTATTAGGCTTATTAATTCTAATTTTTGGTATTTCAGATAACCCAGACGGTAAAGAAGGAATCGGGTTTATAGAAGGATCCTGGCAAAGTTTAATGGCAACTTTGGATTCAGGAACAATGGGTGGCGATGAAGGCTGGTTATTTCGTATGGTCCGATTTGCAGCCACAATCCTTGGCATTTTTATCATATCAATATTAATTGGTAGTATTTCCTCTGGAATCGACCAAAAAATAGATGATTTAAAAAGAGGTCGATCAAAAGTGATTGAATCAAACCATACGCTTATATTAGGTTGGTCTGAAAAAATATTTTCAATCATAAGTGAAATTGCGATTGCTAACGAGAATCAGAAGAAACCGTGTATTGTGATTTTATCTGAAAAAGACAAAATTGAAGCTGAAGATGAAATTCATTCGAAAGTAAAAGATTTAAAGAATACTAAAATGGTTATTCGAAATGGCGATCCATTAGATTTAAATGATGTTGATATTGTTAACGCTAACGGAGCTAAATCAATCATTGTTTTAGCTCCGGATAACGAAAAGTCAGATATGTATGTTATTAAAACGGTATTAGGAATAACAAAATCTCCCAATCGTTTTGAAAAAACATACAACATAGTTGCTGAAATTTCGAATGAGAAAAATATGGAGGCTGCTGAATTAGTTGGTAACAACGAAGCCATTTTTATTCTTTCTTCCGATATTATTTCAAAAGTAGCTGCTCAAACTTCCTTGCAATCGGGTTTAAGTATTGTTTACAGTGAATTATTATCTTTTGATGGGGATGAAATTTATTTTAAACACGAAGCATCATTAATTGGTAAAACATACCAAGATGCACTTTTTGCTTACAAGGATTCAGCGGTAATTGGTGTCTTCACAGATGAACAAAACGTCTTGATAAATCCAGATAAAGGGTATGTTTTGAAAGAGAATGATGAAATTATTGCAATTTCTGAAGATGACGATACAATCGTTTTAAATAGTTCACCATCAGCGAATACCTTGCCGCAACATGTTGGGAAAGAACAAATCGAAATTCAAAAGGATACGAAAACTTTAATTTTAGGGTGGAACCTAAATGGCATAAAAATTATTCAAGAATTAGACAATTATACCACTAATAATTCTGAAATCGTTATCGTTGCAGAATTAAACAATGGTGATAAGTCAGAAATTGAGAAACTTTCTAAAAGACTTAATAATTTAAGTATTTCCTTCTCCGAAGGCGAAATTAACGATAAACAAACATTGTTAGCGCTCAATCTAGAAAAATTCAATAATGTTATTGTCTTGAGCTATAAAGATTTAGAAATTCAAGAAAGTGATGCCAAAACGTTAATTTGTTTGCTTCATCTCAGAAATATCAGTTTAGCATTGAACAAACAATTTAATATTGTTACTGAAATGCTCGACATTAAAAATAGAGCACTTGGAAAAGTGGCAAAAGCAGATGATTTTATTGTTGGGGATAATTTAATCAGTCTAATGATTAGTCAATTAAGTGAAAATCAAAACTTGAAAAGTGTATTTGATGAATTATTAAAGGCTGAAGGCTCTGAAATTTATTTAAAACCTGCAGCGCGTTATGTAAGCTGCGGAACTCCTGTAACTTTCTATACAATCACTGCAAATGCATTAGAAATCGGCGAAACAGCTATTGGTTACAGATTAAAAAAGAATGAAGAAGATAGCGCGCAGAATTTTGGAATTAAGTTAAACCCAAACAAAGAAAAATTAATTGAGTTTAGCGAAGAAGATTTTATTATTGTACTTAGTGAAGACTAAAATATAGCTTCAAAACTTTACCCCTACCTAACACAAAAAACAGCTAAATCATATTGGTTTGGCTGTTTTTATTTCAACTTTTTGGGCATAAAAAAAACGCCTCATAAAGACGTTTTCAATAATGTAAAGAACATATTATTCTTCTGTTGCTTCTTCTTCGAAGATTCTTTTAGGGCGCATTTGCTCAAAAACACCTAATGTAATCCAAAATGGTAGGATGAAACCCATTAAAAATAATAACATCCAAAATGCCATTCCTGCAATTAAAAGAAACAAAACTATACCGAAAACGCTCATCTTTTTTTATTTAAAGTGCTTAATTATGGGGTAAAAATACAAAATAATTCAAAACTGTATACAAACTTTATATTTTTTCTTCAATAAAAATGGACGAATAGATAAATAGCAAATACTTAGTGTCATTTTAACATTAAGATAATCGGATTCTTTTTATATTTGTTTTTCTAGCGCATTAAATGCCTATTTTTGTTGTGCAAATGTCGAAACTTAAAAAACACATATTGACTTTTCAGCAATCGTATGATTTTGATATGATTGGCATTTGTTCACACCACAATGATTACCGTTTAGCTTGGAGCATTAATGATACATTAAAAATTATGTTGTCAAAGGCTGAGCAAGAGTACGTGGTGGTCAACAAAAAAGGGGTGAAGCAATCAGAACATTCTTTGTACGAATTTAAAGATGAAGAAAATTTGATTGAATATTACATGGTCAAAAACAAGGTAAATGGTAAATACTTAATTCCTGAAAAGCCCTTGATTGATTATTTTATTTTTTTGGTGGAAAATCACCTTTTTGACCCGTTTCATTTTGCACAAAAATTAAAGGATGTATCAAGTGTATTAGGAACGTTCGTTTTTGATCCTGAAGAATTTGAATCCACCGAAAATATTGTTTTTAACTAATTGCATTAAAAAATAAATAGATGAAAAAAACCAAAATTGTTGCAACCTTAGGTCCCGCTTCAAGCGACAAAGATACTTTAAGACAAATGTTCCTTTCAGGATTAAATGTATGCCGTTTGAATTTTAGTCATGGTTCTCATGAAGATCACGCAGCTGTTGTAAGAACGATTCGTGAATTAAACGATGAAACAGGTTTAAATGTTGCCATTTTAGCAGATTTACAAGGCCCGAAAATCCGTACCAATGAAATGGAAAACAACGGTGTTGAGTTAGTAAATGGAACGATTGTTACTATTGGAATAGAAAAAGTTGTTGGAACAGCGCAACGTTTTTCGATCAACTATGAAAAATTGCCTCAAGATGTGCAAGCCGGTGAAAGAATTCTATTAGATGATGGAAAATTAGCGTTGGAAGTGGTTGCTACTGACGGAAAAAAAGAATTCACAGCTAAAGTGATTCACGGTGGAATATTATCGTCTAAAAAAGGCGTTAACTTTCCAAATACGCGTATTTCGATGCCTTCTTTAACGCCAAAAGATTTGGAAGATTTAGATTTTGCTTTGTCACAAGATGTAGATTGGATTGGACTTTCATTTGTACGTTCTGCTCGAGATATCATCGAATTGAAACACATTATCGCCACTAAAAATGCGAAAGCGAAAGTAATCGCAAAAATAGAAAAACCAGAAGCAATTGACGACATCGACGAAATCATTCGTGAAAGCGATGGTTTAATGGTTGCGCGTGGTGATTTAGGTGTTGAAGTTCCGTTCCAAAAAGTTCCGTTGATTCAAAAAATGTTGATTACTAAATGCATCACGCAGGCAAAACCAATCATTGTGGCAACGCAAATGATGGAAACAATGATCAACAACATTACACCAACGCGTGCTGAAGTGAACGATGTTGCCAATGCAGTATTAGATGGAGCAGATGCAGTAATGTTATCGGGTGAAACTTCAGTTGGTAAATTTCCTGTTGAAGTGATCAAAACAATGGCAAATATTGTCTCAGAAATGGAGCAATTTGATGGAATTTACAACAAAGAAGAATTACCTGAAAGAAATCAAGCACGTTTTATCACGGATTCAATTTGTTTCAATGCGTGTCGTTTGTCACAACGTGTAGAAGCGAACGCTATCTTAACGATGTCGTTTTCAGGATACACAGCCTATAAAATTGCATCACAGCGACCAAAATCAACCATTTTTGTCTTTACAAGCAACAAACAAATTTTAACTCAATTGAACTTAGTTTGGGGTGTTCGTGCATTTTACTATGACAAACAAATTTCTACAGATCACACCATTGCAGATATCAAGTATTTGTTGAAAAAAGAAAACTTATTAAACGAAGGCGATTTAGTGATCAATGTGGCATCCATTCCTTTAGAAGAATTAGGAAGCTCAAACATGTTGAAATTAAGCTATGTTGATTAAGATTTTATATTTTTTATAGTTGAAAGTCTATCCGTTTTTGGGTAGACTTTTTTTATTTAAAAATGGTTCATAAAATTTCATTGATTTTCAATAAATAGTTCGTGCTAATTTATACAACAAACGTATATTTGCATTCTCAAATTCAAATATATAGGTATGAGCGCTTTTTCTAATAGACACATTGGGCCAAATGCAGCTGAAAAAACTGCAATGTTGGCAAAAATCGGTGTAAATTCTGTTGCCGAATTAATTAACAAAACCATTCCAGCTCATATTCGCCTTGGTGCGGAGTTGAACGTTTCTGCTGCAATGAGTGAGCAAGAATACTTGAATCACATCACTGCAATTGGAAATAAAAACCAAGTATTTAAATCTTTTATAGGTTTAGGATACAGTGAAACAATTGTACCTTCTGTAATTTTACGTAACGTATTAGAAAATCCAGGATGGTATACTGCTTACACGCCTTACCAAGCAGAAATTTCTCAAGGTCGTTTAGAAGCGTTGTTGAATTTCCAAACCATGGTTATTGATTTGACAGGTTTAGAAATTGCAAATGGCTCTCTATTAGATGAAGGAACTGCTGCTGCTGAAGCAATGATCATGTTCTTTAACTCGCGTTCAAGAGCGGCTGTAAAAGAAGGTAAAAATAAATTCTTTATTGCTGAAAACGCCTTTCCACAAACGATTGATGTCGTTCACGGACGTGCAATTAATTTAGGAATTGAATTGGTAATCGGAAATCCAGATACGGTTGAATTTGACGCTTCGTTTTTCGGTGCTATCGTTCAATATCCTGCAGCAAATGGTGAAATCACAAATATTGAAGCATTTATCGCTAAAGCGAAAGCTGCAGATGTTCAAGTAGCAGTTGGTGCAGATATCTTAGCATTGGTTGTATTGAAATCTCCAGGTTCAATGGGTGCGGATTGTGTGTATGGTTCATCTCAACGATTTGGTGTACCAATGGGATTTGGAGGTCCACACGCAGCATTCTTCGCAGTAAAAGACGAATACAAAAGAACCATTCCAGGACGAATTATCGGTGTATCGAAAGATGCAGATGGAAATACAGCGTTAAGAATGGCCTTGCAAACACGTGAGCAACACATCAAACGCGATAAAGCAACTTCAAATATTTGTACGGCACAAGCTTTATTGTCTGTAATGGCAAGTATGTATGCTGTTTATCATGGTCCTGTTGGAATGCGAGAAATTGCAATGCATGTTCACTCTTTGGCTTCTAAAACGGCAAAAGGGTTAGCATCACTTGGATTTGAAATGGCAAACAAAACATTTTTTGATACCATTACAGTGAGAACAACGGATGTTGCTTCGATTCGTAAAATCGCTGAAGCACACCAATTGAACTTTAACTATTCAGTAGAAAATCAAGTTAGTATTAGTTTTGGTGAACCACATACTGTTGCAGATGTAGAAACAATTTTAGCTGTTTTTGCAGAAGTAGCTGGAAAATCAAAAATCACATGTTCACATGAGTCGGAAGCAGCGGTTGCAAGTCAATTGTTGAGAACAGATGCTGTATTTACACATGCAACGTTCAATTCGTACCATTCAGAATCTAAAATGATGCGCTATTTAAAGCGTTTAGAGAATAAAGATATTTCATTGGTTCACAGTATGATTCCGCTAGGATCGTGTACAATGAAATTAAATGCAGCTTCAGAATTGATGCCAATCACGAATCCTCAATTTGCGAATTTACATCCATTTGCGCCAACGGCTCAAGCTGCTGGTTACTATGAAATGTTAAACGAGTTAGAAAAAGATTTGTGCGCTTGTACTGGTTTTGCAGCGATGTCATTGCAGCCAAATTCTGGTGCGCAAGGAGAATACGCAGGTTTGATGGTCATAAAAGCTTACCATGAATCACGTGGCGATTTCCAACGTAAAGTGATGATCATTCCTTCATCAGCACATGGAACCAATCCAGCATCTGCGGTCATGGCAGGTTTCGAAGTGGTTGTTACAGGTTGTGATGATAACGGAAATATCAACATTGAAGAATTAGCATCTGTTGCGACAAAATTAAAAGATACATTGGCTGGATTAATGGTGACGTATCCATCTACACACGGTGTGTACGAAGAAGGAATTCAAGAAATCACGAAAATTATCCACGACAATGGCGGACAAGTTTACATGGACGGTGCGAATATGAATGCACAAGTTGGGTTAACTAATCCAGGAAATATTGGTGCAGATGTTTGTCACTTGAACTTACATAAAACATTTGCAATTCCTCACGGTGGTGGTGGACCTGGAATGGGCCCAATCGGTGTTGCTGCACATTTAGCCCCATTTTTACCAGGAAATAAATTGGTTAAAACAGGTGGAGAACATGCGATTCATGGTGTTTCTGCTGCCCCATTTGGTAGTGCTTTGATCTTGTTGATTTCATATGGTTACATTAAAATGTTAGGTGCTGTTGGATTAAGAGAAGCGACAGAAATCGCAATTTTAAATGCCAATTACATCGCTTCATCGTTAAAAGGAGAGTACGATATTTTATACACAGGAAAAAATGGAACGGTAGCTCACGAGTTAATCTTGGATTGCCGAGAAATTAAAAAGAATTCTGATGTTGAAGTGGCTGATATTGCAAAACGATTAATCGATTATGGTTTCCACGCTCCAACAGTTTCTTTCCCTGTTGCTGGAACTTTGATGATTGAACCGACGGAGTCGGAAGACAAAGAAGAATTAGATCGTTTCATTATCGCTATGAAAACAATTCGCAAGGAAATTGCAGAAATTGAAAATGGCCATGCTGACAAAGAAAACAATTTATTGAAAAATGCACCGCATACAGCTGATTGTATTATCAATATGGATTGGAATTACCCTTACACTCCACAAGAAGCTGTTTATCCAGCAGCTTATTTGAAAGAGTTTAAATATT
>JAGNZC010000017.1 GCA_017984635.1 Crocinitomicaceae bacterium
CCAGATTTTAATTCACGCAATTTTCGTTCTGGAATACTTGTTCCTTCTGGAAAAACAACCAACGTTTTTCCTTCTTCTAATTATTGATAACATGCTTCAAATGTATCAGCATTACTCACCCCTTTTATTTTCCCATCCACCTGCCGATTGATTGGAATCATGTTTAAACTTTTTAGAATTTTACGTTTCAATGGAGAGTTAAAAAAAGTGCTTTTGGCCATGAAATAAATTGGTTTAGGACAGGCATAACCTATCATCCAAGCATCCATCAAGGTATTTGGATGATTAGAAATAATAATCATGGGGCCATCGTGATCCAAGGCATTGACATTTTTAACCGTAATTTCTTTGTAATAAATTTTTATGCCGAGACCAACAAGTAAACGCAGTATTCTGTATATCATTGAGCAATTGTTATTTTTCGAAAGTACGAATATTTTGAAAATGGAGGAATGATAAGATTGGTTTTTGTTTTTAAGCAAGCGCAAAAACCTGATTTCAAATTTTTCTTCTTACTTTTTTAAGCAAAAAAGTATGCAACTGAACGAAGTGACCTCACAAATTCCATAAAAAATAAACATTCATTTGTAAAAAGCTTTTTTCAAATTTCCCGAGGATTTTTTTCATTTCACTGCGTTGCATGAAAACCGCCGGTTCCGCATTGCTTCATGCTCATCCCTGATCAGCCAATGCTAGCGCATTGGCTTGGGCGCAATTACGCATGCTACACGGCTAAATCTTGGAAAATTTAGGGGTATCCGCACTGGCGGGTTGGAAAGAGTTCTTCGCTCGAAGATCGAACTTTCTTAGCTCGAAGTGCAAATTAAAGAATCAACGCATATTCTATGAAGCAACAGAGAAGTGAGGAATAGAAAAAACTCAGTTGCGTCTCGTTGCACGATTGGCGCTTGCGTCTGTAAAACAACGCAGGAAGTTTTGCACCTACAATCGTAGCAACGCAGCCACTGTGTTTTTTCCCGAACGGCTTGTTGCTTCTTGATTTTTGTATTACTTTTTATCAAGAAAAAGTAATGAAAATAAAGCGTCGCTTAAAAACCACCGATTCCGCATTGCTCCATGCTCATCCCTGATCAGCCAATGCTATCGCAATATTTTTTCTTTTTTACCTTCGGTGCTGCTTCGCGGTCCGTAGCAAAAAAAGAAACAAAAAGTGCATTTCAAATTTTCCGAGGATTTTTTTCATTTCACTGCGTTGCATGAAAACCACCGATTCCGCATTGCTTCATGCTCATCCCTGATCAGCCAATGCTAGCGCATGGGCTTGGGCGCAATTACGCATGCTACACGGCTAAATCTTGGAAAATTTAGGGGTTCCCGCGCTGGCGGGTTGGAAAGAGTTCTTCGGTCGAAGATTGATCATTCTCCGCTCGAAGAGCAAATTAAAGAATCAACGCGTATTCTATGAAGCAACAGAGAAGTGAGGAATAGAAAAAACTCAGTTGCGTTTCGTTGCACGATTGGCGCTTGCGTCTGTAAAACGACGCAGGAAGTTTTGCACCTACAATCGAAGCAACGCAGTCACTGTGTTTTTTCCCGTACGGCTTGTTGCTTCTTGATTTTTACAAATAATGTAAATTGCTTTTTTATTTGAATTTGTGAGATCACTTCGTTTAGTTTGTTTCTTTTGTATCAAGACAAAAGAAAAGAAAGAAAATTGGTTTTCTAGTTTTTGCACCTGTGCAAAAACGATTTCTACTATTATTTCAATATCATTTTTTCTTTCTTAAATTTGTCCTATGGATGTCGCACCTATTGCTTATTTCAATTCTAATGACGGAACAGGAATGTTTGCGTATGGCAAAGAATCCTTTATAGAACTTTCAAAAGGACTTGCAGACGTTCAATCGTTTATTGATCAACATGCTGGAAATTACGTTTTTGGCTGTCTATCTTATGATTTAAAAAATGAATTGTACGACCTAGAATCAAAGAATACGGATGAAATCAATTTCCCGACACTTCTGTTTTGGAAACCTTTAGTTGTTTTCGCGATAACAAAAAAAGGGATTTTACAAGTTCAAGGTAATCGTTCTAAGGACGCTGAATCGCATTTGTATGCTTTTTTAGCAAAAGAAACAAGTGATTGTGATCCGCTAACTAGTGTGTTTGAGCCACGTATTTCAAAAGAACAATACCTAGAAAACGTATTGAAAATTCAAGAACAAATTCAATATGGTAATTCGTATGAAGTCAATTTTTGCCAAACATTTACAGCTGATAATTGCGAGATTGAGGATGCCGAACAACTATATTTCAACTTAAACACTATTACAAAAGCACCCTTTTCTGCTTACATCGCTTGGGAGGAGTTTAACGTACTTTGTGGGAGTCCAGAACGTTATATTCAAAAAAAAGGAAATCAATTACGCTCACAACCGATTAAAGGAACTGCACCTCGACATGCAGATGAGGAATTAGACAAAGCACTTATAAATAACTTGCAAACTAGTTCAAAAGAACGCGCTGAAAATACGATGATTGTGGATTTAGTGCGAAATGATTTGGCTCGGATTGCTCAAAAAGACAGTGTTGAAGTGACTGAATTTTGCGGGGTTCATTCTTTTGCAACGGTTCACCAACTTATTTCAACCGTTACCTGCGAATTAAAAGAAAACACTTCGTTTACAGACTGCCTAAAAGCAACTTTTCCAATGGGTTCGATGACAGGTGCTCCAAAGTTACGTACAATGGAAATCATTGAAAAGCACGAAAATTTTAAACGCGGTTTGTATGCGGGAAGTATTGGTTACATCGCACCAAATGGTGACTTTGATTTTAATGTTGTGATTCGAAGTCTTTTGTACAATCAAAAATTTAAGACAGCTTCACTTTCTGTTGGCGGTGCCATTACAATTCAATCGAATCCAGAAGAAGAATACCAAGAATGTTTGGTTAAAATTCAGCGCATCATGAATGGCTTACATGAATAAAATTCACCAACATATTCAAGCCTTTACTGCCGAATTTAGCGCAGACAAAACATATTATGTAGCGTGTAGTGGCGGTGTTGATTCAATGGTTTTAGTAACTGAATTATATCGTTTGGGTAAAAAAATACATGTATTACATGTCAATTATCATTTGAGAGGCGAAGCTTCTAATTTAGACCAGCAAATTATTGAAGAATTTTGTAATCAGCATTCCATTCCCTGTTCTATTCATTCCGTTGAACTAAGCAAAGAACTTGAAAATGGTGGGAATTTACAAGATCTTGCTCGAAACGTACGCTATTCCTTTTTCAAAGAAAAAGCAGTTGCGCAGCCTTCCAAAATTGTATTAGCGCACCATACTGATGATCAAATTGAAACCTTTTTATTAAACATTGCTCGAAAAGCAGGAGTGATGGGACTGGCTTGTATGTTACCGGAACATGGGCAAATCATTCGTCCACTTCTACCCTTTTCCAAAAAGGAAATTATCGAACATGCAAAAAAAGAAGGAATTGTTTGGCGAGAAGATGTTTCCAATCAAAGTAATAAATACAGAAGAAATTCTTTGCGCAATGTTTTTATCCCAGCGATGGAAGCTCAATTTCCAGCATTCAAAGAAAATTGTTTGTATTTAATCGCGCAATTTCAACGTAATCAATTGGAAATTGAACAAAAAATAAAAACATTGACCTATAAAATCCAGCAAGAAAACTTGTTGCTTTATACTGATTTTGATGCTCTTACAGAAGTAGAGCACATAGAATTATTGCGTCAATTAGCGATTCCATTTGGCTTTTTGAAAGAATTCAAGAAATTAAGAATGGCAGAAAATGGGAAACGCTTGCAATTAAAAAAAGCAAAGCAATTGGTAATCCGAACGAAAACAGGATTTAAATGGCAATTAAATGAAACAAATGACTAATTCACATCCATTTCCTGAAGCATTTAAACAACGTGTGGAGAACGATCCGTTTTTAGGAACTCCTTTGCTGGAAGCATTGAATCAAACAGCACCAGTTTCCGTTCGTCTTCATCCATTGAAAAAAAAACCCAAGTTAGATTTTAAAGAAGCAATTGATTGGTGTGAGCATGCTTTTTATTTAAATGAACGACCATCATTTACATTGGATCCATTGTTTCACGCAGGCTGTTATTATCCGCAAGAAGCAGGTTCGATGGTACTCGATACCGTTTTAAAACAATTGCCCTTGCCATCACAACCAAGCGTTTTAGATTTGTGTGCAGCTCCTGGTGGAAAAAGCACCTTGATTGCTTCATTCTTGAATAATAATGGATTATTAGTGAGCAATGAAGTGATACAGGCTCGTGCGCGAATTTTAACTGAAAACACGACAAAATGGGGATATACCAATACAGTTGTCACTAATAACGATCCAAAAGATTTCGAACGGTTAGAAGCCTTTTTTGATGTTATTGTTGTTGACGCTCCCTGTTCTGGTGAAGGAATGTTTCGAAAAGATTTAAAAGCACGCGATGAATGGTCGGAAGACAACGTGCAACTGTGTTCAAGTCGACAAAAAAGAATCGTTATGGACGTCTGGGATAGTTTAAAACCTGGAGGTTTTTTAATTTATTCTACCTGTACGTTTAATTCCTCCGAGAACGAAGATAACGTAAAATGGTATTCAGAAGAATTAGCTGCTGAAATCATCCAACTTGATATGCCTGCTCAACTTCAAAAAGGAAGAAATGACATTGGGTATTATTGCATCCCAGGAAAAACAAGTGCAGAAGGATTTTACATTGCTGTACTCCAAAAACAAATGGATACCCTTCCACGACTACGTTTTACACGAAAACCCTTGTTTAAAGTTCAAAAAGACTTGTTGGACAGTGAAAAATACATTAAACAAGAAGAAGGCACACTTTTAAATTGGAACGATAAATTACTCTACATTCCACAACAGTTGGAAGAACAAATGATGCATGTACAGGCACAAATGCGGATTCAAAAAATGGGATTAATGTTTGGTGAAATTGCAAAAAAAGGCATCATTCCAAGTGAAGAATTAGCGTTAAATCCAACCCGTTTAATTCGATCGGAAACAATTGAATTAACAGAGCAAGAGGCATTGCGCTATTTACATGGTGATACTTTTCCATTAAATGGTCCACTCGGCTTCCAATTAGTCACCTATCAAAATGAAGCATTAGGATGGATAAAAAACATCGGTAATCGCTTCAATAATTTATATCCAAAAGAGTGGCGTATTCGCATGAATTTAAAATAATAAACCATGAAATTAGTTTTCGCAACACACAATCACAACAAAGCACATGAAATCCAAGCGCTTTTGCCCCATTCGATAGAAATCGTAACACTCGATGAAATTCAATGTTTTGAAGAAATCCCTGAAACAGCAGTAACCTTAGAAGGAAATGCAAAAATGAAATCAGCGTATGTAGTCAATCAATTCAATTTCAATTGTTTTGCAGACGATACAGGATTAGAAATTGAAACATTGAACAACGAGCCAGGTGTGTATTCTGCTCGCTATGCTGGTGAAGAACGCGATCCTGAAAAAAACATGGCACTGGTTTTAGAGAAATTAGCGCATTCAACCAATAGAAAAGCACGTTTTAGAACAGTTATCAGTTTATATTGGGAAGGAGAATTCCATGAATTTGAAGGCATTGTTGATGGCGAAATTACCACTTCAAAAAGCGGTGCAAAAGGTTTTGGCTACGATCCAATTTTTAAACCCGAAAATAGTGACAAAACTTTTGCTGAAATGGATTTAACAGAAAAGAATAAAATGAGTCACCGTGCACGAGCATTTGAGAAAATGATTTCTTTTTTAAAAGAAGTGACAAATCAGTAAATCCAACTATATAAAATTAACATATTTATCAAAAATAACTCCCTTTTTGACATGTTAAAACTACGATAATTCGTAACTTTGCAGCTAATAAAAAGGTGTTCATTCGCATTAAAAATCAATCAAATGAGTTTATCTAATTCTAAAATTACTTACACGCTAACTGACGAAGCGCCAGCATTAGCAACATTTTCATTTTTACCTATTGTTCAAACATTTACAAAAACTTCAGGAATTGCTATTGAAACAAAAGACATTTCATTAGCTGCTCGAATTTTAGCGGTATTTCCAGAATATTTAGCAGAAGAACAACAGGTTGAAAATGCGTTAGAGACCTTAGGTAAATTAGCAACAGCACCAGAAGCAAACATCATTAAAACACCTAATATTTCTGCTTCTATTCCGCAATTAAAAGCGGCTATCAGTGAGTTACAATCGCAAGGATATAAGATTCCAAATTATCCAGATGAAGCAACATCGGATCAAGAAAAAGAAGCAAAAGCTAAATACGATAAAATCAAAGGGAGTGCTGTAAATCCTGTTCTTCGTGAAGGGAATTCTGATCGTCGCGCACCACTTTCTGTTAAGAATTATGCACGTAAACATCCACATTCAATGGGAAAATGGTCATCAGACTCAAAATCTCATGTTGCGCATATGGCTGAAGGTGACTTTTTTCACAATGAAAAATCAGTTACAATTGAAAATGCATGTAATTACAGCATTGAATTTACTGCAAATGACGGAACGAAAACAACTTTAAAAAAAGCGGCTCCTCTTTTAGCAGGAGAAATAATAGATGCTACTTACATGAGTCGCAATAGATTGATTGCTTTCTTTGAGCAACAATTAAACGATGCAAAAGAAAAAAATGTATTGTTCTCTTTACATTTGAAAGCAACGATGATGAAAGTTTCAGATCCAATTATGTTTGGAATTGCTGTAACGGTATTCTTCCGTTCTGTGTTTGAAAAATTCAACAATGAATTAATGGAACTAGGCGTTGATGTAAGAAATGGTTTTGGTGACTTATTAGCAAAAATTGAACAATTACCAGCTGACAAAAAAGCAGCCATAGAAACAGAAATTAAACATTGTTTTGAAAATGGTCCGCGCGTTGCGATGGTGAATTCTGACAAAGGTATAACTAACTTACATGTTCCAAGTGATGTCATTGTTGATGCTTCTATGCCTGCAATGATTCGTAACTCTGGACAAATGTGGGATGCAGATGGTAAATCATGTGATACAAAAGCAATCTTACCGGATAGTAGTTATGCAAGTATGTACCAAGTGATGATTGATTTCTGTAAGCAACACGGTGCGTTTGATCCTGTTACAATGGGAACTGTTCCAAATGTTGGATTAATGGCACAAGCTGCTGAAGAATATGGTTCACATGATAAAACGTTCCAAATTACAACAGATGGAAAAGTAAGTGTAGTTGCTGATAATGGAACGCTATTCATCGAACAAGCTGTTGAAGCTGGCGATATTTGGAGAATGTGTCAAGTAAAAGACGCTCCAATCCGTGACTGGGTTAAATTGGCTGTCACACGCGCACGTTTATCATCAACACCTGCCATCTTTTGGTTAGATAAAAACAGAGCGCATGATGCTCAATTAATTACAAAAGTGAACGCTTACTTAAAAGAGCATGATACAACTGGATTAGACATTCAAATTCTTTCTCCAGACGAAGCGATTTTAGTAACAATGAATAGAATTGTTGAAGGAAAAGATACCATCTCTGTAACAGGAAATGTATTGCGCGATTACTTAACAGATTTATTTCCAATTCTAGAAGTTGGTACAAGTGCAAAAATGTTATCAATTGTACCATTGATGAATGGTGGCGGTTTATTTGAAACTGGCGCTGGTGGTTCAGCTCCAAAACACGTTGAGCAATTTGTTGAAGAAGGACACTTACGTTGGGATTCATTAGGTGAATTTTTAGCTTTAGCAGCTTCTTTAGAGCATTTAAGTGTAACAACAGGAAACGAAAAAGCAGCTATTTTAGCAGAAACATTAGATGCCGCAACAGGTTTATTATTAGACAACAATAAATCTCCAGAACGTAATGCAGGAGAATTAGACAACCGAGGAAGTCATTTCTACATCGCATTGTATTGGGCACAAGCATTGGCTAACCAAACAAAAGATACAACATTAGCAGCTGATTTTAAAGCATTAGCAACATTTTTAGCAGCGAATGAAGCAACAATTATTGCCGAGTTAAACGGTTCACAAGGAAAAGCAATTGATTTAGGTGGTTATTACCATCCAACCTATGCGAAAATGGCTGCTGCCATGTGTCCAAGTAAAACACTTAACGAAGCATTGAAATTGGTAAATGCATAATAATTTATTCAACACATTGAAAAAGGCTTTATTTTTATAAAGTCTTTTTTTATTTTCTTTAAATGATACGATTCATCCTTCTTCTTTTATTAAGTAGCTCGTTGTTAACGTCTTGTAAAACGATTCAACCTGTTCAGCCGAGTCAACAACTTACTGAGAAACCTCAACTCGAGCAAGTCGAATCAACATTGTTTTTACCGATTAAACTTAACCTAAAACCCTACTTTACCCAAGTAGAAAAGGAATTAGATAAAACATTTAAAGGCCAAGACCAACAATGCGAGGGAATCAGTTACGATTATTATTTTGAACGTTCTCCCATTGAATTTTCTACTACTAAGAATTCCTTAAATTATGAAGTTGCCGGAAAATATTCCTTAAAATTGAACTTTTGTTCTAAATGCACCGATTTATTCAGTAAAAACAAACACTGTATAACGCCTAGAATTTATGCGAGCTGTGGTGTAAATGAGCCCATGCGGAAAGTCGCTGTGGGTTATGCAACCACTTTTAAAATTTCACCCGATTTAAAATTGGTTACATCCACTGATTTACAAAAATTTGAAACCGTTGATCCATGCGAAATAACTTTATTTAATTACGATGCAACAAATCAAATTAAAAAGGAAGTCACTACCGTACTAAAAAAACTAGAACAAGATATAGATCAAAAAATTGGAGCGATTGATATTAAAAAAGAAATTCAACATTCTTGGAATGCGTTAAATCAAAACATTGCTTTAAATCAATTTGGGTTTTTAAATTTTCAGCCAAAAACACTTTCAATTGGTGAAATAACCTTCAAAGATAACTATGCATTTTTTGAGATTGGTTTAAATGTGCAACCAAAAATCACTTCAATTCCTGAAATCAAACCAGCGTTATCCAAACCAATTGTAAGCAAACACCAGCAAAAAGATGGTTTTGATTTAACAGTTGACATTTTAGCAAAATACGATTCATTGAGTTCTATTTTAACACAACAACTAAAAGGTCAGAAAATTAATATTAAAAGCAAATTTATCGTATTAACCAACATTGAAATTAATAGTGCGCAGCAGAATCAATTGAACTTTAAAGTTGATTTTAATGGTTTTCGTTCAGGCACCTTGTACTTACATGGTACACCTAATTACGATGTTACCAATCAAACGATTTCTTTTCCCGATTTAGAATTTGACTTAGCCACAAAAGATGCATTATTGAAATCCGCTAAATGGTTGTTCAATAGTAAAATAACGCAACTATTAAGAGCTAAATCAAATGTTGATATAAAAGGTTATTTAGACATCGCAAAAAAAGAATTAGAAAAGCAATTGAACAATGAAATAAGTAAAGGCGTTCAATTAAAAGGTAAAGTACACCACATTTCAATTGAAGCATTTTATCCAAGTGACTCAGAATTAATTTTACGTGCTAAAACGAACGGAAAGTTGAATCTTGAAATTGATTAAACGAAAAAAAGCCCCAATAATTGGAGCTTTACAATAGTGTTTTATATTATTAAATAGTCATGATTTCTTTTTCTTTCAAATCAAATTGATCATCTACTAATTTAATATAACTATTTGTGATGTTTTGAATTTCAGCTTCAGCATCTTTCGTCATATCCTCTGATAAACCATCTGCTTTTAAATCCTTTACCATATCCAACGCGTCTTTACGATTGTTTCGCACACCAACTTTCGCGTTCTCAGCTTCTGATTTTGCACGTTTTACTAAATCTCTTCTGCGTTCTTCTGTTAATGGTGGAACAGATATAATCAATACTTCCCCGTTGTTTTGAGGAGCGAAACCTAAATTAGAATTGATAATTCCTTTTGCAATTTCATTTAAAAGCGGTTTTTCCCATGGTTGAACTGTAATTGTTCGTGCATCCATCGTGGAAATATTTGCTACTTGTTGAATCGGCGTTGGAGCACCATAATAATCAACCATAACACCATTTAACATAGAAGGTGTTGCTTTACCTGCACGGATTTTAACAAATTCATTTTCTAAGTGACTCAACGATTTCGCATTAGAAGATTTGAAATCATCGTATATCATTTGTAAGTCTTCAATCATATTCTAAAGTTATTCAGTTATCAATTTTGAACAATTGTTCCAACTTGTTCACCTTTCATTAATTTTTTGAAATTACCAGGTGTATCCATATCGAATACAATAATTGGTAAATTATTCTCTTTACACAAGGTAAATGCTGTCATATCCATAACATTTAACCCTTTTGCGTATACATCATCAAATGAAATTTGATCGTATTTTGTTGCTGTTGGATCTTTCTCTGGATCAGCCGTATAAATACCATCCACACGTGTTCCTTTTAATATCACTTCTGCATTAATTTCAATCGCTCTTAATGATGCAGCTGAATCTGTTGTGAAAAATGGATTACCTGTTCCTGCACCAAAAATAACAACACGTCCTTTTTCTAAATGACGAACGGCTCTTCTACGCACATAAGGTTCTGCAATTTCTTTCATTTCAATGGCAGATTGCAAGCGTGTTTTAATTCCAGCAGACTCCAAAGAAGCTTGTAGCGCCATGGAATTAATCATTGTTGCCAACATTCCCATGTAATCACCATGTGTGCGATCCATTCCTCCTTCTTCAGCTTGTACACCTCTAAAAATGTTTCCTCCGCCAATTACGATTGCAATTTCAACACCTAAATCGTGCATTTCTTTAATTTGAACTGCATATTGAGCCAAGCGATTGTTGTCAATACCAAATTGTTTTTCGCCCATAAGCGACTCTCCACTAAGCTTTAAAAGAATACGTTTGTATTTCATGTGAACGTTTTTGATTTAATTGAAACATTTCTAGAACAAAGATAAAAATGTTTCTTATTCTGTGTTGTAAATTTTACTTCAAAAAAAAGGCTATCAGTAAACCGATAGCCTTTCATATATTTTTGATTTTCTTAACTTAACGCAATACGTTTAAAGTCAGAAACTGTCAAACCTTTTTCTGTTGATTCTAAGAAAGACTCAACTGTAAATTTGTTGTCACGGATAAACTCTTGGCTTAACAACGTGTTTTCTTTGAAGAATTTAGCCAAACGACCTTGAGCGATTTTATCAGCCATCTCAGCTGGTTTACCTTCTTGGATCGCTAAATCTTTACCTACTTCGATTTCACGTTCGATTGTACGTGCATCAACACCGTCTTTGTTTAATGCAATTGGGTTCATTGCAGCAACTTGCATTGCAACTTGTTTCCCTGCATCTTCAGCAACATCAGAAGCGCTGTTCAATCCGACTAAAGTAGCCAATTGGTTACCTGGGTGGTTGTAAGCAACCACTTTATCAGCATTCAAAACAGCATAAGAAGATAAATCTAACTTCTCACCTACAACACCGATTTGCTCAGTGATTTTATCAGCTACTGTTAATTTATCATCGTAAGCCAATGCTTTTAATGCGTCAGCAGATGCTGGTAAGTTTGTTAAAGCGATGTCTAAGAACGATTGAACCAATTTCATGTAACCATCGTTTTTAGCAACGAAGTCAGTTTCACAGTTCAATGCTAAAACAACACCCGCTTTTCCGTCAGCAGTAGCTTGCGCTAAAACTAAGCCTTCACTTGCATCATTTTCACCACGTTTAGCAGCGATTTTTTGACCTTTTTTACGTAAAATGTCGATTGCTGTTTCAAAATCTCCATTTGCTTCAACTAAGGCGTTTTTGCAGTCCATCATTCCTGCACCTGTTTGTTGACGTAATTTATTTACTTCTGCAGCTGTAATTGCCATAGGAATAATTTTTATATATTAATTAATCTTGTTTTTCTTCTGTAGCTTCAACTTGCTCAGCAGCAACTTCTTCTGTTGCAGGTGCATCTTTATCAGCTACTTTTGTGTTTTTACGGTCTTCTAATCCTTCTTTGATTGCCCCGCAAATTGCATCTAAAATAATCGTGATTGATTTAGTAGCATCATCATTTGCTGGGATAGGGAAATCAACTAATTTAGGATTTGAATTCGTATCTACCATTGCGAAAGTTGGGATGTTCAAACGTTTAGCTTCATTCAAAGCGATATGCTCTTTCAAGATATCTACTAAGAAAATTGCAGCTGGTTGACGAGTCATATCAACGATAGAACCAAAGTTTTTCTCTAATTTCTCACGTTGACGTGTTTTGAACAAACGCTCTCTTTTGTTTAATGTCTCCCAAGTACCGTCTGTTTTCATTTTGTCAATCGCTGACATTTTACGAATAGACTTACGAGTTGTTTGGAAGTTTGTTAACATACCACCTGACCATCTTTCAGTAACAAACGGCATATTGATTTCAGCAACTTTTTGAGAAACGATCTCTTTTGCTTGTTTTTTAGTAGCTACGAAAAGTACTTTTTTACCCGACTTTGCAATTTGTTTCATCGCCGCACACGCTTGGTCAAGATGTGCAATTGTCTTATTAAGGTCGATAATGTGGATACCTTTTTTCTCTTCAAAGATATACGGCGCCATTGCCGGGTTCCATTTTCTTTTCAAGTGTCCGAAGTGAACACCCGCTTCTAATAAATTTTCGAAATTTACTTTTGACATTTTAATGTATTTTTAATTGTTTACGTTCCTTTAGTAGATCAACAAACGGAGGGTTCGCCACTAGACGAAGGGTACTCTGCAGTTTGGATACTAAACAACCGCCAAAATAATTTTTTAACGTTTTGAGAATTGGAATTTCTTACGTGCTTTCGGTTGACCTGGTTTTTTACGTTCAACCATTCTTGGATCACGCGTCATCAATCCTTCTCCTTTTAATAATGTTTTGTTTTCTTCAGCAACTTCAACCAATGCACGAGAAATCCCTAAACGGATTGCTTCAGCTTGGCCATTGATACCACCACCAAAAACATTTACTTTCACGTCGAACTGACCTGAAGTACTTGTAATTGCGAACGGTTGTTCAATTTTCGCTTGAAGAACTGCAACTGGAAAAACTTCTTTGTAGTCTTTCTTATTTACAATCACTTTACCCGTACCTTTTGTAAGGTATACACGAGCAACGGATGTTTTTCTTCTTCCTAATGTGTTAATTACTTCCATGCTTTTTATTTGAATGAGTCAAGATTAAAAACTTCTGGTTTCTGTGCCTCTTGTTTGTGCTCAGGTCCTACATACACTTTTAAGTTTGTAAATAGTCGTCGACCTAGCGTGTTTTTAGGCAACATCCCTTTGACAGCTTTTTCAATTAAGCGCTCTGGATGTTTTTTCAACATTTCTTGTGCTGTTGTAATACGTTGACCTCCTGGGTAACCAGTGTAACGTACATACTCTTTGTTGACAAGTTTCGTACCTGAGAAAGCAATTTTCTCAGCATTTATAACGATAACGTTGTCTCCACAGTCAGCGTGAGGGGTGAAATTCGTTTTGTGTTTACCACGAATGATTTTCGCCACCTTACTCGCTAAACGACCAACAGTTTGGCCTTCAGCATCCACAACAAGCCACTTTTTATTAGCGGTCTCCTTGTTGCCGGAAACGGTTCTGTAACTTAATGTATCCACAATTTTACATTTATTAAAATAAGACAATATCCCTAAATTGGGGGTGCAAAGATATGATTTCTATTTTTATTAACAAACGAATTTTAAAAAAAGAATGATAATAAATAAAGTATTTATAGTAAATCACTAAAAAAAGGTGCTAAAAATTATATTTCAGCACCTTGTAGCATTTTATTTTATTTTTTTATTTCTGTTTAAATGCGTTGATTGCATTCACCGTGAAATCGCTTAAAACGAGTTTCCCACTCATCCCAGCTCGATCAACCAACAACGTATCCCAATGTTCTGTTCCTTGCCAAAAAACGCTTTTAAGCATTGCCATCGCATCTGGGTTAGATTTTGCTAATTTCAATGCTAATTTCTCGATTTCAGCATCCATTTCTTCAGCAGTCTCAAAAACATCTGTATACAATCCTTTGTGTTTCGCCCACTCTGCAGTTCTCCATTCAGTAGCATTGATTGCTAATTCACTCATGGCAGACAAACCGATTTTTCGTTCAACAGCTGGACCAACAACAAATGGACCTATTCCAACCGCTAATTCAGACAACTTAACGTCTGCATATTTGGTAGCCAAACAATAATCAACTGCAGAAGCCATTCCTACTCCACCGCCTACTGCTTTTCCTTGCACTCGACCTATAATGAATTTTGGGGCTTTTCTACACGCATTGATGACACTTGCGAATCCTGAGAAAAAATGCAAGCCTGTTTCTAAGTCCTTGATCGAAATCAGTTCATCAAAACTTGCACCAGCACAAAAAGCTTTTTCTCCACTTGACTTTAAAACGATCACTTTAACCGTTTCATTTTGTCCTAAATCAGTTATTGTATCTGCTAATTTTCTTAAAATTTTACCCGGTAATGAATTACTCATTGGGTGAAAAAAGGTAATAGTTCCTATTCCGTTTGCATCAATTGAAAATTCAACTGAACCTTGATTAATGATCTCAGACATTTAAATTCTTTTTCGAGGTCGCTTTCCTGCAGTAGAGGAAGCAACAGGTTTTGCAAATTCAGAAGGTGCAGCCAAATTTCTTGTTTGTTTGAAAGCAGGCTTGGAAACTTCTTTTTTCTCTTCTTCTTTTTTAATTGGTCGATTACCCTTTGGAGATGCAATTTTAACATCTAATTTACGACCATTAACTTCCATCCCATTCAATGCTTGGATTGCACTGATTGCGTGATCGGTTTCTTCCATTTCTACATATCCAAAACCACGAGAACGTTTCGTGTCTTTTTCGTAAACAACATGCGCATAGGTAACAGGACCAAACGCAGAAAAAGTGGCTTTTAAATCTTCAGAAGTGATTTCCCAATCTAAATTTGCTATAAAAATATTTACCATTGATGTTGAGTGGCTTTCGCCTGATTGAATTTATTATTTTAATGTAAAGCTATCCGTACCGATTAAATTTCCATCACAGAAAATCTTAACGACATAATTACCTTTGATCGCATCTTCTCCTTTTAGGTCATAGAAAATAGACATATCAATTTGTTGGTTATTGTAATCAATTTCTTTTTTATCTGAATAGGCAACAGTTCCAGATTCTATTTGAACCGTGTTACTTGTTCTTGTTTGCAAAACACGTCCATCTGGAGACACTACTTGCATATAAACCGTTTTGCGACCTGCATCAGCTAACGAATTCTCAGACAATGTAAAACTTGATTTGATTTGAACCGTATTTCTTGCTTTTGTAGTTTCTTCAGTTGTGTTGTTCAATTTCATTCTCAAACCAGTAGAGTGAATGCCGTATGCTTGCAATCTTGCTCCTTTACGAACTTTCGCCCCTTTTTCTTCTGCTTCTTGTTTGAATTGATCGCGTTCAGATTTTGTAGCAGAAAGTTGAGTAGTCGTTTGGTCTAAATCAGATGTTAACTTAATATTCATTGTGTTCAACGAATCAATTTGCTTCACATAGCTTTTCATAATACCGCGTAAGGTTTCATTTTCTTTACGCATTCTAAACAATTGACTTGCTGTAATTCGCTTATTGTTATTTAATTGTGTAATTAAGCCTTGAATTTTTTCCTTTTGCATATTCAAAGAATCTGCTTTTGACGCATCTTTTGCAATTAATGCATCGTATGTTTTCAACATGTTTTTGAAATCTTTCTTCAGGTCGTTTGACATGTTGCCTACGTATCCAGACATCATATCATTCATTCCATTCATATCAGAAACCAATAAGGTGTTTTGATTGGTGCAATCATTTAATTCAGCATTCTTTCTAGACCACAAAAAGGCCATAGCTCCAAGTGCGATTAACAAAACCAAAATGATTAAAAGAAATACTCCATTTCCTTTTTTCTCTGTTGTATCTAAATCGGTCATAACATGAATGGTAAATAATTTGAACAAATGTAAATATATTTTTGCAATGTAATGATTGAAAAATAATTTTTTATTTATTTTTTTTGAGTAGTAATATGTAACTAATAATCACGATTTTGATAAACAATTGGCCGCGAAAAACGAGCGATAGAATCAATACCAACTGCTGTGAATCTACTATCTGAAGAAGCTGGAAACGCACCACTATGATGCATTGCTTGACTAATTTCTACTCCTGTGGGTACTTGATTAAAAAGTATTCTACCCGCTTTCGATTCAGCTGCAAATAGTAACGATTCTATTTCTTGAAATTGATTTGTTTCTCCAAAAAAACTCGTTGTTAATTGCCCTTCTAAGCACGTATAACCTTTTATTAAATCTTCTAATGAATCAAAAACAACTACTAATGAAAAAGGACCAAATACTTCTTCATGTAAGATTGGATTCTTCAAAAAGTTTTCGCCATCTATGGTAGCCAAAATTGGTCTACCTATATTCGGTAGCTCGCTCACATCCGTTGCAATAAATTGAAGGTGCTTATTTTCTTTTAATTCATCAATTCGCTTATTGTAATTATTCCAAATGGCTGGACTCACCATGAAATCTGCTTTTACTCGCTTGAATTGCGTTACTAAATTCTGAAGAAAAACATCGCTCCAATTAGATTTTAAACAAAATAAAAGGCCTGGTTTTGTACAAAACTGACCCGAATTATTGGTGATTGAGTGTGTAATAATAGTTGCCCAATTTTGAAGATCATCCTTTTCTGATGGCAACAATATGATAGGGTTCAAACTACCCATTTCGGCAAAAACAGGAATTGGCTTTTTACGAGTATTCGCTAATTTTAATAGAGCCGTACCACCTTTTATACTTCCTGTAAAACCAACCGCTTCGATACCATTATGTAAAACGAGTTGTTCTCCTACACTGAAATCCTGTGCGTTTAGATTTGAAAAAACTCCATTTGGCATGCCGGTTATTAGAGCTGCTTCTATTACAGCTTTAGCAACAATTTCACCCGTTCCAGCATGCATGGGATGTCCTTTTACGATAACTGGACATGCTGCCGCCAATGCAGCTACACTATCACCACCAATTGTAGAATAAGCCAACGGAAAATTACTTGCTCCAAATACAACAACTGGACCTATTCCGATCTGTGTTTTTAGCAAACTTGGTTTAATTGGAGAGCGATTTATATCAGCTGGTTCTTTTATTTCAACTGGCCATTGACCACTTTCTAGTAATTGCGCAAAATTAATTAATTGATTGATCGTCCGTCTAAACTCAGCTTCAGCTCTAACAAGTGGTAAAGCAGTCTCTAATTGATAAATCGTTAATATAAGTTCTTTTGACACTTCTAACTGCCGAACAATTTCTCTTAAAAACGCAGCACGTTGAAGAGGGTCTATTTTTTTTAACGCAAAAAAAGCAGTCTGCGCTAGGCGAACTGCTTCATTGATTTCTTCACTCGTTGCTTCGAAAAAGTCCCATTTGTTTTGACAATTTAATTGAGGATTAAATGTCTTAAACGAACGATTTCCTTTTGCAGAACGAGTTGTTCCAATAAAATTTAAACCTGTAATTTCCAAGTTTTATTATGCTGGGACAACTGAATAAGAATAACTTTCCATGATTTGATTAGAAAGCAACTTTTTACAAGCTTCTTCCACTTTTTGTTCTGCAATTTCTTGAGATGCAGCTTCCACAAAAAGGCGAACATGACGACCAATTCTAACGCCATCAATTTCTGGTAAACCAATTGTTTTCATACTGTTAGAAACAGCTTTCCCTTGTGGATCTAATAATGCATCTAATGGCATCACATCGATTTCAGCTTTGAATTTCATATTATTTATTTTTTGTTACTTGTGTATTAATCACGGATAAAACGATTTGCAAAAATACAATTAAAGGAATAGACCAAACAAGTAGAAATGGAATTAATAATCCACAAGTTATTAAGAAAATATACCTAATTTCATTTCCATTCCATTTGAAATGTTTGAATTTTAACGAAAAGAGTGGCAACTCTACAATCAGCATAACACTCATTATTACAGAGATAGCTACTAAGAAATAAGAATTAAAGAGTATGCCATAGATTCCTGGATTGAACTTCCACGTAGCGAAATTAGCAGCTAAAACCAATGGGAAAAATGTAATAAAAACAGTATTTAATGGTGTTGGTATTCCAATAAAAGAATCTGATTGACGCGTGTCTAAATTAAATTTCGCTAAGCGGAATAAAGACATAAATGGTATGATCAATGCAGTAAATGGCAAATATTTAATCGATGCATCCATTCTATTTGGAACATTATTAAAAACAGCATTGAACCAATTTAATACTTGAGAATGCACATGAGAAGCAAAATTAGTGGTATAAAATGGTCCTTCCATGTAAATAGTTGAAATCATTACCACCATCATAAGAATTCCAGGAGCGACGCCAAAAGTAACCATGTCCGCTAATGAATCTAATTGTTTACCCAGCTCGCTGTGAGCGTTTAATTTTCTCGCTAAAAAACCATCTAAAAAATCAAAAACAGCACCTAAATAGATTGCAAACGGAGCGAGATCGATTCTGCCTGCTAAAGACAAAAGTATAGCAATGATACCACACATTAAATTCAATGCTGTCGTTATATTTGGTATAGTAAATAGCCTCATAAAATATATTCGTTATGTTTTGGTAAACTTATTCAATTGAATTAGCTTTACACTTTTATATTAAAAATGTTACAAATAACACAATTTTTTAGTGAATATGCTGTTATTTAGGCTAAATTAATTTTAAATCATTACTTGTGAAAAGCATTCTTTCTATCGTAACAAGCCTTTTTTTATTTGCCTCATTTAGTTGGAGTCAAACTGCACCAAAATATTCAAATGAATTTTTAGCCATTGGTGTTGGCGCTGAAGCATTAGGCTTAGGAGGTGCTGTCGTTGCTCAAACAGATAACGTGAATGCAGGCTATTGGAATCCAGCTGGCTTAACAAAAGTTGACAAATGGTTAGAAATTGGTCTAATGCATTCAGAGTATTTTGCTGGTATTGCAAAATATGATTATTTAGGACTTGCCCACAAGATAAATGATAAAAGTTCTATCGGTTTTTCGTTTGTTCGTTTTGCAGTAGACGATATTCCAAATACAACTCAATTAATAGATAATAACGGTCGAATTAACTACGATAAAATCAGCAGCTTTACAGCAGCAGATTATGCTTATATCCTTTCCTATGCGCGAAAAATGAATGTAAAAGGATTGAGTTTTGGTGCCAATTTCAAAGTAATTAATCGTCAAGTGGGTGATTTTGCCAAATCATGGGGATTTGGCTTAGATGCTGGTTTACAGTATCAAACCGCTAAGAATTGGAAATTTGGATTAATGGCTCGAGATGTTACATCCACTTTTAATGCGTGGGTGTTTAGTTTGGATGATAAAACAAAAGAAGTATTTGCCGCAACCGGAAATGAATTACCGTCAAATGGCTTGGAATTAACGTTGCCAAAGCTTGTGTTAGCAGCTTATAAAAAAGTAGAAATCGGAAAAAAAGGATTGTACACCGCTGCCGAATTAGATGTTGATATCACAACTGACGGAAGAAGAAATACTGTAATTCAAACAAATGCTCTTTCCATTGATCCTAAGTTTGGATTAGAAATAGGTTACAAATCATTTTTAGCAGTGCGAGGTGGTGTTTCTAATATGCAATACGTAAAGGAATTTGACGATACTAAATCATTTAATTTACAGCCTAATATTGGAGTTGGATTAACCTTAAAGAACTTTAAAATAGACTACGCTTTTACTGATATTGGCGATGCATCTGTTGCTTTGTATTCTCACATTATTTCGATTAAACTAAAATTAGATCGGCCTTCAAATATGAAATAACATGAATTCAAAATACATATTATTTATAGTAGCAATTTTTATTTCCAATTTATTGAATGCCCAATCTTTTGGAAACGAATGGATTCAATACAATCAAAAATATTATTCTTTCAAAATAATAAATTCAGGTATTCATAAGCTAGATTATACTACTTTAAATAATGCTGGAATTCCTTTAAATTCATTTAACACTGCAAACATTCAGCTTTTTGGGAAAGAAAAAGAAATCCCACTTTACATAGAAGATGGTGGCGACCAAAGTTTAGACTCAGGAGATTACATTTTATTTTATGCTGAAAGAAACGATGCATGGTTAGATGAAAGTCTGTATGAATCCCCTGAAGCAGTTGGGAACCCAAAATACAGTTTGTACAACGACACCATTCACTATTTCTTCACATGGAACAACAATTCTAATAACCTGCGTTTTACCGAAGAAGTATCTATTAATTACACCAATTTTACAGCAAGTGATTATATATTATTTGAAAAATCACAGTTTTTCTCCAATTATTACAACGAAGGTGAAAAAACATCAGATGCTTCTAGTTCTTTTTATACATCGGGCGAAGGTTGGGGCTTAACACCTGTTAATGGGGCAAGTGGTCATATTTGGAATTTCAACAATGTTTTTTTAGATAATCTTTACCAAGGAAACGGCAGTCCAGCTATTCAATACAATGCTGTTGTTGTAGGTGCGTCAAATGCTTCTGCCAACGGGACGTTTAACCATCATTCTAAACATACAATTGGAAATTCAAATACCATTATTGCTGATTCCACTTTCAATGGATATCGATCAATTAAAATAAAAAAATCATTCGCTAGTAGTTTACTCCCAAGTTCAGGCTTAACCAATTTAAAAGTTGCTATTGTTAACGATTTAGGCGCCACAACAGACTACCAATCGATAAATTATTGGTCATTTACTTATCCAAGATCGCCCCATCTAGGCGCCTTGACAAGTGGTGTTTTTTCTGTAGCATCATCGTTAAATCAATCTAAAACAAGAATAGATTTAAGTAGTTCCAACTTAAATAACTCGTATTTTTTTGTTTTAGGTTCAAATCCAAAAAGAATTATTCCAGCACAAAATGGACTTCAAAAGATTCTTTTGATACCAAATTCCCTTGCTGACTCATTGCAAAAAGTTGTTTTCCAAGAACAAAGTACAGTTATTTCAATCTCGGAATTAAAAGCAGTTAATACAACTGGTTTTTTCAAAAACTATGCTTCATTAACAATTGAAAATGCTGTTTTAATGATTTACAACCCTTCATTAAAAACTGCATCGGAAGAATATGCTTTGTATAGAAATTCAAATGCAGGTGGTAACCACAATGTCATATTAGCCAATGTAAATGAACTCTATCTACAATATGGTGGAGGAATTGAAAAACATATTAATGGCATTAGACGATTTGCACATCACATGTATACTGCTTCAACACAAAAACCTATTGCATTGTACTTATTAGGAAAAGGAATTCGCGAGGCTAGTATTGCAGGTATAACAGTATCGGGTCCTGGAACACGAACAACACCAAGCGTTTACAACTTGTCATTGATTCCTTCATTTGGACAGCCTTCTAGTGACAATTGCATCACTTCTAACTTGCCGGGAACTACCAAATGGACTCCATTAATTCCGACAGGAAGAATTTCAGTGAGTACAAATCAAGAATTAGTAGACTATTTAACAAAAATCAAAGAATACGATTTAAACCAAGATCAAACAAGTGTTTACAATTCTTCAACAAAAGATTGGCAGAAACAAGTATTGCATTTTGTTGGGGGTTCAAATGCAGGACAGCAACAAACCTTTCAAGGGTATATGAATGGTTTAAAAAACACAATTTCATCCGCAGATTTTGGAGGAAATGTAACAACTTCAGCCAAAACAAATGACGATCCTTTGAGTCCTGCTGAATTAACAGCAATAACCAATCGCATTCAAGATGGTGTTTCATTGATTACCTTTTTTGGGCACGCTGCACCAACAACATCTGGATTTGAAATCAATATTGACGAACCGGCGAACTGGAACAATCCAGGGAAATATCCTATCGTTATCACCAATTCTTGTTATAATGGAAATATTTTTCAGAATAGTTTATCTAAATCAGAACAATTTGTAAGTGCTCAAAACGCTGGCGCAATTGCTTATTTAGGCACTGTAAGTTTAGGGATTTCAAATACTTTGTATCAATTTTCAAATGAATTGTACAAACAATTTAGCACTGTAAATTATGGAGGAACTTTAGCTTCACAAATTAAGAATGTTATCCAAAATATTGAAACGCCTCTACCTAATTTATTGGTAGAATCAACCTGTACTCAAATGACGTTAAATGGTGATCCTCTTCTTAAATTAAATTGGCATACTAAACCTGAAATAGAAATTACCCAAGAAAGTGTTTCTTTTTCGCCTACAGAATTGGATTTATCAGTTGACAGTATAACTATAAATTTAGCATTGAAAAATTTAGGAAAATCTATTACTGACACATTTCAAGTTGAAGTTTCAAGAAACTTTCCTTCCACTACAATTGACTCAATCTATTCGTTTTTTGTTCCCGAATTACACTACAAACACATTTTGACATTCAAAGTGCCCATGCAAGCGAATATTGGAATCGGCATTAATAATTTTAATATCAAAGTTGATCTTCCATCATTTGTATCTGAACAATACGATGAAATCGGAAACAATCAATTGACAAAAACACTCTTTATTGACATCAGTGGTATAGAGCCTGTTTTACCTTTCGAATACGCTGTTGTACCTGATCCAACAATCACATTAAAAGCTTCTACAATTAATCCTATTGCAGCATATAACACATACCGCTTTGAATTAGATACAATAGATTTTGTTGGAGCACCTAGTCCCTTTCATCGATATGCAACAATCTCAGGTTTGGGAGGAGTAAAAGAAATTCAACCCTCTGAATGGAAGCTATCATCAACTGGAAATTCCGCACCTTTTATTGCCGAAGATAGCATTGTCTATTTTTGGAGAGTTGCTGTAGATGTACCAACGAAACTTTGGAAAGAAAGTTCTTTTCAATACATTGCCAACAAAGAAGGTTGGGGACAAGATCATTTTTACCAGTTTAAAAACAATAGCTTTTCGGGAATTCAATACGACAGAACGGATCGTAAAAAATACTTTGATCCATTAACAAAATCGTTAACATGTGATGTGAAATATTCAGGAGGAGTTCCAGCAATTTACTACAATGAATTCTCAATTGATGGTAATCAACAAGAATATGGAATATGTCAATACACACCTTCTTTTTATGTAGCTGTAATTGATCCATTCACCTTAAAATCGTGGGGAACACGTTGGACCAACAATGCTACTAATCCTCCAACGGTATTTAATCCGAATCATTACTTTGGAAATGCAAATGATAATTCATCGTGCAGAAACCGAGTAGAAAAGTATTTTATCTTCAGGCAGAATAGCGCCACTCAATTAGCCGCTTTTGAAGCCATGATGGATACTATTCCAGATGATTATTACATTTTGGTTTATTCCCCGATGACAACACTACATGACCAAATTAATATTTTAGCTCCATCCGTTTATACTACTTTTCAGAATTTAGGATCTGACAGTATCGTTGCTGGACGACCTAACATGCCAATGGCTTTCTTTTGTAAAAAGGGTGATCCATCAACCGTTATAGAAATGTTTTCTCAAGTTGTAGGTGAAGACCTACATTTAGAAGCAGATTTAGTTGGATATTCTAACGTTGGACAAGAAGACGGTCCGTTAATTGGACCAGCTTCTGAATGGAAATCTGTATATTGGAAACAAGATCCATTTGGAAGTATAAATGCTGACACAACTCAATTAAGTTTAAAAATTTACGATGCGAATGGTGCTTTTCAATATAAAATAGACACCCTTTTCACTCCTAATGACTCTATAATTAACTTATCAAACCTTGTCGATGCTACAGAATATCCTTTCATTCAATTGAGTGCTTTTTATAAAGACACGATAGGTTTTACTCCAGCTCAAATTGATCGTTGGCATGTATTATTCACACCGCTTCCAGAAGCGGCTATAGATGGTTCAAATAACTTTACCTGGATTCCAAATAAAGATTCACTAATAGAAGGTGAAGAAGTAAAATTTGCAGTGGATATTAAAAACATTTTTACCATTCCAATGGATTCTTTATTAATCAATTATTGGGTCAAAGATAACCAGCAACAAATGCATTTTATCAATTATAGTCGCCAAGACTCACTTTTAGCAGGAGAAACATTGCGTGATACCATAACATTTTCCACAACCGGATTACAAGGCAACAATGTGTTGTGGATGGAGGTAAATCCATACATAAATGGTAGTTTAATAGCGACTGATCAGCCCGAACAAAAACATTTTAACAACTTAATGCAATTGCCATTTTTTGTTTTAGGAGATGACGAAAACCCAATTTTAGATGTAACGTTTGATGGTAAACATCTTTTAAATAATGATATCGTTTCACCTGAATCTAACATTTTAATTACCTTGAAAGATGATAATCCTTATTTAATAATGGATGATATTTCTGATACGACTCGCTTTGGCGTCTACTTAACATCACCCTCTGGCATTCAAAAAAGAATACCATTTGTAGATGGAAATGGCAATACAATTATGCAATGGATTCCAGCTGATGGACAAAACAAACGTTTTAAAATCAATTATCCAGCCCAATTTTTAGTTGATGGAAAATATACTTTATTTGTTCAAGGATCAGATCGATCAGGAAATTTATCAGGTGATATTGAATATAAAATCAATTTTGAAGTAATTCGCGAGTCAGCCATAACATACATGATGAACTACCCAAATCCATTTAGTACAAGCACCCGATTTGTTTTTACATTAACTGGAACAGAAATTCCAGATGAAGTTATCATTCAAATAATGACAGTAACAGGTAAAGTTGTTCGGGAAATTACAGAAGATGAATTAGGTCCAATTTCAATCGGAAGAAATATGACTAATTATGCTTGGGATGGAAAAGATGAATTTGGTGATCAATTGGCAAATGGGGTGTATTTATATACTGTAAAAGCGCAAATCAATGGCGAAGAAATCAAACACCGATCAAGTGGTGGCGATGGATATTTTAAGAAAGAATTTGGTAAAATGTATTTAATCCGTTAGAAAAAACGGCAACTAAAAATAGCGGTATCATCAACGAATGAATTGTTTCCTCTCCATTCATCTAACTTAGAGAAAATCAAATTCGTTAAATCTTCCATTTTTAATGGGTAAAAAGCATTAACCGTTGATGCTAAACGTTCTACTGAAAATTGTTCGTTTGAATCGTTTTCTAATTCAACAACGCCATCTGTAAATAATACTAGGGTTGTATTTGGTTGTAATATTTTTTTACCAACATGTATAAATGGTAATTCATCTAACATTCCCAATCCTATACAACCTTCACTTAAGTATTCAACTTTCTTACCTGTAGTTATAAATGGATGGTTATGACCTGCATTTACATAAGTTAATTCCCTTGAAGTGGCGTTGTAATGTGCAATAAAGAAGGTGATAAATTTTTCGCCTTTGGCATTTCGCATGACTTTTTTATTCAATTCTTCCATTAAAAACTCCATATCGAAGCGCTGGTAATTAAACAAAGTTCTAATCGTTGCTTGAAAGTTTGCCATCAACATAGCCGCTCCAATTCCTTTTCCAGAGACATCGCCAATACAAATCGTGTACTCATCATCTCCTAAAGGAATGAAATCATAATAATCACCACCGACTTCGTGACGTGGTTTGTATTTTGCTGAGATGTCCATTCGTCGATTCGAAGGTAAATCTGAAGGGAATAGCAACTTTTGCATTTCAGAAGCCACTTCCAATTCCTTTTTAATACGTTCTTGAATGATACTCAAACGTGTCATACGTTGATTTTCAATCGCTACAACGATGATGTTGGTAAGTATTTGAATAAAATTGGTGTTAGAATGCTCATCAATTAAATTGAATTGAGACTTAGGATTGGTGGTGAATAATAAAAAGGCTAATGGAGTTCCTTTATGATAAACGGGTATAATCGTTTCAAATTCTTGTAACAAAGAAGAATGGGACGATGCGATTTCAGTAGATTCTTTGAAGCGAATTAAATCGCGTTCAACATCTATTTCTTTGACTTTTCCTTTGATTCCACTTTTACAAAATATCTCCCATTTTTCATGTTTTAAAAACAATACAAATCGGGGAAAGCCTAATTGCTCTTTTAACACATAAGTATAAATTTTAATCAATTGATCTACTGGCAAATTGTTGTTAATCGCCTTTGTAATTTCTAACAAAGAATTTAGTTTAAAATCCTTTTCAGCTAATTGATGTTCTAAATACTTTTGTTGCGCAGCAATCATTTCAATTTCTCCAATAATTTAGGCAATTGACGTAAAGCAGCCATTTCTCTGAATTTTTCTTTCACTTCAGAACACGGGCTGCCAAAATAAGTTTTTCCTCCTTCTAAACTCTTTGCGATTCCAGACTGAGCTAAAACTACAGCGCCTTCACCAATCGTAATATCACTTGCGCAGCCAACTTGACCCCATAAGGTAACATTGTTTTCTACACGAACACAGCCCGCTAATCCAACATTTGCCGCCAATAAACACTTTTCACCCAAAACAGTGTCGTGACCAATGTGAACTTGATTGTCTAACTTACTGCCAGCACCGATTGTTGTCATTCCAGTTACTCCAGCGTCGATTGTACACAAAGCACCAATCTCAACATTTTTCTTCACTAAAACACCTCCGCACGTATGCATTCGATCGTAACCGCTTGGTTTTTTCTTGTAATAAAAAGCTGAATGACCAAGAACAGAATTTGGTCCAATAATCACATTGTCCTCGATAATTGTTCCATTCATGATAGATGCGCCTGGATAAATAACAACATTTTTTCCAATAATAACTTGATTTCCGATGAAAACATTCGGATAAATTATGGCAGTTTCATCAATGTTACTCTCAATTCCAATGGCTTCGTTTTGAGGTCTAAATGGTAAAAAGTGACGAGTCAACCGATTAAAATCATCAAAAGGTGTAGCTGAAATGATGAGCGCTTTCCCTTCAGGGCATTCCACTTCTTGATCTATTAAGATGGTTGTTGCCGCACTTTTCAATGCTTTTTCATAATATTTAGGATGATCAACGAAAACTAAATCTCCCGAAACAACCATGTGAATCTCATTAATTCCAGTAACTAAATGTGTAGGATCACCTACAATTTTACCATTAATGATTGCGGCTATTTCTTCAAGTGTATAGGGTTTCTCTAATTTCATCGTTGTTATTTTTGTTTAAAATTACGTTACTTGTTCGCACTAAAAACATGCAATCCACATAATTTTCATCGGTAAAATGTTAATAGCAACAATTTAAAATGAACGAAACTTCGATATAGGTGTAGCAGCATAAAAAAGAATTATATGAAGTACAAAACTATTTTATTCGTTGCTGCAATTATTGGAATTGGCTCAACATCTTACGCGCAAACAAAACGTATAGCTTTCAAAAGCCACAGTGGAAATTCAGAACACTTTAAACAAGCTTTATCGGCTGCACTATTTGAAAATGAGAGTTCCAATTTTGGAATTGCACCAGAACGATATGTAACTTTTGCGCATTTGGATACAGTTATTTTTATTAACGACACAACTGTTGAATTGGTAACGAGCCATCATTCAAATTTTGTTGATGATTATAGAATTTCAACACATCCAGGTTTATGGAAACCAGGGCATGAAATAGTCGTGAATCACCCCGTTTTTAATTCCGAAAAAACAATTGAGGAAATGAAAGAAATCGTGCAAAAAACGTATCATTTTAAAAATGACATTTCAAAAGTTGTTTTTATTGGCGAACCTAAAGCTGTGAAAAAAAAATTAGAAAGAAAATATAGAAACTCTCTAAAAAATGGTTTTATGAATAGTGGTAATCCATTCTTCTTATTTCTATTTGGAGCTGGAATGATTAGTATTATTTCTTTCGTTTTCAAACCATTTGCGATTAAAAAATGAAACCTCTAAAGAAAATTGTTAATTATTTTCTTGCACTATTTATACTGAATGGAATACTTTTTATTCCATTCAGTTTTTCTTTTAGTGCTATTCAATTAAAGATTTGTCAATTCATTTTTTTACCAATCGTAATAAAAATAGCCCATCACTTTCAGTATGATTTGCTATTGACCGATTTTTCATCTGATTCGTTAGCCATGTATCTACTCATTTTGATTTTGGTTATTGCTTGTTTGTTGTTTTCAGTTTTGCTTTTTTACATTGAAAAAAGGAAAGGTTATAATTTAAACTTAGAAAACAAAATTCGCCCAATTATTCGCTATTACTTAGCATTAGTACTATTGATTTATGGATTCAGTAAAGTATTTAAAGCACAATTTTATTTACCTGAACCCAATTTATTATTCACCCCTCTAGGAAATTTAGATAAAGACATTTTATTTTGGTCAACCATTGGGAGTTCTCGCTCCTACTCTATTTTTTTGGGGATTATTGAGATTGTTCCAGCTCTATTATTACTATTTAGAAAAACTGCTTTTATCGGAATTTTAATGGCTACTGGAGTACTTTTACATGTTGTTTCAATCAATTTCTCCTATTCCATTTCCGTTAAAATCTTTTCCCTATTTTTATTGATTTTAGCGCTCTTTTTAGCATTCAGAACAATAAAAAATACCTGGCACCTCTTTCAAACAGGACAATTTTCAACATCCGATTTCTTTGAGCCAACACGTTCCTATAAAAAGCATTTTTATCCTTTTGTGAAAGCACTACTTATTGTTTTGTTATTCATCGAAGCACTCGCTCCTGCTATAAAATCTAGCAATTTTAACGACGATAAAGTACTAAGACCACTTTACCATGGAGCCTATAAAGTTCAAGAAAATCAATGGGGAATTAAACGCTTTTTCATTCACCGAGATGGATACCTCATCTTTCAAGATAAGAACGACTCAATGACAGACTATAAATTTCAATTGGTAAACAAAAATGTATTTTTATTGAAAGATTATCAATTGAAAGCGCAAGTTGGAAAATTAAAGTGGAATCCAACTTCACATAAAATGGAGTTGACATTGAATTCTATACATTTGGTTGGACAACAAATAGATTTAAAATCATTACCTCTTATGAAATCACAGTTCTCTTGGACAGTTGATCAATAAATTGAAGTTTAAAAGCATAAAAATTTACAACATTGCAATATTGTAAAGATCCTAGATTGCACAAGCGAAACAAATCACTTTTATGATTTATTACTCCTGATAATTTGAAAATTTCTCACTTACAACATTGCAATATTGTAAAGAAATAACTCAAAATTTAAATCAGAAGTTCAAACAATCCTCAATTGCCTTTCTCGTTTTCTCAGCGTTCGTCAATAAAGCTGCTTCCAACGTTGAATTCAAAGGAATGGCTGGTGTATCAACTGAACCGACAATGGATATTGGTGCATCTAATGCTTTAAAATTGTCACGTTGTAAGCGTCCAGCTAAACCTAAAGTAAAGTTTGATTCTATCGATTCTTCTGTTACCAAAATCACTTTTCCATGTCGTTGAACAGCTGCATTCATTGTGTCATGATCCAAAGGATTCAACGTTCTTAAATCAATGATTTCAACTTTTCCTTCAAATGATTTTGCTGCTTCTAAAGCCCAATAAACTCCACGTCCGTAAGTGATGACCACACATGAAGTTCCTTTTACAATTGCTTCCGCTGTTGCTTCTTGAACGATTCTCGCTTTTCCAAAAGGAATGCAATATTCATCATCTGGTTCTATTGACATCGCTCCTTCTGTTCCAGGGATTTTTGACCAATACAAGCCTTTATGCTCCAACATAACAACCGGGTTCGGATCATAGAAAGCAGCTTTCATCAATCCCTTCAAATCAGCACCATTGGATGGGTAAGCCACTTTGATTCCTCTTATATTCGTTAAAACAGATTCCACACTTGAAGAATGGTAGGGACCACCAGAACCATAAGCTCCAATTGGCACACGAATGATACAACTCACAGGCCATTTACCATTTGAAAGATAATTTGAACGAGATACTTCCGTAAATAATTGATTCAGTCCTGGCCAAATATAATCTGCAAATTGTACTTCAACAATTGGTTTTAAACCTACTGCTGACATTCCAACAGTAGAACCAATAATAAATGCTTCTTGAATAGGAGTGTTAAAAACACGGTTGTCTCCAAAAGTCTGAGCCAAGGTCGCTGCTTCTCTAAAAACACCTCCTAAACGTCCACCAACATCTTGACCATACAACAATGCTTCAGGATGTTGTTCCATGATTTCACGCACAGCAAATAATGCAGAGTCAACCATGACCGTTTTTTTCTTACCAGCTGGTTCACGAATTCCTTTTTCCTCCGTAATTGGAGTTGGTGCAAAAATATGATCAGTAACAGTAGCTGGATCCGGATCTTCTGCATTCAATGCTTTATCATAATCACTGTCTACTAATTTTGTTGCAGTAGCAATCGCGTTAATGATATCGGATTCATCCAATCCGTTTTCGCGTAAGGTATTTTTTAATTTTGGAAAAGGATCGTTTAATGCCGCCTCTTCCAAATCATCGCGGTACCATTCTTTACGAACGCCTGATGTATGGTGTCCAAGCAAAGGAACTTTCGCATGTATAATGAACGGTCTACGTTCGCTACGAACGCTTGCAAATACTTCTTGTACCGTTTCATAGGAAGTGACAAAATCAGAACCATCAATCGTTCTTACTTCAATTCCTTTAAAACCTTGTGCATAGTAACTCATGTCTTGAGCGCGTGTTTCTGCTGCATTTGCAGAAATATCCCAGCCATTATCTTGTACTAAAAAAACGATTGGAAACTGTTTCAACGCAGCCATTTGCAAGGCTTCTGAAACTTCTCCTTCTGTACAAGAAGCATCGCCTAACGAACAAACTACAACAGGATTTTCTCCATTGTAATCGATTGCTAATCCTTGTTTTTCTTTGTATTGAATTCCCATCGCAATTCCCGTCGTAGGTATAGCTTGCATACCTGTTGCAGAAGATTGATGTGGGATTTTTGGCATATCCTCTCTGTTTAGAGATGGATGACAATAGTAGGTTCTGCCACCGGAGAAAGGATCTTCTTTTTTAGCAAAAACTTGCAACATCAATTCATACGGTTGCATTCCAATACCTAGCAAAATACTATCGTCACGGTAATACGGCGAAACCCAATCTTGCGGTTTCAGTTGCATTCCAACAGCTAATTGAATAGCTTCGTGACCACGTGAAGTTGCATGCACGTATTTTGCAGTTACTTCTTTATTGGCTTCGTATTTTTCTGACAATGCTTTTGCAGTAGCCATTTTTTCAAAGGCTGTTAAAAGTATGTCTTTCGGAATACGTGTATTTCCTTTTGCAGCGGAGTCTTTTTCCTTTGCCATTGTCTGATTTTTAGTGCGCCAAATATACGGATTTTTTTAGGTGAAGGCATTTTAATTGCATAAAAAAAGGGATGTAAAAACATCCCTTAAAAATTATTTTTTTTAAAACTATTCACCAAATGTATACGCAATTGTAACAGATAAATTTCTATTGTAATTAACTGTGCCATTAGATGTGTTAGGGGAAATATTTAATAATCCAAAATTGTAATTTATGCCAAACTGAAGGTGATTCAATTGATAACCAACACCAGCTCCTAGCCCTAAATCAAATCGTTTTAAATTATCGGTGTCAGCATTTGAACCAAACTTGATGTCACCAGAATCTGTAAAAGTTTCACCCAGAAATGTTGTTGAAGTTTTGACTTTTCCAGCTAATCCAAAGCCAATTACTGGTCCTAATGTTACGTACATTTTATTTTTAAATAAATCAAAAGTACTTTTTAAGTTCAAAGGTATATCCAAATAATACATTGAAATATCTACTTTAGATTCAGGTAAATTAAGTGTTGGACCATCATAATAAATACTTGACACTCCTTTTGTGGTAAAATGAATTTCAGGTTGAAAAGATAGTGAATTTTTCAACTCATAGTTATAAAATACACCAAGGTGAAAGCCAGGAATTGGAGTTGACGTATATTCAATATAATTGTCTTTAATTACCATTGAAGACACATTACCACCAGCTCTAATTCCAAATTTTTGAGCAAAAAGATGGGAGTTTGAACAAGAAATAACTACTGTTAATGTAACTAATTTTAAAATTTTCATCATTAAATTTTTTAATATCAACGACAATAAATACGATTTATTATAAAAAAATTATTGATTCTTCTCCATAATATACGTCAACACTTTTTCAATTAAATGCACGCGGTCTTTGCCTGTTACATTGTGTTTATGCATAGGGTATGGGAAGAAATCCATTTGAATTCCTAAATCAACGAATTTTTTCACTAAGGCATAATTGTGTTGCATAACTACAACATCATCAATCGTACCATGAATTAACAATAAATCACCTTTTAAATTCGCTGCATGGTTCAATAAACTCGCATTTTTGTACCCTTCAATATTTTGTTCCGGGCGATCCATGTAACGCTCTCCATACATTGCTTCGTAGTATTTCCAATCTGTAACAGGACCTCCTGCAACACCAACTTTAAAAACATCTGGGTGACGCAATAATAAAGAAGTTGTCATAAATCCACCAAACGACCAACCGTGAACTGCCAAACGATTCGCATCAACATATGGCAATGATTTCAAATAATCGACACCTGAAAGTTGATCTTCCATTTCCACATCGCCTAGACGACGGTGAATTTGTGATTCAAAAGCAAAACCACGATTTGCAGAACCTCTACCATCTAAAGTAAATACCAAATAACCTTGTTCAGCCATCCAATACATCCATAAATTCGCACCGTCCAACCACGTATTGGTAATCATCTGCGCATGAGGCCCACCATAAACATACACCATAACAGGATATTTTTTAGTCGGATCAAAATTGCTTGGCTTAATTAAGCGCGTGTATAATTTAGAACCATCTTTTCCAATGATCGAACCTATTTCAGCGTTTCCAATTGCAACAGAACTTAATTTATCAGTACTATTCAAAAGTAATTTTGCTTTTTTGTTGGAACTTGTATACAATTCAACATGCTGTGCAATTTTATTACTAGAATAACTATCCATAAAGTAGGTCCCAGCATCATTAATAGCAAATGAGTGCGTTCCTTCAGTTGGAGTTACCAATTGTTGTTTTCCTGACAAATCAACTTTGTACACCAACGTATTCGTTGCATTTTCGCCAGTTGCATTAAAATAAATTTCTTTTCCATTTTTTCGCGCTGTCAAAATTTCTTTTACAACAAATTTATTTGCCGTTAATTGTTTGATCAATTTTCCATTAAAATCATAGTAGTACAAGTTGTTAAATCCATCTTTTTCTGAAATCCAAATAAAATTATTTGACGCTTCAGAAGGGAAAAATGCTGGGAATTCTGGCTCAACCCATTTCTCATTTTGTTCTTCTACTAATGTTTTAACAAAAGCTCCAGTTTCAACATCGTACACGTTTAAATAATAATGGTTTTGATCTCTGTTTAATTCTGCTATCAAAACAAATTTGTTATCCGGTGTAAAAACAACATTCGTTAAATAATCATCGCTTGCACCTTTTGGAGAAATATAAACTGTTTTTTGTGTTGCCAAAGAAAAAACACCCACTTTTGGTCGCTCAGATTTTTGTCCAGCCATTGGATACTTAATGAGCATTGCTTCACCTGGTGTTTTTGAAATATCTAACAACGGGTAGTCGTGAACTTCTGATTCGTTCTTTTCATAAAACGCTAAATATTGACCATTTATTGACCAAAACAAACCACCTGAAATACCAAATTCATTGCGGGCGATTGATTGTCCTGCAACGATATTTTTATCCGTATGTGAAGTCACTTGAAATTTTGTTCCCAGCTTATTTTGAACAAACACATTGTTTTCAATGGTATATGCAATTGCTTCAGATTTTTCGTGGAACAAATTGTTTTGTGCTTCTTCAGCTAGTATTTGAATAACTCTAGCTTTTTTTGTTTGTTGATTGTAAGCTATATAGTTTGCGCCATCTACAACTAAAACCTCTTGCTGATTGAGCCAAGAAATGCCCATCAAATTTGAAAGTTTCAACTTAGCGACTGAATTTAAATCAGCTAAAGTAAAAACGACAGAATTTGTAGTTGCGGATGGTTTAGACGTATATAAAGTATCTGCTTTTTTAGAGAGAAACGAATACGCATCAGTTCCTGGAATCCAGCTAAAACTATTGATTCGATCAGGTCCATACAATCTAAATTGATTTAAAACCGCATCTTTCAATGTCAAAGTGCTTTTTTGAGAAACACCAGTCAATGTTATACTCAACAAGACTAAACTAATAACTATTTTTTTCATGGTTTGTATTTATTTTTGTGCGATAAATTTAGTTAAAAACTGTTCAATTGGCCTTCCTTTTTTGTAACAATCAATCAATATTTCTGAAAGGTTTTCTCGTAAAATGATTTCAGGCTCGAATTCTGCAAAAAAGTAAAATTGTTTGTTAAAAATCAGTGGTTCAATTTTCGACGCTTCACTCAATTCTTTTGGAATGACTTTATTTTTCTCTCCTCTAATCTCTCCAAAAGTTGATTTAAAATCTTTAGAATCGTACAATTGTTTGAAAGCTTTCATATTGGCAGCAATTCCTTCTCTGACAGAAAGTAAGTCTTCTTTATCAATTTCATAGATTCCTCCATACACGCGAACGTGTTCAGGACCAAATTCAAAATAAATTCCATTGATTGCTCTTGACTTTTTGCCTTCCGGAGCAACAACCGCAGAAACATTTAATTTGTAGGGCGTTTTATCTTTTGAAAAACGGATGTCACGATTGATTCTAAAAATGCAATCTTTTGCCTCAACACCTTTGAAATTGGGGTCGAGTAAAGCAATTTGGTCTATAATGAGTTGCACAAAAGTTTTAAAAGGATTTTTAATTGTGCTTTCGTACCGTTTTCGGTTTTCATCAAACCAATCTTTGTGATTATTTGCTGCTAAATCAATAAAAAACTGCAAAAAATCAGCTTTAAAATGCGCCATCGTTTTTCTTTCAAAACTACTAAAAATAAAAAGAAGTTAGCAGTTGAATCTACCCAAAATTCTATTGCAATCCGAATTTCTTTATTCTAATAAAATGCAGTATTTTTACAAAAAAAATTAGAACACATGAAACATGTAAGCTTCGCAAGTATTGAAAACGCGATCAAAAAAGTAGATAATTTAGACGATGACGGATTAGAAAAATTGTCTGAAACATATTCTTTAGCTCAGCAAACCTTATTATCTTATGTAATGTCTGCCGCAATTGAATACCAAAACGAGCAATTAGAAGGATTGTTGATTTATTATTACTGCTTAATTTCAGAGTGCTATGCACAAGAAGGAGTTGTTTTAAACGAAATTACAGAAGCGGACATCGATGCTTTTGAAGAGCCTTATTTCCAAATGTTGGATGCCTATTTTGAGAATGACGAAGAAGATGTGTTAGAAGATTTCTGCGATCAACCTGAATTGGCGCAATTTATGGCAATGGAAATTTCAACGGAAGATGAAGATGGAAGTTCTCTTGACGATGAAACAGCTACTCAATTGTTCATTGTAACGATTGCTATTATTACGTTAATGAATCGTGCAATAGCAGCCTAATGAAAACGCCGCTTGAAATTGTTCAACTCATGCTTGAGAAAGACGCTTTTAGTCAACTTTTAGGCATTGAAGTCCTTCAGATTTCAGAAGGAAGTTGTCAATTAGCAATGACGGTATCAAAAGAATTATTGAATGGTTTTCACATAGCTCATGGCGGAATTTGTTATTCTTTAGCAGATTCCGCACTGGCCTTTGCAGCCAATAGTTATGGGTTTCAATCTGTAAGTATTGAAACAAGTATTTCTCACGTGAAAAAAGTGTTGGAAAACGATCGTTTAACTGCAACAGTTAAAGAACTCAATAAAACTTTCAAATCAGGACTTTATGAAGTCACTGTAACCAATCAACACCAAGAACCTGTAGCCTTTTTCAAAGGAACCGTTTTAATTTCATCAAAAATCTGGTAAAATTTTCAATTGAGCCTATCTTTTAGCCTATCTTTGTAGAACCAAAGACAAAAAATGGCTATTGACTCAACACTATATGACTTTGCTGTCAGACATTCTTGGCATCGTTTATCACGCATGTACAATCAACGTGCCTTAGAACATGACATCACCATTCCAATAGGATTTATTTTAATGATTGTTGAAAAAGAAGGCACACCAAGTACTCAACTTGGCCCTCGAATGGGAATGGAGCCAACATCTTTATCCAGAACCTTAAAAACAATGGAGGAAAAAGGTTACATCATTCGAACGGAAGACGCAAAAGACAAACGAAAAGTACTGATTTCATTGACAGAAACAGGTATCAATATGCGGAAAATCGTGAAAGACTTTATCATTGGATTTAATGAAAAAATCGCAACGACCGTTACCCCTAAAAAGATGGCGATTTTCTTAGAAGTTATTAATCAAGTAGATGATTTAATCGACGAAGAATACAAAGTCCTTAATCTTCAATGATTAAGATGTAATTATTTTTCTTTCCTTTTCCGATCAACGCATATTTACCATTGATCAAGTGTGAAGCATTGAACACAAATTGTTCGTCCACTTTCTCTTTGTTAACAGCAACCGCATTTGCTTTTAATTCTCTTTTTGCTTCACCATTAGATGCTAAAAAACCTGTTTTAGCAGCCAAAGCATCCACAATTGTTAAGCCTTCATTGAAATCAGCTCGTGAAACCGTTGCCTGAGGTACTCCATTGAAAATAGCAAAGAAATCTTTTTCGCTTAATTTTTTCAAATCATCTGAAGTAGATTTTCCAAACAAAATTTGAGACGCTGCAATGGCAGTTTCAAGCGCTTGTTCACCATGAACACGCACCGTAATATCGTCCGCAATTGCTTTTTGCAAAACTCTTAAATGCGGCGCTTCGTTGTGTTCTTTTTCGATAGCTTCAATTTCTCCTTTAGACTTCAATGTAAAAATACGAATGTAATTTACGGCGTCTAAATCACTTGAATTAAGCCAAAACTGGTAAAATTCATAGGCCGATGTTTTTTCTGGATCGAGCCAAACACTTCCCCCTTCTGTTTTTCCGAATTTGGTTCCATCAGCTTTTTTAATCAATGGAGTTGTTACGGCATATGCTTCGTTACCTGATTTTCTTCGAATCAATTCTGTTCCCGTTACGATGTTTCCCCATTGGTCTGAACCACCCAATTGAATGATGCAATTGTGGTTTTTATTCAAATAGTAAAAATCGTATCCTTGCACTAATTGGTAGGTAAACTCCGTAAATGACATCCCTGTTTCCAAACGCGATTTAACAGAATCTTTGGACAACATATAATTAATCGAGATGTGTTTTCCGATGTCGCGAATGAAATCTAAAAAGTTAAAATCTTTGAACCAATCGTAATTATTGACCATCTCTGCACCATTGGCCGACGAAGAAAAATCCAAGAATTTTTCCAATTGAGCTTTTACACATGCCACATTGTGATTCAATGTTTCTGAGTCTAATAAATTTCTTTCTTTAGATTTACCTGAAGGATCTCCCACCATTCCAGTTGCTCCACCAACCAAAGCGTAAGGCTTGTGGCCTGCACGTTGAAAGTGAACCAAGGTCATAATTTGAACCAAATGACCAACATGCAATGAATCAGCCGTTGGATCAAAACCAATATAACCGCTAGAAACTTGCTTGTTCAATGCCTCTTCTGTTCCTGGCATCATATCGTGAATCATTCCTCTCCACGTCAATTCTTGAATGAAATTTGTTGGCATCTTATTTTGTTAATTCTTTAAATACTTCTTCTAATGTTTTTTCTTCTAATTTCAATGTTAAAATTAGTAAGTTATGTTGTTGTGCAAATTGTGCCACAATTCTTCTTAAGTCATGCGCTGCTGTTGCTTCCAACAACCAACCTTGTTGAACTTGTTCTAATTTATCAACTCCATCAATTTTAGCAATCAATGATTTTGAAACTTCACCATCAAATTCAACATAAACCGTTTGATGAACCGTGTCTAATTGCAATTCTGCTGCTGTATTGTCTGCTACAATTTGTCCTTTGTTGATAATGACAACTCGATCACAAATCGCTTCAACTTCTTGCATGATATGTGTAGAAAGCATTACCGTTTTCGATTTTCCTATTTTCCGGATTAATTCACGTATTTCTACCAATTGATTCGGATCTAAACCAGAAGTTGGCTCATCTAAAATCAACACTTCAGGATCGTGAATAATTGCAGCTGCTAAACCAACACGTTGGCGGTAACCCTTTGAAAGTGCCCCGATTTTTTTTGCTTGTTCTACTTCCAAACCTACGGCTAGAATCATTTCTTCAACGCGTGCCTTCAAGTTTTTAATCTTGTACGTTTTCCCAACAAACTCCAAGTATTCTTTCACGTACATGTCTAAATAAAGTGGATTGTTTTCAGGTAAATACCCAATCATTTTTCGGGTGTTTAATGAATCAACATCTACAGGCATGCCACAAACAGTAACTTCTCCTGCAGAAGAAGGAATAAATCCAGTAATGATTTTCATTGTTGTGGATTTCCCAGCACCATTTGGACCTAAAAAACCAACTATTTCACCTTTTGCAACAGAAAATGATATATCTCTCACCGCAGCTTGTTCGCCGTAATATTTAAAAAGATTTTTTACCTCGATAGACATGTTTTCAGAATTGAATTGCGAAGATACAGAATTATTCTATTTTTTTTCATGTTCTTTTAGGAGAGATTTCAAGAAAACGACATTTCTAAAATCCATTGAACAACGCAATTTAATTTCTACTATCTTTGTCAACATGTCTAATAAAGGAGTTGTTTTAAAATCTACTGGAAAATGGTACATCGTTGAGTTGGAAGATCATTCCATCGTGAATTGCCGTATACGTGGAAAAATACGCTTAGACGGATTAAAAACAACGAATCCAATTGCAGTGGGCGACATTGTTGACTTGGATAAAAAACTAGACGAAGAAGGAAATCGGGTAATTTTAGATTTTCAAAATAGACGAAACTACATCGTCCGAAAATCAACCAATTTAAGCAAGCAAATGCAGATTTTAGCGGCGAATATTGACCGCGCATACTTGCTAGTTACAATCCATTCTCCCGTTACTCATTTAGCATTTATCGATCGCTTTTTAGTTGCAGCAGAGTCGTTTCGAATCCCTACAACTTTGTTATTCAATAAAATAGATCAATACAACGAAGATGATTTATTTTACATAGATGCATTAATTGACTTATATGAATCGATTGGTTATCCATGCTTTAAAATCTCCGCTTCTCAAAAAGAAAACATTGATTTTTTACGTTCGGAAATAAACGACAAACAAGTCATGATTTCTGGTCACAGTGGCGTTGGAAAAAGCACCTTGGTGAATGCGTTAGATTCCAACTTAAATTTGCAAACAGGAGAAATCTCACAAGCCCATTTACAAGGACAGCATACTACTACATTTGCAGAAATGCACAAATTACAATCTGGCGGATACATTATTGACACTCCTGGAATTAGAGCGTTTGGAATCGTCGATTTAGACAAAGAAGTGATTTCACATTATTTTCCTGAAATGCGCAACTTGATTGGAGCCTGCAAATTTCACAACTGCCAACATTTAAACGAACCTAAATGCGCCGTGAAAGATGCCGTTGAAAAAGGAGAAATCTCTGAAAGTCGCTATTTTTCATATGTGCAATTGGTGACAGAAGATGAAAATGAAACCTATCGAAGCAAGAAAAATTTCACACTTTAATTTTTGGTATGCGTATTGTTTTACAGCGCGTTTTAGCTGCATCCGTAAAGATTGACCATCAAATTGTTGGCTCCATAGAAAAAGGCTTGTTAGTGTATGTTGGAATTGAAGATGCCGATACGCAAGAAGATGCTGACTGGTTAGCGCAGAAAATATATTCACTTCGCATTTTTAGTGATCATGAAGGGAAAATGAATCTTTCCATTCCTGAAATTGGTGGAAACTTTTTGGTCGTTAGTCAATTTACTTTATTTGCAGCAACAAAAAAAGGCAACAGACCCAGTTTTATACGATCTTCAAAACCAGCTCATTCATTGCCACTTTACACTTATTTTATCGAAAAATTAGCCGCCATTTCGGACACAAAAATTGAGACAGGAGAATTTGGTGCAGATATGCAAATAGCGTCTATAAACGATGGTCCTGTTACTATTCTTCTAGATTCAAAAAACAAAGAATAAAGATCCTGGTTTGAATGCAACCATCCATCCGAATAAATCCTTAATTTTACAAGCAAAGCTGAGTACATGACTTTAGAAGAAGCACAAAAAATTGTTGACAATTGGATCAAAGAATACGGTGTTCGTTATTTCAATGAATTAACAAATACCGCTATTTTAATGGAAGAAGTGGGTGAAGTTGCACGCATCATGGCGCGACGATATGGCGAACAAAGTGAAAAAGAAAGCGATAAAAACAACGACTTAGGCGATGAATTAGCCGATGTTCTTTTTGTTTTGATCTGTTTAGCCAACCAAACTGGAATCGACTTAACAGCTGCTTTAGCAAAAAATTTATCTAAAAAAACAAACCGTGATCATTCACGTCACAAGGAAAATAAAAAATTACACGAATGAGTTTAGCAAAATTACGCCCTGAATTACAAGAAATCTTTCCAGATAAAGGAATCACTGAATTAAACCCTTTTCAATTAGCCATTTTGGATGGTTTAAAAGCTGGAAAAAATTATTTAGTAGAAGGAGCTGAAGGCAGTGGTAAAACAACCGCTATTTTTGTTAGTCTTTTGCAAAAAATTACAGAACCAGGTGAAGGTTCGCCTCGTGCCATTGTTGTGTGTGAAACGGATCAAGACGCGTATGATTTACATGCGAAATTGACGCCAATCTGCCGCATCTTAGATTTAACAGTAGACTTAGCCCACGATCGTGGTATTATGTTACAACAACGTAATGACATTTTTGATGGAACAGAAATCATTATTGCGAATGCGAAACGCTTATACGATTTATACATTCAAAATGGGTTCAATGTGAGTCAATTGAAACTTTTTATTCTTGACGATGCACTTTCTTTGTTTAAAAAAGGATACAAAATGCAATTGTCTCGTATGGTTGAAAGTTTTCCAAAATGTCAGCACTTGTATTTTTCCACAAGTTTCAATGATCGTCGAATCGAAGAGTTTTTGGAAGAGTTCTTGCCAATAACATCAACAATTAAGGCTATTCCTGAATAAAATAAGAAAAATCAGCTATCGTTTCTTCTAAAATAAACAACCTATATTGATTAGGTTCAAATGCTCTTTCGATGACTTTTGCTTCTACTAATTTTTGCAAATGATCATGTACACATTTTGAAGATAAATTCAGTATTTTTTCAAAATCAACGCCTCTTAAGTAATGATTCGATTTTAATTGATTGACGATTTTAATTCTAGCTGGATGCGCCATTGATCGTGCGATTTTGGCTAGGTTGATTTCTTCTGATGTGTAATTATTGAATTTTGTGGCTCCCATGGTAATTATTTTTTATTTTCTATTGAAGTTACAAAAAAATTACAACATTGCAATATTGTAAAGAAAATAGTATGTTTAAAATTGCCAGATCTGAAATTTACAACATTGCAATATTGTAAAGAAAACCCATCTAAACTTTTCTCCCTCTATTTTGTTATCATACCATGAACCGATCACACATCAAAGCATTACGCCCTGAAATACCTTCAGCAGAAACATCACATTCTAAAGAAATTGAAACCTTTCAAAACGCGGTGTTGCGTCCAATCTTAAAATTTCAAAATGCGTGGATTATGACCTTCATTTTGGCAAACCAACAGTTCAATCAATTGCGCGAAAAACAACAAACAAACGAACAATTGCAGGTATTTATTTTGGACTATATTGGTAAACAAAATGCTCTTAAAAACCAATTAATCGGAAGTGTAATTGGATTGTTAACCGAAGAAGAACTCGTTTTTTATTTCACAAACCAATCCGACCTGAACAAACGTATTTATCAGATGATTTGCCAACGAATTTATGACAACATCACCCTTCAATAATTGCTTGAATATTCGGCTTGAAATACAAATCTGATTTCATCACTTTCCCATCTTCCCGGTAAATTGGCTGACCATTTTCGTCTAATTTACTCATGTTAGAGCGTTGGATTTCTTGAAAAACTTCCGCAATTTTATGTTGTAAACCATGTTTCAAAATTGTACCGCATAAAATATACAATTGATCTCCTAATGCATCTGCAATTTCAACTAAATCTCCGCGTTGAGCTGCTTCTAAATATTCGTCATTTTCCTCCGCCATTAAACGGTGACGCAAGTGCATATCTGCTTCCGATAATGCTGCAGTAGGTTCGTAATTATTTTTTATTCCAAATGCATCGTGAAACGTTTCTACATGCTCAATTGTTTCTTTTAAGGTCATAAAGTTTATTTTGATGCTTCAAATATACACAGCTGAGCGCGTTAATGAAAACAAAGTCAACATTAATTATGCAACAAATCGAAAACGAGCAATTGCTATTTTAATGGTTCAACTGTTAGCACCATTCGAAAACCAATTGAAGGCGAAGGTTCTTTGTATGTGGTTTCTGATGAACTTCTGACATCATAACCTGTGTCGCGCCATGAACCACCCAAAGCAATTCCTTTTTCTGCAATCATTTCAGCAACGTTACCATTGAGATTGTAAACACCAAATGCATTCGGCCAATAGGACTTTACAGGTGCTGTAACATCTGAATAATCATTGGAATAGGTTAGTACAGGTAGTTGAACTACTAATTTGTCTTCTTCATTGCGACGAATATTTTCTGATCCAATGCGAAGAAAATTACACAGTTGTTTTCCTTCTGAATTCTCTAATGAATTTGTTCCCCACGAATAAACTGATAAGTTAGCATGTGAAGCTGCTTTCAATAATTGTTCTTTCGTTGGCAATGAGCATGTGAATTTAAACGTTGGAAACTTTTGACTCAAGGCATTTTGAACATAGTCACAAAATAATTTTGCGGCATCGTGTGATACAGTTACAACTGGATAATTTCGATAGGCTGGGTGCCTGTGATAATATTGGGCATATTTGGTATTCATCCAGTAATTCATGTTCCATTTTGTTGTATCCAATGTAGCAATAGCAAGATTTATTGTGTCATTTTTTAATTTTAATTGATTCAAAAACACACTGTATTCAAAATTACTCACTTCGTATTTAAACAAGTAAAATGGAGCTAGAACAGAATCTGTTGTCGTTTTTTGAGGAATATAAGCATAGCCATTTTTAAGAACCTTCTTTAATTCTTTTGGTTGTGCAAAAAGTGAAATTGAAGTAATAAGGGAAAACCCTAAAAGTAGTATGTGTTTCATGTTTTTACGTTTTATTGATTATAACGCATTTAAAATCAAACGTTACATTTTTAAAGTTAATTTTTCAAAATGCTCCCAAAATTCGGGGTAACTTTTAGACACCGCTTCAGCATGTTCAATGGTAATTATTTCACTTGCAAACATTCCCGCAATGGCAAAACACATCGCTATTCGATGATCGTGGTGAGCACTCACTTCGCCCCCATTCACTTTTGATTGTCCATGAATAAGCATCCAATCATCTTGTATTTCAATGTGTACGCCTAATTTTGTGTATTCTGCTTGCAATACTTCGCCCCTGCTCGATTCTTTTGTTGCTAATCGGTTAACACCTTTTATCGTTGATAAACCATCCGTAAATGCAGCTAAGGTTGCTAATGCAGGAAACAAATCCGGACAATCTGTTGCGTCAAATTCAAAAGGAACACGAGTTGAACCATCAATTTCTATGCACTCTTCCGAGGATAACAACTTACAATTTGCTTGCTCCAATGCTCTTAAAACCTGAATGTCAGCCTGTTTGGAAACCATCGACAAACCTTTCAATTGAACATCAGCACCCAATGCTGCCGCAACCAACCAACAACTGGCAGCGCTCCAATCACTTTCGATGGTATACTCAGTCGCTTTATAACTGGATTTATTATTTAATTTAAACTTCATGTAATCGTGGTTTTCAAGTTCAACGCCAAATGCCCTCATCGTTGACAAGGTCATATCAACATATGGTTTACTCACTAAATTTTCAACGATTAAAGAAGTTGATTTAGTTAAAAAAGGAAGTCCCATTAAAAATCCAGAAATATATTGTGAACTTTGGGAACCATCAAATACAAGGTTTTCAAGGTTAACTTTACCAGTTAGATGAATGGGTAAAAAATCATCATTTGACTGAAAATCAACACCTGAATCAGCAAAAAACGAACGGTACAGCGATAGTGGTCTTTTTAAAAGTGTTCCAGTTCCGAAAACCTCAAATTCTCCTCCAATACAACTTAAAACACCAATCAATAAACGAGCTGCTAAGCCACTTTCACCAACTGAAACAGCTGCTTTTTTCGGGAAAGTTAGTCCTTCTATTTGCAGTGTTGTTGTATTAATTTGATTTACAGATACACCTAACGTTTTCAATGCCTGAATAACGGCTCGTTCATCGTCACTTTTACCACTGTTTTTAATCGTTGATATTCCATTTGACAATGCAGCAGCGATTAATGCACGTTGCGCATCACTTTTAGAAGTTGGAACAAGTATAGAACCAAATCGGTTACCTGGATGAATTTCAATCTTCATTTGAAATTTGATTGTCAATAGAAGGATTCATCACTTTTAATTGATGGCGAATAGACTCTTGATGAATTTCATCCATTATTTTACGAATAAACTTGGGTGTTAATTGGTATTCATCACTCATTGCCATCCGTTTATCAATTATTTTACTCCAATGTTCTTGCTGTAAAATAGTGATATTATGTTCTCTTTTAAAATCTCCAATTTCATCACTTAAACGCATTCTTGTTGCTAAAATGTCAAACATTCGATCATCTAACACACTAATCTTTTCGCGCATTTCAATAAATTTCCCTTCAAAATCAGCATTGATTGTTGAACTTCTTGTGTTTAATTCTGTTAACAAACGTGCTAATTGTAAAGGTGTTATTTGTTGACGGGCATCAGACCAGGCTTCTGAGGGATTACAATGGGTTTCAATCATTAATCCATCAAAATTTAAATCCATTGCTTTTTGAGCTACTTCCAATAACAATTCACTTTTTCCTGTTATATGACTTGGATCACAAATGATTGGAATGTTTGCTAAACGTTCTTTTAATTGAATTGGAATCTCCCAATTCGGTAAATTGCGGTACTTGGTGTGTTTGTAATACGAAAAACCTCTGTGAATTGCCGTTAAGTCAGTAATGCCCGCATTCTCCAAACGTTCAAAAGCACCGATCCACAATTCTAAATCAGGATTGATCGGGTTTTTAATCATAACAGGAATGTTGACACCTTTTAAAGTATCTGCAATTTCTTGAATGGCAAATGGATTAACCGTCGTTCGAGCGCCAATCCAAAGCACATCAACACCCGCTTTTAATGCACTTTCAACATGCTGTTTATTGGCTACTTCAACAGAAATTGGTACATTAACTTTTTTACCCGCTGCAACAGCCCAAGGCAAAGCAATATCACCAACACCTTCGAATGAATTTGGACGAGTACGTGGTTTCCAAATTCCAAAACGCAATAAATTTACACGTGTGTTATCCGCTAATTGTTGAACGGTTGTAAAAACTTGTTCTTCTGTTTCAGCACTGCAAGGACCACTGATCAAAAAAGGTCTTTTCACCCGCTTAATTTCTTCTTGTAAATTCAATTTTGACAAATCAATTTAGATTAAGTAACTTCGCTCAAAGATACTTTAAATCAATGTTCAATGAGAAAAAAAATAGTAAAAATTAGTTTTATAGTCGCACTACTTTACATCAGTATATGCGCGTACATGTATTTTTTTCAAACGGATTTCATTTTTAAGCCAACAAAAATTGCAGCAGATTATCCATTTTCTTTCCAACACCCTTTTGAAGAATACTCAATACCAGTAGAGAACGCACAATTAAATGCAGGACTTTTCAAAACAAAAGATACCTCCAAAGGTGTAATACTTTTTGTACATGGTAATGCAGAAAACATGGCAAAATTAGAAGAGCACGCAGCTTTTTACACTGAAATTGGTTATGATTTTTTTGCGTATGATTTTAGAAGTTTTGGCAAAAGTTCTGGTAAAAACACGACAGAAAAACAATTTTTTGAAGATGCTCAAACGGTTTATCATTTTTTATCAAAACGATATGATGAATCAGTTATCACTGTGATTGGATATTCTATAGGTACTGCAACTGCTGCATATTTAGCGGCTAAAAATCATCCGAAAAACTTAGCCTTGATTGCACCCTATTATTCATTGAGTAAAATGACGACTCATCGGTATAAAATCATACCGACATTTTTATTGAAATTCCCTTTTGACACGTATCAATATGTTCAAAAAGCAACATGTAACATTGGATTATTTCACGGAACAATAGACGAAGTAATTCCTTACGAAAATAGTGTAGAATTAGCAAAGTGCAATCGCGATGCACGCTTGTACACTTTCAACGGACAATTACATGATTTTTTTGAACGAAACAATACCTTTAAAAGCGAGATGAAAGTATTTCTTGAAAAGAATTAAGCTTTTTGTGGAGTAAAAAAGTCTTTTAAATAAAACGGCTCGAAATAGGCAACGTCTTCAAATTGATTGTTATGGAATTTCAATGTTGCCAAAGGAATCTGACCACTGGCTGAAGCTAGAATTGTAGAATCAATTTGACAATTTCTACCCTCCCAACTTTCTTGTAATTTAGTTGCGCCATCCCCAAAATAAATAAAGGGTTCAAATGCAAGGTAAGAGTGCTCATCAATTACATCTGCTGAAATTACTTTTAGCATTTCTAAAGAATTCGTGTAAATGGCATTGAAAACTTCCATTCTTCGGGCGTCGATGACAGGACATAAATTAATACCTGGATGTTTATCGCGTGCTATTTGAGCCAACGAATACAAAGCGTCAACTGCGATTAATGGAATTCCTAAAGCATAGCATAAACCTTTAGCTGTTGAAACACCAATTCTTAAACCCGTATATGATCCCGGTCCTGAAGCAACTGAAATTGCCGCTAAATCCTTTAAAGTAATCCGTTCATCTTCTAAAACAGAAGCAATAAATAAGGTTAGATTTTCACCATGTGAGTATTCTAAATCATTGCTTTCCTTAACACGAACAAGCTTACCTTCCAATGATAAGGCAACTGAACAAACTTTTGTAGAAGTTTCAATATGCAATAAATACTTCATTTTTTTACCTCTAATTTAAAACCAATACCGTGCACATTCAAAATTTGAATCGAAGGGTCTTCTGATAAGTACTTTCGCAATTTGGTGATGAAAACATCTAAACTTCTACCAACAAAATAATCGTCTTGACCCCAAACAGCATTTAACACCAATTCACGCGGCACGACTTGATTATAAAATTTGCATAAAATTTTAAGTATGTGAGCTTCTTTTTTAGTGAGTGTTTTTTCAAATGTTGGATGTTTCAGTGTGAAATTTTGCGTGTCAAATACAAAATCGCCAATTGAAAGAACTTGCTCATCAGTTTCTTCCTTTTGAATATTCACTCTTTTGAGCAAGGCTGTTAAACGCAATTGCAATTCTTCAACACTGAATGGTTTTGTCAAGTAATCATCGCCCCCAGATTTGAAACCTTCAATTTTATCTTCCGTCATTGCTTTCGCTGTCAAAAATAATATTGGGATTATTTTATCGACCATTCGAATGTCTTTTGCCAAAGAGAAACCATCTTTCTTAGGCATCATAACATCTAAAATACACAAGTGAAATACTTCTTCATTGAAACGTTTGAATCCTTCAGCACCATCACTGCACAAAGTAACATTGTAGCCATCTTCCTTTAAATGATCAGCTATAATAAAGCCTAAACTTGTATCATCTTCTACCAATAAAATTTTAATTTTCATTTGCGCTATTTCTTGGATAAAAATACAAAACAATCTAAAATAAACAAGCGCTTTAAACGGGTGTCTAAAGCGCTTGTCTTACTAATCAACCTAACCTACTACTACTGCTGCAAAGATAACGACTTTTCAACTACAATTTTCATTTTTAACATAAATTTAATTTTTAGTTGAATTCCACTTTTGAATAAAAAACACAAGTATATAATTCATAGATAAATAGCTGAAATGAAATTTTATTTCTATTTTTACATACTAAATAATCGTGCTCAAAAATGGTTAAAATATTGGTGATTGACGACGAAGAAGATATCCGTGAATTGTTGAAATACAATTTAGTAAAAGAAGGATATGATGTTGAAACTGCTGACAATGGTCAGACAGGAATTCAACAATTAAAATCTTTTAATCCTGATTTAATCATTTTAGATGTAATGATGCCCGGAATGGATGGCATTGAAGTCTGTGAATACATTCGAAATACAGCTGAATATCAAAAAACCTTAATTTGCTTTTTAACTGCCCGCAATGAAGATTACAGTCAAATTGCAGGACTAGACGCAGGTGCAGATGATTATGTTGCTAAACCCGTTAAACCTAAAGTTCTTGTAAGCAGAATCAATGCACTTCTTCGAAGAAAAGGAATGTTAAAAGATGAAGACAAACAAGATAAAAAAGGATTAATCATCAATCGTGATCGATACCTAGTAGAAAAAGGATCGTTAGAGATTCATCTTCCTAGAAAAGAATTTGAATTATTAGCATTATTAGCTTCTCGTCCAGACTATGTATTTGAACGGGAAGTTATTCTAGAAAAAGTATGGGGATCAGAAATTGTTGTTGGAGATCGAACCATTGATGTACATGTGAGAAAATTGCGCGAGAAAATTGGTGAAGATTACATCAAAACAATTAAAGGCATCGGTTACAAATTCATAGAACAATAAATTCGTTAACATTACCCACCTATTTCCTGTATGTTAACTCTATGTTAACATCAATTAATAATCTAGTAACTATTCAGTAATTACTTAATAAAGCCATAGCCGTTTCTTTGTACCGAAAAAAATCAAAGAAATGAATAAGTTATTTACAAGCCTATTTTTATTATTCTTTTTCCAACTTGCTTTTGGACAGACAGGAGTTGTTAAAGGAAGGGTAATCGACAAACTATCCAAGGAAACAATTCCAGGAGCTAAAGTTACAATTGATCAAACTGCATTTGCTGCAATGACAGATTTTGATGGTGTATTTACATTGAAAGATGTTCCTTTTGGTTCATACAAAATCAATGTTAAATATCCACAGTACCAAAATCCTGACAATGTTCAATTTAAACTTTACAGTGCAGATACGATGCGCATTGAGATAGAATTGGAGAAAATAGTCAAAGAAATTGGTGGTATTACTGTAAAAGGGAAATCTAATAAAGAATCCACAGGTACATTATTAACCTTACAACGAAAAAGTGCTACAGTTTTAGACGGTATTTCACAAGAGGCCATGAAAAAAACGCCTGATTCAAAAGCAAGTGATGTATTAAAACGTGTGAGTGGTGCAAGTGTACAAGACAATAAATTTGTTGTTATTCGTGGGTTAAGTGATCGTTATAATTTTGCCTTAATTAATGGTGCTCCGCTTCCAAGTACAGAAAGTGATAAAAAAGCATTCTCATTTGATATTTTCCCATCTAACATGTTAGATAATTTAATGATTATCAAAACAGCAACACCAGATTTACCAGGTGAGTTTGCAGGTGGTGTAATTCAAATAAATACATCTGAGCCAAAAGACAAAAACTTTCAAAGCATACAGATTGGTGGGGCTTATAATGCAATTACTACTTTTAAAAACTACAAGACTTACACAGGATCAAATTTAGATTTTTTAGGTTTAGGTTCATCAGATCGTCAAATACCTAGTACATTACCATCAACTACTACTTTTGCTTCGTTAACAAGTGCAGAAAAAGCAAATTTAGCAAAAGGTGTGAATTTTTCGTGGAGCACAAATGATAAAATGGCTATGCCTAATAGCAGTCTTCAATACACATTAGGTCGTTCGTATAAAAAAGACGAAAAAGAATTTGGTTTTATATTGGCTTACAGTTATCAAAACAATTTACAGACAAATAATATTACAAGAAGAGAATTCGAAGAGCAAAGTACAGGTGTAGTAATGAAAATGGAATTAAACGATGATGTATACACTCAAACAGTTTTAAATAGTGGGATGTTTAATGCTTCTTTTAAATTAAACAAGAAAAATAAATTCTCATTTAAAAACATGTACTCTATCAACAGCGAAGACCGTGTCAATATTCGTAAAGGAGTTAGAGAATTAGATAATGACCCTCACTTTTTTGAAAAATCCACGAACATTTGGTATACTCAAAACAATTTGTTCACTTCTCAACTTTCCGGAGAACACGAAATTAAAAAAGGTAAATTAAATTGGAACGCTGGATTTAGTGACGTACAGCGTAATGTGCCAAATTTACGAAGAATTGTTTACCGTAAATTAGCGTTAACTGAAGACGATCCTAATGAACAATATATAGCAGTTATTCAAAATAATGGAACAATTCCAACTGCTGCTGGAAATATGTTTTGGTCAACAAACAACGAGAAAATCGCAAGTTTTAAATATGACTATCAATTACCATTTAAAATAAGTAAAATAGAAAATGAGCTAAAAATTGGAGGTTTTCATCAGTACAGAACGAGAGAGTTTGTAGCTAGAAACTTTGGATATTCTCAATACAAACCAACTGGAAGTTCATTCAATAGTCAAATATTATTATTGCCTGAAGATCAATTATTCTCTCCTGAAAATTTAGGGTTAATGAGTAACGGACAAGGCGGATTTAAATTAGAAGAAGCTTCAAAAGTGAATGATAGTTACCAAGCGAATTCATTCTTAAATGCAGGATTCTTGATGTTAGACACTAAACCATTAGAAAAATTGAGATTAGTAGGTGGTGTGCGTTTAGAGTCTTACAATCAACAATTTAGTTACATTGAATTTGGATCTAATAAACAAATCAATATTGACACAACCGTTATAGACATATTACCTTCTATCAATGTTATCTATAATTTACATAAAAAAATGAATGTTCGTTTAGCGTACTACAAGACAGTTTCACGACCTGAATTTAGAGAATTAGCGCCATTTGCATTTTACAATTTCGTATTGGATAATGTATTATCTGGTAATGACAAATTACAAAGAGCAACGATAAACAACTACGATGTTCGTTTTGAGTATTTCTTCAAAGAAAATCAGTTGATTAGTGTTTCAGGATTTTACAAAGATTTCACAAATCCAATTGAATTGATTAATAGAACTGGAACTTCAGGAGCACCAGAATTATATTATTCAAATGTTTCAAATGTTGTTAATTATGGGGTTGAATTAGAATACAGAGTTAATTTAGACTTTATGTCAAAAAACAAAGAACATAAATTCTGGAGTAGAACAGCATTGTACACTAACCTATCGTTGATCAAATCAAAAGTTAATTTAGATGGATTCTTTGGTTCAGGTGTAGAACGCCCATTGCAAGGTCAATCACCATACATTGTAAATGCAGGATTGAATTACAATTCTTTGAAAAACGATTGGTCTGTTAATTTATCTTATAATATTGTTGGACAACGTATCTACATTGTTGGAAATGACCAAGAGCCAAGTGTTTGGGAAAATGGAAGAAATGTAGTTGATTTTCAAGTGTCTAAAAAAATCAAACAGTTTGACATTCGTTTCTCTGTAAAAGATATTTTAGCTCAAAAGCTAATTTACTTCCAAGATTTAAACAACAATCAAAAGTTTGATGATGGCATTGACAATACTTGGCAAGAATCTACTTTCGGAAGTACCATTTCCCTTGCTATTAAATACAACTTTAAATAACTAAACAACATAACGTGTTAAAAAGGTGAGGCATTTAGTTTCACCTTTTTTTTGTTTGACACATCCATTTGAATAATCAAATCCCAATGTTAAGAAATAAATCATTTCTATTAATATAAAGATAATTTAAGGATAAAAATAGAATAACGCTAGGCGAAGAGAATGTCCGTTACTTTGCCTCAGATATAAAAAAGAAAAAAATGAAAAATTATTACTTTACAATTTTAGCGCTTTGCTTTTCTGCTGCTTTGAATGCACAAGAAGCATTTTGGAGTGTAACCAATTACCGTGGGGCATTTCCTGTAACTGACAACACACCTGCTACAAACTGGGCAAGTGGTTGGGCAAATTTTGATCCTGAAAACACAGTTTACGGAGCATCAACGACAACTATTTCTAGTGATATTACTACGAATACTACATTAAGTGGTATCGTATTGTTGCAAAATAAAGTATTTGTAAAAAACAATGCTATTTTAACAATTCAACCAGGTACAATTATTCGTGGTGATAAGTTAACACAAGGTACGTTAATCATTACACGTGGTGCAAAAATCATTGCTAACGGTACAGCAACAAATCCAATTGTTATGACATCTAACGAAGCTGTTGGCGCTCGTAACGAAGGAGACTGGGGAGGATTAGTGATCTTAGGATTGGCTAAAAATAATCAACCAGGTGGAGTAGCAAATGTTGAAGGTTTAGTTGTTTCAACTGATACTCAATTTGGTGGAAATTTTGACAATGATAATTCAGGTATTTTAAAATATGTACGTGTTGAATTTTCTGGAATAGCATTGCAACCAAATAAAGAAACAAATGGAATTACATTTGGATCTGTTGGATCTGCAACACAAGTTGATTATGTTCAGGTTTCTTTTTCAGGTGATGATTCATTTGAATGGTTTGGTGGAACAGTTAACTGTAAACACTTAATCGCATATAGAGGATTAGATGATGATTTCGATACTGACTTTGGATACAGAGGTAAAGTTCAGTTTGGATTAGCTATTCGTGACAAAGATTTATCTGATGCACCAGGTGACTCAAATTGTTTTGAATCAGATAATGATGCAACAGGATCTACTGCTCAACCTAAAACTAGTCCAATTTTCTCTAACATGACAATTGTTGGTCCAAAAGGAAATGGTTCAATCGTATTACCTACAGGTGAGAAATTTGAAAAAGCATTTAGATTAAGAAGAAATACTGCAACAAGTGTATTTAACTCATTAATTACAGGTTGGGAAAAAGGATTATCTATTGAAAACGCTGGTACAGTAGCTAATACAAATGGAGATACGTTGAAATTTGCTAACAATTCATTAAGTAACTTTGTTACTAATGCAAACGTGATTACGTCTGCAGATGCTTCAGCTGCTTTTTACGCTGGAATGTTTAATGCAAATTCAAATGATTCTACTAATACAATTGCACAAATCAACTGGGTAAGTTTGTTCCCAGCTTTAGGAACTGCTCCAGATGCACGTTTGAATTCAACTTCAACAGTTGCATCAACTGCAAGTTTCATGGCTAATAAATTTTATAACTTACCAACACCTACTGCAACATTAACTTATACTTATTGCGCAGGTGCTACTGCTACTGCTTTGACAGCAACTGCAGGTTCAGGGAATTCTTTGAAATGGTACACACAAGCAACAGGAGGAACAGCAGCTACTACTGCTCCAACACCTTCAACAAGTGCTGCTGGTACTTTTACTTATTATGTAAGTCAAGCTAACGCTGCAGGTGATGAGAGTAAAAGAGTTGCAATTACTGTAACTGTTAATGCTGCTCCTGCAGTACCTACTATTACAGCAAATGGACCAACAACTTTTTGTACAGGTGGTAATGTTGTTTTAACTTCAAGTGCTACAACTGGAAACGTTTGGTCAACAAATGCTACAACTACTGCAATAACTGTTAATACTTCAGGTTCTTATATAGTAACTGTTACAGATGGAAATGGATGTTCTGCTGTTTCTTCTGCAACTACAGTTAACGTAAGTAATGCTCCAGTACCGACAATCAATGCAAGTGCAACAAGTGGATGTTCAGGAGATACAATTGTATTAACGGCATCTACATCTGATTCATACACATGGTCAAATGGTGCATTGACACAATCTATTAACGTTACAGCTGGAAACACATTTACTGTATTAACAACAAATTCAAATGCTTGTAATGGTGTTGGTACTTCTGCACCTGTTGTAATTACTTTTACACAAACACCAACAGCTGCTGGTTCATTTACTATCAATGGTAATATCGTAACATTTGCTAATACATCTACAAATGCTACTTCATACTCTTGGGATTTTGATGATTTCACTAATTCATCAGCAATGGCACCTACACATGCATTTGCTGGAAATGGTGTTTACAATGTTGTTTTAACAGCTATCAATGGAGCATGTCAAAACACTGCTGCTTTAACAGTTGCAATCACAGTAGGAGTTGAAGAATTAGCAGGTTTAGAGGAAGTAAAATTATTCCCTAACCCAACTTCATCTTATGCAATGATGGTCATTAATTCTAAAGAAAGTACAAATGCAACTATTGCAATTGTTAATCAATTAGGACAAGTAATTTCTTCTAATGCAATTGCATTACAAGCAAAAGAAAACAACTTCGATTTAAATGTAAATGCTTTTGAAAACGGAATCTATACAGTAATCATTTCTACAGAATTAGGAAATGTTACAAGAAGATTAGTTGTTCAAAAATAATACTATCATTAAAAGGGTTGGTTTTATAGACCAACCCTTTTTTTTAAATTAATAAACTATGGAAAATTTAAAAGGACATACATTACTACTTGTTGATGATGAACAAGATATTTTAGATTTTCTTTCTTATAATTTAAAAAAAGAAGGCTTTAAAGTGTTTACTGCTTCAAATGGTGAAGAAGCCGTTAAAATGGTTCAGCAAGTAAATCCATCATTGATTGTTATGGATATAATGATGCCTAAAATGGACGGAATTGAAGCCTGTCAAATTATCCGTAAAGACTTAAATATTACACAGCCGATTATTGCTTTTTTGACATCAAGATCAGAGGATTATTCACAAATAGCAGGATTTGAAGCTGGAGCAGATGATTATATCAACAAACCAATTCGCCCAAGACTTTTAATTAGTAAAGTTGAATCTTTATTAAGAAGATTAGATCGCCCTGTTAACTTAGAAAATAGCCTTTCAAATTCATTAAAAATTGATCGTGACAAATTTATGATTGAATTGAATAATGAGAAAATCATTTTGCCTAAAAAAGAATTTGAATTGTTAGAACTATTAGCTAGTAGACCAGGAAAAGTCTACAATAGAGAACAAATATTATCAATCGTTTGGGGAAATGAAACAATTGTTGGTGAACGAACTATTGATGTTCATATCAGAAAATTACGAGAAAAGCTAGGAGATGAGTATATTCGCACTATTAAAGGAGTCGGATATACATTTAGCGAAGCGTGAAAAATATAAAACCTATACATTTATTAATTGGAGGAAGTGGGATAATTTTTATAATTACATTAATTATTTCCTTTATAATAAACTTTCAAATTATTAATTTTCCTCTTTGGGTAATTATCGGATTACCAATAGTAACTGCATTAATTTCTTATGCAGTTTTTTATTTTTTTATAAAATATTTCATAAATGATCGTTTAAAAATATTGTACCGCTCTATTCGAAAAGATAAATTCACACCTGAAAACACGATCAAATTTAAGCTTACAGATGATGTAATTGCCGACGCTGAAATAGAAACGCAACGATGGACTGAAGAACGCAATAAAGAAATTGTAAAGCTTAAAGAACAAGAAGAATTTAGACGTGAGTTTTTAGGGAATTTAGCCCATGAGTTAAAAACACCTGTATTTTCAATTCAAGGTTACATTCTAACTTTGTTAGATGGTGGACTAGAAGATGAAACTGTCAATCGTTCTTTTTTAGAAAGAGCGTCTAAAGCAACAGATAGAATGGCTAACATTTTAGATGATTTAGATCAAATAACAAAATTAGAAGTGAATGCGTTTAAAATTGAGATGCGTTCATTTGATATCAAAGAATTAATTGTAGAAGTATTAGAATCTTTAGAATTAATCGCATCAGAAAAAAATATTACCTTAAAACTTCACAAAGATTACAATTCAAAATTTGTATTGGGTGATCGTTCTAAAATTGCACAAGTATTAATAAATCTAATTAGTAATTCCATTTTTTATGGGAATGAAAATGGGAATACAATAATTAGGCTTTTTAGTATGGACAATATCATAACAATTGAAGTTTCTGATGATGGTCCTGGAATTGAACAACAACATATTCCGCGTTTATTTGAACGTTTTTATAGAGTTGAAAAATCCCGAAATAGAAATGAAGGTGGGTCCGGTCTAGGATTAGCGATTGTAAAACACATTATAGAATCGCATGGTCAAAGCATATCTGTTAGGAGCACCATTGGCATCGGAAGTACATTTTCATTTAGTTTAGATAAAAGTAAATCACAAACACCTAGTTTATACTCATCTAGAGGAATACAAATTAAATAAAATGAAGGATAAAGACAAGAATCAAGGTAAATTTCACCTCGCATCAATCTTTTTAATTCCAGGATTTATTGTAACTGTTTTCTTAAGTGAAAGTTGGCTAATAAGTTTATTCTATCTCTTGTTAAGTTTTATTTTGTTGTACTTCTTATTTAAAAGAAAATAAAACAGAATTATATCATATATAATATCTTTTACTACTTACTTATTAAGTCACTTCGAAGTACAAGAAGCACTACTTCCATTTGACACACATGATATTGGATTAGACTATTGTGTAAGTCCTACAAAAGTATATTCATTTAAATAAGCCCTCATATTCCTTCAGACTAATT
>JAGNZC010000073.1 GCA_017984635.1 Crocinitomicaceae bacterium
ACTTCGCACCGCTACAACCACATACCTTTGCTGTGTTCCCACCCTGGAGGAGTCTGCAGGAGCTGGTCGTGTAGGACTTGCCGTTGCAAATATACAATCTTTTTATATTTTTACAAGGGTAATTGTAGGTATAAAAAATCATTGTATATTTACATTATAAAATTTTCTACACATGTTTAAACTTAAGCTATTCGCTTTCATTGCATTAGGTGTTATTTCAAATTCTTGTAAAGAGGATGAAAATGCATTAAAAAATTTATTTTCAATTGAAAACGCTTCAATCAAACCCATATTAAAGATAGAGGAAAGTATTGATTTGGTCCTTCAAAATAAAGAAAACAAATCAATTGATTCGGTAGTATATTACATCAACGAAAAAAGAGTTGGATCTGTAAAAGGAAATGAAAAATTGCCTTTTGCATTGAAAAATCAAAAATTAGGCAATCAATCTATTAAAGCTTTAATTTATTTCGAAGGAAAAAATATAGATATTACTTCAGGATTTTCGATTTACGCGAGTAATGAACCAAAGATTTTGAATTATACAATTGTAAATACTTATCCGCATGACATTAATGCTTACACACAAGGATTTGAGTTTTATAATGGTACTTTATTAGAAGGAACGGGACAATATAAAGAATCAACCCTCAGAAAGACGGATTACAAGACCGGTAAAGTAACTGAGCAAATCAAATTGGAGGACAAGTATTTTGGCGAAGGTATTACGGTTTTAAAGGACAAAATCTATCAATTGACTTGGAAAGAAAATACTGGTTTTGTCTATGATGCAAAAACATTTAAATTAGAAAAAACTTTTCCGTTTGAAACTCAAGGTTGGGGAATTACTAATGACGGTGAAAAATTATACATGAGTGACGGTTCAGAAAAAATTTACACTTTAGATCCAGTTACATTAAAAGTTGTTGATTATATTAGCGTGTACACTGCAGGTTCAAAGATTGATTCGATTAATGAAATGGAATGGGTTAATGGGAAAATTTGGGCAAATGTGTATCAAAAAGATGTTATTGCAGTCATCAATCCAAAAACAGGTGCGGTTGAAAATGTTATTAATTGTTCTGATTTAAAAACTAAAGTAACACAACATCCAGAGATAGATTATTTTAACGGTATAGCCTACAACCCATCTACTAAAACGTATTTTGTAACAGGGAAAAATTGGGATAAAACCTTTGAGATTAAAATTGACTGATTAGGCAACTAATTGTTGTACAATTTTGCTAACCGGTAAAATTTCTTTGGTGTTTTCAATGGTTGGACCCGCTACCCAAACGGTTTTGTAGGTTACTTGAGTTGCCGCTTTTTCAGTAGCTTTCATACCAATATAAAAACGAATCATTTTCACCCATTTTTTTAGGGTTTTATTCTTATTTAACAATGTTTCTAATCCAGTTTGCTTTGTGCCTACTTTTTGAACATAAGGCGTATTGATTACTGTGCACGGTGTTCCTGAGATACGTTCGGTCATTACAATATCTTTTGCTCCATAATCAACACAGGCTTGTTTATACTCTTGTGAAACACTAGATTCAATAGACGCAATAAAAGGACTTCCGATGGAAACTCCAACAGCTCCATAACTGATCATTTTATCTAATTCAGTCTTACACCCCACTCCTCCAGCTGAAATTACAGGTAGCGAAGTGTTATCACTCAGTTCCTTAATTAAAGTTTCTGGATCTAAATTTCCGCGATGCCCTCCCGCTAAATTATTGACCGCAATTAAAGCATCAGCCCCTAAACTTTCAACTTTTTGAGCAAAGGCTAAATCGGTAACATCGCAAAAAACTTTGATACCTACTTTATGAGCCTCGTTGATGGTTTCTTCAGGCGAACCTAAAGAAGTAATGATAAAATCAACCCCTTCTTCGCATAACACTCGAAGTTGATCTTGATACTTTACATTGGATTTATTCACAATTAAATTGTAACCAAAACTACCACCAGGCACTTTGGCTGCCTTCAATTCAAGAATAGAAGATTTTAGTTCGTCTAAAGTTCTATAATTTAAAGCCGGAATACATCCTGCAACACCACTTTTCATACCTTCAATAACCATTTTTGTATTGGAAACTAAAAACATAGGAGCCATAATTATGGGATGTGTAATATTTAGTAGTGTAGTGAGTGAATGTTTTTCCATCTTCATGAATTTTATTCAAATATAGTAAAAAAATAGTATGCTTGCATATAAAAAAACCGAATCATTGCTGATTCGGTTTTAAATGTATTTACAATTTGTAAATTATTTCACTTCTTCGAAATCTACATCTTGCGTTTGGTCTCCTGAAGCGCTTGCTTGTGGCTCAGCTTGAGAAGCTCCTCCTTGCTCTTGTGATTTGTACATTTCTTCTGTAGCTGTTTTCCAAGCTGCATTTACGTTGTCTAAACCTTTTTGAATAGCGTCTAAATCTTGCGTTTCATGACCCATTTTCAATTCAGTTAAAGCATATTCGATAGCTGTTTTGTGCTCAGCAGTTAATTTATCACCTATTTCTTTCAATTGACTTTCTGTTTGGAAAATCATAGAATCAGCTTCGTTTAACTTGTCTGCTCTTTCTTTAGCTAATTTATCCGCTTCAGCATTTAATTCAGCATCTTTTTTCATTTTTTCGATTTCTTCTGGAGTTAAACCTGAAGAAGCTTCGATACGAATATCATGCGATTTACCTGTTCCTTTATCTGTAGCCGATACTTTAATGATACCATTCGCATCAATATCAAACGTTACTTCAATTTGAGGAACGCCTCTTGGTGCTGGTGGAATTCCGTCTAAATGGAAACGACCAATTGTTTTGTTATCATTTGCCATTGGTCTTTCTCCTTGAATAACGTGGATTTCTACCGATGGTTGGTTATCTGCTGCTGTTGAGAAAACTTGTGATTTTCTTGTTGGAATAGTAGTATTCGACTCAATTAATTTTGTCATTACACTTCCCATAGTTTCAATACCTAATGAAAGTGGAGTAACGTCTAATAATAATACGTCTTTTACTTCACCAGTTAAAACTCCACCTTGAATGGCAGCTCCAATTGCTACTACTTCATCAGGATTTACTCCTTTTGATGGTTTTTTACCGAAGAATTTCTCTACTTGTTCTTGGATAACAGGAATACGAGTTGAACCTCCTACTAAAATTACTTCGTCAATATCAGAAACTGATAAACCAGCATCTTTTAACGCTTTAGCAACTGGTTCCATAGAACGTTTTACTAAAGATTCTGCTAATTGCTCGAATTTTGCTCTTGTTAAAGTTTGAACTAAGTGTTTTGGTCCAGAAGCCGTAGCTGTTACGTATGGTAAGTTGATTTCTGTTTGAGCAGAAGCTGATAATTCAATTTTAGCTTTCTCAGCTGCTTCTTTTAAACGTTGTAATGCCATTGGATCTTTACGTAAATCAACACCTTCATTTGCGTTGAATTCGTTAGCTAACCAATCGATAATTACTTGGTCAAAATCATCTCCACCTAAGTGTGTATCTCCGTTTGTAGATAAAACTTCAAAAACTCCGTCTCCTAATTCTAATACAGAAATATCAAATGTACCTCCACCTAAATCGTAAACTGCAATTTTTTGGTCTTTACCTTGTTTGTCTAATCCATAAGCTAAAGCTGCTGCTGTAGGCTCATTGATGATACGCATTACTTTTAAACCAGCGATTTCACCTGCTTCTTTCGTAGCCTGACGTTGCGCATCGTTAAAGTAAGCTGGAACAGTAATAACTGCTTCAGAAACTGAATGACCTAAATAATCTTCAGCTGTTTTTTTCATTTTTTGAAGTGTCATTGCAGACAATTCTTGTGGTGTGTATAAACGACCATCGATATCAACACGTGGTGTATCGTTGTCCCCTTTTACTACCTTGTAAGCTACTGTTGAAGCTTCTTTAGCACTTTCAGTGTACTTGTTCCCCATAAAACGTTTGATAGATGCAATCGTTTTTGTTGGGTTAGTTACTGCTTGTCTTTTTGCCGGATCTCCAACTTTAATTTCTCCACCTTCTACAAATGCAATAACAGATGGTGTTGTTCTTTTACCTTCTGCGTTTGCAATTACAACAGGTTCTCCACCTTCCATTACAGCCACACATGAGTTGGTTGTTCCTAAGTCGATTCCAATAATTTTGCTCATTTTTATACTTGTTAGATTTTAAATTTCAATTT
>JAGNZC010000002.1 GCA_017984635.1 Crocinitomicaceae bacterium
CAATAAAATTAAATATAAAACAAATCCTAAAAAAAGTCTGATTAAAAAAACAATTCCAGAAACAGATAAACCCATTAATAATAAATCATTCTTTTTATTTCCTTTTTCTATTTGTCTTTTAATATACCATCTTGAAATGAAAAAATTAAAAACAACAGCCAAAACTGCTGTTTTCGGATTTAAAATAAAAATTTCAAAAAGGAAATGAATTACACTGAATAAAATTACTCCCTTTCTTACTTCTTTCCAAATCGAATCATTAATTGAAGCTTTAGTTTTTTCTTCTTCAATTTTAATATTAATTAATTTTAATTTTTCACCGGAATATATTTCTTTTGGCACTCTAAACAACAGGATTAATCCAATTAAAAAGAAAGCAACTAAAGCTATAACTGATGTTCTAATATCTGCAATGGATTCAATAATACCAAAAGAAAATGTTCCAATTGCCAATCCAATTTTCTCACTCACATCAAAGAACGAGAAATAAGATGTATTGTCTTCTGTTTCTGGCAACATTTTAGAATACGTTGAACGAGCCAAGGCTTGAATCCCACCCATTACTAATCCTACAATCGCAGCAGCAATGTAAAACTGCCAAGGTTTGTACACTACAAAATAAACAAATACACACAAGAAAATCCAGATAGAAATGGCGATAGCTAAAGCTTTGATGTTTCCAATTTTTGAAGAAATTTTAGAAAATAAAAAGGACCCACCTATTCCTAAAAATTGAATAATTAAAATACTAACTATTAAATCTTTTGTTTGAATTCCAATAATTTCTTTGTTCGCAAATGCAGTTGCCATTATCATCACTGTTTGTACAGCCATGTTGAACATAAAATAACTTGCTAAAAATCGTTTTAATCGTATGCGCGTTTTAATATCTTTCCAAACCAAAGCTAATTCTTTGAAACCACTTTTGATAACACCTTCTTTGTGAACTGGTTTAGCAGCAATTTTCGGTAATTTGTTAAACGTATAAAAGGCAAAGATAATCCACCATGCACCGACCATCGGAAAGGCAAATTTTATCGGCATTAATTTTGTGAATTGTGTTAAAACCAAAATGACTATCAACAGTAATGAACTTCCTAAATAACCCATTGAGAAACCTTTCGCACTGATTGCATCATGTTCTGATGGCTCTGCAATTTCAGGCAAATAGGAGTTGTAATACACCAAACTTCCCCAATAACCAAAACTTGCAAAAAACAACGGCAAAATTGTTAATCCTATTTTAAAAGGAGTATACTCAACTCCTCCATTGTCTGGATGAAAGAAAAACAACAATCCACTTGAGATGGCTCCTAAAAAACAAAAGAACTGAAGAAAGCGTTTCTTTTGTCCAGATGAATCAGCTATTCCTGATAAAAGAGGCGTAACTAATGCAACTGCTAGATAAGACATCGAAACTAAGTATGCGTAGAATTCTGTGTTTTTAAATTCCATACCAAAAAATGAAATGGTATCATAAACAGTTATTCCTGTTTTGTCATCTTTTATACTCGTTAATTTCTCATACATTATTGGAAAAATAGCCGAACTAATAATCAATGGGTAGACAGAATTTGCCCAATCGTAAAACACCCAACCTTTTATTGTTTTTTTATTTCCTTTTTCCATAGTAGTGAAATTAGTTGTTATTCTTTCCCTTCAATATATGCTTGTAGGTACGCAAATTCTGGTGTCAATGTACCTTCTTTTGTCGTTTCAGTAGCGCGTGCAATGATGCGATCTGGATCTTCACCTACTAAAAATGGAAAAACAAATCGCATTAATTCGTTACCAAAATCTTCAGAAGCATCCAAGGGTAATTCGCATGGAAGGTTATCAATTGCCATAACAGCAATGACATCTTCCTTAGTATAATCATCTTCTGCTTTTGTAATTGGATTGTAACCATAAATTGGGTCTGCAACTTTACTTGGACGAATTGTACAAGCAATTGGACCAGCAATGTCACATGAAATATCTGCCACTACTTTTATACGCGCATTTTCAGCTAATAAATCTTCATTCGTTAAAATAAAAGGTGATTTGTTGCTCCAAAAATGACAAGGAATGTACATATCAGTTAACCCAACAAAACGGTTGAAAGTAGATTGATACAGGGAAGGATTCGAATAAAAATCTGCTTTGTCAAATTCTTTACCGTCGATTCGTCCATAATAATCTTCTGCATCCAAATGTGTAAATACAGGCTCTTCAAACGTTTCGTTTAAATATTCTGATGGTGTAACTTCTTTTATTGGCAGTAAGTTCACGATTTCTCTAGCTCCTTGTCCTACTCTTCCAAAACCAGTCAATACAACTTTATAATTCTTTGGTAAAACAACCGTTTCAACCATTGCTTGCTCCATTGCTTTTCGATCTTTACATCGATGCGCTGGTTGTAATTCATATAATCCTGACTTCAAACCAAAGGTTCTAAATGCATTGTATGCCCCTACAATTCCGGCATAACGACCAAAACCAATAATACGTTTATTTTGTTTATTTCGAATGGCTTCGTAATCTATTAATTCAATGTTCTTTTCTAGAATTGCATTTAATAAAGCTCGATTATAGGGTTGTTTTTTTAACGTATGTGAAAAAAACATGAACTTTTTATTCGGAATCAAATCTGTAATATTTACTTCTTTTACTCCGATAATTAAATCACAAGCACTTAAATCTTCGTTTAATTCCAAACCTTTTTCTGCATACACTTCGTCTTTGTATGCGCGAATTGGACTTGGCTGAACAATTATTTTAACTGTTGGATAAGTTGTTTGAATTTGAACACATTGATTAGGCGTTAATGCCACCCGATGATCAGGTGGTACTTTTCCTTCTCTAATGATTCCTATTGTAAAATTCTTCATAATTAATTTAAAGGTTCTGCTAATAAATAAGTATCAATAAATTCACGTACACAACCGTTTCCGCCTTTGTTAGTCAAAACTACATCTACAGTGCTTTTCACAACGTTCATTGCATCTGCTGGTGCAGCTGAAAAACCGACCTCTTTCATCACAGGTAAGTCATTCACATCATCACCAACAATTGCTACTTGATTTAATGCTATTCCTAATGTTTCGCAATAGTTTTTTAATATGTCTATTTTTGGATCTCTTCCAACGTAAACATGCTGAACACCTAACAATGCTGCTCGCGTTTGAATCATTTCTTTCGTATAACCAGAAGATATAATTGCCACTTGAAAATTAGCTTTTGTTAGATGCTGAATTGCCATTCCGTCTTTAGTATTAAACTTTTTGATTTGATCTCCGTTTTCAGAATAGTACATTCCACCATCCGTCATTACGCCATCAACATCTAACACCAATAATTTTATTTTATCTAATTTTTGTTTCCAAAGTTCTGGTTTGAATAATGGCTTAAACAACAACGACATTAAATCTATTTCATATTCTTCGCAAATTGCCTCTAAGTCGAACATTGATAATTCACTGACATTTTCAATTGAAAAATCAGATAAGAAGTCTGCAAAATTTAACCCAAATTTGGAACAAAGTCCTTTGATATTTAGTTCTAAATGCATCTTAAATCATCTTGTACCCAACACTTTGTGCTACCGGACGAAGTGCGTTTAATAAATCTGAAAACTCTTGGTGAGTCAATTGTTGTGAAGCATCTGATTTTGCTACTTTAGGATCTCTATGTGCTTCAATCAATAAACCATCAATTCCCATTGCAACACAAGCTTTTGCTAACACAGGCACTCCATATGCATAACCCATTGCATGCGATGGATCTAATATAATTGGTAAATTCGTGTATTCTTGTAACCAAGCAACTCCACATAAATCCAAGGTAAAACGAGTACCTGTCTCAAACGTACGAATACCACGCTCACACAATACCACATTTTCATTTCCACCTGATAAAACAAATTCTGCAGCCTGAACGAATTCCTGTAAAGTTGTTCCAAATCCACGTTTGATTAAAACAGGTTTATTCGTTTTAGCACATGCTCTTAGGATTCCTTGATCGTACATCGCTTTTGCTCCAACTTGAATAACATCTGAATATTCAATGATTTCATCGATATGTGTTGCATCTCTGGCTTCTGTGATAACAGATAAACCAAATTCTTCACGCATTTTTGCTAACAATTTCAATCCATCCAATCCCATTCCTTGAAATGAATACGGACTTGTTCTTGGTTTATAGCAACCACCTCTCAAGGTTGACAAACCTAAATCTACCAACAATTTAGCAGATTCACGAATTTGTTCTTCCGATTCAACTGAACAAGGTCCACCGATTAAAACAGTATTTTTTGTTGTCCCACCAATGATTACATTTCCTATTTTGACTTCTCTTTTAGTTGGCAAATAAGATTTTGCCGCTAATTGCATATCATTTGGAAACACCCAAAACTGATCTACTTTATCGGAGATTTGAGCTGGAACTTCTTTAACTCCAGAACCTGTGATTAACACATTTGTTCCGTTTGAAGTAATATGAAATGCTTTGATTTCAGCTGCAATTTTTGCAGCATCTTGGTTTGATATTGTATTTTTTAAATGTAAAATCATAATTCACCTTTAATGAGATATGCAAAGTTAACAATTCCTGCCGCTTTTCCATTATTTTTTAACACTGGAAGGTACATGATTGGGAACATGCATTTTTTAATTTTTTGCAACAATTCAACAACTGTTGCCGTTTCTTGAATAGCAATAGGTTGCTCATTCATTAAATCTATTGCCTCTATTTTTGTTAAATCTGACAAATGTCGTAACATGGCTTTTCGAATATCTGCTGATGATACAATTCCTTTTAAATCGCCACTTTGATTCGTAATTAAACAAAATCCCAAATTCCCTTTTTCAATGGTTTCTAGAATTAGTTGAAGTGAAATATTCTCCACTTGAACAACTGGACACTCTTCCAACGGCATCATGAAATCTGCAACTTGATACTGAGATTCAATTTCTCGTTTTGTCAAATTCATCAAGGCATGACCAATACTTGGCGCGTTGAATAAATAAGAACCTGAAACAGAAGAACTCACACCCATATTTCGAAGAATAAAGGATACTTCACCATTTACACCTCCATCAACATGAATTGATTTGTTCGGATATTTTTTACGGAACTGACGAATTTTGGAGAAATTGATTGCATCAAACACACCTCCACTTTGTCCTGGAATTGTTGCCATGATTAAAATAAAATCAAAATCAGCATATGCATCAAACACATTGATGGAAGTTGGAGTAATGACAGCTAAACCTTTTTTACCTGAAATATCTTTAGGTATCTCTAATTTTGTGGACAATTGTTCAAATTGAAACGTGATGTATTCAACTGGAGTTGCTCTTAATAACTCAAAATATTTTTCGGGTTTTTCTGTAATTATGTGTAAATCAATTGGTAAATCACACCATTGACGAATTTGTTGGATGTCCTCAAAAACGGCTACATCATCATTGCAATCAACGTGTAATAACTCTACTTGATGTTGCACTAAATCCTCAATCACCTCTTTTAAAGGGCGTTTTTTATCACTGTATATTGAAGCTGAAATTTTCATTGTATCAAATCTAAGTAAACAAAACAACGAAACTAAATTGTTCGTTTGTTTTTCAAACGTAAAGATAAAAAAATCACATTAATTTACAGCATAAATCGTAAATTTGAAACATGAAAGCATTAAATTACCACAATCATACTTTTATCGGAGCATCTAATCGTTCCAGTTTAATCGATCTAGTTATTCCAGCAGATTTTAATGGAAAACTGATCCTCTTTATTCATGGTTTCATGGGATACAAGGATTGGGGTGCTTGGAATTTAATGCAAGATTTTTTCACCAATAAAGGATTCGGCTTTTGTAAATACAATGTGAGTCACAATGGAACCACCATAGAAAATCCAACCGAATTCTCTGATCTAACAGCTTTTGCGAATAACAGTTACTCCAACGAATTAGCAGATTTAACGGGTGCGTTGAATTGGCTAGAAACTCAAATGGATAATTTACCAAAAATTTATTTGGTGGGCCACTCAAGAGGTGGAGGAATCGCACTATTAGGTTCTAAAGATGACCGTGTATACAGAGTGGTCACTTTAGCCGCAATCGCATCAATTGAAAAACGTTTCCCTGAAGGCAAACAATTAAAAGTTTGGGAAACTCAAGGTACAAAATACACGGTAAATGGTCGTACAAACCAAAAAATGCCACAGCTTTATTCACAATACGAAGATTTTATTACTCATAAAGATTTGTTAGATATTCAAAAAACATGTGAAACGTCAACCAAACGAACCTTGGTTATTCATGGCGACGCCGACACTTCTGTCGACATTGAAGAAGGACATGAAATTGCACAATGGTTAAAAACACGCTTGTTTGAAATTGAAGAAGCTGACCATACTTTTGGTGCAAAAGAACCTTGGGATTCAACCGAATTACCTGTACACTTAGAAAAAGTTTGCGAATTAATTATTGGATTTTTGTTGATTGAAGATTAGTTATTTAGGCATTAGTTTCTTAATCTTAACAGAGTCACAATATCGTTACCCTCCTTCATTTTTAAAGAGTTTTGAGTTAAGATTTCAACTGACTAAAATTTAATCTTAAAATCTTGCAATGAATTAGCTTAAGAAACGGTGTTTTTGGTTGGAATAATTAACACAAAAAGATCCGCTCATTTTTTTTCTATTATTTGCTACAAATCGGTATAATTGGTCGCGTTGACAAATGGGTATTAGTTTAAAAACAAACAAAAATGAAAAATACCATTTTAAAAAAGAAAGAACTTTAAAAAAACCAGAAGATTGAGAATACAACTGATACGATGTATACAAATAAAACGTAGATAAGTCTGGTTTAGCACATCCTTTTTCTTCAAAAAAACGCGTCGCAAAATCACTATCTATAGATGAGAAATAAAGTTTTGGACTTTTTTCAAATCGAATTACCCATTGCACAACGCGATTGCACAAGCCACATTTGCCGTCGTAAAAAAGAATATCTTTTTCCATTTTTATAATTAAAAAGACCCATGCAGTTGGGTTCTCTGAAGCTTCAGAAAACACGTTTAGAGTTGCCGCAAAACGCTGTAATCTACTGAAAGTAAACTTTGCCAGATTAACTGGTGTAGCCCGCCATTGTTTATACGAGACTTCTCTTAGGGTCAAAATTGTTAAGCTTCAAAATAAGCTGCATGGGCTCCGAAACCGGATAAGGTCACTGCACGTATTCAACGTTGTACCTCTTCTACAAAATTAAGTAATAGTTTTGTTTGAAAAAATATATCCTGTGAAATTTTAGGAATTTGTTTAATCGTTACTAACAGAAACTGCAAAAAGAAAAAATTTAATTAAATTAGCACATTCAAAATAAAAAAAATGAGTTTAATCCAAACAGCAGAAAGAGTTTCACAAAAAGATTTATCCGATAACTTTGTGTTTCAACGTTCAATTTTAGCCTATTATGAAGCAGCGAAAATTGTTTCAGGTAATGTATTAGAAATTGGAACAGGAAGTGGTTATGGAGTAGAAATTATAGCTGCAAAAACGGATAAATTCACAACAATCGATAAATTTGAAACAACGCTGGATCCGATTGAAAATGTTGAGTTCATCAAAATGTTAATACCACCTTTAAAAGGAATTCAAGATAATTCATTTGATTTCGTTATTACATTTCAAGTGATAGAGCACATTAAAAATGACAATTTGTTTGTTCAAGAAATTTACAGAGTATTAAAACCAAATGGTAAATTAATTGTAACTACACCTAACAAACCAATGTCAATCACTAGAAATCCTTGGCACATTAGAGAATACACAGTAAATGAATTAACTGAATTACTCTCAAAAAGCTTTCAAAAGGTGGAACAAAAAGGTGTTTTTGGTAACGACAAAATCATGAACTATTACAATTTAAACAAAGCTTCTGTTCAAAAAATCACACGCTTTGACATCTTTAATTTGCAATACCGTTTACCGAGACAATTGTTACAAATACCTTATGATTTAGCGAATCGCATGAATCGTAAAAAACTATTAAAAGAAAACACTTCGTTGGTTTCTGATATTGTAATGGAAGATTATTTCATCGATGATGCCAATGCTTCATGTTTTGATTTATTTTACATTGCTGAGAAAATAGTTTAATTCTAAACACTTTTTATTGCTTTCGTCATTTCTCTTTTTCCTGGTGGACCTGGCAAAGGAACAACTATAAAACCTTGCGCTTTTAAATCGCGTTTCACTTGACCTTGCGCGCAATACGTTACTAAAAACCCTCCAGGTTTTAACAAGGAGTACATTTTCTTTAATATTGAGGGTTGCCACATGTCTGCTTGCGCTTTTGGGCCAAAAGCATCGAAAAAAACCACGTCAAATTGTTCGTTTTCAGGTATGTAACTTTCTATTTTTTGATGTATTTTTTTGAATGAAAAATCATCAGAAATTTCATGGTTTTCACCCCAAGACAAAGTGTGTAATTGCTTGAAATCCTGCGTGTTTTCCCAATTCAAAAAAGAACAATAATCCATTTCATTTACTAACATTTCTTCAACTGGAAAAGCTTCAATTCCAACATATTGAATTTTATAACCTACTGTTTTACTTTCAATAAATGCTAAGAATGCATTTAGTCCTGTCCCAAAACCCATTTCAAAAATTCGCAGCGATTTATCAAGTGGAAATGAACGTATTCCTTGTTCAATAAAAATGTGCGTTGCTTCGTTAAACGCGCCATGATTGGAATGGTAATTTTCATCCAAATCTGGAATGTAAATTGTTTTTGAACCATCACCCGTCAATTTCACCTCACGCTTCATATTTCGATCGTATTTGCCACAAAAATACATTTTCATTTATTAACAATTGTTGAAAACTCCTTTTTATATCTTTTTAAGAAAGAAATAAAATTCAACAACCATAATGCTGATTGAATGACTATCTTTGTTACATGGACACACAACCAGAAAATTCACGAAAAATAATCAACCGTACAAAAAACCCATCTGTTTTAACAGGCGATTTAGGTAAAATTCCACCGCAAGCAATTGACTTGGAACAAGCTGTTTTGGGCGCAATGATGTTGGAAAAAAATGCAGTTACCGATTCAATTGACATTTTAAAACCGGCAAGTTTCTACGATCCTAAACATCAGTTTATTTACAATGCTATACGTGAATTATTTGGTAGTTCAAATCCAATTGACTTATTGACGGTTGTCAACAAATTAAAGCAAAATGGTGAATTAGAAGCTGCTGGTGGCGCTGCATACATTTCTCAATTAACGAGTCGTGTAGCCTCCACTGCACATATAGAATTTCATGCTCGTGTTATTGCTGAAAAACACATTAAACGCGAATTGATTCGTATGAGTAGCGAAGTAATGCGCGATGCATACGAAGACACCAATGATGTTTTTGATGTTTTGAATAAAGCTGAAGGTGAATTATTTCAAATTGCTGAAAACAACATGGGTAAACATGTTGATTCGATGCAAAATGTTGTTCGTTTAGCCATCGAAGAAATTGAAAAAGCGGCTCAAAATTCTGACGGTATTTCTGGTGTTCCAACAGGTTTTTACGATTTAGATAAATTAACCTCAGGTTGGCAACGCTCCGATATGATTGTCATTGCTGCACGTCCCGCCATGGGGAAAACTGCCTTTGTTTTATCAATGGCACGAAACACTGCTGTTGATCACAACATGGGTGTTGCAATTTTCTCTTTAGAGATGTCATCCGTTCAATTAGTAAAACGTTTAATTGCCAGTGAAGCGCGAATAAAAGCAGAAAAATTGCGAAAAGGTGATTTAAAAGAACATGAATTTCAACAATTGCATACACGTATTACCAAATTAGCTACAGCACCTTTGTTTATCGACGATACGCCTGGAATCAGTGTGTTTGATTTACGTGCAAAATGCCGCCGTTTGAAAATGCAACACAATATTGAAATGGTCATCATTGATTATTTACAGTTAATGACAGCGGGTGGTACAAAAGGATCGGGTAATCGTGAGCAAGAGATTTCTACGATTTCTCGATCGATCAAAGAAATTGCCAAAGAGTTAAATGTACCTGTAATTGCTTTGTCTCAGTTGAGTCGTTCGGTTGAACAACGTGGTGGCGACAAGCGACCAGTTCTATCAGATTTACGTGAATCTGGAGCGATTGAGCAAGATGCGGATATTGTATCTTTTATTTACCGACCAGAATACTATGGTTTGTTGCAAGATGAAGAAGGGAATTCTAACCAAGGAATTGGAGAAATCATCGTTGCGAAACATAGAAATGGTGCTTTAGACAGTGTACGATTACGATTCATTGGTGAATATGCTCGATTCGACAACATTGAAGGATACTCAGATGATGCAACACCAATTCATACATCTATTGGAGCAAATACTGAATTTGACGAAAATCCACAACCTAGTTACACGATAAAAAGTAAAATGGATTCACACCAAGATGATCTTTCTGATTTTTCATCCAATTTTGAAAACGGAACACCTTTTTAAATGAAAAAGTTTATTGTTTTATTTTTTTCAGTCTTTCTCCTTTTTTCAGCTAAGGGATCTCAAATCCTTGTGCCAATGGATGAAGGTCAAACTAACCATTTAAAAGCATATGGTTTAGCTTATTGGGCGTTGGAAAAAACAGTAACAATAGAATGGTTATTAAATTATCGTGGCGGTTCCTTTTTATTTCCAAATATTAGATCATTAGAAGAAGAGTTAGTATTGCGTAATATCAAGTATGAAATTCTAGCAGACGGACAAGTCAATCAAATCAAACGAGAAATTGGCAATCCAGAAACCAATATGGAAATTGTACAATTGGAAAAAGCACCAAAAATTGCAGTTTATACGCCGCCTGGAAAACAACCATGGGATGATGCTGTTACAATGGTTTTAGAATACGCTGAAATTCCCTACGATAAAATTTACGATTCTGCCATTGTAATGGGCGTTTTACCAAAATACGATTGGCTACACTTGCACCATGAGGATTTCACAGGACAATACGGAAAATTCTATGCGGCATATAAAAATTATCCGTGGTATCAAGAACAAGTAAAATTGGCCGAAGCAGAAGCAAAAATGCTGGGATATGCAAAAGTTTCTCAATTGAAATTAGCCGTTGCTCAAAACCTTAAAAACTTTGTACTGGGTGGCGGATTTTTATTCACTATGTGCAGTGGAACAGATAGTTTTGACATTGCGTTAGCTGCTGCGAAAACAGATATTTGTGAAGCAATGTACGACCACGATGGCGCAGATGGAAGGTGCCAAGAAAAATTGGATTACACACAAACCTTTGCTTTCGAAGATTTTCAATTAGTGCGCGATCCAATGCAATATGAATATTCTGATATCGATGGAACAGATTTACATCGATTAAATAGAGTAACAGAAAACACCGACAAATTCACGCTGTTCGATTTTTCAGCAAAATGGGATGTTGTTCCTACTATGTTAACGCAATGTCACACGAATGTAATTGATGGTTTCATGGGGCAAACAACTGACTTTAAAAAAGAGCTCATCAAACCAAATGTATTGATTTTAGGTGAAAACAAAGCATTAAACACAGCGCGTTACCTACACGGAGAAATGGGTCAAGGTACGTGGACTTTTTACGGCGGACATGATCCTGAAGATTATGAGCACAAAGTTGGCGACCCTCCTACTGATTTGAATCTACACCCCAACTCTCCTGGTTACCGTTTAATCTTAAACAATATTTTGTTTCCAGCAGCCAAGAAGAAAAAGCGCAAGACGTAAGTAGAAATTTCCAAAAAGGGATTGTAGTATCAAAACTCGCAGTATTTTTTGCCACGAAGGCACGAATGGACACGAAGAAATTAGTGTGAATTTGTGGATTAGTTCAGTTTTTTTTTGCCACGAAGGTGCGAATGGATACGAATAAATTAGTCTAAATCCGTGTGTTTGTGGCTGTTTTTATTTTCCACGAAAGCACGAGTATTTTTAGTTCAAGGCTACTTCCCGCAAAAGGGATTGCACGAAAATCCTTTGAAAAAGATTGCAGTAAAAGCCCGACCCGCAGGGATTTGCCCAAAATATTATCATACAAAAAAGAGGCTGCTCGAAACGAACAACCTCTTACTTATTTTTGACTAAAATCAAATATCAATCTTAGCGTATTTTGCATTTTTCTCAATGAACTCACGTCTTGGTGGAACATCATCCCCCATTAGCATAGAGAACACTTGATCGCATTCAGCAGCGTTTTCAATTGTTACTTGACGTAATGTACGACTTTCTGGATTCATTGTAGTTTCCCACAATTGCTCAGCATTCATCTCTCCAAGACCTTTGTAACGTTGAACGTTTACGGAAGATTCACTACCATTTCCTTTTAACTCATTAATTAAACGATCACGCATGTCTTCGTTCCAAGCATAATCAGATTTATTTCCTTTTTTCACTTGGTACAATGGTGGAGTAGCGATGTAGATGTATCCGTTTTCAATCAACTCTTTCATGAAGCGGAACAAGAACGTTAAAATCAACGTTTCAATGTGCGAACCATCTACATCGGCATCACACATGATGATGATCTTGTGGTAACGTAATTTTTCTAAGTTCAAAGCTTTAGAATCTTCTTCCGTTCCAATACGAACACCTAATGCAGTATAGATATTTTTAATCTCTTCGTTTTCAAAGATTTTGTGGTGCATTGCTTTCTCAACGTTCAAGATTTTACCTCTTAATGGCATAATTGCTTGAAAGTGACGATCACGGCCTTGTTTTGCAGTTCCACCCGCAGAATCTCCCTCGACGAAGTAAATCTCACATTGAGCAGGATCTTTTTCAGAACAATCAGCTAATTTTCCTGGCAATCCAGAACCTGTCAACACATTTTTACGTTGCACCATTTCACGTGCTTTACGCGCTGCGTGACGAGCTTTCGCTGCTAAAATCACTTTATCAACGATTATTTTTGCTTCCGAAGGATGTTCTTCTAAATAAGCAGAAAGCATTTCAGATACGGCTTGACTTACAGGAGCTGTAACCTCACGGTTTCCTAATTTAGTTTTTGTTTGACCTTCGAATTGAGGTTCTTGCACTTTTACTGAAACGACAGCTGTCAATCCTTCACGGAAATCATCTCCATCAATTTCAATTTTTTCACGTGCCAACATACCAGAATCAGTCGCGTATTTTTTCAAGGTATTTGTTAAACCTCTTCTAAAACCTGAAAGGTGTGTTCCACCCTCGTGCGTATTGATATTATTTACGTAAGCTTGAATGTTTTCTGTATAAGAAGTATTGTAAGTCAATGAAACTTCAACTGGAATCCCTTCACGTTCTCCTTCAAAGTAAATCACATCCGAAATCAATGATTCGCGGTTACGATCTAAATATTGTGCAAATTCTTTTAACCCACCTTCTGAATGGAAAACATTAAATGGATTTTTACCATTGTCATCTTCTGTTCGTAAGTCTGTTAATGTAATAGTAATTCCTTTGTTCAAAAATGCTAATTCACGCATTCTTGCAGCTAAGGTATCATAATTGTATTCTGTGTAATCAAAGATGGTACTATCTGGCAAGAACGTTACTTCTGTACCTGTTTCTTTTGATTCACCTACAACACGAACATCGTATAACGGTTTACCAATGCTGTATTCTTGCTCAAATATTTGACCATCTCTACGCACCGTTGCTTTTAATGCAATTGACAATGCATTCACACAAGAAACACCAACACCGTGTAATCCACCCGATACTTTGTACGTATCTTTATCGAACTTACCACCCGCATGCAAAACAGTCATCACAACCTCTAAAGCTGATTTTTTCTCTTTTGTATGCATAGCCGTAGGAATTCCACGACCGTTATCTCGAACTGTAATTGAATTATCTAAATTGATCCAAACGCCGATTGTATCACAATGACCAGCTAACGCCTCATCGATAGAGTTATCAACTACCTCATATACAAGATGATGCAAACCTTTCACACCGACATCACCGATGTACATGGCAGGACGTTTACGAACAGCTTCTAATCCTTCTAATACCTGGATATTATCTGCTGAATAATTGTCTTTTCTTTCTTCTTCGCTCATACTATTCCTTTTGGAAACTATTTTTTTTGATCAAGTGCGAAAATAGCGAAATTATGGCAGTAAAAAGAAGAAAAAAAGGCAAAATATCGCTAACTTATTAACAAAATATTAACGACAAATAAAGCTAGAATTTAGTTTACTTTTTTGAACGAATCCACGCTAAAATTTCTGGATCATTTGGTAATGTTCTTGGTCCAATTACTTTTTCTAACTGACCATTTTCTCCAATTAAATATTTTTGAAAATTCCATTGAACTTTATTCTCTTCTAATCCATTCAAATTCTTCTCTGTTAAGAAATGATACAATGGATGCATGTCTTTTCCTTTCACCGAAATTTTTTCCATCATGGGAAAGGTAACACCATAATTTTTTTGACAAAAAGAAGCGATTTCTTCATTTGTTCCTGGTTCTTGTCCCATAAAATTATTCGCAGGAAAACCAACAATCACAAAATTACTATCTTTGAATTGTTTGTACAATGCCTCTAAATCTTCATATTGTGGTGTTAATCCACATTTTGATGCTGTATTGACAATCATTACCTTTTTTCCTTTTAAAGAAGCTAAATCAAAGTCTGCCCCTTCCAAGGTTTTAACTTTGTAAGAATAAATTGTTTGTGCCATAAGAACGTTACTTAAAAAAATAAATGCAATAATTAAACCCTTTTTCATACTTATAAATTGTGTATATTTAAACTTAAACAATTGAATACGAATTTAGTTCTTTTTTATTCAAAATGGAACTTTATTCCTTGAATTACGAATACGTAACTATGGTTTTGAAAAAACATATTTTTTGCTTTTTAAGTTGCTTGTTTTCGGGTTTGATATTGAGTCAAGTTGATTTATCTGGAAATTGGCAAGGAATCATTCAATTGGATGGTCAAGCCATAGAAAAAAGCATGCTTCTGTATGCCAATTTCAATCAAAAAGGAACAGCATTAGATGGCAAAATGAGAGATGAGATTGTTGGAAAAGATCTTTATGCTGTTAAACGCTTAAAAGGAACAGTTTTAAAAAATGATATCACCTTCAATCAAACCATCATTGAAAAACAAAAACAAAACGCACAAACAAATTGGTGTTTAATTTCCGGAACATTAAGTTACAACGAAAGTACAGGCTATTTAACTGGAACGTTTAAAAGCTCTGATTGCAAACGTTATACTGGTAAAATTATACTCTATAAATCCACTGCTGAATTTTCAGCCACAACACAATCACCTCTTTCGCATGCATGGCATAAATTATTTATCAACGATTACAAAAAAGGATTCAACGCACCTGAAATTCGAGCTATTGAACGAAAAAATTTCAAATTCATTCCTATTTATTTTGAATCAGACAAAGCTATATTAGATACTAGTTTTGTTGCTTTTTTAGTTAAAATGATTCGAGTTGTGGATGGACATTCTGATCTTCGAATAAAAGTAACGGGTCACACAGATGCTGACGGAAGTGATGCATATAATCTTGAACTTTCAAAAAGACGCGCTGAAACTTTGATTGATTTTTTCATACAACATGGACTTTCTAAAGATAAGATAGTGATTGATTTTAAAGGAGAATCTTTACCCGTTGATAACAATTCAACATCCGAAGGAAAACAGCGAAATAGAAGAGTAGATTTTTCATTTATTTAATTTTTATTCAAATGGTTTTGGAAGTTTTAACGTCTAAAAGTTGTAATTCTAAAACAAAAAATTAACTTTGGGTAAATGTTAAGTGAAAAAATCAATACTATTATTCAACAATTTGAACCTATTTCATTGCTCGAAATGGACCGTGTTAAGTTGATGAACCGTGTTGATACTAAGTTTGCATTTTCGATTAAAGAATTTATTGATTTCTTACCAGAACTTATTGCTTCTTATAAAGTTTTAGAGATCAATGGCAATCGAATTCCTTCTTACGAAAGTTTATATTATGACAACGATCATTTAGGCTTTTTTGAAGACCATCACAATGGGAGAATGAATCGTTTTAAAGTTCGCTACCGTAAATACATTGAGTCTGACTTAATATTTTTGGAAGTAAAACACAAATTCAAGGGAAGAACTGACAAAAGCAGAATTCAAGTTGCTGAAATTCCCTATGAACTAGTAAATGAACATGCACAATTTGTCAAAAACTTAACTGAAAAAGAAGATGTTTTAACACCTGTTTTATGGAACTCATTTCACCGAATCACCTTGGTAAATAAAATTGAAAACGAACGATTGACCTTAGATTTTGATTTGAAATTCAATTGGGAAGATAGGGCTCAATATTATAACAATATGATTATTGCTGAATTAAAACAAGAAAAATTCAACAGAAATTCTGCTTTTTTCAGTTTAATGAAAAAGAAAATCATTCGTCCTTATCGATTGAGCAAATATTGCATTGGTTCGATTGATTTATACGGGCACAAAAAAATTAAATACAACAGATTTAAAAAAAAATTAATACAACTTAAAAAAATTAACAATGATGCTTGATACTATTTTACCATTAGCAAAAGTAATTGAAGAAACTGGTTTTAAACTTTTCAGCAATGACGCATATATTTTACTTGTTCGTTTAGCAGTTAATAGTTTTATTTTAACGCTTTTAATTCGTTATTTGTATTATCCTAAAACTAAACGTAAGGATTATTTATTTACGTATTATTTAATTGGTACAATTACATTCTTTTTATGTTTTGGTCTTAAAAAATTAGATATCGATACTGGAATGGGACTTGGTTTATTTGCGATTTTCGGAATCATACGTTACCGAACTGATGCGATTGAAATCAAAGAAATGACCTATTTGTTTTTAATTATTGGAATCAGCGTTGTAAATTCATTGGCTTCAAATCAAATCAGTATAACAGAAATTGCAATCATTAATTTATCTGTTCTTGCATTAACATTCATTTTAGAACGCTTATGGCTAGTGAAGCACGAAACACGTAAAACAATTATTTACGAACGCATTGAATTAATTACACCTGAAAAAGAAGCTGAAATGAAAGCGGATATTATCAAGAGAACTGGTATTCAAATCAATCGTTTTGAAATTGGTAAAATTGACTTTTTAACAGATACAGCGCAAGTTCGTATTTTCTACTACGAAGATAACGACCAAGCGTTTTCAGATTATTCTTCGAATTAATTTTACTTTTTAAACTGTATCGGTTGACCAATTAATTTTGCGTAAACAGCTGTGAATTTAGCGCCGTAAAAAATGATTTGCGAACTATAATACACCCATGCAAGAATGATGAAAAACGTTCCTGCGATTCCACCATTTGCAGCAAAGAAATAATTAAATAGGTAATATTTGATTAACAATTGACCCAAATACAACAATGTTCCTGTCAACAATGCGCCTCTAAATGCTAGACGCCATTTGACAACTCCATCGTGAACATACTTGAATACCAAGGTGAAAATTACGACATTTCCAAAAATTGCAAAGCCATGTTGAAAAACGCTAACGATTGTTGTACTGATAATTCCATCGCCTGAAAAGAAAGAACTGCTAATATTCAATACTACTGTTTGCGCAAAATATAAAACGATAATCACAACTGTCATGGCACCAATAAATAAAACGGAAGCCAAACGAACGACAATATTTTGAACAATTTTCTTTTTCTTGGTATCGTATTTTACGACAATATCAAAAAACTCATTGATGCTTTGACGAAGCCCAATTACAAAAGCTGAACTAGCCACTAATAATGTGATGATACTTACCAGTTCCAGAACAAAATTTCCTTTTTCAAAATTCATTTTATTCAAGAAATCCATAATTCCAGAAATGTCTGAAATTCCAATTTTTTCTGTTAGCACATTTTTAATGATGTCTAACATGGTTTTTTGTCCAATGATTTGACCAAAGAATGTAATACTTAAATACAACAATGGAACCATCGCGAAAAGCGAGTAATACGCAAGTGCGGCACCGTGAAACAAACCATTTTCTTCAACAAATTCTATCGTTGTTTGCTTAAATAAAGCAGGGACTTTCGACCATTGAATGGATTTAAACGGATTTAACGATGATGATTTTTTGGTCATGGTCCATTGCTTTTAAACTGTATAATAGGATGTTTTCTTTGTTTTCTGTGGTGAAGTAATTTTGATATACAACTCCCGTAAACAAAGATGTTTGATACTTCAATTGAAGAGTACCTTCTGGATGAATTTCATATTCATCTGGTCGGAATAATATGCGTTTTCCATTCAATAACACTTTATTGATCGGGCCAAATAACTTAGCTTCGTCCAATGTTTTTGGCTTGTAGTAAAAATCTTTTGGACTTGCTTTGCGAACAAACTTTCCATTTTTCATAAAATAAATAACAGAACACAAGCTTAAAATTTCAGCACCATCATGTGATACAAGCATAAAACTCGTTTTTCGAATTGCTTGTAGTTTCAATAAATAGTGAATTAATTTTGCACGTAATTTACCGTCTAAATGAACAAATGGCTCGTCCAATAAAATGATTTTCGGTTCACACGCTAATGCACGTGCAATCGCTAAACGTTGCTGTTCTCCACCCGATAAAGTTGTCGCTTTTTGTTTTCTTAAAGTAGTCAACTCCATTAAATGCAACAATTCTTCCACCAATTGATCGCGCTGTTTTAACGGTAAATACAAGATTTGTTCCCGAATGTTTTCCTCAACAGTATGATAGGTATCTAGATGAAAATCTTGGTTGACTAATTGAATTTCTGGGTGACCTGGAACTAACTTAGTAGCAGGACCAATTACCTTTTCACCTTCAAATGTTACTTTGCCAGCTGTTGGTTCTAAAAATCCAGCAATAATTTTTAACAAAGACGTTTTTCCAGCACCGCTCTTCCCTACTATTCCAATGATTTCTCCCGCTTTCAAGTCTAATGAAATGGATGAAAGAACGCTTCGTTCAAAAGCTAATTGTATATTCTCAACGATTAACATTAAAAAATCAATGCTTTTGGAAATTCTTTGGATGCAATATAAATACCTGGGATCGGATTTGACATTGGTTCGTAATCTTTCAAAAACAAACGAATAACAAAACGTGTTTCCTCTTTTATTAATTCATGTTCTTCAACAATACTTTTAGATGCTCCAATAAAAGTTGAAGGCGCATCTGATGATTTTATTTCGAACAAAAACATGTTTTCAACATCGTGTGAAAAAGCTGATCCATCTGGCATCTCTCCTTGTAAAGGAAAAGATACATTCTCATGTGTTTCAACAGATTCTACAGAAGATGTTACAGAAAACTCATCTTCCCATTCGTATTTAAGATTATTTTCTGATTCTTCCCCATTGTGATGCGCTTCAGCATGTTCTGCTGAAAAATGCTCGTTTAATAGGTAAACATGAATTTTACATTCCATACATTGAATTTTAATGTAAAATTACGTGTTTTATTCAATTAACCTGAGTTCGAATATTAAAACAAAGTCAAAATAAATTAAATGGCTTGGTTACAAGGCTGATTTTATAAGGGATAACGAGTTATCAAGTTAAAATCTAACGAAGGAAACAAGTTGTTTAATTTATTCAAAATAAGTTTTTTCTCCTCTAAACAGCAATCTACTTCCCTTTTTTGCTTCGAAATATCTCGATTTTACGATTTGAAAAATGTTGTATCTCACTATTTATATGTGTTTTGACAAAGTTTGAATAATCGAACTCAGGTTATAAGCTAATTCCTTCATTAAAAACATTCAAACAATCATTCGTTGATGACATCGAATAGAATATTCAAAAGGAATCAAATTGATTTGCTATTTTTGCATTCAAATCTAAAAACGAATTTCATTGAAAACTGTTCAAATTCACCGCAATAAAATAGACGCAATTTTAAGAAAACATCCTTGGATTTTCTCTGGAGCAATTACATCTAACACAGACACATTTAGTGATGGTGAGATTGTAACAGTCGTTGATTCTAAAAATAATTTCTTGGCGCGCGGTCATTTTCAACATGCTACTATTGCTGTTCGTGTTTTAAGCTTTGAAGATCTTGAATTGGATCAAGCTTTTTTCAATGATAAAATTGCAAAAGCGGTTCAACTTAGAATGAACTTGAATTTAATCACAAAAGAAAATACGATTTGTCGTTTAATACATGGTGAAGGCGATTCATTACCTGGATTGATTGTTGATTTTTACAATGGTGTTGCTGTTGTTCAATGCCACAGTATTGGAATGTATAATTCAATTGTATTTATAACTGAAGCATTAAAAAATGCGTTTGGAAAACAATTAAAAGCCATTTATTCTAAGTCATCGGATACTTTACCTGCTAGAACAGACGTAGTAGATGGATATGTTTTTGGGAAATTTACGACACCACATCAAGCTTTGGAGCATGGTGTAAAAATCAATATTGATTGGATCAATGGTCAAAAAACAGGATTTTTCATCGACCAACGCGAAAACCGCTATTTATTAGGAAAATATGCTAACGGTAAAAAAGTTCTAAATACATTTTGCTATTCAGGCGGCTTTAGTTTATTGGCTTTAAAAAACAATGCTTCATTGGTACATTCCTTGGATAGTTCTAAAAAAGCAATTGCTTTGACAGATGAAAATGTTGATTTAAATCAATTCAATGATCGACATGCTTCAATCGTGGCTGATGCGATGGAATACATGAAAGATTTACCTGAAGATTACGATATTATCGTTCTCGATCCACCAGCATTTGCGAAACACCGCGACAAACGTCACAAAGCAATCCAGGGTTACAAACGATTAAATGCACATGCTATTCGTCAAATCAAACCAGGAGGATTAATTTTTACTTTTTCTTGTTCGCAAGTGGTTGACAAAAATATGTTTACGAATACAATTATTGCTGCCGCAATTGAATCCGGAAGAAATGTGCGTATAATCGAACAACTTCACCAACCAGCGGATCATCCAATCAATGCTTTTCATCCTGAGGGAGAATATTTGAAAGGACTTGTAATTCAAGTTGATTAATGTTAAACCTAAATTACAAAACAATCCTTAAAGTTGCGTTGCCTTTGATGGCTTCGAGTTTCATTCAATCGATTGTTTTATTAACTGATGCTGCATTTATTAGTCGCTACGACAAAACATCGCTTTCATTTGATGCCGTTGGTAACGGAGGTTTAATCTACATTACCATGTTTATGGCTTTAGTTGGTTTGAGTGATGGTTCTCAAATTATCATTGCGAGACGAATTGGACAAAACAACACCAATGCCATTGGGCGAATATTTGGAACTTCCATTATCGCTCATTTATGTTTGGCTATAGTCTTATTTTTAATTATTCAATTGGTGATGCCCGACTTGTTGATGAGTTACTCCAAACACAAAGATTTAGGTCGTTTACAAATTGATTTCATTTCCATTCGAAGTTATGCTTTGTTTTTTGCCTTGTTTACCCTTTCGATTCAAGCCTTCTTTCTTGCCAATGGAAAAACATGGGTTGTTTTAATCGCTGCATTGATTAATGCTTCCTCAAATATTGTATTAGATTACGTTCTTATCTTTGGGAAACTAGGTATACCTGAAATGGGATTAAAAGGCGCCGCTTGGGCCAATACCATTAGTGATGGACTCGCAATGACCTTTTTAGTGATTTTCATTGTTTTCTCTGCTGAACGAAAATCTATGCAATTGTTCAAACATTTTTCATTCAATTTCAAGTCATTTTTAGAATTGTTTAAAGTAGGAAGTCCGTTGATGTTACAAAGTTTTATTGCCTTAGCCACTTGGACTGTTTTCTTTACTTGGATTGAACAAGTTGGGAAATTCGAATTAACCGTTTCACAAAACATCCGTTCCATTTACTTTCTTGCATTTGTTCCCATTTTTGGTTTTTCAGCAACGACCAAAACCTATATCTCACAATACATAGGACGTAAAGAATTTCATTCCCTGAAAAAAATTCAACAACGCATTCAATTGTTAACTATCTTGTTTTTATTTTTCTTCTTCCATGGTGCTCTATTTTATCCAGAAGTTTTAATAAAAATGGTCAATCCTAATGAACTCTATACTGAAAAAAGTGCCGAAATATTACGTTTTGTAGCGATCTCCATTTTTCTTTATGGAACAGTTAGCGTCTATTTTCAAACCATTAATGGAAGTGGGAACACTTTTGCCTCTTTTATTATAGAAGTAATATGCGTGGGCGTTTACATGTTTTCTGCGTTTTTATTAATAAAAGTATTTCACCTCGATATTTTTTGGATTTGGTCAGTGGAATACATTTACTTTGGTATGTTAGGTTTACTTTCAATTAGTTACCTTTATTTCTTTAATTGGCAGAAAAAAATTGTATAATGATTTCAAAAGAGTTTAAAATTGTTTTTATGGGTACGCCCGATTTTGCTGTTCATATATTAGCAAAGTTAGTGAACGAATCGTGCAATATTGTTGGTGTTATCACTGCTCCGGACAAGCCAGCAGGAAGAGGACAACACATTCAAAAAAGTGCAGTTAAGCAATTTGCAGAAACGAAGGAATTAAACATCTTACAACCGACTAATTTAAAGGATGAAAATTTCATTGCAGAATTACAAGCCTTACACGCCGATTTATTTGTTGTTGTAGCATTTAGAATGTTACCTGAGGTTGTTTGGGCAATGCCTCCAAAAGGAACAATTAATTTACATGCATCTTTATTACCAAATTACAGAGGAGCAGCACCTATCAATTGGGCTATTATAAACGGTGAAAATGAAACGGGCGTTACAACATTCTTTATTGAAAAAGAAATTGATACGGGAAAAGTAATTGAACGCGCATCTGTTGTAATTGGAGAAAATGAAACTGTTGGAGAATTACACGATCGTTTGATGGAGTTAGGAGCAGAAGTGAGTTATTCTACCGTACTTAAAATTGCACTGAATCAAGCAGAAGCAATTGATCAATTAACCTTAACTACTGATGAATTAAAAATTGCACCTAAATTATTTAAAGAAAATAGTGTGATTGATTGGGGACAACCGATTGCCATTCTGCATGATTTCATTAGAGGACTTTCACCCTATCCTGCTGCCTGGTGTAAATTAAGACATACTTCAAAAGATGACGTAAAAACGTTTAAAATTCTCTTAACTGAAAAAACGAATATTCCTGCCGTTGGAAAGCAATTAAAACGTGATGCTTCCGGAATATTAATTCCTTGTAAAGATTTCTACATTCGAGTAACTGAATTACAAATGGAAGGGAAACGAAAAATGAATTTCAAAGAATTTCTTGCAGGTAACCCATGTGAAGAATGGGAAGTTCTTTAATCCTTGACACGCTACAAGTCAATAAAATGACCAAAAAACCCTTAAAAAATGGGGTTTTCAGCCATTGTTATTAACAAATGACCCCATTTTTCAACAAAAACACACTTTTTTTGGCTTAAACGCTTGCATGACAAGTATATTCAGATATATTTGCTACGATAATTTATTTGAAAATTTTTAAAACTCAAAACTATGAACAAAGCAGAATTAATTGATGCGATCGCAGCTGAGGCTGGATTAACAAAAGCAGATGCAAAAAAAGCATTAGACGGATTTGTAAGTGCTACAGCTGGAGCATTGAAAAAAGGAGATAGAATCTCTTTAGTTGGATTTGGATCTTTCTCAGTTTCTAACAGAGCTGCTAGAACAGGACGTAACCCACAAACTGGAAAAGAAATCAAAATCGCTGCTAAAAACGTTGTACGTTTCAAAGCTGGTGCTGAACTTTCTGGAAAAGTTAACTAATTCTTTTTTCTTAAAAGAAACAGAAAAGGAGAATCAATTGATTCTCCTTTTTTTATGTCAATCATTTTGATTGTATTTACAATTCAATGCAAATATTATTCTTCTCAACCATTTTTCTGATATTCATTAACGCATAGCGCATTCTTCCCAATGCAGTATTGATGCTAATATCTTCTAATTCTGCAATTTCTTTAAACGACATATCTTGAAAAATACGCATTTGAATAATACTTCTTTGAGAAGCAGGTAAATATTCAATTAATTGCACCATTTGATTTTCAATTTCATCGGTCATCATTTTTTCTTGCACGTTTTTATCCGTTTGAGACAACGTATTGAAAATAGAATAATCATCTTTTAAAGAGGAAGACTCAGAAATCATTTTTACACGACTCATTTTTCTGAAATGATCAATTACAAGATTGTGCGCAATTCGCATTGCCCAAGGTAAAAACTTCCCTTCCTCGTTATATTCTTGCAAGCGAAACTTATTAATAATTTTTACAAAAGTTTCTTGAAAAATATCATGTGCCAAATCTTGACAACGTACTTTCATGTAAACAAAACGATAAATTTTGTCTTTATGACGCATTAATAATGTTTCAAATGCTTTTTCGGTTCCAGAGATGTACAATGTAATTAACTCACGGTCATCCATACGCTTCAATTCCATAACGTTTATTTTTTGTTAAAATCAGAATTTAATAAGCGTAAAAATGTTTTATAGGCGTTTTTATTTTTTGAGTTATGAGTACTAAATTACTCTTTTTTTTGAAACTCCTATCAATTACAAGAAAATTTTGTATTTTTTTTTAATATTCATTTTTTTAAACAAGATTTCATCGAAGTTGTTTTTATCTTTGAACTTTCTAACTAAATAATGGCAAAACAACAATTTATTGAAATCAAAGGTGCACGTGTTCACAATCTTAAGAACATGGATGTCAACATTCCGCATGGTAAAATGACTGTCATCACGGGGCTTTCAGGATCAGGGAAATCATCTTTGGCTTTTGACACGCTTTTCGCTGAAGGACAACGTCGCTACATTGAAAGTTTGTCCTCATATGCGCGTCAGTTTTTAGGAAAATTAAATAAACCTGAAACGGATTATATCAAAGGAATTTCTCCTGCGATTGCCATTGAACAAAAAGTGATTTCTAGCAATCCGCGTTCAACGGTTGGAACAACTACAGAAATTTACGATTACTTAAAAATATTTTTTGCTCGAGTAGGACGAACATTTTCACCTATTTCAGGCGCTGAAGTAAAAAAAGACACTGTTAGTGATGTCATAAATGTATTGCGGGATTTTAAAGAGGGTACGCGTGCATTAATTTGTTGTCCAATACTTGGTTTTGAAAAATACGGTTCTCACAAACAATTAGAACTGTTGAAACAACAAGGCTTTACAAGAATTTTAATAAAAGATGAACTTTTTTTAATTGAAGACAGTTTAAAAAATATTCCTGCAACATGCGATCAAGCATTGCTTGTAATCGATCGAATTGCAACAAACATGACCGAAGAAAATGAAGCGCGTTATGCCGATTCGATTCATTTAGCATTTGTAGAAGGAAATGGTGCTTGTTTCATCTATAATAATGAAACTAAAAAAATGCATTCATTTTCAAATCGTTTTGAATTGGATGGTCAAGAATTTCAAGAACCAAGTGAACATTTTTTTACGTTTAATAATCCTTACGGAGCATGCAAAACTTGTGAAGGATTTGGTCAGGTAATTGGAATCGATCCAAACTTAGTCATCCCCAATAAAAATCTGAGTGTTTTTGAAGGAGCCATTGCACCCTGGAAAGGCGACACAATGGGAGAGTATTTAAATGAATTGATTTATTCAGCCAAAAAATATGATTTCCCGATTCACCGACCAATTGCAGATTTAACCGAAAAAGAATTCCAATTATTGTGGAATGGAAATAAAGATTTCACAGGAATTCGTCCCTTTTTTAAATTCGTAGAAAGTCAAACCTATAAAATTCAGTACCGCGTTATGTTATCGCGCTACCGTGGTAAAACTGCTTGTCCTGATTGCCATGGAACACGTCTGCGAAAAGATGCCAATAATGTTAAAATTGATAACCATTCAATTACAGACATCGTATTAATGCCAATAGATGAAAGTTTAAAATTTTTCAAAAATTTACATTTAAATGCTTACGATCAACAAGTTTCAAAACGCATCATTCCTGAAATCACCAATCGATTGCAATTTTTACAAAATGTTGGCTTAGGTTATTTAACGTTGAATCGCCCATCCAATTCACTTTCTGGAGGAGAATCGCAACGCATTAATTTAGCTACATCATTGGGAAGTACCCTAGTTGGTTCGATGTATATTTTAGATGAGCCATCCATTGGATTACATCCGAAAGATACGCAACGCTTGATTCGAGTGTTACACGACTTACGCGATGCTGGAAACACAGTAATTGTAGTTGAACACGAAGAAGAAATGATGAAAGCTGCCGATGAAATTTTAGACATTGGTCCTATGGCAGGTTCTTATGGTGGAGAAATTGTTTTTCAAGGAAATCATGCCGCATTAATAAATGCAAAAAACAGTTTGACGGCAGATTATTTAACGCGTAAAAAGCAAATACCAATTCCAAGCAAGAGAAGAAAGACAATCAATAAAATCACATTAACTGGAGCACGACAATACAATTTAAAAAACATCACTGTTTCAATACCTTTACATAATTTGGTTTGTGTAACAGGTGTTAGTGGATCTGGAAAATCAACCTTGATTCGTGAATTGGTTTATCCTGCCATACGCAAACATTTAGGCGTTTTTGGTGATGCTATAGGCGATTTCGGTGAACTTTCAGGTGATTTAAAACTGATTAAACACATTGAATTCATAGATCAAAACCCGATAGGCAAATCATCTCGAAGCAATCCGATTACTTATGTAAAAGCCTTTGATGACATACGAGAATTGTTTTCAAAACAAGCATTGGCAAAAATGCGCGGTTATAAACCTGGATTTTTCTCATTCAATGTAGAAGGTGGACGCTGCGAAATGTGTGAAGGAGAAGGCGAAATCACCGTCGGAATGCAGTTCATGGCAGATGTGCATTTACCGTGTGAAACTTGTGAAGGTAGACGCTACAAGCAAGAAACATTAGAAGTTACTTACCGAGGAATTTCTATTGCTGATTTACTCGAAATGGACATTCAAGATGCATTAGATTTCTTCAAAGAAGGAACAGATAAATTAGAAGCCAAAATTGTCGATAAAATGCAACCTTTGATTGATGTTGGTTTGGGCTATTTAAAAGTGGGGCAATCTTCCAGTACTTTAAGTGGTGGTGAAGCGCAACGTATCAAATTAGCCTCGTTTTTATCAAAAGGAATCAATGCGCCTTCTACCCTCTTTATTTTTGATGAACCAACCACAGGATTACATTTTCACGACATTGATAAATTAGTCATCGCCTTTCATTCATTGATTGATGCAGGACATTCCATTGTTGTAATTGAACACAATACAGAAGTGATTAAATGCGCGGATTGGGTGATCGATTTAGGTCCTGAAGGTGGTAAAAATGGTGGAAATATTTTATTTGAAGGTACTCCAGACGATTTAATAAAATTAGACGGAAACGATACCGGCATATTTTTAAAAAAAGCATTTAATTAATACGCATATGACAAAACTGATTGTATTCATTTATTGTTTACTTCCAATTCTACTGTTCTCACAAAATGAACTTGGTTTCAAAGCAAAAATTCAAGGCGATGAAATAAATTACTATTCTCCATTGCGCCAATTTGCACCAACAGCTTTGTTAACGAGAGCAAATGGTAATTCAGCGTTTTCGTTTGAAGCAGAAACAGCCAATACTTCTGAAAAATTTGTTACATATGAATTTTTAATCGGTCATTCAACTGGAACAAGCAGTGGCGAACGCAAATTTGACATCACATTAAATGGTCAGTTTTTATTTACATTTACAACAAAAGCAAAACAAACAGGGAATTTTGAAAACCAAGGAAAATTTGGTTCAGATGGAACTTTTTCGTTTAAATGTATTGAATATGATCTAAACAAAGATGCATTTGGATACTTAAAAATAAGTATTCCTCACCAACTTATAGCTGAAAAAGCTTCATTCGAATTCAAAGGTCAAGCTCAAAATAGCCGCGATTGGTTCATGCTATTTATGGTTAAAAAAGAATTTAAAATCAACATTGAATCAACCAATTTAATCACGCGAAAAGAAGGGAAAAGAACAGTCAATTTCACGGCTTACAACCCTACAAATAAAGCTCAAAAAATTAATTTCACATCGAAATATTTCAATTTTTCAACGGAATTAAAACCTGGTTACAACCAATTTGGCAAAGCTTTGTATCCTGAAAACACACTTGGATTTGACACAGTTAAACTATCAATTAAAAATTCAATTAAAGATATTCAAGTAGTTCAAATTAAATCAATTGGAAATTTTGAATTTAACATTATTCATCATTCTCACAACGATATTGGATATTCACATTTACAATCCGAAGTTGCAAAAATTCAAACTGAAAATATTCGCAAAGCCATTCGTTGGATTAATAAAAGTAAAAGCAACAATGCGAAAGCAATTTGGCACATTGAATCGTTGTGGGCCGTTGAGAATTTTCTACGCGAAGCCAAGCCCAATGAAGAACTTCAATTTGTATCCGCTGTGAAAAAAGGTAACATTGTTTTATCTGCCAATTACGCCAATATTTTGTCAGGACTTTCACAAAAAGAAGAATTGAATTGGTTAGTTGAATATGCTAAATTCTTAGAGAAAAAATATGGTTTCACCATCAATTGTGCTATGATAACTGACATCCCTGGATTGAGTTACAACGGATTTGCAACCTATGAAAAAAATTCAATTCCGTATTTATCATTAGGGCCAAATTATGTTGAAACATACGAAGACAAAGGCGATCGTGTTGGCGGAGTGATCAAACAATCTGGCGATCAAATTTATTATTGGCGTGACCGAAATAATCCAACCAATAAAGTACTTGTTTGGACAGCTGGAAAAGGATATTCCTACTTCCACAATGTGCAAGAAAAAGAAAAACAAGTAAAATGGGAACAAAAAATCTCAACATACATCAATGAATTAGTAGATAAAAAATACACTTTTGATAAAGTTCAATTGCGATATACACTTCACGCAGACAATGGACCTGTTGATGAAGATTTGTGCAATTTTGTTGATGCTTGGAATAAAAAATACAGTTACCCAACATTAGTAATCAATTCAATTCCAGCTTTATACAAAAGTATTGAGCAGAAATACAGCGATGGCTTAGCCGTGCTTTCTGGAGAATTGACACCTTACTGGGAAGACGGTGCCTACTCTTCTGCTGTTGAGGAAATGCAGAATCGTCAGTTGTCGTTGCAAACCATTGCACTGGAAAAATTTGTTCGTTCCAATGCATTATTCGTTTATGACAGCGTTCAATTTTACACGTTACACAAAAACATTTTACTATTCCATGAGCACACTTGGGGATCATGGTGCAGCATCTCTGATCCAGAAATTGCATTTACAACTGAACAATGGCGCATTAAAAGAAGTTTTTTAGACAGCGCGCAAGTTATTTACAACGCTTTAGCAAAGCAATACAATTATAGTTATACTCCTATTTCAAATACGCAGGCAAATTTCAAAAAAATTGACGATTTCAAGATAAATCAACTTACAGGAAGCTTCCTTTCATTACTTATAAATGGCAAAGAAATTTTAAATCCAACGAGTAAATCTATGTTGTTTGACTTCATCTATTCTGAAGGAATCAATCCGAGTCAAAACAAAACGCCTAAAAATGTAAAAGTTGTCAACGAATTATCAAACGATAGCATCAAATCAACAGCAATTACATTTGAACTACCAACGCTTTCTGATGTATTGATAACCTACACTTTGAACAAACGCACAAATAAACTAAAAGCCGCTGTTCACTTTAATAAATCAGCTACATACTCCAAAGAAAGTTTACATATTGCCTTGCCATTTAACTTACCAAAAGCAATTATGGGATATGGTGATGCAGACAATTTATTGCAATATACCGTTGAACAGTTACCAGGATCCAACAAAGATTTCATCTGTGTTAGTGAGCAAGTTGTGATTCAAAATTCAGCCATTCGAGTGAACATTTCAGCGCCTAAATTAGCTCTCTATGAAGTTGGTTCTATCACCAATGAAAACCTCGAGAATGGACAAAAAGTTTGGAAAAAAACAAACAAAAATTTCACCAATCTATACTTGTATGTTTTCAATAACTATTGGCATACCAACTACAAAGCAAGCCAAAGTGGAGTATTTGATTTTGAGGTGGAGTTGAGTTTTGAGTAAAAATTATTTACAACAAGGCTTTCTTCACATTTAACTCGCCTTCACTTCTAGCAATTACTGCAGAAGCCAAGCAATTTCCAAGCACATTGATAGAGGTGCGTCCCATGTCCATTAGGGCATCAACGGCTAAGATGACACTTGCACTTTCAGGGTTCAATCCTTCGATGTCGCCAACTGTACCTGCAAGAATAACAAATGAAGCGCCTCGAACTCCAGCAACACCTTTGGAAGTTAGCATTAGTGTAAAACAAATCCCGATCTGTTCACCAATGGTTAAATGTATTCCGGCCATTTGCGCCACAAAAACCGTTGCCATGGATAAATACAAGGTTGTACCATCTAAGTTAAAACTGTAACCCGTTGGCAAAACAAACCCAACAATTTTCTTTGGAACACCAAACGTTTCCATGTTTTCCATTGCTTTTGGTAAGGCCGCTTCACTACTTGCTGTTGCAAATGCAAGGGTTACAGGTTCTGTAACTGCTTTCAAAAATTTCAACAATGGAACACGTGCAATCAGCGCAATTGGAACTAAAACGACTAATACAAATACAATCAAGGCAACGTATAAAGTTCCCACAAGTTTCATCAGGTTAAAAAGAATGTCAACTCCAGACTTGGCGACCGTACTTGCTAACGCTCCAAATACTGCAAGCGGTGCAACATACATAATGATATCGGTGAACTTAAACATGACTTCCGATAAACTTTCACTGAAGTTTAACATCGTTGCTTTGTGCTTTTCGTTTTTCACCATTCCTAAACCGATGGCAAAAATCACCGAAAAAATAACCACTTGCAATACTTGATTCTCCGCTATTGATTTCGCGATATTTTCTGGAAAAATCTCTACAAAATGATCTTTGTGTTCTGCTTTTTGCGCTAATAATTCAATGGATTTTTCTTTGTCTTGCGCACGTGCTTCCACCTTTACACCAACACCAGCTTGCGTAACATTGATGGCTAACAAACCAATAAACAGTGCGATAGTTGTGACAATTTCGAAGTATAAAATACTTTTTAAGCCGATACGACCTACTTGTTTTAAGTTACTATGTCCAGCAATACCAACAACCAATGTTCCGAATATCAAGGGCGCAACCAAGGATTTAATCAAACGCAAAAAGATCTTGCCAAAGCGTTCCATTTCTAATGCAAATGCTGGAAAATCCATCCCCACTTCTACCCCAATAATCATAGAAGAAAAAATCCAAAGTGAAAGTTTTTTACGCTTGAAAGAAATCAAACACAAAAAAGCCATCAATCCATAACGTACCAATCTAAAACCAATTGGATCCATATTAGGAACCATACTTTCTACAAAAAACAGTAGTGCAATGTTTAAAAAAGTAACCACATACCAAAAAGTGGTAAACAAAGATTTCGTAATTTTCATTTTGTGAAGATAGAAAAATTAAAGAATCTATCGAAAGTTGATGAATTAATTTTTAAAAATGGAAGCACTAAATACTATCTAACTATTTCGATTACAAAGTTTTAAAACAATTTATAGAAATTTCATTCTGAAACAATTGTTTTTTTAATCAAAAGCATTGTTATTACAAACAATTTGCTTAATATTGTACCATCAAAGAAACAAATTCTGTTTTTTACACAATCCAAACACAAACACCAAATCACTATTTTTCTCACATAACGTATTTTATGGATAAAAAAGAATTAGAAAGTAAAAAACTTTCTGAATTGAAAGAAATTGCCAAAACATTGGGGATTGACAAAGCCGAAACATTAAAAAAAGCAGATTTAGTTGCAGCTATTGCTGGTGATACGCCAAAAGCAGTTGAAGCAGCTACTCAAACACCTGATAATGAAGGTGAAAAACGTAAACGTACGCGAACAATAAAAACTGAAGTTGTTCAAGAACCTGCTAATTTATTTCAACAAGCACCTGAAAAAGTTGCTGAAGTAGAAGTGAAAGCAGAGGAAACGCCAATCGTTTCTGAACAAAAAGAACAAAAATCATTTGTTAAGCCAAATAAACCGAATCCTCGTCCAAACAATCCGAATCAGCAACGACCAGGAAGAAATTTGTTAGACGAAATTCGCAAACCAGCTGAAACACCTTCAACTACTGAAGGGGAAACAGCAGCTACTTCTCAAGAAGCAACACCTGCACCTCAGAGAAGAGAGCCAATGGCAAAAAATCCGAATCAACACCGTAACCCGAACCAGAATCCAAATCAAAACACGAATCAGAATCCAAACCAGAATCCGAATCAACAAAATCGTCGCCCACAACACGAACAAAAAGTTCCTGAAGTAAAATTAGACGATGCGTATGATTTAGTTGGAATTGTTTCAGCTGAAGGTGTTTTAGAAGTAATTCAAGAAGGATTTGGATTTTTACGTTCTTCCGATTACAATTACTTACCATCACCAGATGATATTTATGTGTCTCAAAGTCAAATCAAATTATTTGGTTTAAAAACGGGAGATACTGTTAAAGGAACAATTCGTCCACCACGAGAAGGTGAAAAATTCTTCCCATTGGTTAAAGTTGAATCAATCAATGGTCGTCATCCTTCTTATATTCGTGACCGTGTACCTTTCCAATATTTAACACCTTTATTTCCTGACGAGAAATTCAAATTAACAGGTCACGCTCAAGAAACACTTTCAACGCGTGTAATGGATTTGTTTGCTCCAATTGGAAAAGGACAACGTGGAATGATTGTAGCGCAACCAAAAACTGGTAAAACAATGTTATTAAAAGACGTTGCGAATGCCATTGCAGCGAATCACCCTGAAACATATTTGATCGTTTTATTAATCGATGAACGTCCTGAAGAGGTTACTGACATGGCTCGTTCGGTTAAAGCAGAAGTAATTGCTTCTACGTTTGACGAACCAGCTGATCGACATGTAAAAGTGGCGAACATGGTATTGGAAAAGGCAAAACGAATGGTAGAATGTGGTCACGATGTATGTATCTTATTAGATTCAATAACACGTTTAGCTCGTGCATACAATACCGTTTCACCAGCATCTGGAAAAGTACTTTCTGGAGGTGTTGACGCGAATGCTTTACACAAACCAAAACGTTTCTTTGGTTCTGCTCGTAAAATTGAAAACGGAGGTTCGTTATCCATTTTAGCAACAGCATTAACAGATACAGGTTCAAAAATGGACGAAGTTATCTTCGAAGAATTTAAAGGAACGGGTAACATGGAATTGCAATTGGATCGTAAAATTGCAAACCGCAGAATTTACCCTGCAATTGATATTACTGCTTCAGGAACACGTCGTGAGGATTTATTGGTCAACAAAGATGTATTACAACGTGTTTGGTTGATGCGTAAGTTCATAGCAGACATGAATCCTGTAGAAGCAATGGAATTCTTAAAAAGTCACATGGCAAATACCTTATCAAACGAGGAATTCCTTGTTTCGATGAATAGTTAAATAATAGTCAATCCCGATTTAGATAAACTGAATCGGGATTTTTTTTAAAATACATCATTATGCGTATCACGGTTAAAACTGGAATTATAAGTGCCCTTAGTTGGATAGGAATTAAAATGGGGATTTATTATACTGGATTGTTTGAACGTACGATTATTCCTGCTGTTTTACTAAACATTCTAGGATTATTGGCGTGTATTTCAATTGGATTGTACCTTCAAAAAAGACGCGATACGGAAGAAACAAACACCATGATTGATTTAAAAAACGCTATGAGCGCAGGCGTTCCTTATGTTTTGATGGTGAGTATTTTTATTTATTTCTTTTATGCTAAAATCAATCCTGAATATTACCAACATCAGATAGCAGAAAATGAAATCGCGATTGAAAAAATGGTCAATGACCCAATTGCTTTAGAAAAATTCAAATCGCAACAAGCCGATGCGGAAGTAATGACAAAAGAGCAAATTGAAAAAAAATTAAAACAAAGTAACAAACAAGGCGCTTCTGCAGGTTTCACTGCAACACTCTCAACCTTAGCCTTGTTGATTCTTGCTACTTTATACAGTTTATTAGTTACCATTATCTACAGAAGAATCGTATTTCGTTCTTAATAATAACTTAATATTCAATAATTTTTGTACATTTAAATTCTATTTAACAGAATTTAAATGAAAAAACTACTATTCTTTACACTATCATTCCTTTGTTTTAGTGCTTTTTCACAATATTGTTCAACTGCTGGACCAACATCTACTGCAGATTCAAATGTAAAAAAAGTTCGTCTTTTAGGATTAGGTGATTCGATTAGTTACAATTATACCTGTCCAGGAATCATTGGTCTTCAGAATCTTACTAATTTATCAACCACAGTCAATGCAGGTTCTACTTATAACTTACAAGTTCAATATGGAACTTGTGGAGGGAATTATTTAGGGTATGGACAAGTTTGGATAGATTTTGATCACAGTGAATCATTTGATCCTTGGGAATCAGTTGGCACATGGAATGGTACACCGCCCGTTCCACTTACGAATCACAGTTTTAGTATTCCAGTGAATGCACAAAATGGCCCAACACGAATGCGGGTCATTCAACGCGAAGGTGCTAACCAAACATTTCCATTGGATCCATGCGCTAGTTTCACTTGGGGTTCTGCGATGGATTTTAACCTTAATATTCAAAATGGAGTAGATTGTTCAGGTTATCCAGGTGATGAAATGGCAGATGCAATTCCTGTTACAAACTTGCCATATGTTGACAATCGCAATACATCCTTTTGCTATTCCAATCAAAATTATGTCTATAATTCTCCAGACATTTATTATGCAATGAATCCAAATCCGATGATGCATTCTATTACAGCTTCTTTGTGTGGCTCATCTTTTGATACATTTTTAAGTGTAATTGATGCTATGGGAAATGTAATCGCATACAACGATGATGATCCAGGATGCGGAAATCAATCTCAAATCACTTTTAACACTTCTACAGTTGGATTGTGTTATCTGGTAGTGGAAGGTTGGGGACAAGCAGCAGGAGATTATACTTTGACAATAAATGCGAGCTACCTAGGTTTAGAAGATGAACTAATGGAACATGTTAAAATCTATCCGAATCCGGCAAAATCGAATTTAACAATCGAAGGCTTAGAAGGAGAATTGACAATTTATGCCATTAATGGTGAAAAAGTAATGGAAAGAAGTCTAACAGGGAAAAGCACAATAGATATTTCTGAATTATCTTCAGGCTTTTATACGCTTTCATTTGTTTCAAATTCGATTCAATTTACTAAGAAATTAACCATCGAATGAAACAAGTAATCTTTCTATATATTCTAATTTTAGCTCTCAATTCAAGTGCATCAAGCTGGGTTCAAAAAGCAGATTTTGGAGGAATTGGTCGACACAGAGCAGCTGGTTTATCGATTGCAAATAAAGGTTATCTTGGATTAGGACATATGAATGGTTCTGGTGTTGATATTTCCTATAAAGATTGGTGGGAATACGATCCTGCTTCTAATAGTTGGACTCAAAAAGCAGATTTCCCAACAAAAACACACGGCGCACTTACATTTACAATAGGAAATATTGGGTATATCGGAGGTGGTTCTGGTTTAAACGGGGAATTTTATGGTTATAATCCTCAAACAAATACCTGGTCACCAACTGCTATCTGTCCAATATATCCAACAGATGTTCAAGGATTTTCAGCAAACAATAAAGGTTATGCATATAATGCAACAACGCTCGTTGAATACAATCCAATTACTGATTCATGGGCTACAAAAGCAGCACCTCCTATCCCATTCAATACGTGGTGTTCTGCTTTCTCCAATGGCTCGAGTGGCTTCATTAAATCAGGGAATAAATTGTATGAATACAAATCAGCTTTGAATACCTGGTTAATTAGAGCTCAATTCCCCGGATTAATGACAAATGGAAGTTGTGCTTTTTCAATAAATGGAAAAGGTTATTATACCTGTGGTTATGTTGGAGGGCTTTCAAATGTAACGGATGAAGTTTGGGAATTCAACCCCGCAACAAATAGTTGGACACAATTTGATGAATTCATTGGATCAACGAGACGTTTTACCGTTGCTTTTTCAATTTTCAATAAAGGATATGTTGGTACAGGAACGAATGGAGTAAATTTCAATGACTTTTGGGAATTCGATCCTGCTTTCAATTATTTAGACATCGAAAACATCAATAAATCATTAGAAGCTTGTAAATTGTTTCCTAATCCTGTTCAAGCAGAATTAAATTTTACTCAGCTACCTATTCATTTAATAGAAAAAGCAGATGTAATTGTAGTTGACGCAGTTGGAAGAACTGTTTTTGCTTCAAAATTAAACCACAAAATAAATTGTAGCGAAATCATTCCGGGATGTTACAATTTACAGATTCGCTATTCCAATCAAATTGTCAAACAAGAAAAATTCATCAAACTATGAGGTTAATATTCCTAATACTGTTGATTTCTCCGATACTTTGTTTTGGTCAACTTGAAAATTCTTGGACAAAAAAACAAGTCTTTGGCGGAGGAAAACGAGAAAGAGCGGTAGCCTTTTCTATTGGAAACTATGGCTATATTGGAACAGGAGTTAACACTTCAGATACAGTTCTAAATGATTTTTGGAAATACAATCCAATAAACGACACATGGACTCAAGTTGCCAATTTACCAGGTGTAGCTAGAAGAGATGCTGTTGGTTTTGCAATAGAGAACTATGGATATTGCGGAATGGGAATTGATCATGATGAAGCTTTTAACGGTGCAAAATTACATGACTTTTATCAATACAATCCAACATTAAATAGTTGGGCTCCAAAAGCAGATTTTCCGGGTGTTGATACTGCTGGCGTTTATTTTGCAACAGCATTTACTATTCAAAACAAAGGATATATTTGTGGTGGAAAAAAAGGTCCTAACTCCTATTCTAATGAATTATGGGAATACAAACCCTCTGTTGATACTTGGACGCAGCGTGCTAATTTCCCAGGAGGTGTACGTTTTCAAATGAGTAGTTTTTCCATTGGAAACTTTGGAATTGTAGGTTGGGGCGGCGATCAAAATAACTACAGAAAAGATGTTTGGAAATACAACAGTGGAAATAATGTTTGGACAGCCTTAGGAAATTTCCCAGGTAGTGAACGCGTTGGTGCTTGCTCTTTTGTGTTGAATGAAATTGGCTATATCTGCTTAGGAAACAATGGTGGTTTACTAACCGATCTTTGGGGATATGATTTTTCAAATGACACATGGCATGTAGCGGCAACGTATACAGGAAATCCTAGAAAAAATGCCGTTTCATTTGTTGTAAATGGAAAGGCATATGTTGGAACAGGGAAAACCTATTCCGGTAAAAATAGAGAAATGTATGAATATTCACCTGGTCAATATTTAGGTTTGGATGAAACTAAAACTGTACAAGTAAATCTATTTCCAAATCCAACATCGGAAAATATTACTATTCAACTTTCAAAAGAACTCGCTTCTAGTAAACTTTCAATTCATAATAGCATTGGTCAATTGGTCCTAAAACAAACGATTAACAATGAATCATTTATTCAGTTAAATCTTCATCAATTGCAAGCAGGCTTTTACACTGTCAACATTCACGATGCCAATAATCAACTTATTTATACCAACGAACTAATTCGATTATAAATGAAATTTTATAGCTTTCTTTTTGCTTTCTTTTGTTTTCAGCTCTTGTTTTCTCAAGACTATTGGGAACCTATTCCAACATTTATTTCAACTCCACGTTCAAACGCAGCTTCTTTTTCAATCGCAACAAAAGGATTTATTATCGGTGGTTTAGATCAAGTTGATTTTAAACGAAAATCTTATTCTTACTCTCCACAATCTGAATTATGGCAAGAAGAAACAGCATTGGGTAATAGTAATGGTGCGGGATTAAACCGCGGAGGTGCCAGTGGGTTTTCTATCAATAATAAAGGCTATGTATGTTTAGGTCAAGGTCAAACAAACGCGTTTTTCAATGATTTATGGGAATTTGATCCTGTTACAAATGCTTGGTCACAAAAAGCGAATTTTATTGGCAGTGCGCGACGTGAAGCTGTTTCTTTTGTGATCGATTCGATTGCTTACATTGCAACCGGTGAAGACATTACAGGTGTTCAATCTGATGTTTATACCTACAATCCATTGACAAATAGTTGGGCGCAAAAAAATGATTTTACAGGTGGAGCAAGAAAAGCTGCAGTTGGATTCACAATCGGTAACCATGCATTTATTGGAACAGGTGAAAGTAATGTGTTAAAAAATGATTTTTGGATGTATTTTCCTGCAACTGATTCTTGGATTCAAAAATCAAGTTTTCCCGGAACACCAAGATCAGGAGCAGTTGCTTGGGGTTCCTTTCCTCAAGGTTTTATAGCATGTGGAGAAGACAATACTTTTTCCTACAAAAATGATGTTTGGGAATACAATTATTTTGGAAATACTTGGTTCCAAAGAAGTACCCTTCCAGGAAGCGGAAGAAAACATGCCATGGTTTTCACTATAAATGAAATTGCATTTGTAGGCGGTGGTTTCAATGGGACTTTTCTAGGTGATTTCTTTCAGTATAACGGAATTTTAGGATTAGCAAATCAAGAAGAAATTACACTTCAAGTCTATCCAGTTCCATCGAGCGATTTATTACATTTTAATTTACAAAAAGCGATAGAAAATGGGAGCCTAAAACTCTATGATATCACTGGGAAAGAAGTTTACAGTCAGCATTTGACAAACGAACAAATCGTCTCCCTTTCTTTTGCTAATCATTCACTTGAAAAAGGAATTTATTGCTACAAAATTAGTTCAAATCAACACCAAATAGCATGCGGAAAAGTTCAGTATTTATAATTTCGATTAGTTTATTTATTTGCCTTACAGCATGTGAAACAAGTGAAAAACAAGATGAAATAACAATTACAACTTCAAAAAAATCAAAACAAGAACCGTATCGCTTTGAGATTATATCCCTTCAAAATGGTTTTGGATATCAACTGTTTGAAAACAATAAATTAATCATTGATCAACAAACAATTCCTGCTGTTCAAGGGAACCAAGCATTTGAGAACTATGAATCTGCAAAAAAATGTGCAGCGTTTTGTTTGGATAAAATTAAAAAAGGAATTTTTCCTCCAACAATAACAGTAGAAGAATTAAATCAACTTGGAATCAAATTGTAGTTGAAAGTTCAACGCCTAATTGATCGTAATCAATTCCATCAAAATTACCGGATGACATCATCAGCAACACAGCATTGTACCAGTCTTGTGAACGAATAAAATCGAACACTTCAGTTGTTTCAGTCAGTACGATTACATTTCCACCAAAAGCATCTTTCACTTGTTCAGCTGTAATTGGTTCTAATTTTTTATGTTTTACAACTTCGTGACTAAAATAAACAACAGCAACATCCGCATGATCCATTGCATCTTTATAGTGTGGTAAAAATTCTTTCTTTAACGATGAAAATGTATGTAATTCCATGCAAGCGATCACTCTTCTTTTATGATACTGCTCTTTCACCGCTTTTGTTGTAGCTTTCAACTTGGATGGCGAATGTGCAAAATCTTTGTAAAAAGTGAAACCATCCTTTTCAGTAACAAGCTGTAATCGTTTACCTGCTCCTGTAAATGTTTGTACTGCTTTAAAAAAAGCAGCTGGAGCAATTCCGATTGCTTCTCCTAAACGCATCGCTCCCATTAAATTTTGCAGATTATGCGCACCAAATATTTTCAATGCATAGTCATTACCTTCAAAATGCAAAAGTGTTCCAGCATCTGTAACTTCATAAGATGGAGTTGCATAGGGAACTGTATTTATTTTAAAAGAAAATTGTTGACCCAATTTTGCTACTTCTTCGTCTTCTGTATTGTAAATAAACGTTCCATTTGGCTCAATCAAATCACAAAATTGTTCAAATTGATGAACGTAATTTTCAAAAGTTGGAAAAACATTGATATGATCCCACGCAATACCACTTAGTATTGCAATATTTGGACGATATAAATGAAATTTTGGTCTTCTATCAATTGGGGAACTCAAATATTCATCTCCTTCTAAAATCATGATGGGTGCATCTTCGGTTAATTTCACCATACAATCATACCCTTCTAACTGAGCTCCAACCATGTAATCAGCAGAAATCCCCAAAGCATTAATAACATGTAATAGCATGGAAGTAATGGTTGTTTTTCCATGACTACCACCAATTACAACACGTATTTTGTTTTTACTTTGTTCGTATAAATATTCAGGATAAGAATAAATGGGAATATTTAATTCTTTTGCTTTTAGCAATTCAGGATTATCTTCTCTCGCATGCATTCCTAAAATAACGGCATCTAATCCAGCATGAATTAAATGTGTATTCCACCCAATTGATTGAGGTAAAATCCCTTGTTTTTCTAAACGAGTGCGAGAAGGTTCAAAAATCTCATCATCCGATCCAGTTACATCAATTCCTTTTCTACTCAATGCAATCGCTAAATTATGCATTGCACTACCTCCAACTGCTATAAAATGTACCTTCATTTCAGTTTAATTTTTTTTATGTTTAGTTAATTTAGGATCTTGCGTTTCTTTTTGCCAAGTACTGTCCGTAATTGACACATTATCTTTCGTAAAGGTTGTTGCGTGGACAGTTTGAGTTCTAACATAAACCACACCTCTACCAGCTATAACTACTACCCTACGTGTGATAAAAGCTTTCATCAATCCTTTTTCATCTTTTTGAACAAAAGATTCTTCTGTTACGCCTTCTTCGTAAGTTTCACCTAGCTTATTTGGTGAAATTATTTTTACAGTTTTTGCTTGTTCAGCTTGATTAATCGTTTGCTGATTTGCAATGTGTTTATCATTACTTTTAAGATTTTTGTCCGATGCTGCAGCCAATTCATTATTACTCAGTTCTTTTAATTTCTCAGTATTGAAAGCTTGTTTTGTCGCTTTAACCGCTTCATCTTGTTTCTGCTTAGTAAATTGATCAACTATTTGTCCATTCACAACTGCTGTAGCATCTAATTTCTCTTGTGATTTAGCATTTCTTTCATCGGATAATGAATTTTGTTGATCTTTGATTTCTTTGTAAAAATCTGAAATTCTTCCTTCTTTTATCACTTGTTTTTTCTGTTGCTCTTCTCTGTTTTTCGATACGAGTTGTGTTGCGTCGTATGCTGCCTCATTTTTTAACGTTTGACCTTGCGACTTTTCAGCATCAATCTCTTTTTGATTCGATTGAAGTGTTTGGTAACGTTCATCTGTTTCCTTTTTCAACTGTTCATCTTTCACATTTAAAAAATCTGTAGTTGAATTTTGAATAACACGCATGGTATTGTCAACCTTCCTTTTCGAACTAACTTGATCTGTTTTATAAAGATCGTTCTCAACTATAAATCCTTGAATAGTTTTATCATCATCAATGTTTTCGTTTGCGTCAGATTTAGCAGACTCTGAAATTTTCAATGCTTCTTGATTGATAGTTGCTTTCAAAGAATAAAGAGTCTCTTCTTTTGAAATCATCTGTTCGAGAGAAAGTTCTTGACTTTCAACTTGTAATAAATTGATTTTTTCTCTCAACTTGATTTGATCGTTGGAAATGTAAACGAGTGCTTCTGTATTATCAAGGTTTTGTTCTGTTTCAACTTTTTGTAATAAACTTAAACGAGCATCAATTTCTGAAGTAAGTTCAGAATTATATTGATTTTTATCTTGATTCAGTTTTTCAATTGTCTTACTAGTTACATAATGCTCAGAATCTTTAATGGATGCTTGTTCATTTTTAACTTTGGAAGCAGCATAAACTCCATCCATAATTGAACTAGTGCTTCTGTATCGTCGTTGTTCTTCTGCTTTTTGAAGTGCCGCAAACCCATCTAAAATTGATCCATCAAACACTTCACCCAATGGCTTCAATTCACCCGCAGCCAATGGTGGATTCAAAATCTCATCAATTTCTTTTAATTTCCCTTTTACAACAGAATTATTAGGCTGAATTTGTAATAACTTTTCAAATTTTGATTTGGCTTCGATGTAACTTTTACTATCAAATAATTCATTCGCTTCTTTGAGAAGTTTAGTAAACTCTTGTTGCGCATTTTTTTGTTTTAAAATGGCAATATTCTCTTCTATCAATTGAATTTGTTTATTCACATAATCATTGGATGGATCTTTTTGCTGAACAACAAGATAGGCTTCTTTTGCTGCTTCAAATTTTTGAGATTGAAATAATTTATCCGCTTTTTCTAATTGTACCTTAGCTGCTTGTTGCGCTATTACAGCTTGTTGTTTTGCCGCAACTTCATTATCTAAAATTTGCTGAATTTCTTTAATTTTATTTAAAATGGTTTGTTCGTTATTTTTTAATTTTAATGCTTCATTGTAAGAATTGATTGCTTCTTTGTAGTTTTTTACATTTTTTTGCTCATCTCCTTTAGCGACAAATGATAAATACATTTTATTTTTCTCCGCTACTTGCGATTCTTTATTCAATGATAATTTTAATTCATCAATTCTTTTTTGAGGCATTTTCTCGTTTGACTTAATAACTTTTGCTTCTTCAAATAATGAAATGGCAGTTTTGTAATCTTGATCGATTACTTTTTTCTCTGCTTCATTCATTTTTTGAGTATAAGCTTCAACTTGTTTTATTCGATCCTCAATTAATAGAAGCAATTGCTTCACACGAATATCTTCTTCAGGGTTGATAAATGGACGCGTCAAAATCTCTTTCGCTTTTTTATATTCTTCTTTATCAACATGACCTTGAGCAGCCACAATAGTTTTCTCTAATAGATTTTTAGCTTGTGTTGAACTATTTAATTGTTCCAATCGTTGTGCCTCAGCAATTTTATCAATTGCTTCTTTTGAATTTTCTTTGATTTTCAGCGCATTTTTGTACTCATCAATAGCTTCTAAGTATTTTTTTTGTTGAATCAATGCATCGCCTGATTTTATTAAAGCAGTGTACTTTTCTGAAATAGCTATGGACGCAGCATTCTTTTTACCTTCTAACTCTTTAATTTTATCTAGCGCTTCTTTGCCTGTCGGTTTCTTTGATAGTGCTTCTTTGTATTTTGCGATAGCACCATCAACATCATTTGCTGTTTCTTTTGACTCGGCTTCTGATAGTAATGTTTTGTATTCTGAATCCAGTTTAGCTTGACCTTCTAATGCTTTTAACTTTGTTTCTATTTCCGCAAGTTTAGTGTCGATTGCAGGATCCGATTTGATGGTTTTTGCAGCTATCAATTTAGTTTTAGCATCTTCCCACTTCTGTTCTGTAGCTAATATTAATCCTTCCGTTTTCAACGCTAAGAATTCAACTTCCTTCGCTTTTTCTGCTTGTAATGCCACATTTACAGTTTCTAATTTCGAAACAAGTGCAGGATCATTTTTCAATTTCAATGCTTGCTCGTATTTCGCTTTCGCATCGTTGTTTTTCTTCGCATCAAAAGCTACATCTCCTTCTCCAACTAATTTTACAAACAAGGCTTCATTTTGAGCGGCTGTTGCCAAAGCAGCTTTCTTCGCTTCTAACTCTTTTATTTTATCTAGCGCTTCTTTGCCTGTCGGTTTCTTTGATAATGCTTCTTTGTATTTTGCGATAGCACCATCAACATCATTTGCTGTTTCTTTTGACTCGGCTTCTGATAGTAATGTTTTGTATTCTGAATCCAGTTTAGCTTGACCTTCTAATGCTTTTAACTTTGTTTCTATTTCCGCAAGTTTAGTGTCGATTGCAGGATCCGATTTGATGGTTTTTGCAGCTATCAATTTAGTTTTAGCATCTTCCCACTTCTGTTCTGTAGCTAATATTAATCCTTCCGTTTTCAACGCTAAGAATTCAACTTCCTTCGCTTTTTCTGCTTGTAATGCCACATTTACAGTTTCTAATTTCGAAACAAGTGCAGGATCATTTTTCAATTTCAATGCTTGCTCGTATTTCGCTTTCGCATCGTTGTTTTTCTTCGCATCAAAAGCTACATCTCCTTCTCCAACTAATTTTGCAAACAAGGCTTCATTTTGAGCGGCTGTTGCCAAAGCAGCTTTCTTCGCTTCTAACTCTTTGATTTTATCTAGCGCTTCTTTGCCTGTCGGTTTCTTTGATAGTGCTTCTTTGTATTTAGCGATAGCACCATCAACATCATTTGCTGTTTCTTTTGACTCGGCTTCTGATAGTAATGCCAAATAATCTGCTTCCAGCTTAGCTAGATTAGCTAATCCTTTCAGTTTTGTTTCAATTTCTGTTAATTTAACATCAATGGCTGGATCTGCTTTAATTTCTTTTGCTGCTGTCAATTTCACTTTAGCTTCTTCCCATTTCTGTTCTGTAGCTAATTTTAATCCTTCTGTTTTCAATGCTAAAAATTCAGCTTCTTTCGCTTTTTTATCAGCAAAATCTTTTAATTGTTTATCGATTGCGTCAATTTTTTGCTGAACCAAAGGGTCCGATTTCAACTTCAGTGCTTCACTGTATTTGTCTTTTGCTTCTTGTAATTTTTGCAATTTAGCCAAAGCATCTCCATCAGCAATTAATTTAGAAATTTGAGCATTCAAGGCTGCATTTTTGGTTTCTTCTTCAATTTTAGCAGAAATTTCAATCAACTTAGCTTTAGCAATTGCATTTTCTGGATCCAATCCTATTACTTGCGTGAATTTCTGTTTGGAATCAACCCATTTGTTCAATTTGAAAAAATCATCCCCTTCTTTTAACCATTTTTGAATGTTCGCGATTTTTTCTTGTGCATCTGAAATTTCTTTTAATTTGACATCGCAATCTTTCACTTGTTCTGCAGAATAAGTTGCACCAGACTCAATTTTTAAAGACTCAACGTATTTTGTTTTTGCTTCTGCCCATTTTTCTTCTTTGAACAATGCATCCCCTTCATTTACTAAATCATCAAATAATTTTTTCTTTTCTTGAGCACCCAATAAATCAGCTAATTTCTTTTCAATATCGGCTAACCGAGTCTTTGGATGTTGTTCATTTGGCTTCAATTTTGATGCTATCGTATATTTATCTTTTGCTGTTTTATAACTTTTTTGGTTGTAAAACATATCAGCACTTGCAAGAGCATCTTTGTATTTTTGCTCATTTTCAGCATCCGTTAACAAACCTTTCAATGTTTTTATTTGATCTAAAACACCTTGATCATCTTTTATATCTAATGCTTCATTGTATTTATCAATCGCTAATTGGTATTTTTTCTGATCTGAAAGTGCTTTAGCTGCAACAATCAAATTCATATATTGTTGATTTCCTTGATCTAAAATTGCACTCTCCTTTTGAGATTTAGCCAATAATGCAGACAATTCAACAATTTTATCACTCGGTAATTTTTCAGTTGGACGAAGCGAAAGTGCTTCTTCGTATTTTGTGATTGCTTGTTGGTATTTTTGTTCTTTTTCAAAACTTTGTGCCGCAACAATTAACGATTGATATTTTGCCGCGTCAGTTTGTTTTGGTCCAGCATCCTTTAAAGCTGTTTCAATTTTCTTACGCATGTTTTCGCGAACACCTTCGTTCACTTCAACTGCCATCTTTTTATCATTCCATGTCAATTTGCCTACTGGCTCTGTTTTCAAAAATGAAACATTGTATTTTGGATCCTCATTAATCAAACTTGAACTCAAATCTTTAACAGGCTGGTATTCCGATCCTGCAGGAACATCTTCTTCGTTTAATTTTGTAAAATCAAATTCTATTCGCTTCTCAACCATTCCGGTTTTAGAAAAAACAACATAAAAGTTTGATGTAATTGAAACACCACCTCTCAAAGTGTACAAACCAGCATTATCTGTTTGAACTGTGGCAATTTTTTTTCCATTTTGAACAATTGCTACTTCTGCTTTTGCTTCAGGTTTAACCGTAAAATGATTGGTTATTGTACCTTTGAACAAAAAATTCATTGTTTGTGCTGGTAAAAGCGTACAAACTAAACTGAATATTAAGAGGAATATATACTTCATAATCTCTACTAAAAACGAAAAGAAACTTTTGTGTTACAATTCGTTATATTGATTTTTAAACAAGATACAAATATGTAGAAAAATGTTGATATAAGCTAGCTTAAAAGTATGATTGATATAAATATTAATGGTTTTTTTAAAACTATTTATTTTTGAATTTATAAAATGGAAAATTTAAACATTGAATCTTTTAGTTTTTGGGAACGAAAATCCTACTTTGAAAACATTGATTTTTTAATTGTTGGCGCTGGAATCGTAGGCTATACAACAGCCATAGAATTGAAAAAAAAACATAAAAAGGCTACTATTCTAATAGTCGAGCGAGGAGTTTTACCTTCTGGAGCAAGTACTAAAAACGCTGGATTTGCCTGCTTCGGAAGTCCATCTGAATTGATTGCTGATTTAAAAAATCAATCACCAACGGAAGTTTTTGAAACGGTTCATAACCGTTGGGAAGGATTGATTCGTTTGAAAGAATTAGTAGGTCCCGAAAACATGGATTATCACCAACTTGGTTCATGGGATTTATTGAGAAACTCGGAAAAAGAAAAAGCGCTTGAAATAGGTTCGCAACTTTCATTTTTAAACGATGAATTAGAAAACATTACAGGAGAAAAAAAAACCTACTCTATTGACAATAATTGTTCCGAAAAATTTGGCTTTCAACAACTTGAAACTAGTTTTCACAATCGTTTAGAAGGTCAGATTGACACCAGTAAATTAATTCAGAAATTACATGCTTTGGCAACCGAAGCAGGTGTGCTCTGTCTATTCGGAACGACAATTCATGGATTTCAATTAAACCTATATAATGTTGGTATTCAATCTTCTTTAGGCTATTTCAAAACAAGTAACTTGATTGTATGCACAAATGGATTTGCTCAAACCTTTTTTCCTCATTTGGATGTAAATCCTGCCCGTGCTCAAGTTTTGGTAACTGCCCCTATTAGAGATTTGAAAATTAAAGGAACTTTTCATTTTGACGATGGTTATTATTACTTTAGAAATTTTGAAGATCGTATTTTAATTGGTGGTGGACGAAATCTTGATATTAAAGGAGAAACAACGACTTCACTTAAAACTACACAACCAATTATTGAAGCCATAAAAAAAGAATTGGCCGCATTCATTCTTCCAAATCAAACTATTGATATTGCATATGAATGGGCTGGTATTATGGGTGTTGGAAATTCGAAAAAACCAATCATAGAATTAATCGATCCTAAAATTGCTGTCGGAGTTCGCATGGGCGGAATGGGGGTTGCTATCGGCGCATCTGTTGGAAAAAAATTAGCGGATTTATTTTAAATGAATCCAATAAATTAGACAATAAAACCTTACTTTTGAAGCGAAAATTTGAATGAATTTTCTTCAAACTTGATTTAAATACAAAAAAATAAACAAATGAAAAATACTGCTTTAGTTAACAAACACATTGCTTTAGGTGCGAAAATGGTTCCTTTTGCTGGTTACAATATGCCTGTTCAATACGAAGGTGTAAATGCGGAACATGAAACAGTTCGATCTGCTGTTGGGGTGTTTGATGTATCTCACATGGGTGAATTTTTGTTAACTGGAGAAAATGCATTAGCGTTGATTCAAAAAGTGACAACAAATGATGCTTCGACATTGACAATCGGGCGAGCTCAATATTCTTGTCTACCTAACGGAAAAGGTGGTATTGTGGATGATTTAATTATCTACAGAATGAAAGAAGAGCAATATTTACTGGTTGTAAATGCTTCAAATATTGAAAAAGATTGGAATTGGATTGCTTCGCACAATGATTTAGGTGTTGAAATGAAAAATTTATCGGATGATTATTCGTTACTTGCGATTCAAGGACCCAAAGCTGTTGAGGCAATGCAAACGTTAACATCTATCGATTTGAGTGCAATCAATTATTACCATTTTGAAGTGGCAGATTTTGCAGGAATTGAGCATGTAATCATTTCAGCAACAGGTTACACTGGTTCGGGAGGTTTTGAAATTTATTGTAAAAATTCAGAAGTTGAACAAGTTTGGGACCGTGTATTTGAAGCGGGAGCTGCATTTGGAATCAAACCAATCGGATTAGCTGCGCGCGATACATTGCGTTTAGAAATGGGATTCTGCTTATATGGAAATGATATTGATGATACAACATCGCCAATTGAAGCAGGTTTAGGATGGATTACAAAATTCACGAAAGACTTTACAGACTCATCTCTTTTAAAAGCACAAAAAGAAAATGGTGTCAGCCGCAAGTTAATTGCTTTTGAAATGGTTGACAGAGGAATTCCTCGACACGATTATCGAATTTTAGATTTAGAAGGAAATGAAATCGGTAAAGTAACTTCTGGAACAATGTCGCCTTCTATGAAAGTTGCCATTGGTTTAGGTTATGTAGAAACTTCTTTTGCAAACTTAGAAACAGAAATTGCAATTGAAATACGTGATAAAGGAGTAAAAGCAAAAATTGTTAAACTACCTTTTTATAAAAAGTAAAATTCTTTAAACAAAAAAAAATCCGTAATTGACTTACGGATTTTTTTTTGTTACAATCGTTTCTATAAAGAATTGGCTAATGCAATGAGTTTTTCAGCTGATTGAAAACCAACAACTTGTTTTATCAATTTTCCTGTTTCATCAATAACTAATAATGTTGGATACGCTCTTACTTTATACATTGCCGAAACATCGTATCCATCAGGATCTTTTTCACAATCAATTTTCAAATTAATAAATTTCTCGTTAAATAATTTCCCAACGGCTGGGTCTTTGAAAGAAGTTGCCGCCATTTGCTTGCAAGGTCCACACCAACTCGCATACGCATCAATAAAAATATATTTTTTTGCAGTCAATGCTTTTGCTTTTGCTGTTGCTAATGTGATTGATTGAAAATCAATTCCTACGGAAGTTTCACTGCTTTTAAATGCAAGGACAATAAAACTCACCACTAAAATTCCTACTAACTTTTTCATATTTCATTATTTAAAGGTTGAATCTAATCAAAATAACGTTAGAAAGAAAATATTGTTACTTTTTTTACAGATTTGAAAATCATATCTTAACTTTGAAAGAAATACTTCGAACTCAATGTCATTCAATTTTCAGTTTATAAACGCTACTGAAACAACGCAACAAAACGTTCATTCTTTTTTGAATGAATGGAACAATGAACAAGATTTTATCGAGGTTACTACTTCTGGGTCTACAGGCACACCCAAAAAAATTCAGCTAAAAAAAACGCAATGTATCGTTTCAGCGAAAAACACACTTTCTTTTTTAAATATCAATGAAAATGATACAGCTTTACTCTGTTTATCGGTTTCAACGATTGCTGGTAAAATGATGCTAATTCGCTCCATTGTTGGTAAATTAAACCTGATCATTACAGAACCTGTATCCAATCCATTACTTGGAATAGCTGAAAAAATAGATTTTGCAGCCATGGTTCCGCTTCAAGTGGAGAAAATTGTATCAACATCTTCCTCACAATTATTCTCTATTAAACAGCTAATCATTGGTGGAGCGCCAATTTCAAGCAAATTAATAGATCGCCTGCAACAAATTAAATATACTGCATTTCAAACTTTTGGAATGACCGAAACTATATCACACGTTGCGCTTCGTAAGATTGGAAAACAAACAGAAGAATTTTACACAGCATTACCAACCGTTCATTTTGAAGAAAACAACCAGCAATTAATCATTCATTATACAGGCGTGTTATCAGAAGCTTTGTTGACCAATGATCAAGTAGAACTTTATTCTCCTTCTACATTTAAATGGCTTGGAAGAACTGATTTTATTATTAATTCTGGAGGAGTGAAAATCAATCCTGAAACAATTGAATCGGGCCTCTCAAAAATAATCACTGTTCCATTTTTCATTGCGGGAATTCCAGATGACATTCTCGGTACTAAAGTGATTATAATAGTAGAATCTGAAGAAAAAATCAACTTAAATAAAGAAGCATTAAAAAAAGTAATCGGATCTTTTTCCGTTCCAAAAAACATTTATTATTGTAAGCAATTTGAACGAACATTCAGTGGTAAAATCAATAGGATAGCTACGATCAACCAATTATCTTCGATGAAGAATGAAAAAATTCTTTGATACATTAGGTTTGCCTATGGATGCAGACCAACAAGCGATAAAAAAACAATACCGCAAGTTAGCGATGCGTCTACATCCTGATAAAAATCCTTCGCCTGAAGCAAAATCTCTTTTTATAAAAATCACAGAAGCATACAATTTCCTGATTAGTCAAAATTCAAATCAACCAGGTATTATAGCTGACCGTAAAAAAGAAAAAACGAGAGAAGAACGAATCAAAGAAGCACAAATTCGTTTTTACAACCAACAACAAAAAGAAAAAGAAGAAAACGAACGTTATTTTCAAGGTTTATTCAAAGGCAAGAAATGGCGCATTATTAAAACTTTAGCCTACCCTAGTTGTATCATTTCATTACTTTTAATCCTTGATTTTTTCTTACCAACACATTTTGAAACAACACAAATAGAAAGTGTTTACAGCGATTCTTCTTCTAAAAACAAAAGTATATCGCGATCGCTTGTTACTATTGATAAGCAAAGTTTTCATATTGAAAATTCTTTTTTAAGTGTTGGTAATTCTTCTGAATTAATTACAATAGAAAAAACAGGCTTGTTCCATTTACCCAAATTTATTTACATTCAATATGAAAACTCAATTTCAAAATATGGATTGATTTTTAATTTCTATTGGGGCTTAATCCCTACAAGTTGTGTTTTATTTGTTCCGATTCTTGTTTACTATTTCAGAAGAAAAACGGTCTACTACACGATTTTTTATTATATAGCGCTATACATTTCGCCTGTACTTTTTTGCTTATTTCTATTTTCAGATGACCATTGGGCCCATTTATTGACCCTTGGGTATTTGTGATTATTTTTTCATCGCACGATCCATGTCGCGTTTATCATCTTTTTCCTTCAAATCTTGACGCTTATCATGCAATTTTTTCCCTTGTGCACAAGCTATTTCTAACTTAATCCATCCTTTGTCCGATAAAAACATACGCAAAGGAATCAATGTGTTTCCTTTCACTTGTAAAAATTTTTCAATCTTTAGGATTTCCTTTTTATTCAACAAAAGTTTACGATCGCCTCTCGGTTTATGGTTGTAAAACGATCCATTTTCATACGCGGTAATGTGCATGTTTCGAATCCAAACTTCACCATTGCTAAAAACACAATATGCTTCTAAAATACTTGCTTTCCCATTTCTAATACTTTTAATTTCTGTACCTGTTAACTGCATACCAGCTACAAATTCATCCATTAAATGGTATTCAAAACGCGCGCGTTTATTTCGGATATTTACTTCGTTTTTAGACATTGATTGTTTTCGAATAACAAAAATAGTTAAAATCTTCGTCTTATAGGCATATTTATTCAAGTTTCAATGTTAAAAACATCCCAAAATAGCACGTTTAAAAAACAATATTTATTGTACTTTTAACCAATGAAAATTCCTTCGAAATACATAGAAAATGCTGTAGAACAATTATCTTCTTTACCTGGAATAGGAAAAAGGACGGCGTTGCGCCTTGTTTTGCAATTATTGAATCGAAGTGAAGAAGAAATTGAACTCTTCGCACATTCATTTACAGAGATGAAAGCACACACAAAAAAATGTGACTCTTGTGGAAATGTTTCAGACACTGAAATTTGTTCTATCTGTTCAAATCCGAGTCGTGATCATGCAACCATTTGTGTTGTAGAGGATATTCGCGATATATTAGCAATCGAATCAACTGAATCATACAAAGGAATCTACCATGTATTAGGCGGGATTATCTCCCCAATGGATGGCGTAGGTCCAAATGATTTAAACATTTCTACGCTTATTTCAAAAGTAGAAAACGAAGAAATAAATGAAATTATTTTTGCATTGAGTCCAACAATGGAGGGCGATACCACTAATTTTTACCTGTATAAAAAATTAAAAGATCAGGAATTGATTATTACAACTTTATCGCGCGGTGTTTCCGTTGGCACAGAATTACAGTATGCGGATGAAATCACCTTGAGTCGTTCGCTTTTACAACGTCAATTATTTCAACAATAAAATTATGCTAAAAGAATTTAAAACTTTTATCATGCGCGGCAATGTTGTTGACCTCGCAGTAGCTGTAATCATTGGTGCAGCATTCAATTCGATCGTTACTTCATTAATCAATGATGTAATTACACCATTATTATTAAAACCAACAATGCGTGCATTCCACGTTCAAACGTTGGAAAAATTAGCCTGGAAAGGTGTTTATTTCGGGAAATTCATTTCTTCAATTATCAATTTCTTGGTGACATCGTTTGTCGTTTTTCTAATGATTAAAACAATCAATCGATTGAAACTGAAAAAAGAAGACGAAGAAAAAGCGGAGAATCCACCAAAAGATGAAATTCTACTTTTAACTGAAATTAGAGATCTTTTAAAGAAAAATAATCAACTGTAAGTTTGGATTTCTTTCGAGTTTACTTCGTGATTACCTGACGGAAAATCAAAAACTACAGAACGCATGCATTTGGCTACTTTTTCAATTTTAACAGGGCGGTAATTTTCTATTAAGTTTGTTTTACCGAGTAAATTCCCAATTATAATACCAACCTTCTCCCCTGTTCTTTTCTCTTTTCGATTTCCATCGAGCATAGAAGGTTTTAATAAAATCAATTTATCAAATTGCATGGCACGTGCACGCTGATCCAATTGTGCTTTCATACGTGGATAAAAAAAGATGGATTTTTCTGAAACACCCATTGATGAAACCAATACACAATTTTTTACACCTGCATCTTTCGCTAGTTGCATAACATGAGTGGGGATTTCCACATCAATTTGAAATTGTTTTTCTTTTGAACCAGCAATTGCTAAGGTTGTACCGAATGCAATGAACAATGTATCTACCTGATCTTCAAACGGAAAACGATCCAAGTTATCAAAATCTACGGTGTAATTTAGAATTTTTGCATCTTTAAAATCAAGTGATTTACGACTCAATAAATACATCTTTTCAAAGCGTTGATCCTCAACTAATTGTCGAACCAATTCGCTCCCAACTAATCCTGATGCTCCTAAAACAATTGCTTTCATTCTTTTTTTCGATAAAATTAGTCGAGAAAGTGATACTACAATAAAAAATAATTCTATTTTTGAATCATTATTCATTATTAAAAAAGATTTTATCTAAGCTATTTCATTTTTATGACTAGTATTTTTGTCGCTAAATTAGATTTTGGCATTACAAGCGAGCAAGTTAAGCAAGCTTTTGAAGATTACGGAACAGTATTAAAAGCTACCGTAGCAACTGATAGAGAAACAGGTAAATCAAGAGGATTTGCATTTGTGGAAATGGCGGATAAAGAAGAAGCCTTGAATGCAATCGCAGGATTGGATGGTTCTTTAATGAATGGTCGACCAATTGCAGTAAAAGAAGCAGAAGCAAGACCTGACACACGTCCACCAAGAGATGCGAATTCACCTCGACCAGATTTCAATCGTTCAAGAGAAAATTCACCTAGACCAACAGGAGGATACCAACGACCAGACACACGATCTGATTATAAAGGCTTGGATAATGAACCGCGTGAATTCACTCCACCAATTATCGACCCTACAAGTATTGAAATTCAAAAAAAGAAAGTAGAAAAAAAATCAAAAGATTTTGGTGATACAGATAACCGATCTAAGAAACCAAAAATGGATGCCTACAAAAAAAGTGGGAAAATAAATCGCTTTTTTGATGACGAAGACGACGATGAAGAAATCGATCTTTTTGGATTAAAAGGAAAAGAAGACGACGATTGGCAAAGTGACGACGATTGGGAAGATGATGAATTCGAAGATGAAGACGAAGATTAAATAAAATAGAACCTCACAATTTGTGAGGTTTTTTGTTCAGTAATTGTACCTAAATTTGATCCATGGAAATTTTTATCATTTTTATTTTAACCTTATTAAATGCGTTTTTTGCACTTTCAGAAATTTCATTGGTTTCTGTTAAAAGAAGTCGAATAGAGCATTTAGCTGAACAAGGTCACCTTCGCGCGAAAACAATTTTAAAATTACTCGATAAACCTGAAAATTTTCTTTCCTCTGTTCAAGTTGGAATTACGTTGATTGGTATAATTGCCGGTGCATATGGAGGCGCAACCTTAACCGATGATTTAGAACATTTTTTAGTTCAGTTCCCAATACTAGGTCAATCTACACACATCATTTCTTTGTTTTTAGTTATAGGAAGCATCACCTATTTCACCATTGTTATTGGTGAACTCGTTCCAAAAACAATCGCGATGAATAATGCAGAAAAAATTGCATTGGTATGTGCTCCAATTATTAATTACTTTACGATCACAACCTATCCTTTCGTGAAATTATTGTCCTTTTCAACGAAAATTATTTTAAAAATAACTGGAATCAAAGAAAATGACAACGATCACATCAGTGAAGAAGAATTAAAGTTTATGCTATTCAACGCTGGGAAACACGGTGTTTTAGAAACAGAAGAAAGTCAGGTACATCAAAATTTATTTTACTTTGCGGATCAAACAGCAAAATCGTTGATGACTCACAATTCTGAAGTAGAATGGATCAATAGTAATGATCCAATTGATGCTGTTTTACAACAAATATTAAAAAGTAATTACTCAAAATTTTTAGTGTGTGATGGGCAATTAAATCAAGTGAAAGGTGTAATTACAACCAAAGATTTTTTAGAAAATCACCAAAAAGATGGTTTTACAATAGCATCGATTTTAGAGCCAACAATCTACATTATTCAAAATTCTCCAGCATTCAAAATATTAAACTTATTCAAAAGTAAAAAGCAATACATTGCTGCTGTGATTGATGAATATGGCGGAGTTGTTGGAATATTAACCTTACATGATTTAATCGAGGCGATTGTAGGCGATTTGCCAGAAGAAGATGAAGTAGATGATTTAAGTATTTTTCAACGTACAGATGGAAGTTATTTAATTGATGGTAAAACCTTGATTTTTGAATTGAATCAATTTTTTCAAAAAGAAATCATTGAAGATAATATTGCTTTGTACACGACTATTGCGGGATTTTTCTTAAATGAACTCAAACGTATTCCTCAAATTGGCGACACGATTCAACACGATAATTTTACACTGGAAATCATTGATTTAGATGGTTTACGAATTGATAAAATTAGCATGAAAACTAGTACTACTGAAGAATAACTAGTAAATTATCACAACATTTTTTTTACGATTCAATGCTACAATCCAAGAATTGTAACTATCTTTGTGCGGGGTAAGTCTTGTACGACCAGCTCCCTCTTAATCCTCCAGGACGGGAACGTAGCAAAGGTATGAGGTTGTAGCGGTGCGATGCGAGTAGCTTACCCCACTTTTTTTCCTACATTCTTTCTGGAACAGCAACACCTAACAAACGCATTGCTAAGCGAATCACTTTCGCAACATTCACGCTCAAAAGTAAACGCATCTCTTTTTTAGCAGCATCCTCTTCGATTAAAATTGGAATTGCTTGGTAAAAATGATTGTATGTTTTAACTAATTCATACGTATAATTAGCAATTACTGCTGGTGATAATTCGCGAGCTGCTTCATCTACAGTTGTTGGGAAATCATTTAATAGTTTTATGATTTCAACTTCTTCAGGCAATAAATCAACAGCTTTAATTGTTATTGCTGAAGTATCAATTCCCGATTTTGCAACTAATGATTTTATACGAGCATGTGTATACTGAATAAAAGGTCCTGTATTACCATTTAACTCGATTGATTCTTCAGGGTTAAACAGCATTCGTTTTTTAGGATCAACTTTCAATAAATAATATTTCAATCCACCCATTCCGATGGTTTTAAACAAAGAAGTACGTTCATCTTCAGACATACCGTCTAAATGTCCACGCTCTTTTGTCATTTCAGTTGCACTATCAACAACCTCTTGCATTAAATCATCCGCATCAACAACAGTTCCCTCTCGTGATTTCATTTTTCCAGAAGGCAAATCGACCATTCCATAAGAAAGATGTGCGCATTTTTTCGCCCAAGAATACCCCATTTTTTCCAAAATCAAAAAGAGTACTTTGAAATGATAATCTTGTTCATTTCCAACGGTATAAATAATGCTACTTAAATCAGAGAAATCATTAAAACGGTCAACAGCTGTTCCAATATCTTGTGTCATATAAACGGCTGTTCCGTCGGAACGCAATACTAATTTTTCATCTAGACCGTCTGCTGTCAAATCGATCCAAACTGAACCATCCTCTTTTTTAAAAAACACTCCTTTTTGAAGTCCTTCTATAACAATATCTTTTCCTAATAAATAGGTTTCTGATTCATAATACAATTGATCAAAATCAACACCCATTGCTTTATATGTCACATCAAAGCCTTTATAGACCCAATTATTCATCGTTGTCCACAATAAATACGTTTGAGGATCTTTTGCTTCCCATCTCACCAACATTTCTTTCGATTCACGCAACAATGTTGTTTGATTTTTTGCTAAATCTTTGATTTTATCCTCTAATCCTTTTACAGCTTTTTCATCTTTTCCTTCTTTGGCGGCAGCTAAACGCTGAAACTCTTCAATGATTTCTGTCTGAAAATTATCAAACTTTCCAGCATTCCATTCTTCAATGATTTGTTTGGCTTCTGCATTGAAATGTTTATCAAATTCAACGTAGTACTTCCCTACTAATTTATCTCCTTTTAGCCCCGTATTTTCAGGAGTTTCTCGCTCACCTTTTTCATTTAGTGGAGAAAATTTCTCCCACGCCAACATACTTTTGCAAATATGGATTCCACGGTCATTGATTACTTGCGTTTTCACAACTTTATGACCATTTGCTTTTAACAATTCTGCGACAGAATAGCCAAGGAAATTATTACGTAAGTGACCTAAATGCAAAGGTTTATTTGTATTCGGCGAAGAATACTCAACCATGATTGTTGGTTTTGAATTTTCTTTTTCGTAACCAAAAGTTGGGTGAGCATTCATTTTATTTAATTGATCCAACCAATAGTCAGAAGCGATTGTTAAGTTTAAAAAACCACTTACCACTTCAAATTTATCAATCGAAGAAATATGATCTACAATAAATTGGCCTATTTTAGAACCTGCTTCAATTGGACTGCATTTCAACATTTTTACAAATGGAAAAATCACCAAAGTCAAATCACCCGCAACATCCTTTCTCGTTTTTTGAAATTGAATCATTGAAGTTTCTATTTCTTGCCCAAAAAGTTCTGTTGAATGTTCTAAAATTAAACGTTTAATAGTTTGTTCCATCGTATTGATTATCTGTAAATTAATTGGTTAAATTGGAAGTAACAATTGATTCCAAAATTGAAAAGCTGATTTCTGCCATTCTGTTCATTTTATCATCTAAGCAAGGATTGATTTCTACAAATTCCATGCAGACCAATTTTGAAGAAGCACAAAATGTATTTAAAATATCTTTCGCTTGATTAGGGTGTAAACCATTTGCTACAGGTGTACCTGTTCCGAAAGAAGTATGAATCGGATCCATAGAATCAACATCAAAAGAAACATAAATGATATCACAATCTTTTAAATCTTCAAGTGCTTTTTGAGCAATTTGAATAGCCCCTTCTTTTTCCACTTCGGCAACCGTATAATTTTTTATTTGAAGACGCTCAATTAATGCATCCTCTTGCGCTTCCGTATCCCTAACTGCGATAAAAATTAAATCTTCATGTTGAATTTTAACCCCTTCAAAACCAGTGTTTTTCAAACGATTCCATGCGTCAATAGTAGCTACTGGCACATCATTAATTTGACAAGCTAAGTTATCTTCATTTAAAACTGTCGCAAGTGGCATTCCATGCATGTTTCCTGAAGGTGTCGTAAATGGTGTGTGTAAATCACCATGCGCATCCACCCAAATAACGCCCAAACGTTTTGATGGATATGCTTTTTTGATGCCTGCAATCGTTCCACCTGCAGAACCATGGTCACCAGAAAGTAAAAACGGAAATTGTTGTTTTGCTAATTTTTCAGAAACAATCGATGAAACATCTGAGTATACTTGAATCAAACCACCTACTCTTTTAGCAAAAGCATGTTCAACAGGTTGATCCAATAAGTAATTATAATTCGGTAATTCTTCAACGTTAAAATCATTAAAAAATCGATTATTTACAGCACGTGCAGCGACAAAAAGTGCTTCAGGACCTAAAGATGCTCCGCGCGTTCCAGCTGTTAATTCAGATTTATTAATTATAAAATGAATATCTTTTTTCATAGACTAATTTGTAGCACAAAAATAGCATATTTATACTGAATAAAAAGTCAAAACTAAAAAGCACGTCGATTTTTGAGACATTTAAGAAAATAATCGTTAATTGATAAAATTGGTTTAATTTTGAAAAAAAACACTGATGCGTATTTTTACATTGATACTACTTTTTATTTCCTCAACATGTTTAGCGCAAAAACAAGTTCCATTTGTTGGGAAATTAACCTATGAAGTTACTAGTTGTGATACTTTGTTGAAAGACAAAATTCAAGCAAGTAAAATGATTATTTATTCTAATGATACGTTAATACGAATTGAAAATAATTCATCTGTTGTTGGAAACCAAACATTGATTAAGCACTTACAGCTCAATAAGTCCTATTTACTAATCAATAGTCCAATTGGGAAGATTGCACTACAATCGAATCAGCTTTCACAACAAAATGATAGTATTAATTATCAATTTTCTTTCAAGCGAGGATCAAAAAAAATTGCAGGGTTAAAATGTAATAAGATTTTCGTTCTACATAAAAAAACGAATCAACGATACACATTTTATTACTCAAAAAAAATAAATAGCAAATACCTAAATACGTTTTCATCTTTACCAGGAATACCAACACTGTATTACCTTTCAACGCCTGAAGGTGTTTTTAAATACGAACTAAAAGAGCTAGTTTATGAAACACCTTCGAAAGATTTATTTGGTATCCCTTCAGATTATAAAAAGATGAGTTTTGATGAATTTATAACAGCAATTGAATCCTTGCAAAACAAGGAAACAACCCCTAAATAAATTCACTTTTCACTAACTAACATTTAGCTGTTTATAGTTCGTTTTCTTTGCTAAATCTTTGGGCATTTTCTTTCTTATCTTCGTAGGATAGAATCTAAAAAATGGCAGACAACGAATTCATACCAAAAGGCAATAAACCGGAAGAAAAAACGGTTAAAGCATCAAGTTCAAGCGCAAAAAAAGAGAAAAACTCAAAACGTGTAGAACTAAAAAATCCTGTTGCTGGTTTAACCAATCGCTTTGATAAAAAGAAAGTAAAAACCATTACAGGTAGTATTTTTATACTTACAGCATTTTATTTGTTTTTGGCATGCTTGTCTTATTTATTTACATGGACCGTTGACCAAGATCGTGTTTTAGACAAAAATCTACTCGAATTTTTAACGGAAGGTGATACTGTTCAAGTATCAAATTGGTTAGGGAAATTTGGGGCTTGGACCTCACATTTATTGTTTTACCGTTGGTTTGGTATTTCATCCTTTGGAATTCCATTCTTGTTATTCTTATTAGGTGTACGAATTGCATTTGATAAAACATTTTTACCGCTTGCTAAAACGTTCAAACGCGTATTTGTATTAATGATTTGGAGTTCAATTCTTTTAGGCTATTTTTCATACGCAGTCAATTATGCAGGTGGTTCTTTTGGGTTTTATATCAACGAATGGTTGGGATTAACATTAGGACGTTTTGGTTCAATGGCTTTTATATTAGTATTGGGTTATCTTGTAATCGTAAGTTTATTTAATCCAAATTTCAGTTCACTTTTTGACCGATTGATGGGTGAAAAAGAAGTTGAAATGTCTGACGAATATGAATCTATTCATGATAAAGCTGGAATTATTCATGATATACATGCCATCAACACAATCCAAGATAACGAGATTCAAAAAGAAGAAATTTCTGAAACGATCCATTTTGAAGAAGAGAATGAACTAGAAGAAGATGATGATAATAATTTTGATGCTTCAGAATTAATTATTTCTGTAAAAGATCCTGAACCAACGAATAATGCATTAGAATTGGAAAATGAAGTGGCCGATTTTGAAATTGAAATTCCACAAGAAACTCCTTTCACTCCTATTCCAGACACAGGGTTTTCTGTAGAAATTCCAGAAGCAGAAGCTGCATTAAGTGATGACGACTTAAATACCTTAAGAAAAGAATACGGTGATTACGATCCAAAACTTGATTTAGCTAGTTATGTATTGCCATCAATTGATTTGTTGAAAGAATATGGTTCATCTACGATCTCTGTCAATAAAGAAGAATTGGAACGCAACAAAAACAAAATTGTTGAAACACTTTCTCATTATAAAATTGAAATTGCAAAAATCAAAGCAACAGTAGGTCCGACAGTTACATTGTATGAAATCGTTCCTGCACCAGGTGTTCGAATTTCTAAAATCAAAAACTTAGAAGATGACATCGCTTTAAGTTTAAGTGCTTTAGGTATTCGTATTATTGCGCCAATTCCTGGAAAAGGAACCATTGGTATTGAAGTTCCTAATTCAAATCCTGAAATGGTAAGCATGCGTTCATTGATCGCTTCTGAAAAATTCCAAAATCTAGATGCTGAATTACCAATCGTAATGGGAAAAACGATTACCAATGAAACATTTACGTTTGATTTAACGAAAATGCCCCATTTATTAGTCGCTGGTTCAACTGGTCAAGGTAAATCAGTTGGGTTAAATGCTATATTGATTTCGATTTTATACAAAAAACATCCTTCTCAGGTGAAATTTGTTTTGGTCGATCCAAAGAAAGTAGAGTTAACGCTTTACAACAAAATTGAACGCCATTTTTTAGCAAAACTTCCTGGAGAAGAAGATGCGATTATCACAGATGTTTCTAAAGTAGTCAACACGCTAAATTCATTGTGCATTGAAATGGATGACCGCTATGAATTATTAAAAGATGCGGGCGTTCGAACCATCAAAGAATACAATGCGAAATTTATTTCTCGAAAACTTAATCCTGAAAAAGGTCATCGTTACTTACCCTATATTGTTGTATTGATTGATGAGTTTGCCGACTTAATCATGACTGCTGGCAAAGAAGTGGAACATCCGATTGCTCGTATTGCTCAGTTAGCACGTGCGATTGGAATTCATTTAATTGTTGCAACGCAACGTCCATCTGTTAATGTAATTACAGGTATGATTAAAGCTAACTTCCCTGCCCGAATTGCATTTAGAGTATTATCAAAAATTGATTCTCGAACAATTTTAGATGCATCAGGTGCTGATCAATTAATTGGTCGAGGTGATATGTTAATTTCAACTGGTTCTGACATGATTCGTTTGCAATGTGGTTTTGTTGACACGCCAGAAGTGGAAGATATCTGTGCCTTCATTGGAAGTCAACGCGCCTATCCAGAAGCATTATTATTACCAGAATATGTTGGTGAAGGTGGAGATGGAAGCAGCGATATCGACATGAATGAAATTGATCCAATGTTTGCGGATGCTGCAAGAATTGTAGTTATGAATCAACAAGGTTCAGCAAGTTTATTACAACGTAAATTAAAACTTGGCTACAACCGCGCAGGAAGAATTGTTGATCAATTGGAAGGAATGGGAATTATCGGTTCGTTTCAAGGAAGCAAAGCACGTGAAGTTTTGTATGGTGATATTGAATCTTTGGATGAGTTTTTACGCATGAAAGGAATAATTTAACCGCAATAAAGTTTCGTTTATTTTTAAGGTGTTTTTCTAAAATCTAATTAGATTTGTGTAAACCAAAAATTACACAACATGAAATTCATTGCTTGGTCATTTCTATTCATAGCAGTTACTACTGTTAGTTTTTCTCAAAAAGTTCAAAGTCCTAAAGAGTATTTTGGGTATGAATTAGGAACTTATTTCACACGTCATCACCAAGTTGTTGATTATTTCAGACAGTTAGAAAAAAACGCACCTTCTTCAATTTCCGTTCAACAGTATGGCTCAACAAATGAGAAAAGAGATTTAATTGTTGCGTATATTTCTACACCCGAAAATTTAAAAAACTTAGAACAATTAAAACAAAATCACAGTAATCTGGCCAATGAATCTGTAGCATTTGTTTGGTTAAGCTACAATGTACACGGAAACGAAAGCGCAGGAACTGAAGCAGCCATGCAAACGGCTTTCGAGCTCATCACACAGCGTCAAGATTGGTTAAAATCAACTGTTGTGATTTTGGATCCATGTATCAATCCTGATGGAAGAGATCGATATGTGAATTGGTACAATCAACAACACAACAAAGTATTAAACAGTGATCGTGTAACCAATGAACACAATGAACCTTGGCCTTCTGGTCGCCCAAATCATTATTTATTTGATTTAAATAGAGATTGGGCTTGGTTAACACAAGTAGAATCAAAAAAACGCATTGCATTGTACAATCAATGGTTGCCTCATGTTCATGTTGATTTTCATGAACAAGGCATGAACGCTCCTTATTATTTTGCACCAGCTGCAGAACCTTATCACGAAGTAATTACAGATTTCCAACGCAAGTTTCAAACAGAAATCGGTAAAAACAATGCAAAATATTTTGATCGAAACGGATGGTTTTATTTTACAAAAGAAATATTTGACCTTTTGTACCCAAGTTACGGTGATACCTACCCTACTTACAGCGGAGCAGTTGGAATGACATACGAACAAGGAGGAAGCGGTCGAGGAGGAATTGGTGTAATGAATAACGACGGAAAATTAATCACTTTAAAAGATCGCGTTTTACACCACCATACAGCTGGTCTTTCAACTATTGAACATGCTGCATTGAATGCTTCAAGATTGATAGAAGAATTTCAACAATTTTCAAAAAATAAAAATTACAAATACAAAAGTTACATCGTTGGAGGTAAAAAAGGAAACATCGATGCATTAAAGCAATTATTAGATGCACATAAAATTGCTTACAGCTTTGGGAATGATGCAACTGTTTCAGGTTTTGATTATTCTACACTCAAAACAGGTTCAATGAAAGCAACGAACCAACATTTAATTATCAATACCAATCAATTAAAAGGAACGTTAGTCAATGTTTTGTTTGAACCAAAAACAAAATTGTCGGATTCTTTAACGTATGACATAACTGCTTGGTCTTTGCCTTATGCGTATGGATTATATGCAATTGGATCTGAAAAACTAGTGGTTGGAACGAATCAAAATACTCCAACAATTAAAAACAAAAAAGAAACCGATTTATATGCATATATCGCAACTTGGAATGGATTACAAGATGCTCGTTTTTTAAGTGCTTTAATTCAAAAAGGCATAAAAGTGAGAACGGCAGAAAACCCATTTACGTTGAATGGTATAAATTACAACCGAGGAACATTATTAATCACAAAAGAAGACAATGGAACTGGCTTCGAAGATCAAATTGTTACCATCGCCAATGAATTTCAAGTTCAATTAACACCAACTACGACTGGTTTAGTTGAAAAAGGCAATGATTTTGGTTCTTCTTCTGTTAAATTAATCAAGAAACAAAGTGTTGCACTATTGTCAGACGAAAACGCATCTTCACTGAATGTAGGTGAAGTTTGGCACTTTTTTGAAGAACAATTAAATTATCCAATTTCGTTAATATCTTCAAATAGTATCGATAAAACAATGCTGGCACGATTTACAACATTAATTGTTCCGGAAGGCTATTTCAATTATTTTACCAATGAAGAAAATTTAAACACCATTAAAGAATGGATAGGAAATGGTGGAAAGTTAATCGCAATTGGCTATGCAGTAGATCACTTTACAACTAAAAATGGTTTTGCATTGAAACCAAAAAATGAAGCAACAGCAACAGAAGATAAAAAAGAAGAAAAACACGAACATGCACCGATTGTTTACAATCAACAAGAACGTGAAGCAATTAAAAACACTATTACAGGAGCGATTTATGCGTGTCAGGTAGAGCAAACTAACCCGCTTGCATTTGGATATGGTTCAACCTATAACAGTTTAAAATTAAGTGCATCAGCTTACGAATGGTTAGAAAATCAACTTTCTGTAGTTTACACATCTGAAAACGCAGAGATATTAGGCGGTTTCGTTGGAAGCAATGTGAAAAAAGATCAAAATAAATCGCTGATAATTGGTCAAGAAAACCGTGGAAATGGAAGCGTGATTTATTTCATTGACAACCCACTTTTTAGAGGCTTTTGGGAAAATGGGAAGTTATTCTTTGCAAACGCTTTGTTTATGACAAACAATTAATCAGATTCGATTTTATAACTTTAACAAAAAGTGGATACTTATTGAACAGATATTTATCCACTTCTTTTTTTAATTTTGTACACGTATTTAAAAATAGTATTCCTTGAGAAAAATTGTGAAAAAAAAATGGTTTAAAATTCCATTTTATATAGTATTAGTAAGTTTTGCCTTGATAGGTTTCTTTCTAACCGCTTCATATGTAGCCATAAAATTTAGATTAACCGATGAAAAAGGTTCTGTTGATACCAATAATCGCTATTTCAACGAAATAAAAGATAAATACAACCAATCCTTTAAAAAAGATACCTCATCGGTTGATTTTAATGATTACGAAGTGTTGCAACGCATCGTATTGTTAAATAAATACTATCCTAAAAATGCGCAATACATTCTTCATGCATATGAAAAAAGTAAAAACGATGCTGAAGTATTAAGAATGATTGAAGCAGTTGGTATTCAATTAAAATCGAATAAACAGTACCAAAAAGAAGTTTATAAATTAGATTATAAAATCAAACACGCGCGTTACAATTTTAAACACGAAAGCGCTTTCGATTGGATGAACATTGCAGAATGGCAAACATTTAAAGAAGCCGTTGTGAAAGATAAAAAGTTAATTGACAGTGTTGCCAACCAAACAGGTGTAGAAAGCAGATTAATTGTTGCATGTTTAGTGGGCGAACAAATTCGTTTGTTTAATTCCAATCGGGAAGCGTACAAAAAATGGATCGGACCGTTGAAGGTATTATCTGTTGAATCTCAATTTTCGTTTGGTGTAACAGGAATCAAAGAACCAACTGCTCAAAAAATTGAAGCCTTATTAAAAGATCCAACCAGCGAATACTATTTAGGAAAGCAATACGAAACATTGTTGGATTTTTCAACTGAAAACCACCAACAAGAACGCATGGATCGTTTGACTTCTTTCAGAAATCATTACTATTCATACATGTATGCAGCAGTATTTTTAAAACAAGTGAAAGTACAATGGGAACGAGCAGGATTCTCTATCGATAATCGACCAGAAATTTTAGCGACCTTATTCAATGTTGGTTACCCGCAATCTGTTCCGAAAAAAGATCCAAAAGTTGGAGGTTCAACCATCAAAATTTACGATAAACCCTATTCATTTGGTGCGATTTCGTATCAATTTTATTATTCAGGTGAATTATTTGATGTGTTCCCTTTCAAACCAAAAAAATTCGATTGGAATGAATTACCTGTTTAATCTTATTGTGTTTTTTGGTGTCATTTCTTTTCAGGCATGCTCACAAAACTCGCAACAAGAATCTAAAAAAAACGCTTATAATTGGCAACTATTAGCAAAAGGCTTAGAATTTTGTGAAATAGATGCTCCAACCAAATCAATTTTAGGGGATTCAAAACTAACGTTAGTAAGAATTACACCTTCCTATTTTGATTTTCACTTATATACTGCAACGGAACACAATAAAACAAAATACACCGTTGATCAATTATGTGATTCACTTCAATTAAACATTGCGTTAAACGCTGGAATGTATGATTTAGCGAATGGACTCATCAACAGAGGTTTCATGAAAAATTTCAATCATCTAAATAATCCACAAGTTACTCCTAATTACAACGCTTTAATTGCTTTCAATCCTACTCAAGACAAAAAATTATATCCATTTAAAATTATAGATTTAGAATGCGAAAATTGGTCAGTAGTGAAAGATGATTACCATTGTTTTGCACAAGGAATGCGGATGATTGATTGCAATAAAAACCCAATGAATTGGAGTAAGAAAAAACAATCTTGTAGTATGTTATTGGCTTCAACTGACGTTCAAAACAGAATCTATTTTGTTTTTACTCGTTCTCCATACACGCACAATGAAATGATAGGATTTTTAAAAGCAATGCCTTTTAATTTAGCGAATACCATTTATTTAGAAGGTGGCCCAGAAACAAGTTTATACATTAAAGTTGGTGATACAGTCATTGAAAAAGTAGGAAGTTACGTTTCTCAAACTTATCCAACTGATGATAATGTTTGTTTTTGGAAATTGCCAAACATTATTGGCTTAAAATTAAAAAATTAATCTACACTGATTTTCATTCCATCGTAAGCCGCGAAAACATTCGAAGGTAATAATTTTTCTATTTCTTGGTGACGACCAAATAAATGTGAAATATGCGTTATGTAGGCTTTTTCCGGATTAATTCGCGCTATAAAGGCTAATGCTTCTTCTAAATTAAAATGTGAAATATGTGGCGATAAGTGCAAGGCGTTTACGATCAAAACTTTTGTTCCTAGAACTTTTACTATTTCTTCTTCTGAAATCGTTTTAGCATCAGTAATGTAGGTGAAATCGCCCAATCTAAAACCAAGAACTGGCATTTTGTAATGAAGTACTTCTATTGGTTGAACGTATGTCCCATTGTTCAATTGAAAACGATTTGTTGAAATTTGATTCAAGTTGATTTTAGGAACACCTGGATAATTAGCATTTTCAAAAATATAATAGAATTCTCTTTTCAATGCTTGTTCAACCGCAGCATTACAATAAACATCCATCGGACGATTTTGCTTATAATTAAATGCTCTTACATCGTCTAAGCCTGCAATGTGATCTTTGTGTTCGTGTGTAAATAAGATACCTGATAATTGTTGCACATTTTCGCGTAACAATTGCGTTCTAAAATCAGGGCCAGCATCTACAACAAAATTCTCCTCATCAATTTTTATTAATAGTGAAGCACGTAGACGCTTGTCTTTTGTGTCACTTGATAGACAAACGGCACAATCACAAGCAATAACTGGCACACCCTGTGAAGTTCCCGATCCTAAAATGGTAATTTCCATTTATTTCGATTGTTTAATTAATTGATAAATCAACAGAATCCATCCAATTATTTGAAACAACCCACCAAGTGGTGTAATTGGACCTAAAAATTTTAAAGAAACAGAAAACACTTCCTGCAATGCCAAACCGTAAATAGACCCTGAAAATAATACAATGCCAATCAATAATGAGCGTACAATCCATTTCAATGAAAAGTGAAAACGATCTGCATTCAAACCCAAAATAAAAAGAGCAAAACCAGCATACATTTGATACCTAACGCCTGTTTCAAATGATTGCAAACGTTCTACACTTAGAATTGGTTTTAACCCGTGTGCCCCAAAAGCACCTAATACGATTCCTACAACACACAAAAGTGCACCTATAATTACTGTTTTATTATTCATTTTTTATTCAAATTTAAGGTGTAATCTAAAACGGTACTCCATCCTTTCCATTTTCGGTAATCGCCAATTGTTTCATTGTGCCAAATAAAAACAAAATCCCCTCTTACATGAGCAACTTCTTTATAAAGTGCTGAAATACAATTTTTCGCTTCGTTGATGCTTAAGTGTAAATATTCATTCAATGTACCATCCATATATGCAAAAGGATGAATCGTTAACGTAGTTTGTTGTTCCTCCATCAAATCATACCATTTATAAGGTCGACACGTTCCTGCTCTAAAACCAGCAACTTCGGCATAACCCATAGTATAATCATGTTGAATTCCCATTGAAAGTGCGATTGGATATGTTTCCTTGACATTCAACTTTAAATAATGCTGACGAGAATTAACAACTTCTTTATTGATGATTTTTTCCAAACGCTCTTTTTCATGCAATAAATGTAATTCATATGAATTCGATTTATAACTAGGATGAATTCCAACGTCTGCTATTTCAGCCATTTGTCGAATGATCTTTTGATGCATTTTTGATTTATGTGAAACATTTTTATCAAATTTGGCATAGTCTCCTAATAACCAAAATAATTTCACTGGAAATCCTTGTTCAGCAATAGAAGTGATTTTATCATACGTATCGTAAGGATCTTTCTTTAATCCCAATAAAACTTTTGTGCGTTGTTGTATTCTATAAAAATCACCTTTTAAAAAATCTTTAACGATTGATAAACTTTTACGAATCTTTCCTTTGTGACGATACGCATAAGCATTGTCAATGTCAAAGGTTGGAATCATCGTAACAGAAGTACTAGATTGTTCAATTTTCAATCCTGCTTGTTGCTTCAAAAGATTAATAATTGAATTGGACCAACGATCACACATCGCTTTTTGCAACCAATCAAAACGTGTCAATACACTATTTACTGCTTCAAACCGCCCATGTTTGTCGAATTTTTTGGTTTGGTATTCTTCCATACGCGAAAGCATGTAAAAGATACTTGCTAAGGGATCAACCACTTCATTAAATGCAAGACATTCTTCTCCTTCAAACTTTCCTTTGGTGATACCGTAAACAGGAAGCCCTTTATCAAATAAAACAACAGAAGGTTGAATGGTACAAACACCTTCTATTCGAGTGGATGAATAATTTAATTTTGCATCCTCGGATAATTCAAATGTTTGTAAATTAGATGTGATTTCATACGAAATGGAAGCATAAGAACAGATGACATCTATCACATATGCTAATCGTGTTGAATTTTCTTTCGTATAAACCAACAACATTTTTATAAGTCTTCTAGTATTTTTTGGCAAATAAACTCAGCTGCATGACCATCTCCGTATAGAGGTGGATACGAAAAGTCTGACTTTGCTAACAATGAATTAAATCCAGCCACAATTTTTTGATAATCTGATCCTGCTAAAAGAGCATTCCCATTAGATACGATTTCAACCCATTCTGTTTGTGGACGCAAAATCACACAAGGTTTCTGAAAGAAATATGCTTCTTTTTGTAAACCACCACTATCAGTAATGATCATTCGTGCATTTTTCTCCAATGCGATGATATCAATAAAACCTGCTGGAGGAATTATTTTAAATTGAGCATTGGTTGAAATTTTAGTAAATAAATCTGTAGGAAGTTGAGCTTCCATTTTACTTTTCGTACGTGGATGAATCGGTAAAACAATCGTTAAATTTGTAGCCTGTTGAATGTCAAATAAGGCTTGAAATATTGCCGTCATATTTTCAGCAATATCCGTATTTGAATCTCGGTGAATGGTTGTTAATACATATTGATTTTCTATTAGTCCAAGATCTGCTAATAAGGTTGAGTTACTTGCTGACACATTCGAGAAATACAAACTATTATCAAACATTACATCACCGCAATGGTATACTTTTGGATGGTTTGCAGATGCTTTTTCTACTTGGTTTTCTTTGAATCCTTCGTTTTTTAAATTTTCAAATCCCGTACTTGTAGGTGTAAACAATAACGTTGACATGTGATCACACGCAATTCGATTCACTTCTTCAGGCATCGCTTTGTTGAAACTTCTTAATCCTGCTTCTACATGTATTACAGGAATATGAATTTTTGCTGCAGCTAATGCACCAGCAATTGTTGAATTGGTGTCACCATATACTAATACAGCAGTTGGATGCTCTTTTAAAAAAATCTCTTCTAAGCCTTCTATCATTTTGGCTGTTTGCTGCCCATGACTTCCGCTTCCTACATTTAAATTGTAATTTGGAGTTGGAATACCCATTTCTTGAAAGAAAATAGCAGACATGTTTTCATCGTAATGTTGACCAGTATGAACAATAATTTCTTCTAATTGATCATTAAAATGTGTTTTTATTGCACGATTTATTGCGGAAGATTTTATGATTTGTGGGCGCGCACCTATAATTGTAACGATCTTTTTTTTCACGAGTATTTGTAGTTAATTCAACTTGCCTTCATCTGCGAAGCTAAAATAGCCATTATCTGTGAATATTAAGTGATCTAAAATCGGTAAATCAATCATTTTACCAAATTCTACTAAATTTTTGGTCAATTTTTCATCATTTACACTCGGAGCTTTCGTTCCACTTGGATGATTGTGAATTAAAATCAACCCTTGCGCTTTTAATTCCAATGCAAAATTAAAAATGAGTTTTGCATCAACGACTGTACCTGCCATCCCTCCTATTGATAATTGCTTGTGTTGAATCAATTGACTTGCACGATTCAAGTAAATCACGTGAAATTCTTCGTGCTGTAAATCGAGCAAAAAAGGAGCGATAAACTCATAAACTGCTTTAGAACTGATAAATCTCAATTTCTCAATTTGATTGGAAGTTTTTCTTCTTCTGCCTAATTCCAGTGCAGCAATTAAAGTTACCGCTTTTGCTTCGCCAATTCCTGAGAATCTCATTAAATCTTGCGCCGTTAATTTTGAAAAATGAATCAAATCATTTTCAACGGATTGCAACAACTCTTTGGCTAAATCTAACGCACTTTTTGAGCGCGATCCCGAACCTAATAAAATGGCAACTAATTCAGCATCACTTAAAATACTTCTTCCTTTTTGAAGTAACTTTTCTCGAGGTCGATCATCTTCTGACCACGTTTTAATGGATTGGTGGTGGTTTCTATAATTCATATACAATTAAAGATAGTGAAAAAAAGTATATTTGTTGCCATCAATCTGAAAAATTATAATGGATTCACTAACACAAATTGTTTTAGGCGCAGGTGTTGCAGAAGCGGTAGCTGGAAAAAAAATGGGCAACAAAGCTGTTCTTTGGGGAGCTGTTGCTGGTACAATTCCTGATTTAGATGTTTTCTTGCGTTTCTTTTATCATCCCATTGATGCAGCTTTAGTTCACAGAGGATTTTCGCATTCGTTGCTTTTTGGACTTTTGATGGGTCCACTTTTGGGTTTTGTATTTTTCAAATTATACAAACAAAAATATGAACTAAAAACATGGATTTGGTTGTTCTTTTTAGGAATTGTGACGCATCCAATTTTAGATATGTTTACCAATTATGGTACGCAATTTTTATGGCCATTCAATTTTAGAATCACCTTCAATTCTGTTTTTGTAATTGATCCTTTGTACACCGTTCCTTTCATGGTTTGCATTATTGTTGCAATGACGATGAACCGTGAAAATCCGAAACGAAAAAAATGGAACTTATTTGGTATCTATTATTCTACCAGTTATTTACTCTATGGTGTGATTGTTAAATTGATCATCCTTTCCAACGCAACAGCCTTCTTTCAAAAAGACAATCGTAACGTTAAGAACCCAATGGTAACACCGATGCCGCTGACAAGTTTTTATTGGATGATTTTAACAGAAGATGATTCAAATTATTACGTTGGTTATAAATCGCTCTTTTATGAATTCAATCCTGCGGACATTGATACAGTAAAAAAAGACAAACAAGCACTTTACAACCTAAAATGGAAAGGTAAAAATTATGCCAAACAATTGGATTTCATTTCAAATGGTTATTACACCACTGAATTAAAAAATGATACTTTGCGTTTTTACGATATGCGTTTTGGCTTAACTTCTAAACTGAGTAACCAGCAAGTAAATATCCCTGTTAAATCATTTACGATGGTTATTGACAACAACACTGTTCAAAAAACTTTTGAAACCTTCTCCAAAGATCTCTTTAAGAAGGTTACTTTTGGAAAATATATACACAAAATAATTTCAAATGAGTAAAACAATTTTAATTCCAGTGCTTTTTGCAGTACTTTTTCAAAGCTGTGCACAAAGTAATGATAAAAAGACAGCTCCGATTCGTCAAAAACCAAAAGTTGCTACTTCGTTTCAATTAACTGATTTCTTAAGCGATAATGCAGATTTAACAGCTGCAACGGATAAAGTATTTGCTTCTTTAGATGACACAGCAATTGTTGCGCAGTTAATCATGCCAGCTGTTGGACGTTTGGGGCAAACGGAAGAAACCATTAAAGCGCACATTAAAAGTAGAATTATTGGTGGTGTTTTATTGTTGAATGGAACAAAAACAGGATTTACTTCTTGGGTAAAAACATTTGAAAGCATGAATGATTCAATTGGTAACTTACCTTTTTTATACAGTGCTGATGCGGAACCAAGTTTGGTGAACCGTAAAATTGAAGGTTCTAAACCGGTGAAAAAAGCAAACGAATTGGTTTCCATTGACGAAGTTAGAACTGTAGCAAATACCATTTCAGACGAATTAAATGCGATTGGGATCAATTACAATTTCTCACCTGTTGTTGACATGTCGCCAAATAAAACAGTTGGTTTCAGAAGTTTTGGAGCTATTCCTGCAAACATCATTCCTTGGTCACAAGCGTTCATTGAAGAAACACAAGCGAAAAACATCATCGCAACGGCGAAACATTTCCCAGGACATGGTTTGGTTTCTGGTGATACGCACAAGTCTTTACAAACGATTGACGGAGAATTAAAAGAAATTGGCAACTACCCAACTTTGATTGAAAAAGGTGTTTTGTCGATTATGGTTGCACACATCGGTGTCATGAACAATCCAAAATACGATACAAAAGGAATGCCGGCTACAACGTCTGAAACAATCGTAACGAAATTGTTGCGCAACGAATACAAATTCAAAGGGTTAATTGTAACTGATGCCATGAACATGGGTGGAGTTGCAAGTATTCCAAATTGTGAATTGAAAGCCATTGAAGCAGGATGCGACATCGCGTTAATGCCTGTTGATGCGAAGAAAGCGCATGCTGACATCATTAAAAAATACAATACAGATCCAACTTTCAAGAAAAAAGTGGACGCATCTGCGAAACGTGTGATTCGTATGAAAATCGCATTGGGATTGTTGAAATAAGCTTGTTAATTGATTAAGAGATGGCAATCATTTATTTGATTGCCATTTTTTTATATATTTACTTTTAATTTTTTCAACTCAATTAATAACTAATCTTTTTAAAATGAAAAAAATACTATTATCACTTATTATTGGTATATCTACTTTTATATCATTGGCTCAAACTCCTGATTCTTTAGGTACTAACTCGCTCTTAATTTCAAGAAGCGAATTTAATTCGATGAATATGATTGATACAGTTTTTGTTGATTGGAGCTTGTACAATCGTGTGAAAATTGACTCTGTAAGCATAAAATATCCAAATTCATTTGTTAAATATAATAATGGTGCGCCAATTTCATTAGATACTAACAGCTTGAATCAACAGAATATTTTTGTTCGATATTATTCATTTTCCCCTTCAAACTATTGGGCAGAAATCAATTTTGGACAAAGTAATGGTATTAAAAATTGGATTATTACACTTGTATTTAGATACAATATGGTTATTAGTGATTACAAAACAATTTCATTTGTTTTTAACAATTTGACTTCATCGTTGGATGATTTAATAAAATCAGATTTTAAAATTTATCCAAATCCAACTAGCGACATAATAAATTTAGATCTCAACAACAATTCTAATAGTGATTTTGAAATATATGATATTTCAGGGAAATTATTAATTAAAACAAATGAAAAATCAATAGATCTAAGTAATTTAAGCCCATCAATTTATCTGCTTAAAGTAGGGAATACCATAAAGAAATTTCAAAAAATATAACTATTAAATATACAAAAAAGGCAATCAATGATTGCCTTTTTTGTTTCTATCAGATCAACAATTTTCTAATGTTGCAATGTCAAATTTTTTCATTTTTAAGAATGCGGCAACAACACGCTGACCTTTTTCAGGATCAGTCATTAATTTGCCAAGTACAGCCGGAACAACTTGCCAAGAAACACCAAATTGATCTTTACACCAACCGCATTGTCCCTCTTCTCCTCCATTTGAAGTTAATTCATTCCAATAACGATCAATTTCCTGTTGATCTTCGCAGGTAATAACAAAAGAAACAGCTTCATTAAATTTAAACTGATTCCCGCCATTTAAGCCCATAAATCGTTGTTCATTGATTTCAAAACTCACAACCATTCCTGAATCATGTAAGATACTTGAATTCGGGAAAATTGAACAGTAAAATGCTGCTGCTGCTTGGGCTTTTCCATCAAACCATAAGCATGTTTGTAGTGGTTTTATCATGTGTTTAATCTTTCATTAATTTACAGTAATACACGCAGCAACTTCTTTTGCTTTCACTACTAAATCTTCTACTTTTTCGGTTCCATAAGTCAACACAACGGCCATTCTTCTGTATGGACGTGTCGTTGGTTTTCCAAACAGTTTAAAATCTGAATTGGTAAAACGAGCTGCTTCATTCAACCCTTTAAATTCTGGTTGTTGATTGCTTTCAGCTGTAGCCAATACAACGGCACTCGCTCCATTGCGCTCTAGTTTTATTTCTGTTATAGGAATGCCTAATATAGCTCTTGCGTGGATTTCAAATTCTGAAAAATTTTGCGTTCCCGCCAATGTTACCATTCCCGTATCGTGTGGTCGAGGTGATAATTCAGAAAAATAAGCACCATCTTTCGTTATAAAGAATTCAACACCCCAAATACCAGCACCACCTAAAGCTGCTGTAACTTCTGAAGCCATTTTTTGAGCTTCTGCTAAATGAGCTGGATTCATTGGCATGGGTTGCCAACTTTCTTGGTAATCTCCTCGTTCTTGTCTGTGACCAATTGGTGGACAAAACAAGGTTGGTCCATCTTTTTGCGTAACCGTCAGTAAAGTGATTTCGTAGTCAAAGTCAATAAAACCTTCAACAATCACTTCTTTTAAATCTCCACGAGATCCTTCTAGCGCGTAGTTCCAAGCTTTTTCAATATCCGATTCCGATTTTATTACCGATTGTCCTTTTCCTGAAGAAGACATTAAAGGTTTAACTACACATGGAATTCCTGTAACGGCAACACCTGCTTTTAATTCTTCGAAAGAAGTTGCATAGCGATAGGTTGCAGTTTTTACGCCTACTTCAATTGCTGCTAAATCGCGAATAGCTTTTCGATTCATCGTGAAATTGGCAGCTTTAGCACTTGGGACAACTTGAATCCCTTGTGCTTCATATGCATAAAATCGCTCAGTTCGTATGGCTTCAATTTCTGGAACAATTAAATCCGGTTGATGTTTGGCAATAATGCGATCTAACGCATCACCATCCAACATATCTATGACTTCAAACTCATGTGCCACTTGCATTGCAGGAGCACCAGCATAACTATCAACAGCAACAACGTATTGACCTAAACGTTGACAAGCAATAACGAATTCTTTACCTAATTCGCCAGACCCTAAGAGTACGATTTTCTTTCTCATTGAACAAAGTTAAAATTTCAAAATGAATTTGAAAAAAATAACCTTGTTTAAACTAAATTAAATTGAGCTTTATTGCTTAAACTCAATAATAATTCCTAATGATGGTTGTAAAATTCCAGAAGTATTTTCAATGAATTTTGTCTTATATCGCGTTGGGTCGTTTGGATCTGTAATTGGATTTCCAGCTACGTCTTTTTCAACCAATAAAATCGGAGCAACTTTTGTTTTTGCAGCATATGCATTTTGGATATCCAAATAAAAATTCAAGGTCCATTTTTTCAAATAGTATTTTTTATCAACGCGAATATTTAATTGGTGGAAACTTCCTTCTCGCTCAGTATTCAATTTCGAATAATCCAACAATCCTCTTCCATTCACATCCCATACAGCTTTTAAACTTGAAGTTGCAACATCGATTGGCGTGTATGGCGAACCACCAGAATACAACCAACGAACGCCAATTTCCCAGCCATTTTTAAAGCGTTTTCCACCTGTTAATGAAACGATGTTTTTACTGTCCCATGAACTAGCAGCATACGTGTTATTTGAAGTTAAAAATTCTGACGTTACAAACGTGTATGCTACAACTCCGTAAAATCCTTTTACCATTTTTTGTTGGTATAAAAATTCAGTTCCGTAAGCTCTTCCTATGGATACAGATCGAACAGCTTCGTTGCCAACAATACCAAAATCAGAACCCACATTTGCTAGAGAGATTGAATCGTTGATGGAAAACGGATAATTGTTATATTTTTTATAAAATCCTTCAACAGAAAAACGCGCATTGAATTCTGTCAAATATGCTGTTCCAAAGACAAAATGATCCGCAGTAATGTATTTTAATTCGTTTTGTTTATTTACTAATTCGCCCGAAGCATTTCTATAGCCTAAGATGGTGTAAGCTGGCAATTGATTGTAACGCGCGACGTTGGCATTGATCGTCCAACTTGGCGTTAATTTATAACTCGCAGAAAACATAGGTGACAATTGATTCAATGGATTAGACATCGATGAACTATACGAATTTATATCTGTTCTTAATCCTAAAGAAAGATTCATTCTTCCATCTAAATATGCTTTTGAAACTTGACCAAAGGCTGCTGCTTTACTCATGTATAGATTCGATTGATTATCAATCGTAATCACATTTCCTTGTATCGCAATTTTGTTATAATTAGAAGAGAAATAACGGGCGTATTCGTAACCTACACCTAAGTTGAACTTATATCCATTTTTTGTAAATTGGTGTTCAAATCGAAATTTATTTTCAGCTTCAAATGAACTGTAATCTAAAATACGATTAATAGGTTCTTCAATATTATTGAAATAACGAACAGAAGAATTATTTAACATATTTCGACTCGCTACAAACGTTTGAATTGAATTTTTAGAATAATGCTGCCAATTCATTCCGATCGTATAATTCCATTGTTTTTGTGTTGGAATATTTCCTAAAATGAAATTGTTGTATTCTAATTTTGTTGTATCGCTAATACCCTCGTTTACTGAAGTGTTCAAAGCAAAATCATCAAACGCCCCTAAACCAATGATTGAAATCTTATTTTTATCGTTGGGACGAAAGTTAACTTTAAACTGTGAATCGTTGTAAGTTGGTAAAAAAGGTAATTTTAAAGCCGAAAACAAAAACTGTAAGTATGAACGACGAATGGAAAAAATGAAATCAGCTTTTTTCCCTAATGGCCCATCAAAAGTTAAGGCTGCATCACTTGATCCTAAAGCAAAATTGGTGACCAATTTCTCTTTGTTACCATCTTTTTGATTGAATGAAATAACTGAACTCAATCCATTTGCACGATTAGCCGGAAAAGCTCCTGAATAAAAATCTACTTCACGAATGAAATTAACGTTTAATAAACCAACAGGCCCACCACTACTTCCTTGTGTTGCAAAGTGATTGATGTTTGGAACTTCAATTCCATCTAAGTAAAATTTATTTTCTCCAGGTGATCCACCACGAATGATGATGTCATTTCTAAATGTTGGGCGCAATGCAACTCCTGGTAAAGCTTGTAGTACTTTACTCACATCTCTTCCAGCTCCTGGTAAACGCTCAATCTCAGCTGCATTTAATGTTCGCAATGAAACAGGTGATTCAGGATTCTTTTTAAACGGAGAAGCTTTCACTTTCACCTCTTGTTGCTCTTTAAACAAAGGTTCTAATGTGAAATTCAATTCTACTTTTCGTGTGTAGGTTACAGCAATCTCATTGAATACTTGCTCATCAAAACCTGTCGCTTTCGCTTTGAACGTGTACAAACCTGGAACTATATTTTCAAACGAAAAAACGCCATATTTATCCGTAAAAACTATTTTTTGAAGTTCAACGATGGTAACACTAGCCATTTCAATTGATTCATTGGAAAGATTATTCACAACGCGTCCACTCACGCTTACTTGTTGAGCAAACAATTGAAAAGAACTTGTGAAAAATAAAAAAGAAAATAAAAACTTCATAAAATAACTTTAAATACTAAAAATATGTAACAAATTAAATTGACTTATGTTTTTAAATGCAAAAAAAAAGACTACTAAATGTAGTCTTTTTTCTTAAATTTCAAACGATTATTCTGTACGAATCCATTTTTGAGTTCGGTATAAAATTCCAATATATCCTCTTACATTTAAATATTTTGGATTTCCTGGTTCTAACCACATTTTCACAGTGTATACTTTACCGATTTCAGGATCTAAGATTGTTCCATCTTCCCATTCTTCTCCATCCCAATTTAAACCACGTGCAATTTGCATTCCTAAAATTGGCTGACCTTTTCGATCGTCCGTACATTTTTTGCATTTTGGATTGTCTTCACGGCCTTCACGAGGATACAAATGAACAATTTTTCCGTACAATTTACCATCTACTTTGTACAATTCAACAATGGATTTTTTCTTTCCAGTTTCATCATCAATCGTTGTCCATTTACCAACACATGTCTGAGAAAATGTGATAAATGAAATAAAAATACTTGCAATTAAAAGGGTTACTTTCATAGTCTATTTAAATTAGTTTTTTTTCAAACATACTAAAATATTACAGCAATAAAAAATTCTGTAAAATTTCTTTTCCATTTTCTGTCAAGATCGATTCTGGATGAAATTGAACTCCATAAATTGAATAAACTGAATGTTCTAAAGCCATCAAAACATTATTTTCAGAGAAAGCTAGTGGTTTAAGTTCTGATTGGTTAGAAAGTTCAACCGCCCAACTGTGATATAACCCAACTTGAAATTCTGGTGGTAAATTTTTAAAAAGTGTCGTAGAATTAAGAATGTTAATTTTTTCAGAAACTCCATGTTTTACTTGTACTTGATTATACAATTGACCTCCAAAATAATCTGCAATTCCTTGCATTCCCAAACAAATTCCTAAAATTTTCTTTGAAGAAGCATATTCCTTTAAAACTTTGAACATGGAATGTGTTTCTGATGGTAAACCAGGTCCAGGAGAAAAAACGATGGCATCAAAACGATCAATTTCCGCTAAAACGATTTTTTTATCCTCGACTACTTCTACCTCTGCCCCACAACTTTCTAGGTAATGTGCAATCAAAAATGTAAAGGAATCATAAAAATCTATGAGGAGAACTTTCAATTAATTTAGCTTTAATTCTTAAACTTGTACAAAGTTAATGTAAAAATCAAAAAATACATGTTTACTTTTGTGATATAACTATGAAAAAAGCAATACAAATTCCTGGTGCTCCTGCGCCAATCGGACCATACAGTCAAGCGATTTTAACAGATGACACATTATATGTTAGCGGTCAAATCCCATTGAATCCATTCACAGGAGAATTAGTTGTAGATTCAATTGAAGAAGCAACACATCAAATCTTAAAAAACATTACTGCCTTATTAGAAGAAGCGTCAATGCAACTTTCTGACATTGTTAAATGTTCTATTTTCTTGACGAATATGGATGATTTTGTCTCAATGAATGCAGTGTATAGCAGTTATTTTTCTGATTGTCCACCAGCAAGAGAAACAGTTCAAGTGGTGAAATTACCGATGAATGTTTCGATTGAAATTTCATGCATCGCTAAAAAGTAATAAAATTGTCGAACCCATTTCAACATAAAATTGCTGTTATCATTGTCAACTACAATGTGGAATTCTTTTTGGAACAATGTTTAAATTCTGTTCAAAAAGCATTGGAAAATGTATCTGGACAAGTTTTTGTGATTGATAACAATTCCATCGATGGTTCCGTTGAAATGGTTGAACGAAAATTTCCACAATTCAATTTAATTGCGAACAAAGACAATAAAGGATTTTCTAAAGCGAATAACCAAGGAATCCTATTAGCAGATGCAGAATACATTTTATTGTTAAATCCAGATACAGTAGTTGAAGAAGATACTTTTTCAAAAGTCATCGAATACATGGATGCACATCCAAAAACTGGAGGTTTAGGCGTTCGAATGCTCGATGGTAAGGGACATTTTTTACCTGAATCAAAACGTGGGCTTCCTACTCCAGCTGTTGCATTCTATAAGATTTTTGGCCTTTCTAAATTATTTCCTAAATCGAAAAAATTTGGTCAATACCATGCTGGAAATTTAAGTGAATTTGAAACCAATAATATTGACATATTAAGCGGTGCTTTCATGTTAATGCGGAGAGATGCATTGGATAAAGTTGGCTTACTAGATGAAGCATTTTTCATGTACGGAGAAGACATTGATTTGTCTTACAGAATTCAACAAGGTGGATATGAAAATGTGTATTTTCCAGAAACAAGAATCATTCATTATAAAGGAGAAAGCACCAAAAAAAGTTCTGTAAATTATGTGTTTGTTTTTTACCGAGCGATGATCATTTTTGCTAAAAAACATTTTTCACAAAAAAATGCCAAATTATTCTCTTTCTTTATACACTTAGCAATTTATTTTAGAGCATTTTTGGCAATTACAGCGCGTTTCATCAAACATTCTTTCTTACCGTTTATTGATTTCAGTATCATATTAATTGGATTCAATTTACTATCGAATCAATGGAAACATGAAAACATTTTATTTCCTGAAAACATTATTCATTTTGCATTTCCTGCCTACGCAATAATTTGGGTACTTAGTATTTTATTTCATGGTGGCTATGACGCTCCCTTGAAAATGAAAAAGTTTGTAAAAGGAGATGTAATCGGAACATTAATCATACTAGTTGTTTACGCCCTTCTTCCAAAAGCATGGCAATTTTCACGTTTATTTATATTAATTGCTGCTCTAGGAATTGTGATCTATTATACATTAAGTAGAGTCCTATTACATTTTGCGATTGGTAAAAAATACAATTTAGCAAAACGTAAAAACAAAAAATTTGCGATCGTTGGAGGATTAGATGAATTTAAACGTGTAAAAGAGATTTTGAAACAAACCAATGATGAAATCGACGAAATCGTATTTGTTTCAATCGATGAAAAAGAAAAAGAGGCAATTGGCACATTAAATCAATTGGATCAAATTACATTTATACATCAAATCAACGAAATTATTTTTTGTGCAAAAGACACCTCTGCTCAATCAATAATTTATTGGATGACCAAAATAAATGCTGAAAAAATAGATTTTAAAATCGCACAACCAGATAGTTTATCGCTAATTGGAAGTAATTCGATTGAAACAGCAGGTGATTTATATGTACTCAACATTAATTCTATTACAAAAGATGAAAACATTCGTACTAAAAGAACATTTGATGTTTTAGTAAGTTTATTCTTTTTGTTGTTGATACCTATTTTTATGGTTATAGTAAAAAACAAAAAGAAATTCATTACGAATATGTTTCATGTTTTGGTTGGAAAAAAATCAATCGTAGGTTATGTTGCATTGACTCAAACCTCTCTTGATTTACCAAGAATCAAACCTGGAATTCTTCACCCTGCAGATGAATTGTCTTTTCAAGATGATTCAATAATTGATAAATTAAACCTCATCTATGCCCGTGATTATAAAGTAGTTAAAGATTTTACAATTCTATCTAAAGCTTACAAAAAATTAGATCGTTAATTCTGCCCTTACTTTATTGTTTAAAATCATTTTTTCAATTACTTTTGCAAGCATAAAATTCATTTAGAAAAAAATGGCACAAATCGAAATCAGACTTCCTAAAATGGGAGAAAGCGTAACAGAAGCTACGATCACAAATTGGTTAAAAAACATTGGGGATTCCGTAGAAATGGATGAACCTTTAGTAGAAGTTGCAACCGATAAAGTTGACAATGAATTACCGTCAGAAGCTGCTGGTATTTTGGTGAAATGCCTTTTTGAAAAAGATCAAGTAGCACAAGTTGGTGATGTTATTGCAATTATTTCTACTGATGGTGACACGAGTGTTGCTGCTTCTGTTGAAGAAAAAACGGCTTCTCCTATTGTTGCTGCTCCAACAACTGAAGTTGAAATAAATGCAACAATTGACGCTGTTGTTTCTAACAATTACGATAACTCTGATAAATTCTATTCTCCTTTAGTTAAAAGCATTGCTGAAAAAGAAGGGATTTCGTTGAGTGAATTAGATGGATTAACAGGTTCTGGTCAAGGAGGTCGCGTTACGAAAAAAGATATTTTAGATTACATCGACACAAGAGGTTCACAACCTAAAGCAGCAAGTACTGCTGGTGTTGTTACCATTCAAGATACTCCTAAAGTTGCTCCTGCTATGCCTGCAACTGAAAATGGATCTAACTTCTTATCTTCAATTAAAGCACCAATTGTTGTTCCAAATCCAGGTGATGAAATCATTGAAATGGATCGTATGCGAAAAATCATCGCTGATCATATGGTGATGTCAGTACATGTTGCACCTCATGTAACTTCATACGTTGAAGCAGATGTTACAGAAATTGTAAACTGGAGAAATAAAGTGAAAAAAGGTTTTGCTGAACGAGAAGGTGAAAATATTACCTTCACTCCTATTATTATAGAGGCAATTGTAAAAGCAATCAAAGATTTTCCAATGATTAATGTTTCAGTAAGCGGAACAACTATCATTAAACGAAAAGATATCAATATTGGAATGGCAACAGCTTTGCCTTCTGGTAACTTAATTGTTCCAGTGATTAAAAATGCGGATCGTATGAATTTAGTTGGTTTAACTAAATCTGTAAATGAGTTAGCAAACAATGCACGTAACAATAAATTGAAGCCTGAGGATATTCAAGGAGGTACATTTACGGTTACAAATGTTGGATCTTTTGGAAATGTAATGGGAACACCTATTATCAATCAACCGCAAGTTGCAATTTTAGCTTTAGGAGCAATTCGTAAAGTTCCTGCAGTAATAGAAACACCACATGGAGATTTCATTGGTATTCGTCACAAAATGTACCTTTCCCATTCATATGACCACAGAGTTGTTGATGGTTCATTAGGTGGCCAATTTGTCAGAAGAGTCGCTGATTACTTAGAACAATTTGACGAAAACAGAGAATTATAATTAAACAAACCAATTTTCATGAAACCACTCAACTTAATTAAAAGTCTAACTTTTATCCTTCCTTTTTTTGTTGTAAATTTCACTTTCAGTCAAAGAACTGAAATTGAAATTCGACGTTTAGCTCGAACAGGTTCTGAACAAGAAATTTTAGTAGGCTCTTCCGAATTATTGCAAGAAAATTATTTCTATTTATCCGAACTATTAATCGATAAGTTATTACAAAAAAATCCTATTAGTTGTAATTACAACTACAGAAAAGGATTTGTGACAATGGCATTGAATGAAAATTTTGAAAAAGCCATAGCCTATTTAGAAAAAGCAATTGAAAATACAGATAAAAATTATGACATGTATTCATCTTCCGAGAAAAGTGCCTCTACTGACGCATTTTTTCACTTAGGAAAGTGTTATCATCTAAATAATCAATTAGACTTAGCTATTGAAACCTTTCAAAAATTTATACAACAATCTGAAAGAAAATCACCGCTTATTGTTGATGCATTGCTACACATAGAACAATGTAAAATCGCCAAAAAAGTTTTGAAAAAACCCACAATTTTTGAGACAAAGATGGGGAATATAATAAATACTAAAAATTCTGAATATGCACCTGTTATTTCATTAGATGGGAAAAATATGTACTTTACCTCTAAACGTCAATGGCCTGATAAATCAAATGAATCAGACAAAGATGAAAGCACCAATGAATATTTTGAAGACATCTATTTCACTCAAAAAGCAACCGATTCAAGTTGGAATAAACCAAAAAAACTATCCTTTTGTTTACCAGAAAGAAATGAAGCTTCCGTTTCGACTTCATTAGATGAACGTCAACTATTTTTTTACAATGATTACACAGGGAATGGCGATGTTTTTGAAACAACAATTGAAAATGGTGATTTTGTAAATCCAAAAACAATCAATGAAGAAAACATTAATACTATGTATTTGGAATCCCATTATTATCATTCAATCGATAAAAAACAAATCTATTTTGTGTCGAATAAACCTGGAGGATTTGGTGGAAGAGATATTTATCGTAAAACATTAAAAAATGATGGTATTTGGAGTGAACCTGAAAACCTTGGGCCTTCAATTAATTCACCATATGACGAAGAGTCACCATTTTTATCATTCGATAATACTACTTTGTATTTTTCTTCTAATGGTAAAACAAGTATGGGTGGATATGATGTGTTTGAATCAAAAATTAGCAATGATAAGAGCTATAGTTTAGCACAAAACATGGGAACTCCTATCAACTCAACCTGTGATGATTTATTCTTTTCACTTACAGCTGATGCATCAACTGCATTTTTAAGTTCGAATAGAAAGAATGGACTTGGTGAAAAAGATATTTATACTTTCAACATGAATAAAAATACAAAAAGTGCTGCTCATTTAATAAACGCACAAATAAAATCAAAAAATTCAAACAAAATCCCCGAATCCTTTCATGTAATCATTCAATGTTTGAATTGTAATAATTCAGAAAAAGATAAATTTTCACCAAGAATGAATGATGGAGTGCTTATTGCACCACTAAAAACTTGTACAAAATACAAGTTAAGCTTTAAAATTGATAATTATTCACCTGTATTCTATGAAGAAGAATTACTTACAAATTGTGAAAACGACTATGAAGAAATAATAAAAACTTACACCATTGATTTTGACCAAAAAATGGTAATTCCTGAAATTAAATCACGAAATACAATTCAAATTTGTGATACTCAAAAAATTGGACTAAATGATGTTAAGGTAGAAATAACATCCAATTATAAAAGCGAACAAATTTCATTGAATACAAACAATGAAGGTTTTATTTTTTTGGATTTTCTCGAAAATAGGACTCAAAACGATTCTATACACTTACTGGTGAAAACCTATAAAGATGGTTACTTCAACACTACCTTTCAACTAAAAATGAGCGCTGAAAGAGAAAAAACAATGAATGAAATATACGTCTTGCACAAAAATGAATTGGGACAAGATTTAGCAAAAATAGTGAATATTAATTCGATTTACTATGAAATTGGAAGTGCAGAAATTAAAAATGAGTCAAAAGTTGAATTGGATAAAATAGTTCAATTTCTCAATAATAATACTGAAACAATCATTGAAATTGGTTCACATACGGATTGCAAAGGAGATGCAAAGAAAAATTTAAGCTTATCTAAACAAAGAGCTGAAACAGTAAAGCAGTACATCCAAAAATATTGCAAAAACCCTGAAAGAATTATAAGTATTGGATATGGAGAAACCCAATTACTAAGTGCGTGTTCATGCGAAAAGAAAGCAAAAAAAACGTGTACTGAACAAGATCATAAACAAAATAGGAGAACAGAATTTAGAATTATTAAAAAATAATTTGTAATTTAGTCGAGAATAAAAAAAATACTTAATTTTTTATACATTATGAAAACCATTCTATCTACGTTGACAATACTATTGTCAGTAAATTTATTGTTTAGTCAAAAAACAGATGAACAAGTCACTGAATTCACAAAAACAGCAAATGAACTTGAACTTGTAACAGAAAGTTCTCGATTAATCGATGAAGGCTATCTTTATCAAGCTGAAATTGTAGTAAACGCTTTATTAAATTTAAAGCCAGATAATGCAAATTACAATTATCGAAAAGGATTTTTATTATTAGAATCTAGAAAAGATAGTAAAACAGCACTTCCTTTTTTATTAAAAGCAGTTTCAAATAACAAAAAGAAATATGATGCTTATTCTACTAAAGAAATAAGTGCTCCTTTTGATGCTTTTTTCCATTTGGGACATTGCTATCATCTTGCAGGAGATATTGAAAATGCTGAAATTAATTATAAATTATTTTTAGATAAATCGTTTGCAAAATCTTCCTTAGTGCCTTTTGCTAAATTAAATTTAAAACAATGTGAAGTTGCTAAAAATTTAATGAGCAAACCTATCAATGTTAGTTTAAAAAACATTGGTTCTTCGGTAAACAATGAATATCCTGATTATAGTCCGGTTATTTCATTAGACGGTTCTGCATTATATTTCACATCAAGAAGACCTTGGGAAGATAAAAAATCAGAAGCTTTTAAAGACGTTTCTAATAACTTTTATCCAGAAGATGTATATGTCAGTTATATGGATTTTGATTCTAGTTGGACCGAAGCAACAAAATTAGACTTCTGTAGAGCAGATAGAAACGAAGCAACGATTGCTGTTAGTTCTGATGAAAGAAAAATTTACTTATATGAGGATACAACAGGTAATGGAGATGTATATTATAGTGATTTTTATGGTCAAAAATTTAATGAAATTAAAAAATTAGAAAATACTGAATTAAATTCAGATGCTTGGGAGACACATTGTTATTTATCTTTAGATAAAACTAAAATGTACTTTGTTTCAGATCGTCCAGGTGGATTTGGAGGTAGAGATATTTACGTAACACGAAAAAACGAAGATAATTCTTGGGGGAAAGCTGAAAATTTAGGCGCAAATATCAACACAGCAGCAGATGAAGACGCTCCTTTTTTATCAGTAGATGGAAAACAATTGTTTTATTCTTCAAACGGGGATAAAAGTATGGGTGGTTTTGATGTAATGGTTTGTGAAATAGAAAGTGATGGTAATTGGGGAATGTCAAAAAATGTTGGATACCCTTTTAATTCAACGAATGATGATATCTTCTATACAACAACTATAGATGGATTAAGAGGATACATGACTTCATTTAGAAATGATGGATTTGGTGAAAAAGATATCTATGAAATCAAAAATGATTACTTAGGTGTTCGTTCTTTAATTGTATTAAAAGGTAATGTTGTTATGTCAGACGGATCTGCTTTACCTGAAAATTTCCCTGTATCAATCGCATTGAAATGTAAAAATTGTGATGTAAAAACTACGCGCCAAATCTATGCGCGTTTACGTGACGGTTTTTTCATGAGTGATTTACAACCTGGTAAAGAATATGAATTAAGCTATTCGAACCCTGATGAAGATAAAAAATTGTATGCAGAATCATTTATCGCTCCAACAGAGAACAATTCTGAAATCGTTAAAAAAGTAATTTTAGATGTTAAAAAGAAAAACATCACACCACAAAAAATCTATACGATTGCAGGGAATATTAAAGAAAAAGGAACGGCTAATACTGTTCAAAATGCAAAAGTAGAGATCATACACATGGAAACTGGTGAAATAATTGGTACAACCAATACCGATAAAAATGGATTGTATAAAATTAAAAACATTGAAAATGTAAGTTCTAAAAACACAACTAACTTTAAAGTTAGAGTATCAAAAGAAAATTACATTACGGAAACTTTTGATATTAACCAAGATGTAAATCAAGACGAAAACATTAAAAAATCTTTTGAAATTAACACTTCTGATTTAGGAAGTGATTTATCTAAATTATTTAATTTAAAACCTATATATTTCAATTTTAATAAAGACAACATTCGAAAAGATGCTAAAATAGAACTAAACAAAATCGTTAAGATCTTGAATGAGAATCCAACAATGGAAATTGAACTTGGATCTCACACTGACTGTAGAGGGTCTCAAGAATATAATACTGACCTTTCTAAAAGAAGAGCGGAATCTTCAGCAGCTTATATAAAGAAACGAATTAAACAACCAACTAGAATAACTAGTTATGGTTTTGGTGAATCTAAACTTGTAAACATATGTGAATGTGAAGGTGAAAATGAATCTACATGTTCTGAAAATCAACACCAAGAAAATAGAAGAACTGAATTCAAAATAACGAAAAAATAAAAACGATTAAAATGAATAAAAGTCCAATGAAAATTGGACTTTTTTTTTGTAAATTTGTGTACCACTCAATTATTAATATTATCATGAAACGAATTACATTTCTTCTATTTTTAAACTTCTCAACCTTTACCTTTTCTCAATTATTAGATCAAACTGTAGAACAACTCATTAAAACAGGAAATGAAAATCAACTGTTAAAAGAATCTACACGCCTAATTCAAAATGAAATCTATTTTCATGCCAACAAATTGGTTGATAAACTTTTAGAAAAAAATTTGGAGAGTTTCAATTACAATTATAGAAAAGGATTTCTTCTAACGAAATTAAACAATCAATACAAAAGTGCAATTCCTTTTTTTGAAAAAGCGAAAGACCACATTTCCGTTAATTACGATATGTTTAGTACGAATGAAAAAAATGCACCGGTTGATTTATATTATCATTTAGCAACTTGTTATCAAAAGGATAATCAATTAGTAAAAGCAAAAGATTATTTTAACAAATTTATCACGCTATCAAAAGTAAAATCTGAATTAGTTGACTTAGCTAAATTAAAATTAACACAATGTGACAATTTAGCCAACAAAGAAATACAGCAACAAAACTTTATAATTAAAAATTTGGGAAGTACTATCAATACAGAATACCCAGAGTATACTCCTGTCATTTCAATGGATGGTTCATCTCTCTATTTTACAGCACGTAAAAAATGGAAAAAAAACGATCAAATTATTGATCCTACCTCTAATTTACCTTTTGAAGATATTTACGTAAGTTATATGAATTTGGACTCAAGCTGGACCAAACCCGAAAAATTAGGAATTTGTTTACCAAATAGAAATGAAGCTACAATCGCAATTAGTGCAGATGAACGACAATTATATTTATACCAAGACACAACTGGAAATGGTGATATTTATTCAACTGAAATAAATTCAAAAAAGAAAAACAAGATAGAAATTGTTTCCATTAATGGATTAAATACCGAATTTTGGGAAACACATTGTACATTCTCTCAAGACAAAAATACAGTATATTTTACGTCTGATCGACCAGGAGGATTTGGAGGGCGTGATATCTACTTTATGAAGAGAATAAATGAAAAAGAATGGTCTAAACCTGAAAATATGGGGCCAAACATAAATTCTAAATACGAAGAAGATGCTCCTTTTATTAGTGCTGATCACAAAAAAATCTATTTTGCTTCAAATGGACCTAAAAGCATAGGCGGTTTTGATATTTTGGTAGCCGAAAATGAAAATGGAATTTGGGGAATCGCTGAAAATATGGGTTCCCCTATCAACACAACCAATGATGAGATTTACTTCACATCAACATTAGATGGATCAAGAGGTTTTATAACTTCTGATCGCCCAAATGGATTTGGTGAAAAGGATATTTATGAACTAATAAATCCAAACGTACAAAATAAAAATACAATTGTATTTGAAGGCCACATTAAAACAAGTGACAATTCACCTTTACCAAATGACTTATTACTGGAACTTGATTATAAATGTGAGGATTGTAATGAATTAGAAAAAAATCAAAAAATTTATCCAAGATTGCGAGATGGACTTCTCTTTTTTGGATTACAACCAGATAAAACCTATGAATTTACCTACACCAAAGATGATGGAATTAAAGATTTATTTGGTGAATCAATTACAACATCAGCCATTGATAAAAATGAACGAATTATAAGAAATTATATTTATGACCCAACTACAAAATCTATAAAACTGATAAAAGATTCAATAAAAGAAATCAAAGAAATTGTAGTTTCAACCTATAAAAACTTGGAATTTCTTCATTATTTTGAATACAATAAAAATAAGATTACCACTAGAAAAGGTGATTTAAAAAAGTTTTTAAAACAAATTATTGAACAATTAGAAAATGGAAGAAAAAGCGTTACAATAAACATCTATTCATCTGCATCCAATGTGCCAACAAAAGCTTACGAATCAAATGAAGAATTAACAGTAATGCGTGCTGAAAATTTAAAATATGACCTTATTTTATATTTTGATGAAATTCCTGAATACAAAGGTCTTGTCAACATTGTTATAACTTCTGCAATTGTAGATGGGCCACCCTACGAATCAGATGCAACAAATTTTGATAAATATACACCCTATCAATTTGTAGGATTAAAAACGGAATAACATAAGAGGCTGTCAGAAATGAACAGCCTCTTTTGGTTATTTGTATTAACTTTGTAAAAACACATTCAAATGAAGTTAACTTTAAAAAAACCATTGGCCATTTTTGACCTTGAAACAACAGGTACTAACGTAACAAGTGATCGAATTGTTGAGATTGCAATAATAAAAGTACATATTGATGGTTCTGAAGAAAAATATTTGAAGCGTGTTAATCCCGAAATGAAAATACCAGCTGAAGTAAGTGAAATTCATGGTATCTATGATAAAGACATCGCAGATGCACCTACTTTCACGCAAATTGCAGCTGAAGTTGTTGCTTTTATAGGTGATGCAGATTTAGCAGGTTACAATTCAAATAAATTTGATATTCCCGTTCTTGCGGAAGAATTAATGCGTGCCAAATCGACTTTTGATGTTTCAAATAGACAATTTGTTGATGTTCAAAATATTTTTCACAAAATGGAACAACGCACATTAGCTGCTGCATATAAATTCTATTGTGATAAAGAAATTCAAAACGCACACAATGCTATGTATGATGCAGAAGCTACTTGGCATGTTTTATTAGCACAAATTGAACGATATGATTCTTTAGACGGTTCAGTTGATTATTTGTCAAATTTCTCGAAAGCTGGAAACAACAATTTATTAGATTTCGCTGGTCGTTTGGCCATCAATGATAAAGGCGAAGCTATTTACAATTTTGGGAAACATAAAAACAAAACAATAAAAGAAGTTGCAAAAAGTGAACCAGGTTACTATGGTTGGATGTTAGATGCTGATTTCCCATTGTATACCAAACAATGTTTACGAAAAGAAATGGAGAAAATAAAATTGGAAAAGGAAATAAAAGCGACTACCGAATCCTTAGAAGATAAATTAAATGCATTAAAAAATAAATTTAATTAAAATGAAAATCATTTGTATCGGAAGAAATTATTCTGAACATGCGAAAGAAATGAATGCGCAAGTTTCAGAAACACCTGTTTTTTTCATGAAACCGGATACAGCGATTCTAAGAAACGGTTACGATTTTTACATGCCAGATTTCACCAAAGATTTACATTATGAATGTGAATTAGTTTATAGAATTGATAAAGTAGGTAAAAATATTGCAGAAAAATTTGCCCATAAATACTATGCAACTGTTACTCTTGGCATAGATTTTACAGCACGTGATCTTCAACAAACTTGTAAAGAAAAAGGATTGCCTTGGGAAATAGCTAAATCTTGGGAACACAGTGCTCCTATTTCAACTGAATTTATAGATTTAAGTACCCTGAGTCAAAAAAGTATTTCCTTTGAATTAAAGAAAAATGGTGTTAGTGTCCAGAAAGGTAATTCATCTGACATGCTTTTCAACATCGATCAAATCATTGCTTACATCTCATCTTTTATGACTTTGAAAAAAGGTGATTTGATTTTCACAGGAACCCCTGCAGGTGTAGGACCAGTTGCAATAGGAGATGAATTAGAAGGTTTTTTAGAAGGTAAAAAAATGTTTTCGTTTAAAGTAAAGTAATCATTTTCCTTTAGCTTTAATGACGATCAAAATTGTGTAAAGCATAATTTTGAAATCCAAGGCCAACGTCCTATTTTTCAAGTATAATAAATCAAATTTCATTCGTTCCAACATTTGTTCGACGTTTTCCGCATACCCAAATTTAACTTGTCCCCAAGAAGTAATTCCCGGGCGAACTTTCGTTAAATGCAAATATTGTGGCTCAATTTCACTGATTTGATCAATGTAAAATTGACGTTCTGGTCGAGGTCCAACCAACGACATATCACCTAGAATAACATTCATAAATTGTGGAAACTCATCCAATCTTAACTTGCGCATAAAACGTCCAATTGGAGTGATTCTTGGATCATTTGACGAGGATAATTGTGGACCTAATTTTTCAGCATCTACAAACATTGTTCTGAACTTTATTATTTGAAATGGTTTTCCATTTAATCCTATTCGTTCTTGTAAAAAGAAAATCGGTCCTTTAGAAGATAACTTTACAGCTATAGCTAATAATAAATACAATGGGATCAATAAAACAACAGCTGTAATTGAAATCAAAACATCTAAGAATCGTTTTACAGATTGTTGCCAAATAGGCATTGTTTCGGCGTTTACTTCAATTAACAATGGCGAAAAGATATTCGTCATTTTAACATGCCCTGATAAAATATCATATAAATCAGGTAAGATACGTATACGAACAGAACTTCCTTCTAACTTACCAACAATAGATTTTAACTTATTATGCTCCGTACTTTCTAATGCAATAATCACCTCTTCAATTTCATGTTCTCTCATGATTATTTCGAGATCTTTAGCGTGGCCAAAATAACTAAGTTGATTTTCTAATAATTTATCAACGCCATTTATATTAACAAACCCAATAAAATCATTGATTCCCTTTGGTAAATTTTGCAATTCATTATAGATATCAACTGCTTTTTCACTTCCTCCAATTAATAATGTTTTAAAACGAAATTTCCCTGAATGTATGCGCTTTACAAGTACTGTAATAAAAACCATTCTTGAAATGACCGTGACACAAAAATGAATAGAAAAAATCAATATAATCAGCTTATAATATAATTTATAACCATCAATTTGATCGTCTAATAGTAATACAAAAAAGATGAAAATGGAACCAATTACTGAACCAAAAAAGGTAAGATTTAGTAACTTAAAACGGTAATGACGTTTAATTTCATGATATGTACCTTGAAAATAATACAATAACAACCAAGCAATAGGAACAATAATTGCACCTAAATAGAAATTATCACTTGTAACAAATTCTTTTTTTTCTATGATCGTTTGTCGAAAATAAAAAAAGCTAGTCCAAGCCAAAGTAGCGGTGAACCAATCAATAAAAATTAAAATTATTAATAAATGACGTTGTTTCATTTTAAAAATGGATCACTTTTAGGTTATCAATGCAAATTTTTCCACTTGCCTGTCCTTCAGGTAAAAGCGATTGAAATGACATTTTAAAATATTCAGCATTTTGTGCATTTGAAACAATTTCTTTCAAATCAATGTATATTTTCTTCCATTTAACCGTTGTTTCACTTTGTTTATTCAATTGAATGTTTTGATTATTATTTACAGCCGAAGCTCCAATAGCTAAAACACCCGTTACAAGATTTGCCGTGTTGTAATAATCAATTTCAAGGTAAGTTTCAGTCCATTTTGGCAAAATCATATCCGTACTAGTATATGCAACCCACAAAGAATCGGAAGATGTAAGATCTACATTTCCATAAAAATTACCCCATTTTAAAATTGAAGAATTGTTACCTGTAAATAATTGAACAGCTGAATTAGGATCATTTTCAATTTTAACAGCAGCATCTTCAAAATCTTCTAACCAAACATTTACAAATTCTTTGTAACGTGTTACTGGATTAATTTCTAAGGTTTGATTTTGAACTAGATTTGCAGTTATCTCATAATATTCAACAAACGGATATTTTTTCTTAGTAGCTGAAATTCCGTTGTTTTTAATCGTCGGATAAATACGAATTAGTTTCATACCCGATTTCAAGACCGGAATTTTAAAAGGTATTTCAAAAACTCCAATCAATTCATTATCAACATATACAGTTGCATCTGTAAAGTTTTGCGTTAATTCACCTACCGGATATTGTGAATCTGGATTTTCAATCAATGTCCATTTATTCACTTGAATCCAAGCAGGGTCAGGATTGTTTTTTTCACAAGCAAATAGACTTAGTAATGCCGAGAATAATATTATTTTTTTTAAAAACATAATACATTAATGAGTGAATACAACGAATTAAAATGAAATTTATTGTATTAATTTAAAGAATTAGACGATTTTAATTTTTCTAAAATACGCTGTGCAACATCTAAAGCATTGTAACCATCTTCTATTGACACAATTGGTGTTTGATCCAAAATAATTGCTTCATGAAAAGTTCTTAACTCTTCTTTTATAGCATTTAATTCTGCCAATTCTGGTTTATCAAAATAAATTTTCTTCGTTGGTTTTCCAGGACCTAAATCAAAAACAACATCTAATGGATTGGGTTCACCTTCCACGTCTTCCATACGAACCACTTCTAATTCTTTGGTTAAAAAATCAACACTGATGTAAGCATCTTTTTGAAAAAAACGCGATTTCCGCATGTTTTTCATTGATATTCGGGAAGCCGTCAGATTGGCTACGCAACCGTTATCAAATTCAATACGTGCATTGGTGATGTCATGCGTATCGCTTACTACTGATACACCAGAAGCAGAAATTCTTTTTATACCTGAATTTACAACACTTAAAATTATATCTAAATCATGTATCATTAAATCCAACACAACTGGCACATCTGTTCCTCTTGGATTGAATTGAGCCAATCGATGGGTCTCAATAAATAAGGGCTTATTAAAATAAGGAACAGCTGCTTGAAAAGCCGGATTAAAACGCTCAACATGACCAACTTGAACTTTAACATTTGCTTCACGCGCCAATAGCATTAACGCTTTTGCTTCTTCGGTTGTTTCCGTGATAGGCTTTTCAATGAAAACATGTTTGCTATTTTTCAAGGCAATTGATGCGGGTTCAAAATGTGCAAAAGTTGGCGTTACAATATCCACACAATCTACTTGTGCGAGTAAAGATTCATAGGAAGCAAATCGTTGAATACCAAATTTCTCAATAACATCTGATGCAATATCATCGTTAGGATCAAAAAAACCAACCAATTCAAACTCATCTACTAGCTCCAATAACAGTCGGATATGAATTTTTCCGAGATGACCCGCACCTACAACTCCAATTTTTAACATGGTTTCCTTTTTTTTACAAATTTAATCGTAGTAAGTCTTTTCTTAACCCGTTTTAAATAGATTTATTAACAACTTTTTTTGATAACCTCTCCTTAATTAAGGTTTTTAAACTCATTTAATTGATTCAAATCTATACCTCCATAAAAAGAAGTATCTTTATTTGTCAACCATTTTGTTAAGGTAGTAATTTGTCCAGTATGATAAGAAAAGTGCTCAATTACATGAACAAGAATGGAAAAGCCCGTTACAGTAAAACCTTGAATAATCATTTCCGTTTCAAGTTGTTCATTTGATACATTTTGAACAGTCGTTTTTAAATTCACCTTTAAATGTTCTAGCAGAAAAAGTAAATCTGATTTTTTAATTTTTTCTTGTCGCACAAATTCTTCATCTCTTTTCCTGTTATCAATTCGATCACCTAAACCTGCTAAAATCCATTGTTGCGCATTTCCACTTAAATGTAAAATTAAGTTACCAATTGGAGGAATTGTAGCATTGGGAGATTGCCAAATCTGCTGATCAGTTAACATCGATAAACATTTATAGATACGATCATACGATTCATTAAACACCCTGAATTCAAATTCTTTAACTAATAATTCTTTCATTTAAAACCTATTTTTTTTCATTTAAGCACTCTAAAAGTAAAAAAAATAAAGAAATATATTTGTTTGAATTAGATTTTACGTATATTTGCACCCACAAAATGGTGGATGTAGCTCAGTTGGTTAGAGCATCGGTTTGTGGTGCCGAGGGTCGTGGGTTCGAGCCCCATCTTCCACCCCATTTATGAGGCTGAGTTTATACTCAGCCTTTTTTTGTTATTACAACAGTATAAATACTTTTCACTTTCATTCGTATGAAAAACAAAGAAGCAATAGAAAAAAGAAGAACGTTTGGTATTATCGCGCATCCCGATGCAGGTAAAACAACCTTAACTGAAAAATTATTGCTTTTCGGTGGAGCTATTCAAACAGCAGGGGCTGTTAAAAATAATAAAATCAAAAAAACAGCTACGTCGGATTTCATGGAAATTGAAAAACAACGTGGTATTTCCGTTGCAACTTCTGTAATGGCTTTTGAATATGGCGGAAAACAAGTAAATATTTTAGATACTCCAGGTCACAAGGATTTTGCTGAAGACACCTACAGAACACTAACTGCTGTCGATAGTGTAATATTAGTGATTGACTGTGCAAATGGTGTTGAAACACAAACAGAAAAGTTAATGGAAGTGTGTCGTATGCGAAAAACGCCTGTGATTATTTTTGTTAACAAAATGGACCGTGAGGGGAAAGATGCTTTTTCTTTATTGGATGAATTAGAAGAAAAATTAGACTTAAAAGTTCGACCTCTTACCTGGCCTATTGGAATGGGAGATCGTTTTAAAGGGGTTTACAATATTTACCAAAAAGGATTGAATTTATTTCAAGCAAATAAAACCAAACGCGAAGAAGAAATTGTATCAATCAGTGATTTAAACGATCCTGCATTAGACGAATTAGTAACACCTGCATTTGCGAATGAACTGCGTGAAGAATTAGACATTATTGATGGTGTTTACGATGCCTTTGACCGTGAGAAATATTTATCAGGTGAAATTGCACCTGTATTTTTTGGTTCAGCAGTGAATAATTTTGGCGTACAAGAACTATTAGACACATTTATTGCTATCTCACCTTCACCTATTGGTCGAGAAACAGATGTTCGTTTTATTGAACCAAGTGAAGATAAATTCTCTGGTTTCGTTTTCAAAATACATGCTAATTTAGATCCTAAACACCGCGATAGAATTGCTTTCTTACGCATCGTATCAGGGAAATTTGAACGCAATAAATTTTATAATCACGTTCGACTTGCCAAAAACTTTAAGTTTCCGAATCCTACATCGTTTATGGCACAAGACAAAAGTGTGATCGATGAAGCATTCCCTGGAGATGTTATTGGTTTGTACGATACTGGTAATTTTAAAATTGGTGACACTTTAACAGAAGGTGAAAAAATGATGTATAAAGGAATTCCTTCTTTCTCTCCTGAAATTTTCATGGAATTAGAAAATTTAGATCCTTTAAAATCAAAACAATTAGACAAAGGAATTCACCAATTAACCGACGAAGGAGTTGCCCAAATGTTTATCATGCAACCTGGTAATCGTAAAATTGTTGGAACAGTTGGAATGTTACAATTCGAAGTTATCCAGCACCGTTTAATTAATGAATACGGAGCAAATTGTCGATTTGTACCTAAAAATTACCATAAAGCATGTTGGATCACAACTGACAATGAAGAACAATTAGCCAACTTTATCCGATCAAAAGCGAATTACATGGCAAAAGATAAGGACGACAATTTTGTTTTCTTAGCTGAAACGTCGTTTTTATTAACGATGGCTGAACAAGATTATCCAGACATTACATTCCATAAAACTTCAGAATTTAAATTAGAAGTTTAAGCTATTTCATTCCAATCGGGAAGATTTTCTAAATATTGAATGGCGTTTGTTTTTCGATTGATGAAACAATAATAATGCTCAATTCCATTGGTAATTAGTAAATAATCTACATTTAATTTAGAATTGTATTGTGCGATTTGATACACAACTTTTTCAGTCAAATTCACATCAGGAGCCTTGCATTCTACTAAAACAATAGGTTTACCTGATTGATTGTAAACAACTAAATCACAACGCCTTAACAAACCATTTACTTGAATCGATTGTTCAGAAGCAATAACGCCCAAAGGAACATTATTTTCTTGAATTAAAAAGTGAATAACATGCTGACGCACCCACTCTTCAGGTGTCAATTGTAATTTCTTTTTCCGTATTTCACACCAAACAAAAACAACCTCATCTTTGCGAGAAAGTTTCAACGGAGCTTTTGGAAGATTTAACGGTTGAATCATTCTTTTGTTAGATACCTAAAAGCAATAATTCAATGTTTTTATATTTCAGGTCAAATACTTTTCCTAAAACTTCATTGGTCAATGTACCATTGTAAATGTATACACCACCTCTAAAACCTTCATCTGATTTTATTAAATCTTTACATCCTCCACGATCCCCCATTTCTACTAAAATCGGAGAAAAGATATTTGATAAAGCAAATGATGCAGTTCTAGCTACACGGGAAGCAATATTTGGAACACAATAATGAATCACTCCATGCTCAACAAAAGTTGGTTCATTGTGATTCGTTACACGCGAAGTTTCAAAACAACCACCTTGATCGATACTTACATCAACAGCTACAGAACCGCTTTTCATGCTTTGTATCATCTCTTCTGTTACAACGCATGGTGTTCGTCCTAATGGCGATCGTAAGGCTCCAATCACAACATCTGCACGTTTGATAGATTTTGCCAATACTTTTGGATTCAACACAGAAGTATAAATGCGCGTACCAATATTATTTTGCAACCTTCTTAAACGTGACAAAGAATTATCAAAAACCTTCACACTTGCCCCTAAACCTAAGGCAGCGCGGGTTGCAAATTCCCCAACTGTTCCTGCTCCAATAACAAGCACTTCTGTTGGTGTAACACCAGCAATTCCTCCTAACATAATTCCTTTTCCAGATGAAAAAGAAGACAATAACTCACCTGCTACTAAAACAGAAGTTGTGCCAGCGATTTCTCCCATAGTTCGAACAACTGGAAAAACACCCTCTTCATCGCGAATGTAATCCCACGCAATCGCAGTAATTTTCTTTTCCATCAATTTTTGCAAAATAACTTTTGGTTGAATTGATAGCTGTAAAGCAGAAATTAACGTTTGATTTCCACGCATCATTTCCACTTCTTCTTCTGAAGGCGGAGCTACTTTAAAAATGATATCGCACTCAAAGATTTCTTTTGGATTGTGACAAATCTCTGCTCCTGCTTCACTGTATTCATTATCAGTGAAATTAGACGCTTCGCCACTTTTTGATTCTATTTTAACGCGGTGACCATTTGCAACTAATACAGTAACAGCTTCTGGAACCAATGCAACTCTTCGTTCTTGAAAAGATGTTTCTTTCGGAATCCCGATAAATAAACTTCCTTTTTTACGAGCGATTTCCAACATTTCTTCTTTCGGAAGCAGACTTCCTTGTTGGATTAATTTTTTTAATATCTGCGGATCCGTCATCATTCTTTTACAGTAATAGTTCGCGAATTATCTTCATTTCTACGAAGATACACCCAAATTGTGTTTTCTGGAAGTAAATCAATGACTTTTTCTGGCCATTCAACAAAACAAATGCCTCCACTGTAAAACATTTCTTCAATTCCAATGTCAAAAGCTTCCAATTGATTTTTCAGACGATACACATCAAAATGATAGATTTTACCAAACATAACACTGTCGTAAACATTGACCAAAGAATAGGTTGGGGAACCTTCCAATTCATTGATTCCCATTGCTTTTAACAAACCTGTAATGAACGTTGTTTTACCAACACCCATTTCAGCATCAAAAGCAAATACTTTCCCTTGTGGATGGTCTTCTAAAAATTGTTTAGCTACAGTTGGAATAGCTGCAACATCTTCAATGGTGTAAATCATTCTTTATCGTTTGAAAACAAATTTACTTATTTCGCTTTTAAAACCACAAAAGGAATCAACATTTCCTCTAAAGAAATTCCGCCGTGTTGAAACGTTTGACCATAATAATTCACAAAATGATTGTAGTTATTTGGATACACAAAAAAGTCTGCTTCACGCGCAAAGACAAATTCACTCGACAATTTATTTTTTGGTAAAAAGGCTTCTTCTGGATGAGCTACTTGAAAAACTTCTTTTTTATTGTACGATAATCCGCGCCCTACTTTGTAGCGTAAATTCGTATTTGTATTTCGTTCTCCAACAATTTTTACTGGATTGGTAACTTTTACTGTTCCGTGATCTGTTGTGATGATTAATTTCGCTCCAAAGTCTGCAATTTTCTTAACGATTTCACTCAATGCAGAATGCTCAAACCACGACAAAGTCAACGAACGGTATGCTGCTTCATCGTCTGCCAATTCGCGAATTACTTCCATTTCTGTGCGCGCATGTGACAACATATCAACAAAATTGTAAACGATGAAATTGACATCATTTTCTTTGAGCTGATTCATGTTATCCAATAATTTTCTACCAGCATCTAAATTGGTGATTTTATTGTAAGACCATTTTACATTTTTACCCAAACGTTTTAAATTCGCTTCCAACAATTCTTTTTCATGCATGTTTTTTCCGCCTTCATCTTCTTCATTCAACCAAAGATTGGGGAATTTCTTTTCTATTTCACTCGGCATTAAGCCTGCAAAAAAGGCATTTCTAGCATAATGAGTAGCTGTTGGAAGAATCGAAAAGATCATTTCTTCACTTTCTTGACTGAAGTATTTTGAGAAAATTGGTTGCAATACTTTCCATTGATCGAAACGCAGATTATCTATGACCAAAACGAATAATTTTTCTTTTCCAATCGAAGGTGCTATTTTATCTTTAATCAAGGTGTGCAACATTTGTGGAGCCTCTTCCGTTCCATTCAACCAATCTAAATAGTTGTTTTCAATAAAACGTGCAAACAAGTTATTCGCTTCTTTCTTTTGCATTTCCAAGATTTCACGCATACCAGCATCTTCAATCTTTTCGAGTTCTAATTCCCAAAAAACTAATTTAGCATACAATTCGCGCCATTCATCTGCATCCATTCTTGAATTCAATTGATTACCCAATTGACGAAATTCTTGTTGGTAATTGGAGTTTGTTTTTTGAGAGACTAATTTCCCTTGATCCAAGTTCTTTTTAATACTCAATAAAATTTGATTGGGATTCACTGGTTTGATTAAATAATCTGCGATTTTACTTCCAATCGCTTCCTCCATGATGTGTTCTTCTTCACTCTTCGTGATCATCACAACTGGAACATAAGGTTTTGCTTCTTTTATGCGTGCCAAGGCCTCTAAACCAGAAATACCGGGCATATTTTCATCTAAGAAAATAATATCATACGTTGTAGATTCACTTTTCTCAACTGCCTCCGAACCATTATTTACAGCATCTACGGTATATCCTTTTGCTTCTAAAAACAAGATATGTGGCTTTAATAATTCGATTTCATCATCTGCCCAAAGTATTTTGACTTGCATGTGCGCTTTATTTTATAAATTTGAAATAGTTTTTAAAATTATTCAATTGCGACCATATCTCAACCGAAATAACAAAAAGAAAATTTTTAACGATCCAGTATACGGATTTATTTCAATTCCTGACGCATTTATTTTCGACTTGATTGAACACCCATATATGCAACGTTTGAGACGCATCATGCAACTTGGTATGAGTCATTTGGTCTATCCAGGAGCTTTACACACTCGCTTTCATCATGTTTTAGGCGCGATGCATTTGATGACCTTGGCAATTTCTACAATTCGCAGAAAGGGACATGAAATCACCGCTGAAGAAGAAAGAGCCGTTTTAATTGCCATTTTATTACATGATATTGGTCACGGACCTTTTAGTCATGCCCTAGAATACGACATCGTTAGCGGTGTAAGTCACGAAGCGATTTCAGGATTTTTCATCGAACGCTTAAGCAAAGAGTTTGGTAGCGACTTAGATCATGCGTTACAAATTTTTGAAAACACTTATCCAAAACCCTTTTTACACCAATTGGTTTCAAGTCAGTTAGACATGGATCGTTTAGATTATTTGAACAGAGATAGTTTTTACACGGGCGTAAGCGAAGGAATTATTGGCAGTGATCGATTGATCGAAATGTTAAACGTGAAAGATGGCAACCTTGTTTTAGAGGAAAAAGGAATTTATTCAATTGAAAAATTCATTGTTGCACGACGTTTAATGTATTGGCAAGTTTATTTGCACAAAACAGTTGTTGCAGCAGAATTTATGTTGATTCATATTTTACGACGTGCTAAGTTTTTAGCGAAACGTGGAGATGAATTATTTGCAAGTCCTTCTTTAAACTTCTTCTTAACACATGATTTAACGCACGATGATTTCAAAAAAGATGCTTCGCTGTTGGATTTATTTGCTGATTTAGATGATTATGATATTTTGGGTGCTATCAAAGTTTGGCAAAAACATCCAGATAAAATACTTGCGATGCTGTCTCAAAAATTAGTCAATCGTGCATTGTTTAAAATTGAAATCTCAAAAGAACCTTTCAGCGAAGAACGTATTCAAAAAGAAAAAGAACACTTAATGAATGCCTTAGATTTAACGAAAGAGGAAGTAGCTTATTTTGTTTATACAGATGTTTTAAGCAACAAAGCTTACAATCAGAACAAACAGAATATCAATATTTTACTAAAGAAAGGATCAACCATTGATTTAAGTGATGCTTCTGATAATTTAAACATTTCTGCATTGGCTAGTCCAGTTGAGAAATACTTTTTGTGTTACCCTATTTAAGGACTAAATTTATTTTTTTCGTGCAATCATTAAACCATCACGAATAGGAAATAACACTTCTTGCACACGATCATCTTCGTGTACTTTTTGGTTATAATCCATGATGATTTTGGTTTCTCGATCTAACGAATTGTAATCTTCCAAAACCTTACCTGACCACAACACATTATCTGCGATGATGTAACCGCCCGATTTCACTTTATCAAAAACCAAATCGTAGTAATTGCAATAATTTTTTTTGTCTGCATCGATAAAAACGATGTCAAATTGCTCATCCAACGTTGGAATAATATCAATTGCATCACCAATCAATTGTGTGATTCGATCCCCCATTCCCGCTTTCTCAATGTATGCCGCTACAAAGTCTTCTAGTTCTTCATTTACATCGATTGTGGTCAAGCGACCCTTTTCTTTCAATCCTTCCGCAAAACACAAAGCAGAATAACCAGTGTAGGTTCCAATTTCCAATACGTTTTCAGGTTGAATCATGTGCGACAACATACTCAATACGCGACCTTGATAATGTCCGCTCAACATGCGTGGTTGTATAACAGAAACATGCGTTCTACGGTTTAAATCTGCTAAAATTTCTGGCTCATTTTCTGAATGCGCACAAACGTATTGATCTAAATTGTCAGCTATAAATTCCATTTCGAAAGATTTTTACAAAGATGAGGAAAAAATCACAGTGTTTTTCAAGTTGCGGGTAATGGATTCACAGTTACTTGTCCACCTATTGCTTTAAGCACTTTTATAATGGTAGAAAACTGTGGTTTTGCCCCATCAGAAAGCGCCTTGTACAAACTAGGTCTACTCATCCCTGTTCTTTCTGCAATTTTAGTCATACCAATGGCTTTAGCAACATGCCCAATGGCTTTAACTAAATCAGTTTCATTTCCATTTTCTAAAACTTCATTGAGGTATTCAGCAATCATTTCATTGCTGTCTAAATAATCTGAAATCTCAAATTTTGACGGTTCCATTTGTTTACTTTTTAACTTATTATTTATTCCTCATTCGTCTGAAATTGACTTGCGAGTTCTTTGGCTTTTTTTATATCTCTTTGTTGTGACGATTTATTACCACCAATTAACAATAGAATGATTTTTCCATTTAGCTCTTTATAATAGATGCGATAACCTTTTGCATAATTTATTCTAAGTTCATTCACTCCATCACCAACAGATTTACAATCTCCAAAATGTTCTTCATTTTCTAATTTTTGCAAGCGCATTAAAATCTTCGCCTTTTCACGTAAATCGTTCAATTTTCTTAACCATTTATCAAATTCTAGTGTTTTTTCAATTAAATACATATTTAAATTGTATTCAATTGGATACAAATATCCAATTATTTTTTATAAATTCTTTACTTTTTCACGTTTTTTTTGAAAAATAGTTGAAATAAAAAATTTGAATTAAATTCTGTCAATCTTGTTTAAGTTAAAAATGATAGAACTATTTTATTGACGTATTAACTAAAAAAAAACGGTTTCATTGTATCTAAAATACTTAATTTTTCTAATAGCTGAAACTAAATCATAAAGATTTTTCGCACCTTTGTAATGTGAAGACAACAAACAAGGAAGGATATTGCGCGATAGGCGTTTTTAGAGGTAAAACGGAACACAATTTAGGAACACTTTGGCGTTCTGCTTATATTTTGGGGGCCAGTTATATTTTTACTGTTGATAATCGCTACAAAAAACAAAGTTCTGATGTCTTACGAACTTGGTCTAGAATTCCTTTGTTTCACTACAAATCCTTTGACGATTTATTGGCAAACATTCCTTATGATTGTCGTTTGGTGGGAGTTGAATTAGACGATAATGCTACTTTTTTGCATGAATTTGAGCACCCAAAACGTGCTATTTATTTATTAGGTTCTGAAAATGATGGTTTACCGCAAGAAGTATTAGATAAATGTCATTTTTTGATCAAACTTCCAGGAAATACATCGTTGAATGTTGGTGTAACAGGTAGCATTGTGTTACATGATCGCGCCACAAAAGTTCCAACAACATTACCACCTAACCACAAAGACGTTTAAACATGTTAGAGAAAAACTGTAGCCTCCAGCCTTATAATACATTTGGAATTGATGTTCAAGCAACAGCATTTGATCGTTTTTCATCTGTATCTTCATTAGAAACTTGTCTAAAAAACAATACAACAGGACTTGAACTATTAATTGTAGGAGGAGGTAGTAATATCTTGTTAACCAAAAACTTCGATGGTTTAGTTTTAAAAAATGAAATCAAAGGATTCGAAGTAATTTCTGAAAATGATCAAGCTGTAATCGTTCAAGTTGGAGCCGGAGAAATTTGGCATGAGTTCGTATTGAAATGCATTGAACTAGGATTTGCTGGTGTTGAAAACATGAGTTTAATCCCAGGAAGTGTTGGTGCAAGTCCAATGCAAAACATTGGTGCATACGGCGTTGAAATTAAAGACGTCTTTCATTCTTTAGAAGCCTACCATATTGAAAGTGGTGCTATTCACACGTTTGATAAAGAACAATGCGAATTTGGCTACCGCGAAAGTGTATTTAAACGCAAATTAAAAGGACAATACGTGATTGTTTCCGTTTCATTTCAACTTTCTAAAATAGCTACAATCCATAAAAATTACGGAGCCATTGAAACTCAGTTATCAGAAATGGGTATTTCAACTCCAAGTATCAAAGACATTAGCGATGCAGTGATTGCCATTCGACGTTCAAAACTACCAGACCCAGCTGTTTTAGGAAATGCAGGTAGCTTTTTCAAGAATCCAGTTGTTGACCAAGAAATTGTAGCAATAATTTTACAAAAATTCCCAGATGCGCCCAACTACCCTGCTGAAACAGGAAAACGAAAATTAGCCGCTGGTTGGTTGATCGAACAAACAGGTTGGAAAGGAAAAACAATCGACACGTGTGGCGTTCACAAATTACAAGCGCTGGTATTAGTGAATTACGGTGGTTCAACCGGACAACAGATTTACGATTTATCAACACAAATCATAGCGTCTGTTCATGAGAAATTTGGCGTTACGCTAGAGCGCGAAGTAAATATATTGTAAGAATTTTAGTTTTTATTCAGTTATGAATACATTCTATCAACAACCTAAAATTTTACAATGGATTCTATCCCTATCCTTTTTAATTATTGGCTTTTTACCAGCGATTTATTTAATTGATAAAGGTCATTTTCAGCCTTTCTATTACACTTTATTCTTTTTTTACATTCCAATAAGTCAATTTGCCATCACACCGTTCTTTCGGCTTATTGGGATTTACAAGTACTACTCCCCTATGCTACTTGGTTACATGGCCAATCAAAAACAAATCGATTTACACAGCGGTGGAAGTTTTGATTACTTATTTGTCATGAAGAATTACAAAGCTGGCAATGAAATGAGAAACAGATTGTTACTTTATCATTTAGAAGGTTTATTACACTTAATCGATTTAATTGAGCAAAAAAGCATTCCGGAAACGGTCGAAATCAGCGGAACTTCTTATTTCTTTAAGGATGAAACAATGCAAAAAATTGGATTTAATCTTGAACAACCCACATTATTTTACAGAATCAATCTTTTCCTAAATTGCATTGATTTAATATGGATGTATTCCTTATCGAGAGGAACGATTTCAATGCCAAAAATATGGAATGCCAAAAAAGTGACTATTTCAGGAACAAATTTATTGAAGAGTAAAGAACAACTTGAAACCATTTATTTTAAGTTGAAAAGTAGAACAAAATCATTTTAAAAATTTACAACCTTGCACCTTCAAAAAGTCAACATACAATCACTTAAACGCATCCAACAAATTGGAAGAACAACTTTTGAAGAAACCTTTTCACCATTCAACACAGCAGAAAACATGCTTTCTTATTTGGAAAATGAATTTTCTACTGAAAAATTAACAGAAGAATTATTGGAACCCAATTCTGAATTTTACATTGTTTCAGAGAATGATCAAGTAATTGGCTATTTAAAAGTGAATATTGGCACAGCACAAACGGAATTCAATACTGCAAATAGTTTAGAAATTCAACGAATTTATGTTTTGAAAGCCTACCACGGCAAAAAAGTTGGACAACTGCTTTATGCTCAAGCAGAAGAACTTGCCCAGAAAAAACAAGTTGATTTCATTTGGTTGGGGGTTTGGGAGAAAAACGAACGCGCCATTCGTTTTTATCAAAAAAATGGTTTTGATATTATTGATCAACATATCTTTAAATTGGGAACTGATTTACAGACAGATTACATTATGAAAAAATTGATCAACTAAAAAAGCCGATCTTTCAATCGGCTTTTCTATTCTATTCAATCAATTATTTCAAATCAAAACGATCGCTGTTCATGACTTTTACCCATGCCGCAATGAAATCCTTTACAAATTTTTCTTTTGCATCTTCACTTGCATAGACTTCTGCTAAAGCACGTAGTTCTGAATTTGAACCGAAAATTAAATCTGCGCGTGATGCTGTCCATTTAACAGTACCTGTTGCACGATCTTTTCCTTCAAACACTTCTTGTGTTGCATCTGAAGGTTTCCAAACCGTATTCATGTCTAACAAGTTCACAAAGAAATCATTGGTCAACACACCTGGTTTATTTGTGAAAACACCATGTTTTACTCCTTTATAATTCGCGTCTAAAACTCTTAATCCACCGACTAAAACAGTCATTTCAGGAGCCGTCAACTTCAATAATTGCGCTTTGTCAACCAATAATTCTTCAGTAGAAATAGTAAACTGCGTTTTTGCATAATTTCTAAATCCGTCGATCATTGGTTCTAACACAGCCATTCCTTGAACATCTGTTTGTTCTTGCGTAGCATCCATTCTACCTGGCGTGAAAGGAACTTCTAATTTCATTCCCGCTTTTGAAATGGCTGACTCAATAGCAGCTGATCCAGCTAATACAATTACATCAGCCATCGCAATTTTCTTCGTTGCTGATTTTTTATTGAAATCTTGTTGGATCTTCTCATAAATCGGCAATACTTTGTTCAATAACGCTGGATTATTAGCTTCCCAATTGCGTTGTGGTGCTAACTGAATACGCGCACCATTTGCTCCACCACGTTTATCCGAACCTCTGAAAGTAGAAGCTGAAGCCCAAGCCGTTGCAACCATTTCTTGTGTCGTTAAACCACTGTTTAATAAGCTTACTTTTAGTTGAGCGATATCTGCAGCATCTACTACCGCATGATTTAATGCTGGAATTGGATCTTGCCATTTCAATTGTTCTTTAGGAACTTCAGGTCCCAAATACAATGAACTTGGACCCATATCTCGGTGTGTTAATTTAAACCATGCACGTGCGAATGCATCTTGGTATTCTGCTGGATTTTCTTTGAATCTTTTAGAGATTTTTCCGTATTCAGGATCAAATCGCATAGATAAATCCGTTGTTAACATCGTTGGTTTGTGCTTTTTAGAAGCGTCAAAGGCATCTGGCACTATTTCAGGTGCATTTTTAGCGACCCATTGTTTCGCTCCAGCAGGACTTGTAGTCAATTCCCATTCATACGCAAACAAAAGATTAAAAAATCCATTCCCCCATTTTGTTGGAGTTGTTGTCCAAGTTACCTCTAAACCTGAGGTTATCGCATCTTTTCCTTTTCCAGATTTGTATTGGCTATTCCAGCCCATTCCTTGTTCTTCAATACCAGCAGCTTCTGGATTAGCTCCAACTAAACTAGCATCACCAGCACCATGTGTTTTTCCAAAAGTGTGACCTCCAGCGATCAATGCAACTGTTTCTTCATTATTCATTCCCATTCTTCCAAATGTTTCACGAATGTCTTTTGCAGCAGCAATTGGATCTGGATTTCCATTTGGTCCCTCAGGATTCACATAAATCAATCCCATTTGAACAGCAGCTAACGGATTTTCTAATTTACGACCATCAGCATAACGTTGATCATCCAACCATTTCGTTTCTTTCCCCCAATACACATTCGATTCTGGTTCCCATACATCTACACGACCTCCAGCAAAACCAAACGTCTTGAAACCCATAGATTCCAACGAAACATTTCCTGCTAGAATCATTAAATCTGCCCAAGAAATTTTACTACCGTATTTTTGTTTAATGGGCCACATTAATCTGCGTGCTTTGTCCAAATTCACGTTATCTGGCCAACTGTTTAATGGAGCAAATCGTTGTTGTCCTGCAGAAGAACCTCCTCTTCCATCACCTGAACGGTACGTTCCAGCGCTGTGCCATGCCATTCGAATAAACAATGGTCCATAATTCCCGAAATCAGCAGGCCACCAATCTTGTGACGTTGTCAAAACGTTCTGAATATCTTTCTTTAAGGCTGCATAATCCAAACTGGAAAATTCCTTTTTATAATTAAAACCAGTTCCCATTGGATCTGAAAGCGAAGAATTTTGACGCAGAACAGATAAATTTAATTGATTCGGCCACCAATCTTTATTCGTTGTTCCTTTTGAGCCCATTGGCGGATCAACTTTTGTAGATGCAGCGCCTCCACCATGCATCACAGGGCATTTCGCTTCTGTTCCTGCGCTCTTTTGAGCAAACATCGAAGTGCTCAATAAAAGTGTACTTGCAATTACTATTTTTTTCATTGATTTAAGTTTTTACATTTTTATACTTCAAAATTAATGCATAGCTTTGTTTTATAAAAACGATATTTTGAATATCAATATTGATAAAATAGATGAACATACAACAATTTCAATACGTGCTAGCAGTTGCTGAAAATCGTCACTTTGAATTAGCAGCCGAAAAGTGTTTTATCACACAATCAACATTAAGTACCATGATTTCAAAATTCGAAGATGAAATCGGTATTTTAATTTTTGACAGGAAGAAAAAGCCTGTTGAAATTACGACTGAAGGTTTGTTAATCATTGAGCAATTAAAAATAATTCAGAATAACATTGAACAATTAAAAGAATTTACCAAAGAATTAAAAGGAGAAATCAAAGGCAATTTAACGCTATCTGTTATTCCAACTATTGCTCCTTTTCTATTGCCTTTATTTCTTCAAAAATTTGCAACAAAATTCCCTGAGTTATCTATTACAGTAAAAGAACAAACGACAGCTGAAATCATCCGAGCAATTAAAGCGCGTGAATTGGACATGGGAATCATTTCAATACCTGTTTTAGACAAAGATTTAATAGAAATAAAATTGTATGATGAAGCCTTTATTTTTTATGACACCAACAGTAATTCAAAACAAGAGATAACCGTTGACGGAATCAACATGGAGAACTTATGTTTGTTAGAAGAAGGTCATTGCATGCGCACGCAAGTCATCAAATTATGTGACATCCACAAAAAACCCTATTCAAACAAGTTAAATTTTGAATACAAAGCAGGATCAATAGATAGTTTGTTGCGTTTTGTAAAAGCAAACAATGCTTCAACACTCCTTCCCTATTTATCAACGTTAGATTTCAATGAAAAAGAAAAGAATCACGTCAGTGAATTTTCGGAACCAATTCCATTTAGAAGTGTTGGAATTGTTGTTCACCGTCATTTTGTGAAAAAGAAATTATTAGAGATCATGCAAGAAGACATTATAAATCAAATTAAAAAACATCTTCCAAATCAATCTATTGATGGCCTTAAATTAATGCCTTTAAATGAGACTATAAAATAAATTAAGCATTTACTGAAACTGAATAAAGAGTGCTAATAAAAGTATTTGAACCAAAAAAACTACTAATCCAAGAGTTAAACCTTTTCTTCCTGATCGCACTAATTTTTTAAAACTAACTTTCATTCCAATTGCACCCATGGCAATGGTTAAGATAATTTTACCAATGGTTCCCATTAATGTTAAATAATTTTCTGAGAAAGTAACAAAGGTTCCAATAAGCGTAATGATTATAAATCCAATTAAGTACCAAGGAAGTTTAAAGTGATCTTTCCAAGATGTAGCAGATTTTCTATTGACTAAAAAATTGATAAAAATCAAACCTGGAGTCAATAGAGCAACTCGAGCTAATTTAATTGTGATTGCTGCCTCTCCTGCTTCAGCTCCGATTGAAAATCCGGCACCGGCAACATTCCCAATTGAATGTAAAGAACCACCTATCATCAATCCCATTTGATTAACTGATAAATGAAGTGGTATCAAAATCAAGGGTAAAACAATCATTCCGATTGTACCGTACAAATTAACAACAGCCATTGAGATAGCAACATCCTCCTTATCTTTTGAAACAGAAGGAGCAAGTGCAGCGATTGCAGATGAACCACAAATTGCAGTCCCAAAACCAACTAACCATCCAGTTGAACCTGGACATTTAAATTTTTTAGCAATAAAAACAGTCAAAACTAAAATGGTGAAAAGAACAACTGCAACCGCAACAAAACTAAACCCTCCTAATTTGGCAATATTTGAATAATTGATGTCAAAGGCTAGAAATAAAATTGAAAGCTCTAAAAGTTTACTACTTGTAAAAGTAATCCCACTTGTAAAATTGTCTGGAAGTTTAACTGTATTTCCTATTGTAATACCAAGAAATAGAGCGATCATTACACTATTTATAGCAGCTGGTGTGTACATAGAAAGTACATAGGAAATTATTCCAACAACAACTGCTATTAATATACCTCTCAATTTAGACATTGACAACTTATTTTTTCACAATTTTACCTTTCCAATTCATGATTCCACCAGCTAAATTGTAAACTTTTTTAAATCCACTATTGACAAAAACTTGAGCCGCTGCTGAACTTCTAGCACCACTTCTACAATATAAAATGTAATTTTTAGATTTATCTAATTTAGCAATATCAGATGTAAAACTTGATGAATTATAATCAAAATACATATCCACACCTTCAATCACACCTTGAGCAGTTTCTGAAGCAGTACGCACATCTATTACAACTGTGTTTTTGTTTTTTTCAAGTGAACTAAATTCTGGTGCAGCTATTGTCACTACTTTTGAAGATGGTTGTTTAAAGTTTGTTGATTCCTTAAAAGACATAGCTGTTATTGAAACGGAAGCAATTAAGACGAATGATACTGAATTTATTCTATTTTTCATATTATTTTTTTTTCAAAAATACCAACACAAATATTAATTTCTTGTAACAATAGTTACAAATAAATCTATCAAATGGAATTTACCATTCGTCTTCTGTTCCGTCATCTTTATTGGCTTGGTCGATTAATTTCTTCCAATTATAACCACCTTCTTCACTATCGTTTAAAATGTCCATGTACTCATCTTTCGTGATGTCGTAATGTTCAATTTCTTCACCAGTGTATTCTTCGATGGCCTCCAATAAAACTTTTTCGGCATCACTACAAAACGAAAGCGCTTGACCTCTTCGGTTACCACGACCAGTTCTTCCACATCGGTGAACATAGTTTTCTGCATCGTCTGGTAAATCGTAATTGATGACATAATCCATTGTTGGAATATCAATTCCACGCGCTGCAACATCTGTTGTGATTAACACTTTATTTTCACCTGAACGAAAACGGTCTAGAATTGCAAAACGATCTTTTTGTTCCACACCTCCATGCAAGGCTTCTGTTTTAATTTGAACACGTTCCATAGCAGCAACAATTCGTTCAACTCGTACTTTCGTTCGAGCAAATACGATGAATTGTTTGTCTTCGTATTCTTTTAATATATTTTCCAGGAAAAAACGTTTATCGTCCATATCGACAAAAGCAACAGCATGATCGATGTTTTTAGCCACTGGATTTTTGGGTGAAATTTGAATACGAATTGCATTTTTCACCACTGAGTATGCTAAATTCTTAATCTTTTTAGAAATTGTTGCTGTAAAAAATAAGGTTTGTCGTTTACTTGGAATGTGTTTTAAAACGTCTTCAATATCTTTCATAAACCCAAGATCAAGCATCAAATCCGCTTCATCTAACACTAGAAATTCTAAACGAGAAATATCTAAAAATCCTTGTGAAATTAAGTCAAACATTCGTCCAGGAGTTGTAACGACAACATCTAATCCGTTGTTCAACGTTCGAATTTGTTGTTCTTGTTCTACTCCACCATACAATCCAAATGTTTTCACACTTGTTCGGCGACCAATTTCATTAAATACGCCAGAAATTTGTTTCGCTAATTCACGTGTAGGCACCATGACCAAGCAGCGAACACCTTTGTATCCTTTGCGATTTCTTTTTTCTAATTTATCAATAACAGGAATAGCAAAAGCAGCAGTTTTACCTGTACCTGTTTGCGCAACTGCCATTACATCTTCTCCTTCAAGAATGTGTTTAATCGCTTTAAACTGAATGTCTGTAGGTTTTTTAAAACCCATTTCATTCAATTGCTCCTTTACTAAATTTGAAATTGGATAATCGCTAAATTTCATCTTTTCCTTGTATAAAAAAATAGGGCGGAAAAATCCGCCCTAAACTATTTCTTTTGCGGAACAAAATCCGCTATTAAATTATGCTTCTTCTGTTGGAACTAAAATACGTCCACAGTGTTCACATACTAAAACTTTCTTTTTAGATTGGATATCCAATTGACGTTGAGGTGGAATTTTGTTAAAACATCCTCCACAAGAATCACGATCAACTGGAACAACTGCTAAACCATTTTTAGCATTTTCTCTTAGTCTATTGTATGCAAAAGCCAAACGAGAATCAATTTTTTTCAAAGCAGCGTCTGATTTTTTGATTAATTCGTCTTCTTCTTTTTGTGTTTCGCTCACGATTTCATCCAACTCAGCTTTTTTCGTTTTCAAATCACCTTGACGGAATTCGTAACGCTCTTTTGCTTCGTCTAATGTTTCTTTTTTAGAAGTTAATTTAAATTTCGCTTCTTTCGATTTCTTTTCGTGCAATTTAATTTCCAATTCTTGGAATTCAATTTCTTTTGCTAACGATTCAAATTCTCTGTTATTTCTAACATTATTTTGTTGCTCTTTGTATTTAGCAATCGCTGTTTCAGAATCTTTAGTAGCATTTTTACGATCTAAAATTTCAGTATCAAGATCTTTGATCTCTTCTTGAATTTTTGCAATACGTGTTTCTAAGCCCTCTAATTCGTCTTCCAAATCTTGCACTTCCAAAGGTAGTTCACCTCGGATGGTTCTTATTCTATCAATCTCTGAATCAATCTTTTGCAATTCAAATAAGGCGTCTAACTTTTCCGCCACTGATACTTCTTTTTTAGTCGCAGTTCCTGCCATGTGCTAAAAATAATTTATAGGATTCGTATTTATTCCCGTTAAATGAACGGCAAAGGTAGTAAATTTTTTCTTCAAAATATCAGCAATTAAATTACTTGTGTATTGTTCACTCTCAAAATGACCAATATCTGCAATAACTATTTGATTTTCAGCGTCAAAAAATTCGTGATATTTATAATCGCCTGTGATAAAAATATCTGCATTTTGATTTTTAGCATCCTGCAACAAAAAGCCACCTGCTCCACCACAAAAAGCAACACGTTGAATCGGTTTATTTAACAAATCAGTATGTCGAATACACCCTGTTTTAAATAGCTCTTTTACAAACATTAAAAACGATTTCTCATCCATTGGATCTGCTAATTCACCGATCATTCCGGCGCCAATTGTTTGATCCACATTCGATAATGGAACAAGATCGTATGCAACTTCTTCATATGGATGAACTGCAATTAGTGATTTCAACACTTTTCCCAATAAATGATTTTGAACTAAATACTCAACGCGGTATTCTTCCACTTCTTCGTATTCACCCGACTTGCCAATTACAGGCTGAGCCTCATTATTTGGTTCAAAAGAACCTGTTCCAGCTGAACGAAAATGACACGATGAATAATTCCCAATTGACCCTGCTCCTACTTCGAATAATGCTACATTAATAGCTGAAAGTGAATCTTTTGGAAGGTAAACCACTAATTTACTCAGTTGTTGTTTTTTAGGTGCTAGAATTTTTAAGTTTTTCAATCCCAAACGATTGCCAATTTCAAAGTTCACGCCTTTATCAAAGTGGTCTAAATTCGTGTGAATCGCATAAATCGCAATGGAATGCTTGATTGCTTTAATGACCGTTCGTTGCACATAATCCGAACCTGTAATTTTCTTTAACCCTGAAAACACAAGAGGATGATGTGCAATGATTAAATTACACCCTTTATCAATTGCCTCTTGAATAATCTCTTCCGTACAATCTAAACAGGTTAAAACAGCAGTAACCTCAGCATTTTTATCACCAACAAGTAACCCACAATTATCATAAGACTCTTGCCAATTCAACGGAACTAATTCCTCTAAATAATTTGTTATTTCACTTATTTTCATTACATTTTTTTTGTGAGTCCAAAACTAATTCCATACGCTTGATTTTTATGGATATATGATTGGTATTGATCAAATGACGAGTTGAATTGAACCCGCATTTCTGGGGAAATCAAGAGTGAAAAACCTTTATTAAAATCAATCATTAAACCAAAATTCAATAAACCACTAACACTAAAAGGAGAAGTTTTTTCAGACAATCCTTCTGTTAATTCTTTCGCTGATTCATTGTTTACTTGCCAATTAATGGTTCTTTTTGAAGATATGTTCATTTGCGGTAACAAGCCAATTCCAGCATAAAAATGAAAACGATTTTTTTGAACTTTATAATTCACCCTCAAAGGCATCGAAATGTAATGATAGCGTGTTTGATAAGAATAGGTTGAATCAGATCCAACAAAAGAGTAATCTTCACCATTTTGAACATAAGCAATTCCTGCATCCCAAAAAATATGTTTGGTCAAATCATTTTGAATCCCTAAACAATAAGACCATAGCTGAGCTGCTTTCTCATCGGCTCTTTTACCAAGCGGATCTCCATACAAAGGCCCATTTTCAGTTAAGGTTCTAAATGAACTAGACCAATTTGCTGTTAGACATACACGTGTACCCAATTCCGTTAAAGGAACAAATTTCAATTCTTTCGGTTTTTCGGTTTTTTTCTTTTCTGTTTTTCCTTTTGTTTCTGGAGCTCCAATTAATACCTGAGCGTTACCAATTGAAACAAAAAATAAAAGTCCAAATAGTAGAATATATTGCTTCATTTTTTGTTAATTTTACATTCCTAATTATTAAGCAAATATCGTTAATTTAAATACGCATCCTATGAATTCAACTGAAAAAAAGAAAAAAAGTCTTGTGAAAAGAATATTAAAATGGAGTGGAATTGTTTTTATCACTTTTTTAGCCCTATTAATTGCACTTCCTTATTTCTTCAAAGACGATATTAAACAATTAGTCATTGATGAAGTAAATAAATCGTTGAATGCAAAATTATCAATGGGAGAATTTGACTTAACATTCGTCAGTACGTTCCCCAATATGACTATTGAATTAAATGATACAAAATTAGAAGGAATCAATGAATTCAAAGGAGTTGAACTTGCAAATATCAAACAATTTAGTGCTCATGTAGGATTTTGGAATGTTGTTGGAGGCGATCAAATTGAAATAAAAGCGATTCATTTAGTAGAGCCTAAATTTGATGTACGCATTTTAAAAAATGGAAAAGCGAATTACGACATCGTAAAGCCAGATTCTGTTAAACCTGTCGAACAAGCAGAAGAACCTTCTAATTTCAAACTTTCGCTAAAAGAATACTCCATTAAAAATGGAACCGTGAAATACGACGACCAAACTTCTGATATGTTGTTGGATATTCAAAATTTAAATCACAACGGAAAGGGAGATTTAACTGCGGATATAATCGATTTTGAAACAACAACTTCTATGGATAAAATGTCGTTTAATATGGATGGCGTATCTTATTTATCTGAAGTAAAAACAAACTTTATCGTTAATCTGTTAATGGAACTCGGTGAAAATAGCTCGAAATTTACATTAAGAGAAAATGAATTTAAGTTAAATGCTTTAACGTTCTCATTGGATGGCTTTTATGAAATGTTAGAAAATTCATCCAATATGGATTTTAAAATCAATGCAGCACAAGCGACATTCAAAGATTTTCTTTCGTTGATTCCAACATTCTACCAATCAGGCTATGAATCAATTATTACAAAAGGTTCGTTGGATTTTGGCGGATTCTTAAAAGGTAAAATGGACGATAAAAACATGCCTGCATGGGATTTCAAGTTAAATGTTGCCAATGCTTCAATCAAATATCCAGATTTACCTGGAACGATTAAGAACATTGTTATAAAAGCTGCATCCAGATTTAAAGGTGGTTCAAACATGGATAACATGACCGTTGATGTAGATAAATTCCATGCTGACTTTGCAGGTAACACATTGGATGCAACATTAAAAATGCGCAATCCTATGACAGACCCATTGTTGATTGCATCCGTATTAGCCAATGTGGATTTAGCAAGTTTGAAACAAGTTATTCCAATGGGAGAAGGCGAATCTTATAAAGGAAAATTAAAAGCTGATGTGAAATTAAATGGACGAATGAGTGCTATAGACAATGGCAATTACGAAGCATTTAAAGCAGCTGGAACGCTTGAGTTGTGGAACATGCTCTACAAATCAAAAGATTTCAAAGAACCTATTGAAATTGCTAACTTAATTTTTAGATTCACTCCTAAAAACTTAAATCTTGAAAAATTAATTGCTAAAACAGGTCGCTCAGACTTTCAAATGAATGGAACAATTGATAATTACATGGGATATGTTTTCAGGGAAGAATTATTGAAAGGAAATTTTGCTTTTACAAGTAATTATTTAGACATCGATCAATTAATGGGGTTAGTTCCTGCTCAAGATAACAAACCTGATGCAGCATCCTCTGAACCAGCAGCAAAAACTACACCATCTTCTGAACCTATCTTAATTCCTGATAATATTGATTTTAATTTAACAACTGCTATCGCTACTGTTCATTATAATAAAATGAATATAAAAAATGTATCTGGAGGAATAAAAGTGAAAGATGAAGTGGCAATTCTTTCAAATTTAATGATGAATACAATGGGAGGTTCAATAGGATTATCCGGTGACTTCTCAACAGTTGATCATTACAAACCAGCTGTTAATTTTGCTTACAATTTAAAGGAAATTGATGTGACAGAATTGGCTACAAACTTCATCACAATTGAAAAAATTGCACCCATTACAAAATATGCGCAAGGGAAAATAAGTTCAACTTTCACAATGAAATCTGCTTTAACTTCCAACCTTGATCCTATTTATCCTTCGTTGAATGCAGCAGGTGATTTTTCAACAAAATCATTGACTGTTTCTGGATTTAAACCTTTAGAAGAATTAGCAACAGCTTTGAAAAAAGAAGCTTATGCGAAACAGACGTTGAAAGATGTTTATTTGAAATTCAAATTAACGGATGGTAAATTAAGTGTGACTCCATTTGATGTGAAATTAGGGAAAATGAATGCTAATATCGCTGGTTACACAAGCTTAGATCAATCTATTAATTACGATATTAAATTATTGGTTCCGAAAGAAGAAATTCCTGCAGAAATGATCAAAACAGCTGAAAAAGCATTAGCAAAAGTAAATTCTATGCTTCCAAAATTAAATCTTGCTTCAATTCCTGCACAAATTCCTGTTAAAGTAAACATGATTGGAACAGTTACTAATCCAAAAATCAATACAGATTTTAAAGAAGCATTATTAGCTGCAACAGGAAATTTAAAAGGTAATCTTGAAAATGCAAAACAAGCAATTAAAGACACTGCAAAAGCAATTATCAATCAAAAAATAAATGAAGTTCGCGAGGATTTAAATGCTAAAAAAGCACAAATAATGGCTGATGCTCAGCGTCAAGCAGATAAAGTAAAGGCTGAAGCTAAAAAACAAGCGGACGATTTGAAAGCACAAACAAAAAAAGAAGTGGAAGAATTGGTGAATAAAGCTGGTGGCAATCCATTCCAGAAAAAAGCGGCTGAAATAGCTGGAAATAAAATGCTTAAAGTAGCTGATGAAAAAATCAATAAAATCAATATTGAAGCGGATAAAAAAGCAGATGCTATTCTGCAAGAAGCAAAAGACAGAGCAGATAAAATCAAATAAAAAATATCAATTACTAAAAAAGCTGGATTATACATTCCAGCTTTTTTGTTTATAAATAAATCTGATTAATACGTTCGGGTCATATCATCCGCAATACAAATAATAAATGGCGCTTTATTCATATGTTCTTTTTCTAATCGATCAATTGATTTTTGTGTTACTGTAGAAATTGAAATAGTAGCTAACGAAGGAACAGATTGCTGAATATACCACATAATTCCTTGATTAAAATCGGTATGGTACGCACCATTGAAATGTAGAATTTTCTTTCCTTTTTTTATACTTTCCAATAGAAAAAAGGCCATTGTAGCATCTTTTAAAGCTTGTGCTGCTAACATATGTTTTCCTCCCATGTGTTGTTCCATTTCTTTTAATGCCGCATATTGTGTCAAAGTTGAATCGATAGAAAATGGCAACGGAACCATGTTACTTTTATCTTCAACACTTAACGTATCCAACGCTTTTTGTCCTTTTTTGAAAAGTAAATTCGCAAACTTTCTAGGAACATTTGTTGCAATACCATTCAGTTGTTTTTCTCTCATGAAAAGCAATAATGGTTTGTAATCGGTAGAATAATTATTCCACTGACGCACCGTATCTTTAAATTGCTTTTCATTTAATTGTTTATTCAAAAACTGGGTAAAAAGTGCTTGCTGATCGTGTTCATACATTTCAAAACCAACAACCAATTCTGAATGATGTTCGGCTTCCATTTTTGTTAACACTTGTAATTCAATCCAATGTGCGATTGGATTATCGTGTTGCTCTCCAAAAAATACAGCATCTTTTTTCGACAATGTATTTAACATTTTTTCCAAAGAGACCTTTTTTCCTTTTGCAGTATAAATGACAAAAGCACCATCATTTTGAGCGTAGAGAAGAACGGTGGAATAAAATGAAAGTGATAAGAGAATTTTTTTAAGCATATTTCGATTTTTTTAACAACTTGTTGGCACAATAATAGGAAACTTCAGTAGAATATTCCTAATTTTGACTAGAATATGAATAAAATCATTGGTGTTGTAAACGGAATAAAACCATTATTCCAAAGATTAGCTATCATTTTTATGATGATGACAATCACCCGCCTTTTGTTTTATGGCTTCAACAATGCTAGTTTTACTTCAATTTCACTGAAAGATTATGGTGTTGCAGCTTGGTTTGATTCCATGACTATCGCGCTCTATTTTTCTCCATTCATTTTCATTTCTTTAATTCCAATGCCTCAAAGTTGGTTTAAATGGAAAGAAATTTGTTTGAAAATCTATTTTCACAGTATCAGTGCGTTGATGATTGCCCTTAACTTAATGGATATTGAATATTTCAAATATACGAGTAAGCGATCAACATTTGACTTGTTAACGATTGTTGGAACAGGTAACGACCTTCAACAATTAGCAACTACTTTCGTAAAGGATTTTTGGTTAATTATTTTATTGTTTGTTGGTGTTATTCTTTTGAATGAGTGGTTATACCGCAAAACCAAGACTTCTTTCACACCTTTACGTCCTTTATTTGCAGGACTTCTGTTTCGTTTCGCGATTGTTTTACCAGCGTTTATTCTACTTTCAAGAGGTGGAATTCAATTGCGCCCAATTGGTATTGTTGAAGCGTCTCAATATTCAAACCCAGAAAATTCTGCATTTATCTTGAATACGCCACTTACGATGTTAAAATCATACGGAAAAGAGCGATTAGAACTGAAAAATTATTTTACAGAAAAACAAAACGACCAACTATTTAATCCAATTCAATCATCACATCCACAACATATTCTACCAGATGGAACCAATGTAATGATCATCATTTTAGAAAGTTTTGGAAATGAGTTTGTCGGTGCTTTCAACCATGGTAAATCCTATACTCCGTTTTTTGATTCACTTATCAATCAGTCACTTACTTTTGAATACGGCATTGCAAATGGAAAAAAATCGATCGAAGCAGTTCCATCCATCATTGCTTCCATACCAAGTTTAATGGATAATCCCTATATTTCCTCTCCTTATGGAAATAACAAGGTGAATTCATTAGTTTCAATACTAAAGAAAAAAGGATATGATTCAGGCTTTTACCATGGAGCTACCAATGGATCAATGCGCTTCAATGGTTTTGCTGCACAATTAGGCTTTAATCATTATTTTGGTCGTTTTGAATACAACAACGATCAACATTTTGATAAAACTTGGGGCATTTTAGACGAATACTTCAATCCGTGGACAGCGCAACAACTTTCCGCTTTAAAACAGCCCTTTATTGGCACTTTATTTACGTTATCTTCTCACCATCCGTATTTTGTGCCACCACATTGGAAAAACAAAGTAATCAAAGGAAACCAACCCATTTGTGCTTCAATTAGCTACGGAGATATCTCTTTAAAAAAGTTTTTTGAAACGGCTAAAAAACAAGCATGGTACAACAATACATTATTTGTTTTGGTAGCTGATCATACACCTGCAACTATAAATCAATTGTATAATGATCGTCGTTTTAAATATCAAATTCCGATTGTTTTTTACCACCCTAAAAAATTGCTTCCGGTGAAAAAAGAGCGGAAAATTATTCAACAATTAGATATTATGCCTACAATATTGGATTTACTAAACATCCAAACGAATTTCTATGCTTATGGCCAATCCATTTATAAAAATTCAGAACGAGAAGCATTTACCTATTTAGAAGGTTCTTATTTTTACTTTACTAAAAATCATCTGTATACTTTTACAAATGAAAAGGCACGAAATTTGTTCGATTTCACCGATAAAAAGATGTTTCCTAATGATTCACTTTCTTTTTACAAAATGGAATCGAAACGTGTTGAAAAACGATTAAAAGCAATCATTCAGCGCTACAATCGTGATTTGATTCACAATAAAACTGCAGTGAAATGAAACAAAAAATTCGATTTATCATCAACCCAATTTCAGGGGTCGGCAAAAAGGGTGATTTACCTTTTTTGATCGAACAAAATTTGGATCATTCAAAATTTGAGTACGACATCAAATACACTGAATACAGAAAGCATGCAAAAGAAATTGCACGAACTGCTTCCGATGAAAAAATTGATATTGTGTGTGCTGTCGGTGGTGATGGCTCCGTTCATGAAGTTGGAACAGCTTTAATTGGATCTGCAACAAAATTAGCGATAATACCTTGTGGTTCAGGTAACGGATTAGCACGACATTTAGGCATACCAGTTGATATTGTGAAATCAATACTAACAATGAATACTGCTCCAATAGTAAAAATGGATACTGTATTGGTTAATGACAAACCTTTTTTAGGAATTGGAGGCTATGGATTTGACGCACACATTGCTAAAATGTTCGATAATTATCACAAACGTGGTTTTTGGAGTTACGTAAAATTAGTAATGAAAGAGTTTTCAACGTTCAAACCAGTTGAAATTGAGATTGATTTGAATGGTGAAAAAACGACAAAAAAAGTGTTTTTATGCAACATTGCTAACGCTTCTGAATTTGGTAATGGCTTTGTTATTTCACCGAATTCAGATATTACAGATGGTCAATTAGAATTGTGTTTATTCAAACCCTTTTCACCCTGGTTAGCCCCATTTGTAGTAAGTCGATTCTTCAAAAGAACTGTTCATCAATCACGTTTTTCTGAAATCATTCAATTTAAAAAAGTAAGATTGACCTTAGGAAAAACACTTGCGCATTATGATGGAGAACCCTTCCAAGTTCGGAATGAATTAAATGTGGAAGTAATCCCACAAAGTTTATATATTTTAACAGGAAACAAGTAATAAAGTTATGGCTTTTATTGAATTAGATATCGCAGAAATGATCCAAACATTGGATAAATTACAACAAGAAACACCTGCAAAATGGGGAAACCTTTCGGCACAAGGCATGGTGGAACACTTATGTGATGGATTAAAAATGTCTTCTGGAAAACTAAAATTCCCGCTTGAAATAGCACCTGACAAAATTGAAAAAATGCAAGCTTTTTTAGCATCAGATAAACCAATGGCAAAAAATATTGAAGTTTCATTTGCTCCAAAAAACACGCCTTTACGTCACGAAGAAATAGAATTAGCGATTGATGAATTTTTATTGGAATGGATTGATTTTGAAGAACATTTTTCTGATGAAAACACAACTGAACAACACCCATTTTATGGTGATTTAACGTTTGACCAATGGTGTCAATTACATGCTAAACATTTCACGCATCATTTTGAACAATTTGGATTGATTTAATGGTTTTAATCTATTCTTTTGTAATTGGAAGTATTGGTGGCATAATTAATTACATTGTCTCCCGAAAAAAAGGACATACTTCCATTTCTATTTTAGTATTAGGAATACTCGCATTTACTGCTGTAGCATATTCCTTTTTAAAATATATTTTATAGATTTTATCTTTTCAAAAAGCATTAATCCGTATATTCGTATCATTCAAATTTTACGCACAAAAGTTTGAAATTGGTTAAGTATTATGATTGGATTAAAAAATGATTTTCCTACCAGCACTTTAGCAGAATGGAAAATTCAATTAGAAAAAGAATTAAAAGGAGCTGATTTTTCAGTTTTAGGCCGAACGGACCTAATTGAAGAACTAGAATACCAAACTTTTCATCATTCAGAAAGCGGAGAAATAGCTTTGGAAACGCCTGGATCTTTTCCCTTTACACGTGGTTTTCAACCTCGCACAAACGATTGGAACATAGGGCAAGAAATAGTAGTGAAAGACGCCAAAATTGCCAATGAAAAAGCGTTGTCATTATTAATGAAAGGCTGTAATTATTTGCGTTTTCACTTCGATGAACATCAACCAATCGACTTAGCACAAACATTCAAAGACATTCAATTTGAATACATTCACGCTTCTTTTACGATTCAATCAATCGCTCAATTTCAAGCTTTTGAAACTTATTTCAATCATTCATTTCCAATCAGTATTCGTTTTTCAATTGACGCACAATCAATGAAGAGTGAGTGCTTTGACTACATTGCTGACAAAGCAAAAAACAAACAATTTATTTTTTGTCACATCAATGGATTCGCATTGCAACAAACAGGAGCGACAACATGGCAAGAAATCGCTTATTCCATTGCGCAAGGACATGAACAAATTGTTGGATTACTTGAACGTGGATTGACGATTGATCAAGCTACAGCTTGTATTCAATTCAGTTTTGGAATAGGTTCAAATTATTTCTTTGAAATTGCCAAAATCCGAGCTTTTAGAAGTACTTGGTCTAAAATCATACAAGCTTATCAACCGATTCATTCCTGTTCCTACAATTGTGAAATCACCGCAGAAATAGGACATGTAAATAAATCATTGAAAGATCCTTACACGAATTTCTTGCGTCAAACAACAGAAGCAATGTCTGCCTGTTCAGCTGGAGTTACAAACTTAATCGTTCACCCGCATGATGCAATTGCACAAAACAAAACTGCATTAGCGGAACGAATGGCAATCAATGTTTCATTAATAATAAAAGAAGAAAGTTACTTCGATTCAGTTATTGATCCACTAGGTGGAAGTTATGCGATTGAATTTATTACGCAACAAATAGAAAATAAAGCCTGGCATTTGTTTCAAGAAATAGAAAAACGAGCGGGTATCAATTCAAATAATGCGCTAGAAATGTTGAAAGATCAAGTTAAAACGAAAGCAAAAAATCGAATTCAAGCTTTAAAAGAAAATAAAAATACATTAATTGGAATCAATAAATTTCACTTATCATCGGAAGAAGAAAATACGATTATTGTTTCTAAAACATTCATAGGATTACCTTTTTTACAGTTGGAAAACCTATTAACAAACTAAACCATGAAACGAATTGATTTTACCTCTACCCCATTTGAGCAAGTTGTTTCAAACGATATAAAAAAGGCAGTCGTTTCAACGGAAACAGCTGAAAAAATAATCTTACATTCTTTTTATCAAAAAGAAGATATTGAACAAACAGAGCACATTGGTTATGTTTCTGGAATTGCACCTTTCTTGCGTGGTCCATATGCTTCAATGTACGCCATTCGACCTTGGACGATTCGTCAATATGCTGGGTTTTCTACTGCCGAAGAATCGAATGCATTTTATAGAAGAAATTTAGCTGCCGGTCAAAAGGGATTATCTGTAGCTTTTGATTTAGCTACACACAGAGGGTATGATTCTGATCATGAACGTGTTATTGGAGATGTTGGAAAAGCAGGAGTTGCCATTGATTCCATCTTGGATATGAAAATCTTATTTGATCAAATACCTTTAGATGAAATGTCCGTTTCAATGACAATGAATGGAGCTGTTTTACCCATTTTAGCCTTTTACATTGTTGCAGCCGAAGAACAAGGTGTTGCTCAAGAAAAATTGACGGGTACAATTCAAAACGATATTTTGAAGGAATTCATGGTGCGCAATACATACATTTACCCACCTGCCCCATCGATGCGAATTATATCTGACATTTTCGCATACACTTCTAAGCATATGCCGAAGTTTAATTCAATTTCAATTTCTGGTTACCACATGCAAGAAGCTGGTGCCACTGCTGCGATTGAATTAGCATATACGCTTGCAGACGGTTTAGAATATATTCGTGCCGGAATTGCTGCTGGAATGGATATCGATTCATTTGCGCCTAGATTGAGCTTTTTCTGGGCAATTGGAATGAATCACCACATGGAAATCGCAAAATTGAGAGCTGGTCGTTTGATTTGGTCAAAAATTGTCAAACAATTCCAACCAAAAAGCGATAAATCTTTGGCTTTACGAACACATTGTCAAACTTCAGGATGGAGTTTAACAGAACAAGATCCGTTTAATAACATAGCAAGAACTTGCATCGAAGCGCTTGGAGCAGTTTTAGGTGGTACACAATCCTTACATACAAATGCATTGGATGAGGCAATTGCATTACCAACAGATTTTTCTGCTCGCATTGCACGAAATACTCAAATTTACATTCAAGAAGAAATTGGCGTAACTTCCTTCATTGATCCATTTGGAGGCAGTTATTATGTGGAAAAGTTGACAGAGGAATTGGTCAATGAAGCTTGGAAATTAATGGAAGAAGTCGAAGCACTTGGTGGTATGGCAAAAGCCATTGAAACAGGCTTACCTAAAATGCGGATTGAAGAAGCAGCTGCTAGGAAACAAGCACGTATTGATTCAGGAAAAGATGTAATAGTTGGGGTTAACCGATTTGAAATTTCTGAAGAAGAATCAACCAAAATTGATATTTTAGAAGTAGACAATACTAAAGTTCGCACAGCACAATTAGATCGTTTGAATCAATTGAAATTAGAACGAAATCAAGAAAAAGTAAATGAATTATTGGTTGAATTAGAAAATGCAGCCAAAGAAGGAACTGGAAATCTTCTTGAAATAGCCGTTCGATGTGCAAGGGAACGCGCATCGTTGGGTGAAATCTCTTTCGCACTTGAAAAAGTTTACGGTCGATACCAAGCAACCATTCGTTCTATTTCAGGCGTTTATTCTCATGAAGCTATGGAAGATAAAGATTTTATTATTGCAAAAGAACTGACAGAAGAATTCAGTTTAACCGAAGGTCGAAGACCGCGTATAATGATTGCGAAAATGGGACAAGATGGTCACGATCGTGGAGCAAAAGTGATTGCATCTTCGTTTGCGGATATTGGTTTTGATGTTGATATTGGACCCTTATTTCAAACGCCTGCAGAAGCTGCGAAACAAGCAGTAGAAAATGATGTGCATATTTTAGGCGTGTCATCATTAGCGGCTGGACATAAAACATTGGTTCCTCAAGTGATTGAAGAATTAAAAAAATTAAACAGAGAAGACATTATGGTTATTGCAGGTGGTGTCATTCCTCAACAAGATTATGATTTTTTATACAAAGCAGGTGTTTTTGGTATTTTTGGACCAGGGACAAAAATTTCAAAAGCTGCTCAAGAAATTGTTCGTTTATTAATTAAAAGTAACGAAGCATAAAACAATTTTGTCGACTGAAATTTGTTTTGTACATTCGGCATAGAATTTGAAAGTAAAACAACAAAATAATTACACCATGAAAAAAATAACAGCATTAGCAATTCTTTTTTTAGGAAGTTTTCAAGCTTTCGCACAAGCGCCAGATTACAATGATTTGAAAATATTATTCGCAGACGGTAAATATGAGAAACTTACAAAATATGCTGATAATTATACGCAAAAAGAGAATTTAAAAAAGGACCCTATTCCTTATATTTGGTTAGCAAAAGGATTGCATAAAATATCTGTTTCTGGAACGAAAGATGAAAACTTTAAAAATGCATTTAAAGATGCTATCGGAGCAATGACAAAAGCCTTTAAAGTAGATAAAGATTCAACATTAATGAATGAGTTTGGAGAATTCATAACAGAATTCCAAGTGGCTGTTTCTGAATACATAACAAATGATTTAACTGCAAAAGATTATGCTAAAGCTTCAGGTTGGGCAATGAAATACACAAAAATTTCTTACCATCCTATTGGCGCACAATACATTGATGGTGCAGCGAAATATAGAAAATCTGACAAAGGAACAGCTCTTACAATTTGGAAAGCAGCTGATGCAGAAGTAGCAAAACTTATCGCGAAAAATGAAGCTATTTCAGAATGGACAGAAGCAGATTTATTGCTTTTTAGAGCAGGCGTATTTAGTACAATCGAATGTTTAATCGATGGTAAACAAGTACCAAAAGCAAAAGCTTTACTTTCAAAAGTTGAACCTTTATTTACAGAAGATGAAGAATTCAAAACTAGAGCAGAAGAATTAAATGCGTTGATGAATTAATCAAAGAAAATATAGATTATTAAAATCCCCTAGAGCTCGGTACTTTTGGGGATTTTTTTTGAACATTCGACTATGTAAAAAATAGTTTCTCTGATTTAAATAGAGTATAGATTAGCCGTACTTTTATAAAAAAATAAGACCATGAAAAAGTACATGTACCTATTGAAAAATAAATTCATCTTTACGAGTTGTCTATTTTTTGTCTATATTTTATTTTTAGATGACGTTGATATTTTTACAATTATCAATCAAAACAATAAATTGAACAAGCTTCAAGTTGCAAAAGAAGAGGTTTCAGGTAGGTTGAAAAACTTACGGTTTACGTTGAAAAAGTTGCATTACACTTCTGAATTAGAAAATTATGCACGTGAAAATAAGTTGTTTAAAAAAGATGATGAAGATATTTTTATCATTTCATATACTGAGCGTAAATCAAATTAATCTACTTTATTCAACACGGTTTGTTTCTGTTTGAAAAACTGTTGCTTGGTATATTCTTCAATTGCTATTCCTGGAAAATAATAAAAAGCGATTTGCTGGAAATTAAATCCTGATTTAGCCATTTTCATTGCTCCTTCTTGACACAAACCTACTCCATGCCCAAAACCTCTCCCAGTAATAACAATTTCTTCATTTTCAGGGTAACAGCTAAAAAAAGTTGATCTTAGATTAAAGTGTTCACGTAAATCGCGCAATGGAATACCAAAAATAGGATTGATATAGAAAGCTAGTCGTTGGGTTTGTTGAAAAGTATACATTGTTTTCGCAATGGTAGAATCTGTAATTGGAAAATTGTATTTAGTCACTAAAAAATCTCGCCATTCCTCTTTGGCAACTCTTTTTTCCCAGGTTGCTTGCTTCGTATAAATACAAAAAGTGTCTTTAAAGGTGTTTAAATAATTGATTCGTTCATTCCAAACATCTTGAGGTTCTGTTGTTTGTCCGCCACAATTGGCATGAAAATACGAATCGATTAATTTTCCGTTTTCATCCAACATAACTAAATCGTGCGTTTGTAAAACTGCAGAATCAATAATTGGAGTATACATTAGCATATTGTGATACGCTTGACAATGAACTCGATCACACAAATCAAAACCTTCTTTTTTATGTTTACCTATATATTTTAAGGCATACGTCCGACTCATTAATGCTTGAACTTTGTAATATTCAATTTGACGACCACCACCACCTTCAGACTCTACTACACCCGCTAAATAAGTATCCATATCAACCAAATTAATAATTGATAGGTTTTTATCTTTTGTCGTGATTTCAAAATCACCTTCGTATTTTCTTAGTTTAAGCAAAGGTGATTTCACGGTTAAAGTCAATGCTGTGTTTTCATTATTTTGAATCAAAAAAACAGATTCAAAATCTCCAATATCAGTTGCACCTTTTTTCAAGTGAACTAGACCGTTATCTACTGTTAATTCAATAAACTCATTATGAAGAATAGCACCAAAATCTAGCGAATCTGCAAAAATTGAATAACTACCATTATTGTATGAAAAAGCTATTTTTTTGGAAGCATAATCTCGAAACAAGCCAATACGCATTTGTTGCGCAAAACCATTGCACACCAAAAAAAGTAAAAAACCTGTAAATAGTAACCTCACGATGCAAAAATAAACATAGAATTTCTAGCAGAATTATGCTTCTTGAATAGTTTTCAACAGCTTATGTGCGATTTTCTTGCTAGCGCCTTCTGATCCTAAAAGTTGTTGAAGCTCCTTGTAATCATTTTCTATCTTCTCTCGGTTTGCTCCCCCTTTTATTATTTTTTCCAATTCAGCTTGAATTTTTGTAGGATTGCAGTCTTGTTGGATTAATTCTTTGACAACTTCTCTATTTAAGATTAAGTTAACCAATGAAATAAACTTAATTTTTATTAACCTTTTTGCTATTTGATACGACAATTCAGAACTTTTATAGCACACAACTTGCGGCACATGAAACAATGCTGTTTCTAAAGTTGCTGTTCCAGATGTAACTACAGCTGCTTCTGCTATTTCTAAAATGTCATACGTTTTTCCGAAAATGATTTTATCAGATTCTTTTATAAACTGTTGGTAGAACTCAGGAGATAAACTGGGTGCACCAGCAATAATAATTTGATACGAATCAAACGACCGAACCGCTTCTAACATTATTGGCAATTTGACTGAAACTTCTTGACTTCGACTTCCAGGTAATAATGCAATGATTGGTTTATTGGATAAATTATTTTCTGAATAGATTAATTTTTTATCGACTATTGTAGACCGAAAATCAGCAACAGCGTCTAACAACGGATGTCCCAAATAATGAACATCAATTGCAAATTTTTTATAAAAATCTTTTTCAAAAGGAAGAATGACAAATAACTCATCTACGCACTTTTTAATTTTGTGAACGCGCGACTGTTTCCAAGCCCAAACCTGAGGAGAAATGTAATAATATACTTTAATTCCATTTTCTTTTGCCCATTCAGCGATTCGCAAATTAAAACCTGGGTAATCGATTAAAATCAACACATCTGGTTTAAATGTTTCAATGTCTTTTTTACAAAAGCGAATGTTATTTAAAATGGTCTTTAGGTTTTTGATTACTTCTAGAAAACCCATAAAGGCTAAGTCCGAAATGTGCTTAACTAAAGTTCCTCCTTGCTGCTTCATTTTATCTCCACCCCAAAACCTAAATTCTATCTCTGAATTTTCAGCTTTTAAGTGTTTCATTAAATTACTACCGTGTAAATCACCAGAAGCTTCACCAGCAATAATATATAATTTTAACTTTTTCATTTTAGTGGATGAAATTCAAATACAGGATGTAGGGTAAAAAGCAAATTGAACCAATGATTACACCTCTTGCTGTTTCGTATTTAGAGCGATTCAACAACAAATAAAACCAGATTAAATTCGAAATAATAGCAAGAGATATTATTTTACTTCGCACCAAATCCATCGCGCTAAACTTACCCCACAATTGTGTGAAAGGATAATTTTGTGCCCAAGCCAACAACCCAATAACAATTGGAATAAATACAAGCGGTGATCCAATACCAATTAAAAAACCTAGTGTATTTTCTTTTGTCCATTTTTTCAATTTCATGCTTCTAATCCTTTAAAATTTTCTAATGAATGGTAGGCTGTTAAATCAAATTGAGTAGGAACAACACTAACATAACCTTGACTTAAGGCAAATAAATCTGTGTTCTCTGCATGATCTTCATTTTTAAACTCACCTGTTAACCAATAATATGGCTTACCAAATTGATCCAAACGCTTATCAAAACGATCTTCCCAAAATGCGTGTGCTTGTCGACATATTTTTATTCCTTTCAAAGCACCTTTATCTATTCCAGGAATATTGACGTTTAAGCAAACATGATCAGGAAAAGTTGTATTTAAAGCATATTTAATGACCATTTTCACTGCTTCTTGTGCAATAGAAAAATCGGCATCTGACTCAAAACTATCTAACGAAAAACCTATGGAAGGAATATTTTCCATTGCGCCTTCAACAGCTGCCGACATCGTTCCAGAATACAGCACATTTGATGCTGAATTTAGTCCATGATTGATTCCAGAAAGAATTAAATCTGGTTTTCGCTTCATGACTTCATAAATCCCCAATTTAACACAATCAACAGGTGTACCTGAACAAGTATACGCATCTAAATCAGGAAACAAAACAGACTTTTCTAAGCGTAATATTTGATTAACCGTAATCGCATGTCCCATGCCTGATTGAGGCTTATCTGGTGCTATGATTAAAACATCTCCAAAATCTTGAGCTACTTCTATCAATGAACGAATTCCTTTTGCTGAAATTCCATCGTCATTTGTTATAAAAATAAGTGGGCGCATACATATACTTTGCTACGAATTTAAGGATAATTGATTAAATAAACAGTGTGTCAAGTTTGAATCTTCTACCTTTCAAAAATTGACCTAAAAAAATGTATGGTAAATTTCCCTTTTTTAATTGCTTATCAGTCAAAAGTTGTTTAATTTTGATTCAAGCATTTACAGCATGACAACAAAAGATCTCATACAAGAATTAAGTTCCAAGACGGCTCAATCATTGGAATTTGTTACGCAACATTTCAAGCGATTATCAAACAACCAACGGAATTGGAAAAAAGACGCATACTCATGGAGTATCAATGAAACATTAGCTCATTTAAATGCTTTTGCAACGTATTATCACGCTACTTTCTTGTATAAATTTGAAATTACTAAATTTAAAAATCCAAGCGATGAATTCATTTCTTCACCCTTGGGACGTTCTGCTTGGAAATCAATGAAACTTGGAAATGCGAAAAATGTGAAACGTAAATTCAATGCCATTCGAACTATGAATCCTCGATTCAATGAAGAATTAGTAACGGAATCAAGTGTGGAGGATTTTGAAAAGAACATTCATCAAATGACAGAGATCATAGAACGTGCTGCTACTGTTAGCTTACGAAAAGTAAAAATTCCAATTTCTTTTTCTAAAATTGTACGTTTACGTTTAGGAGATGCACTTTTATATGTTGTTTATCACAACGAACGACATGTTCAACAAGCATTAAACCTCATTAATCACCCACAATTTCCTGAAGCATAATGGCGGAAAAATTTGGTTTTTGTAAAGTCAGTATTTCTCCTTTACGCGCTGAAAATAGCGATTCCTCTGAGATGGTTTCTCAATTGCTGTTTGGTGAAATCGTTCAAGTAGAAGACATTCATCTTCCTTGGATGAAAATTACAACTTTTACAGATCATTACCAAGGTTATGTTGATGTTAAACACATCGAACTTATTTCTGAAAAAGAAGTTAAACGTTGGCTAGATGGATTAACTTATCAAAAAGAAAACGTTCGTTCTATCTCAACTCCATGGGGAAATCAAATAGTATTCAAAGGATCTTGTCTTCCGGCTGAAAAGAATAACCCTTTCAATATTGGCGCATATTCCTTTTCATTCAACGATGAAAGTCTAACAAATACTTTAGAGAATCCATATTCTTGTGCGCAAGATTACCTCAATACTCCTTATTTATGGGGTGGTAAATCTCCTTTTGGAATTGATTGTTCTGGATTAACGCAAGTTATATTTCGATTTTTTGACAGAAATTTACCAAGAGATGCTTCTCAACAAGTTGAATGTGGAACCGACATCGAATTTGAAGATATAGAAACTGGAGACTTAGCATTTTTCTCTAATAAAAATGGAAAAATTATACACGTAGGAATACTTAATAGTCAGAAAGAAATTATCCATGCTTCTGGATGGGTTCGAAAAGACTCGCTTACAAAAGAAGGAATCATCCATTCAGAAACCAAGAATTTAACACATTCATTAACGTGTGTGAAACGTATTTTATAGAAAAAACCGATATTTGTAATCCTTAAAAAATAAACAATGAGAGATCAAGAAATATTTCGCTTAATTGAAGAAGAAAACCAACGTCAATTACATGGGGTTGAATTAATCGCTTCTGAAAATTTTGTTAGTGACGATGTGATGAATGCAATGGGAAGTGTATTAACAAACAAATACGCTGAAGGATTACCTGGTAAACGTTACTACGGTGGTTGTGAAGTTGTAGATAAAGTGGAACAATTAGCGATTGATCGTTTGTGTACATTATTTGGTGCGACATGGGCGAATGTTCAACCACACTCAGGAGCTCAAGCAAATGCAGCTGTATTTTTAGCTTGTTTGAATCCTGGCGATAAAATTTTAGGTTTTGATTTATCACACGGTGGACATTTAACACATGGTTCTCCTGTGAATTTTTCAGGTAAATTATACCAACCTTTTTTCTACGGAGTCAACAAAGAAACGGGACGTGTTGATTATGATTTAATGGAAGAAGTGGCACGCAAAGAAAAACCAAAAATGATTATTTGTGGTGCATCTGCTTACAGCCGCGATTGGGATTATGCCCGTATTCGTAAAGTTGCAGATGAAGTTGGCGCTCTAGTTTTAGCTGATATTTCACACCCAGCAGGTTTAATTGCTGCAGGTTTGTTATCAGATCCTTTAGATCACTGCCACATTGTAACTTCAACAACGCATAAAACATTGCGTGGACCTCGTGGTGGAATCATCATGATGCGTCACAATTTTGATAATCCATTTGGAATCAAATGGAATAATGGAAATCTTCGTTCTATGGCAGCCTTGTTAGATGCTGCTGTTTTCCCAGGAATTCAAGGTGGGCCATTAGAACACGTAATTGCTGCCAAAGCAGTTGCGTTTGGTGAAGCTGCAACACAAAATTACAAAGATTACATGGCGCAAGTGCAACGCAATGCAAATGTTATGGCAGATGCGTTCACTAAAAAAGGATATCAAATCATTTCTGGAGGTACAGATAATCATTCTATGTTGATTGACTTACGTTCTAAAGGTGTAACAGGTAAAGACGCTGAAAACACCTTAGTGTTAGCTGATATTACAGTTAATAAAAACATGGTTCCTTTCGATACAGAATCTCCATTTGTTACTTCTGGAATTCGAGTTGGAACACCCGCTATTACTACAAGAGGTATCAAAGAGGACGAACTTATTACTGTAGTTGATTTAATGGACAAAGTGTTGACAAACATTTCCAACGAATCTGTTATTCAAGCAGTTAAAAAAGATGTAAATGCATTGATGGGACATCGTCCGTTATTTCAATGGTAATAAACAAATTAAAGGCAGAATTTAATCGTTCTGCCTTTTTTTTATAATATATAATGAGATTCAATTCAAAATTAGATAAACGGTATAAAATCATCTTTTTTATCTTAATCGTCATTGGATTAGGAGTTTCAACCATAAGAAACCTGCTGTTTAAAGATGAATTTTCAATAACTCCATTTATCTTTTCAGTTATTTTTTTGGTGTTTATTTATTACAATAGCAAAACAACTTATTATATCATTGAAGGAAACGAATTGATCTGTAAATCTTTATTTTTAAAGAGGGAAATTAAAATCAACTGCATTCGTAAAATCGAAAAAAGTAATTCGTTGGGAAGTATTTACAAAATTGCAACCGCTTTTCATGGCTTAACGATTCATTACAATAAATTTGACGATGTATTTATTTCTCCAGAAAATCACTTAGAATTCTGCAAACAGTTAAACGAACAAAATCCATCCATTCAATTTATTCCAGAAGCAGAATTTAATTTAAACTGCTGATTGTTTTCTGATAATTCTCCAAAATAGTTTAGGAAAAAAGCGTTTAATCTTTACCGCTAAAATTTCTTTGTTTCCAATTAATACTTCCTTTTTATTCTTTTTCACAGCAACTAACAGTTGTTTTACACACGTTTCAACTGGCATACCTGTTGCTTGATTGTGATCCATTACACCATGTTGCTCCCCTTTTGCATTTAAAGCATGCATGGATATTGAAGTGTTAATTTTACCTGGAAATGCAATCGTTACATGAATATTGTTAACTGCTTCTTCTAGCAATAAACTTTCATAAAATCCTACTAATGCGTGTTTAGATGCGCTGTAAGCGGATCGTAAAAAGAATCCAAATTTCCCAGCAATGCTTGAGATGACAATGATATGACCACTTTGTTGCTTAATCAGATGTGGTAAAACCGCTTTAGTCAACGCAATGTTACCAAAATAATTGATTTCCATGATGCGTCGATCAACAGAAAGAGGTGTATCGGCTGCAGTTGAACGTTGACTTAACCCACCATTATTGAATAAATAATCTATACGATTGTACTTTTTGATTACTTGATCCACACAACTTTTAAAAGTAGTTGAATTCTCCAAGTCAATGGGTACAATTAAATGAGATTCAGGATTTTGTAATTTTGCATGCACTTTTTTTAAGGCTTCACTGTTTCTAGCAGAAAGCACAACTTTTGCTCCATGTTGAGCAGCTTGAATAGCAATTTCTTCTCCTATTCCAGAAGAAGCACCTATTACCCAAACAATTTTATTCGTTAAAAAATGCATATTACATCAAAAAAAATCCCAACGTTTCGGTTGGGATTATGTTTTTATTACAAATCATCCGGAATCGTTACCGATTTTGGTATTTTTTGTTTTGGTTTTAGTTTATCAATGAAAATGATTTTCAATTTTTGATTGTCATTTGTATAAATCATTTCAGAAATCCCATTATTAATTACAGCAGGAGCTTTTTTCTCGTTGTAGAATTTTTTCCCTAGCGCTTCAAATGATTCATACGTATTATCATCATATTGAATGAAAATTGAAACAATTTGTCCGTTTTCAACACGTGCCTTTCCAGCAACACAAGTAACACCTTCTTTTTCAAAGAAACTGATAATCACGTTTCTATGCATCTCATCTGAAACAGTATATGCTCCTCGTTTAGAAAAAGCTTCTTCGTATTTTTTAAAGCAATCAGCTTGAGCAGATGCTACAGTAGCTAATAAAATTGAGCACAATACAACAATTGTTTTCTTCATAATTTTTTAATTTGATGCGTAAACTTACGATCCAAATATAACAAGTTTCATTGAATTTTCATTCGTCCCAATAAAATATTTATTTTTGACAAAAATCAACACACATGAACAATAAACAAATTGCCGGTCATTTTTCACAAGCTTTGGAAGTATTAACTGCTTTCAACACACCTGAAAATCATTTATTAATCGAAGCTGCAGGGAAATTAATGGTTCAATCCTTACAGAAGGATGGAAAAATAATAAGTTGTGGAAACGGCGGTTCATTGTGTGATGCCATGCATTTTGCAGAAGAATTATCAGGACGTTACCGCGAAAACAGAAAAGCCTTGGGAGCAATCTCTATTTCAGACCCAAGTCACATGAGTTGTGTTGCCAATGATTTTGGATACGATTATGTTTTTTCACGCTATTTAGAAGCAGTTGGAAGAAAAGGTGATGTTTTATTAGCAATCTCAACTTCAGGAAATTCTAAAAATGTGTTGGAAGCAATAAAAACGGCGAAAGAAAAAGGGATTTTTGTAGTTGGTTTAACAGGCAAAAACGGTGGTAAAATGGCTGGTTTGTGCGACGTTGAAATCAGAGCTCCATACACTGAATATGCAGACAGAGCTCAAGAAATACACATCAAAGTAATTCATACCTTGATTGATTTCATTGAAACAACAATTGACGCGTAACACAAGTATTAACGTTGGTTTTTAATTGAGTTATCAACTTTTTATCTCAAATTGTTGAAAAACGGTGGTAAATCCGCCACATTAATTAAAAATAGAACCAAAATTATTCCCTAAATTTGCCCTTTTCGATCAAAAAATGTCGAATCAGGATTTACAAATAACAGTTAAAAACATTTTTTCCGCATATTTGGAGCAGAACGGGCATCGTAAAACACCTGAACGCTTTGCCATACTCGCTGAAATCTATAATTATCAGGGTCATTTTGATATCGAATCGCTGTACATTAAGATGAAAAATCAAAATTACCGTGTTTCTCGTGCGACCTTGTACAACACCATTGAATTGTTATTGGCTTGTAATATTGTCCGTAAGCACCAGTTTGGAAAAAATATGGCGCAATTTGAAAAATCACACGGTTCAAAACAACACGATCATTTTGTTTGCACGAATACAGGTGAAGTTATCGAATTTTGCGACCCGCGTATTCAAGCAATTAAAGCAACGATTGAAGAAGTATTCAATGTTACAATCCAACACCATTCGCTTTATTTTTATGGCGTTAAAAACGATGAAACAAAATGAGTTTCAATTTTAACATAACGCAAAACACAACGAATAATACTGTTCAATTCAGTGGTAGAATTATCACGGAAACGGATTTTGAAGTTTTAGCTCAAAAACTTGCTTCAACTGAAAATGAACAACAAAACAATTGGATTTTTGACTTATCAGAATTGACACATATCAATTCTTCAGGTATAAATTTTATCATCCGCTCATTAACTAAAAACCGAATTAAAAACGGAGAAGTTATCGTGTGTGGTGTAACAGGTAATGTAAAATCGCTTTTTGAAATAGCTAAGTTAGACGGTATTTTTACCATCTATGCAAGTTACCAAGAAGCACTTAATCATTTTAATACAAACAAATGAAAGTTGACGTACTATTGGGATTACAATGGGGTGACGAAGGAAAAGGAAAAATCGTCGATGTATTAACACCTAAATATGATATCATTGCACGATTTCAAGGAGGACCAAATGCTGGTCACACCTTAGAATTCAATGGCATCAAACATGTGTTACACACCATTCCATCTGGAATTTTCAGAGAAGATGTAATCAATTTAGTGGGAAATGGTGTGGTGATCGACCCCGTGATTTTTCAAAAAGAATTAGAGAAATTAGCACCGTTTAATATCGACTTTAAGAAACGCTTGTTGCTTTCTAAAAAAGCGCATTTAATTTTGCCTACTCACCGTTTATTGGATGCTGCATCTGAAACAGCAAAAGGGAAAAATAAAATTGGTTCTACATTGAAAGGAATTGGACCAACTTACATGGACAAAACAGGTAGAAATGGTTTGCGTGTTGGTGATATCTTTATGGCAAATTTCAAAGAAAAATACGATGCATTGGTTGAAAAACACATCGGGATTTTGAGCCACCACAAAGACTTCGAATACGATTTAGCAGAATTGGAAGGCCCTTGGATGGAAGGAATTGAAGAATTGAAAAAATTAACGGCTGTTGACAGCGAACATTACTTAGACCAAGCGTTCAGAGCAGGTAAAAAAGTATTGGCTGAAGGTGCGCAAGGTACAATGCTAGATGTTGATTTTGGTACTTATCCTTTTGTTACTTCTTCAAACACTGTTACAGCAGGAACATGTACAGGTTTAGGAATTGCTCCAACAAAAATTGGCAATGTAATTGGAATTTTCAAAGCCTATTGCACACGTGTTGGAAGTGGACCCTTCCCTACTGAATTAGATGACGAAGTAGGTGAATTAATCCGACAAGAAGGCCGTGAATTTGGTGCAACAACAGGTCGCCCAAGAAGATGTGGTTGGATTGATATCCCTCAAATGAAATATGCAATCATGATTAATGGAGTAACAGAACTTTCAATGATGAAAGCAGATGTTTTAAGCTGTTTCGAGAAAATTCAAGTGTGTACGCATTACATCATTGATGGTGAAAAAGTGGATTATTTCCCATTTGATGTGAACGGAATTGAATTAACACCTGTTTACGAAGAATTAGAAGGATGGAACAAAGATTTGACACAATTAACAGATTATAACGATGCTCCAAAAGCATTAAAAGATTATGTCTTATATTTGGAGGAAAAATTAGAGGTTCCAATTAAAGTTGTTTCAGTTGGACCAGACAGAACGCAAACTTTAAGTAATCATTAATTGAAAAATTACAAGAATACTCTCAAAATTGCGCTTTTTTTAAGCGCATTTTTTTTGTTACCCATCACTCTTTGGGGACAAAAGAATGTTCTTGAATTAGTGAAAGGTTCAGAATTGCTAGGTTATAATGAAAAAACGGGCGCACATCGTTTGGTGGGACAAGTGAGTTTCATCTACCAAGGCAACACTATGTACAGCGATTCTGCACATTATTTCCAAAAAACAAAAGAAGTACGCGCCTACGGAAATGTGCATATTACCAAAGGTGGTATTAATTTATTTTGCGATTCGTTGTATTACAATGGTAAAACACGAAAAGCACGCTTGTGGGGACATGTGCGTGTGCGCGATGTTGAATACAAATTAACGACTGATTCATTGGACTACGATACCAAATTAAGTCAAGGAGTTTACAGAACAGGTGGTCGCGTTGAAAACAGTACCAACGATGAAGTATTAACTAGTAAAATTGGCTATTTCTACCCGCGTGCTAATAGTTTTTTCTTTAGTCAAAATGTGGTGTATCGAAAAAAAGACTTGTCGATGACAACAGACACCTTACAATTTATTTACGCCAAGCAAACTACCTACTTTTTTGGTCCAACCAATATCAAACGAGGAGCTACAAAAATGTTTTGTAAAAAAGGGTGGTATAACGTTGAAACCAAAGAAGGACGATTTTTAAAAGCAGGAGAAATTTTTGAAAACGGAAAACACATCAAAGGTGATACCTTATTTTACCAGCCGCATTTAGGACAATCGGTTGGTCGCGGACACGTTTATTTCAAAGATTCATTACAAGCGATGAGTTTTTCAGGCGATTATGCGCGTTATTCCAGCGCAAAAAATCACAGTATGATTGTAGGTCATACCTTGGCAACAAAAGTGCAGCGACAAGACACGTTGTACATTCATGCAGATACTCTTTTCAATCAAAATGACAGTTTGGGAAAACCTTTGTATTCCTTGGGTTACCGCAATGTAAAATTATTTAATCGAGGCATACAATCTATTTGTGATAGCATAACATTTGATGCCAAAGCAGAAGTCTTGCAATTGTATAAGAAACCAATTGTTTGGTCGAACAATGCAGAATTAAAAGGCGAATTGATGACAATTCTGATCAAAGATTCGATGATTCATCACATTTCCATTTTAACAAAAGCATCTGTTGTTATGGAATTAGATTCAGGTGCTTATTTTAACCAAATCGAAGGTAAACAAATCGAAGCCTTTTTCAAAGAAAACGATTTAGTGCGCACTGACGTGATTGGCAATGCGCGCACTATCTTCTATCCAAGAGATGAAAAAACAACCGATTCCAGTTTTGTCATTAAGCGATTAGGCATGAACAGATTGTATGCCAGTGAATTGAAAATCTATTTAGACAGTGGTGAAATAAAAAACATCACATACTTCGATAAACCAGACGGTATTTTTTATCCGATGGATAAAATCAACAAAGAAGAGCAATACATTTCAACTTTTAAATGGCAACCCTTGTTACGCCCTAAAAATTGGATGGAGATTGTGCATTGAAAGATCTAACTTTCAACTATCTGAAAATTTTATTTTCATGATTATTATTAAATGAATTTGTATAAAAATAACATCTATAAATTGTACCAAAAATATATTTGTAAATAAACTACAATAATTAAAAAATGTAATAACTTTGTAATTACAAAAAAAATGAATTATGGAAGTCTCAATCATCAAAATAGGGAATTCAAAAGGTTTTCGATTAACTAAAACCATTCTTGAGAAATATAACATTACAGACAAAATTGAATTGATCTTAGAAAAAGGTCAAATCATTTTGCGCCCTATTGCAGAACCTAGAAAAGGATGGGACAAAGCTTTCCAGAAAATGCATGAAAATGGCGATGATCAGGCTCTTTTAGATGATGTGTTTGGAGATGAAAATTTCGAAGAATGGAAGTGAAACAGTACACTATCGTTTTGGTTAACCTAGATCCAACAATAGGAAGTGAGATTCAAAAAACACGACCTTGTGTTGTTATTTCACCAAATGAAATCAATAACAATCTTCAATCTGTTGTAATCGCACCCATGACCACAACAAGTAAAAAATACCCAACCCGCGTAAAAATAAAACACAATAATCAAGAAGGTTGGATCGTAATTGATCAAATTAGAACAATTGACAAAATAAGAATCGTGAAAACTTTTGAATCACTTTCTGATAAAGAGATACGTGAATGTAAACGTGTGATTAGAGAAACTTTTGTTGATTAAATAACTTTATCTTTTGATAATCTTGAAAAGAGTCATATGCTAAACATAAACTACTTTATCATATCAGAAACTGTTAACCCCTACTCACTCGCCAATAGCTCTTCATCTGTATCCCAACGCTGAACACGTTGCACACCTTCAACTCCTTCAAATTTACGCATCAATAATTCTAAATCATGCGTATCAATGACCAAGACTTTAATGCGGCCTTCGAAAATTCCGTCTTCTGTTTCAAATGAAATGGATTTCATGTTCACATTGTGCTCTTTGGAAATGATTTCCGTTAGACGATTCACCAATCCAAGGTTATCGATTCCTACAATTCGAATGGATGCCACACGCTCTTGAACCACAATTGATTGCCAACGTGCTTTCACACTACGGAAATTCATTTTGGATAACAAATTTTCAGCATTCGGACAATTGGTTCGGTGGATTTTGATTCCTTCATTAATGGTGATGAAACCAAATACCTCATCGCCTGGAATTGGATTGCAACAACGAGCTAATTGGTACTGAATATTCTTGAAATCTTCTCCAATGATAATCGTATCTTGCTTGGTATTGATTTTTGGATAGACGTCTTTTTCATGACGATCCATTTTCTGTTGCAAACCTTTCTTTTCGGAATGCAACATGCCATTTTCGATTTGTATGTAACGAATTTGACTCAAATCAATTTTTCCCTTCGCAATTCTAAAGTACAATTCAGTTGAATTAGGTAAACCGAAAAACCCTTCTAAGAATGAAATGTTTTCAGGTGTAAAACGCACATTGTATTGCTTGAATTTACGGGTAAGAATCTCTTTCCCATCTAATGCAATGGTTTTTCGTTCTTCGTTCAGCGAATTCTTGATTTTTTGCTTCGCACGCGCAGAAACCACGAATCGCAACCATTCTTCATGCGGTTTTTGCTTTGTCGAAGTAATGATTTCCAACTGATCGCCGTTCAACAATTGATAGCTCAATGGTACCAAACGGTTGTTCACTTTTGCACCAATGCATTTGTTACCAATATCTGTATGAATATCGTAAGCGAAATCCAAAATGGTAGAACCCGTTGGCAATACACGTAACTCCCCTTTTGGGGTGAAAACATAAATTTCGTCGGCAAATAAATTCGCTTTGAATTCATTGATAAAATCCAAGGCACTCACATCCGGATTTTCTAATAAATCTCGTATTTCAGAAATCCAACGGTCGAATTTACTTTCTTCCGAATTCGATTCTTTGTACTTGTAATGAGCCGCTAATCCTTTTTCAGCAATTTCATCCATTCGTTTAGATCGAATTTGAACCTCCACCCATTTTCCTTGCAAGGACATTACTGTTGTATGCAATGATTCGTAACCGTTGGCACGAGGTGTTGAGATCCAATCGCGTAAACGCTCCGGACTTGGTTGGTAAAAATCAGTAACGATACTGTATATTTTCCAACAATCTGCTTTTTCCATTTCAGGTTTCGAATCCACAATAATACGAATGGCAAAAACATCAAATACTTCCTCAAAAGGAATTTCTTTGTCGTGCATTTTTCGCCAAATCGATGCGATAGATTTAGTACGCGCTTTGATTTCGAAGTGATAATTTTCGTGTTGCAACGCTTCTTTAATCGGATGTACAAAACGACGAATGAACCTACTTCGAACTTCTTGTGTCGATTTCAAGTTCGTTTCTATGTTTGTGTACACTTCTGGTTCACTGTATAACAAAGCCAAATCTTCCAACTCACCTTTTATGGAATACAAGCCCAAACGATGTGCTAAAGGAGCGTATAAAAATTTTGTTTCAGAAGCGATTTTCAATTGTTTATCCGCACGCATGCTTCCTAACGTTCGCATGTTATGCAAGCGATCTGCCAACTTAATTAAAACAACACGAATGTCATCCGAAATAGTTAAGATCATTTTACGGAAATTCTCCGCTTGAATGGATGCGTTTTCATCGAAAACTTCAGGAATCTTTGTTAATCCATCGATGATTAATCGAACTTTTGGCCCGAATAAATCTTCTACATCTTGTAAGGTAATGTGCGTATCTTCAACCGTATCATGCAACAAAGCACACGTAATAGCCGTTGCGCCCAAGCCCATTTCTTCCGCACAAATTCGAGCAACGGCAATGGGATGATAAATATAAGGTTCGCCCGATTTTCTGCGCATTTCTTTGTGCGCATCGACAGCCACATCAAATGCTTTGCGAATCATTTTAGTATCTTCTCGCGAACGATTTTTGGTCGCACGCAACAAGCCTTTGAAAGCATTCAATATTTCTTTACGTTCCTTTTCTAAATCAATTTCCTGCATGAATCTTACTTATTTCGCCGGTAATATTTTTGCTTTCACTTCTCCAAATCCGATGCGAACACCATCTTTCTGGCAATGTCCACGCATAATAACTGTATCGTGATCTTGTATGAATTTACGTTCTGATCCATCTGCCATTTTTAATGGTTTCGTTCCCTTCCAAGCCAATTCTAACATTGAACCGTAAGAATCTTCAGTAGGACCTGAAATTGTACCTGAACCCATTAAATCACCACATTTTACATTACAACCGTTTACGGTGTGATGCGCCAATTGCTGCACCATGTTCCAATACATGTACTTGAAATTCGATCTTGAAACAACCGTTTCTGCAACATTCTCTGGTGCAATGGCTACTTCTAAGTGTAAGTCATATGATTTTTTTCCTTCAAATGCTAAATAACTCAACACAGCAGGATCTTGTTTTGGCGACTCTACTTTAAATGGTTCAAGTGCATCCATTGTCACAACCCAAGCAGAAATAGAAGATGCAAAGTTCTTCGCTAAGAAAGGTCCTAATGGAACATATTCCCATGTCTGAATATCGCGAGCCGACCAATCGTTGAACAAAACCATTCCAAAAATGAAATCTTCTGCTTCCTCTGTAGAAATTGAATCACCCAATTGTTTTCCATCAAATGTGATAAAAGCTGTTTCTAATTCAAAATCTAAATTGCGACAAGGAGAAAAAATTGGATCAGCTTGCGGGTCTGGTTTAATTTGACCTTTAGGACGGTGAATGTTAATGTCCGATAAAATTACTGAACTTGCTCTACCGTGGTAACCAACAGGAATCCACAACCAGTTTGGCAACAAAGCATTAGCAGGATCTCTGAACATTGTTCCTACATTTGTTGCGTGTTCACGTGATGAATAAAAATCGGTGTAATCTCCAATTTGAACAGGCATACACGATTGTGTTGTTTCAACTGCATGCAATACAGAGGCACGATGAGCACTTAATGTAGAATTATTGGCTTGTAATAAAGAAGATAGTTCATTGCGCAATGCACGAACTGCCAACTTACCCTTTTTCATCAATGGATTTAAAAATTCTGCAGTAAAATCAGCGTTGTCGAAACCTAAATTTGACAAGAAGCCTAATTCATAAACAGCGCTAAGATCAAGAACGAAGTCTCCGATACGCACACCAACTCGTGGAGCTAAACTTGCTGTTTTAAAAATACCAAATGGTAAATTTTGAATTGGGAAATCTGAATTTTGAGGAACTTCAACCCATGAAGTTAAGGTTGGATTATTGGCAGAAATTGTCATTTATATCTTTTTTTGAATGTCATATTATGGACTATAAAGTTAAGTAAATTAAAGAAAAAAAAAGATTTCTTCACAAAAAAACCACCTTCGAAATGAAGATGGTTTAAAAGTGTCTGAAACACCAACGTTAATTCGTCTTTCTATATTTTTACACGTTGAATCTAAAGTGCATGATATCACCATCTTCAACAACGTATTCTTTTCCTTCTACTTTAAATTTTCCAGCATCTTTCACTGCAGATTCAGAACCTAAAGTTGTAAAATCATCGTACTTCATTACTTCAGCACGGATGAATCCTTTTTCAAAATCTGTGTGGATTACTCCAGCAGCTTGTGGCGCTGTCATTCCTTTTGTAATTGTCCATGCACGAACTTCTTTTACACCAACTGTAAAATACGTTTGTAAATTCAATAAGGCGTAAGCAGAGATAATCAAACGATTCACTCCTGGTTCTTCTAAACCTAATTCATCTAAGAACATTTTACGTTCTTCGTACGTTTCCAATTCTGTGATGTCTGATTCAATTTTAGCACCAATCACTAAAACTTGTGCATTTTCATCTTTCACTGCTTCTATCACTTGATCAACATATGCATTGCCAGACTTAACAGATGCTTCATCTACATTGCATAAATACAACACAGGTTTTGACGTGATTAATTGAAATTTAGCAACAATTGCTTGTTCTTTTTCATCAAATTCAATTGCACGAACAGAAATACTTTTCTCTAAAGCTTCTTTGATTTTCGTTGCCAATTCATTTTCTTTCAAGATATCTTTGTCGCCCGATTTTAAAACGCGTGCTAAACCTGCCAATCGCTTTTCTATCGTTTCTAAATCTTTTAATTGTAATTCAATATCGATAATTTCTTTATCGCGAATTGGATTCACAGAACCATCAACGTGAATGATGTTTCCATCGTCAAAACATCTTAATACATGAATGATTGCATCTGTTTCACGAATGTTCGCTAAAAACTGATTCCCCAATCCTTCACCTTTTGAAGCTCCTTTAACCAAACCAGCAATATCAACAATTTCCATCGTTGTTGGCATCACTCGTTGCGGATTCGCTAATGCTTCCAATTTTTCCAAGCGTGGATCTGGCACGGAAATCGTACCTATATTTGGTTCAATCGTGCAAAAAGGGAAATTTGCAGATTGTGCTTTCGCATTCGATAAACAATTAAAAAGTGTTGATTTCCCTACATTTGGCAAACCAACAATACCACATTTTAAAGCCATTTCTTTTTATTTTTTGCAAATATAATTAATCAAAAGTTGAAAGGCTATTTTTAATGAAACGAAATCCATAATAAATCAAGGCTTCTATTAAATAACATCAAAAGCTTTTTCTTAACTTCGCTTAAAAAAAAATGTTACTTCCCATACTATTTGGATTTATTTCCTTCATCCTTTTGTTAATCATTGTTGGACTCGTTTCAGCAAAAACGGTTTATGTGCAACAAACAGCTATTCTTTCAACAACTTCTGCTACTGCTTTTGATTCTATTGCCGATTTTCATCAATTTGTAAAATGGAATGCATGGTCAGCTAAAGACCCAAACATGCAACAAACGATTTCAGGAACACCAAAAACGGTTGGACACGCTTACCAATGGTCGGGAAATAAAAATGTTGGAACAGGTTCCATGGAAATTTTAGATATTAAAGAAGATTTAGGAATTGAAATGGCCTTAAATTTTGGTCCACGTGGCGGTTCTAGATGTGGATTTGATTTTGAAGCACTTGCAGAAAATCAAACAAAAATCACATGGTGGTTTAAATCAGAAGTAGGAAGCAATCCATTCAGACGTGTTTTTGGACTTATGATGGAACGCTTTATTACCAAAGATTTTGGTCAAGGATTAAAGAATTTACAACACTACTTAAACGCACAAAAATGAAATTAACGATTCTTTTGGTTTTATCCGCTTTTGTTCTTAATGCACAAAAAAACGATTCAACTTTTATTAAATCTATTTACAACGAAGCATTGTCACGCGGTGAATCGTATCAAAATTTAAAAAGTTTGTGCAAAGACATTGGCGCTCGACTTTCTGGATCTGCAGAAGCTGCAATGGCCATAGAATGGGGTAAAAAGAAAATGGAGAGTTATCAGTTTGACGCCGTTTACTTGCAAGAAATCAAAGTACCGCATTGGGAAAGAGGAACGAAAGAAAGTGGCTGGATTCGCACAAAAAAAGGCCAACTCATCAAAGTGAATTTATTAGCGCTTGGTGGTTCAATTGGTACAAATGGTCTACTCGAAGGAGAATTGGTACTTTTCAATCACATCGACGAATTGAAAAAAGCCTCAAAAACAGCTGTAGAAGGTAAAATCGTATTCATTAATCAACCTATGAACGAAGCAGAAATTAACACGTTCAAAGCGTACGGTGGATGTTATTCTTTACGTGGAACTGGAGCAGTTGAAGGTGCTAAGTTAGGTGCAAAAGCAGTATTAATTCGTTCAATTGGAATGCCCGTTGATAAACACCCACATACAGGTTCAATGCATTACGAAGCATCCGTAACTAAAATTCCTGCTGCTGCGTTATCAACTGAAGATGCAGAAATGCTAGCACAACTATTGCAAAAAGAAAAAGCTGAATTTGTGTTAGAAATGGATTGCAGAGATTATGAAGATGCCGTTTCTTACAATGTAATTGGAGAACTCAAGGGAACAACTCATCCGAACGAAATCATCACATTTGGAGGCCATTTAGATTCTTGGGATACAGGAGAAGGTGCGCACGATGATGGTGCCGGAATTGTACATTGTTTAGAAGCGTTGCGCATCTTAAACAAATTGAATTACAAACCGAAACATACCTTGCGCTTGGTCTTTTTCATGAATGAAGAAAATGGTAATAAGGGTGGAAAAACCTATGCAACTTGGTCAAAAAGCAAGAATGAACAACAAATTGCAGCCTTGGAAAGCGATCGTGGAGGATTTTCACCGCGTGGCTTTCAATGTGATGGCAACGAAACATTTCAAACCCTGTTAAAATCATTTGCGCCAACATTTGCTCATTACGAGCTTTCCGAATTTGGCAAAGGATATGGAGGAGTTGATATCTCACCTTTGAAAGATGAATTC
>JAGNZC010000047.1 GCA_017984635.1 Crocinitomicaceae bacterium
TACCTATTTCCACGATAAATTACCTTTAATTGATTGGTTGCGTCAATACGCACGAACGGATCAGGAGCGTGAGGAAGTGTATTTACGTACGTTCTTAGGACGAATGTTGTTTACTGGTGAAGAAGCCTTGAAAACAGCGAATGTATTATCTGGAGGAGAGAAAGTGCGTTGTATGTTGTCTAAAATGATGTTGGCAAAAGCGAATTTATTGTTGATGGATGAACCTACAAATCACTTGGATTTGGAATCAATTACGGCATTGAATAATGGAATGGCTGAATACCAAGGAACCTTGTTGTTCACTTCTCATGACCACGAATTAGTAAACACAGTTGCAAATAGAATCGTTGAAATTACACCAAATGGAATTATTGATAAAATGATGCCGTACGATGACTATTTAGCGGATTCAAAAATTGCACAATTGCAAGAAGAGTTATATTGATTGTAAAATCAAAAGATACAAAGCGATAATCACTTTTGGTTATCGCTTTTTTTTTTAACTTCTATTCAAAGAATACTTTTTAACTTTAAACCAAAATTTGTTCAACAATGGTTCAATATACTTTCAATAGTGCTTCTGCGCACCAACAATACATTCAAATTACTGCAACATTTCAGGTAAAAGCAGAACAGACTATTGTTCATTTGCCAAGCTGGCGTCCTGGTCGTTATGAACTAGGTAATTTTGCTAAAAACATCAAAGGATTTAAAGTCTTAAATGCGAATAATCAAAAATTAGATTTTTCAAAAATCAATAAAGATAGTTGGCTCGTTGAAACACCTAATGATACAATAATTACTGTTTCATATCAGTATTTTTCAGCTGATTTAAATGCTGGGTCTACGTTTTTGTCACCCGACCAACTGTATGTGAATCCAGTAAATTGCTGTGTATTTGTTGAAGGTTTAGAAAATGAACCCTGTTCTGTTGCTATAGATATTCCAGCTACTTGGGAAGTTGCTACTTCGATGGAGAAGAATGGAAACCTTTGGCAAGTTGCCAATTTTGACGAATTAGCAGATTCTCCGTTTATTTGTTCTCCCAATTTGCAACATCAGACTTATCAATCTGGAGCAACATTGTTTTATATTTGGTTCAATGGTTCAATCGTAGTGGATTGGGAACGTGTTTTAAAAGATTTTAAAGCGTTCACAGATAAACAAATTGATAAGTTCAAAGAATTTCCGACAAAAGAGTATCATTTTTTATGTCAAATTGTTCCTTACAAAGCATATCATGGAGTAGAGCATAGTAAATCTACCGTAATTTTGTTAGGCCCAACCTACGAAGTTTTCGGTTCACTTTACAAAGAATTATTGGGAGTTTCATCACATGAATTGTATCATACTTGGAATGTGAAGGCCATTCGTCCCATTGAATTATTTCCTTATAATTTCAAACAAGAGAATTATTCGAAATTGGGATACATTTGTGAGGGAATTACAACCTATATGGGCGATCTTTTCCTTCTAAAAAGTGGAGTATTTAACTTTTCGGAATACTTGTTGGAATTCAAAAATCAATTGCAAAAACATTTTGATAATCCAGCACGATTTAATTATTCGGTTGCTGAATCTTCGTTTGATACCTGGTTGGATGGTTATACTCCTGGAGCTCCTGGAAGAAAAGTATCTATTTATACAGAAGGATGTTTATTGGCTTTTGTTACAGATGTAAAAATTTTAAAAGCAACCATCAATCGTTTTTGTTTAGACGATGTAATGCGAGTGTTGTACTTTGATTATGCGTTGAAAGGAAAAGGAGTTTCAGAAGAAGATTATATAGCTGTCTTAGAGCAAATTTCAAGTGTTTCTTGGGATGAATTTTTCAAGGATTTCATTCATGGAACTCAACCATTTGAATCTGTTCTAGCAGAGTGTTTAGATTATTTAGGTTTGGAATTACAACACAAACCATTACAGAGTTATGCTGCTGGAAAACTAGGATTAAAAGTTGTACCGGGATCAACAACTGTCGCTTCCATTTATGTAGGAAGTCCAGCTGATTTGGGAGGTTTAATGCTCAATGACGAGATCATTGCCGTAAATGACATGCTATGTCAGGGTGAAATGGATAAATGGCTTAATTACTTTGATAACCAACCTAAAAAGTTAACGATTGTTCGAGGTGGTAGATTGATAGAATGCCATTTACCAGAAGTGAATCGTAATTTCTATTTTGAATATTATGTTCAACCAATAACAACGAAACCTACTAAGTTGCAAGTGAACGCGCTCGATAAGTGGATGAAATAATTAAAATTTGTAACTGATTCCCACACTTGGTAAAAACGGGAATTGGTAAATAACTTTCGATGTAATACGATTTACATAGAAGATATTATTTCTGTTGTAAGCATTTGTTATACTTCCAATCATTTCCAATACGCTTTTGTTTTTAAAGGTGAATTGTTTTTTCACAGTAACATCCAATCGGTGATAAAAGGGTAGGCGTTGACTGTTAAATTCTCCCATGCTTAAACTAACTGTTGAAGGATTAGAAGTTGTGATATCGGTAGTTACGCCTCCGTTAAATGATTCTCCTTGATAATATCCAGAAGTAGGAGTGTATGGTAATCCAGAACCAAGGTTCCAACGAATGCTCACTTCTAAATCCTTTTTCTTACCAAATAAGTAGGTTCCTACTAAGTTAATGTTGTGTCTTCTGTCAAAAACAGGATTGTAAAAATTAAAACCATCCCATCGTTGTGAATTTCCATAAGAATATACACCCCACAAGAAAATTCTGTTTTTGGAGTATTTCAATAAGATATCTAAACCATATGTCACGCCATCTTCAATGATGAAATTCTTTTTGAAGACATCATCAATAGCAGAAAAAGCAGCAACATCATCGTATATTTTATTTTGATTGATATTACTTAGTTTATCAAAGTATTTATAATATCCTTCAATATTTATCATTAAATCTTTTCCTAAATCATATTCTGCGCCAATAATCGCATGCCATGCTTTTTGTAAACCATTGTTTAACTCTTGTTCTTGTTGAAATTGATTTACAAATGTTGCTTGCACGTTTTGAGGTGCTGTAAGAATTCCGTTAAATAAATTCACGATGTCTTTATCTGAAGATGCCGAAGTGAAGTTTTGTGTAAATCGACCTCCCGATAATTTCAATCTAAGTTTTTCTGTTGCATTGAATTTAGCTGCTAACCTTGGTTCAAGCGTAATTTCACTGATTGCTGAATAAACTTGCACTCTAATACTTGGTTGAACTACCCATCTATTTCTAACAATTCTGTTTGAAACATACAAGCCTATTTCTGTACTATGTTCAGCTATTTCAATGACTCTTTTAACTTCATTTGTTGTTTTAAAATTAGTATTGAATCCACTAAAATTGAAACCATAATTCAGTTCACTTTCATTTTTTAAGAAATACGTAAAGTCGAAACCAAGATCAAAACCGTTGATACTACTTTCTCTAGGTTGTTGTGCTGATTCAGCGAAAGTTGTTGTGTATGAAGAACCATTCACGTGTCCTTTGATAAGCATAGAAGAACTAGTTGGAATTAACATGAAATTCAAACCACCACCACTTGCTACCCAGTTCAAATCGGCTACTCCGTAATTAACGGAATCTCTATTGTGGAAACCAAATACACTTACTTTAGAACCACCTTTAGATCCAAACGTTAATTTTCCATATAAATCAGTAAAATTGAACGGTAATCCGTTGCCATCATTTACACGAGGATACAATGTTTTAGAAGTGTAATCCAATAAAGAATGTTTTGCTGAAAAGACATAAGAATTATTGCTTAGGCCATTCTTTGCAGAACCAATAGGACCTTCTAATACTAATTTTGCTAAAAATGGAGAGACAGAAACTTTTCCTCCAAATTTATTTTTTGCACCATCTCTATAGCTGATATCCATTATAGATGAAATTCGGCCACCATATTTTGCGTCAAATCCACCGGTATAAACATCAACATTTTTCACTAATTCTGTTTCAAAAATTGAGAAGAACCCAATAGAATGGAAAGGTTGATAAATTGTCATTCCATCTAACAATATTTTATTTTGGATTGGAGTACCACCGCGAACATACAATTGACCTCCTTGGTCTCCTGTAGTAACGACTCCAGGAGTGACCGAAAAGGCGCCAACGATATCATTTTCAGCACCCATACTTGGAATACGTTCTAATCCTTTTTTGTCTAATCTAATTTGTGAAACTTGTGGATCCGTTTTTTTAATTTTTGCAGCTGCTGTAACTTTGATTGCATCTAAATCTTTTGTTTTATCACTTTTTTCTAATTCAATTTTAATGGTCAGAATTGTTTTTTTCCCTGAAACGTCCATTACCATAGCAAATGATTTGTATGCTGGATTGTCTACTTTAATTAAGTAAGAACCACTTTTTACTTTCGGAATGGTAAAAAAACCATTGTCATCGGAAGTTGCTGATGTAACGATAGAACTATCTATAGCTTTAAATTGTTTGATTTTTTCAAAGCCAATTGGTTCACCACTTTTTTTATCTGTAACAAAACCACGAATAATATAGTCTTGAGAAAAGGCGTTCAATTGAACAAAAGTTATAAATGCTAAAAGTATAAATATGCGCATAGTTTATTTTTGGATTTCGAAGATAGAAAATTATTTTTAGGATATTAAAAATAAACGTACTTATCTTTTTAAATGTAGGATTTACTGAATGAATGGTTTATTTTTTTAATTGTTTCTTAGCCTTTTCCCAATAAACATCCATTTCGTTAAGTTCCATGTTTTCAATGGATAAACTTTCGTCAGAAATGAGTTTTTCCATCAATTGAAACCTTGTTTTAAATTTTTCATTTGTTTTTGCTAATGCATTTTCAGGATTTATATTGTTAAATCGAGCGTAGTTAACCATTGAAAACAATATATCACCAAACTCTTCCTCCATTTCATTGGATTGAAGTGCTTCTTCCACTTTAAATTCTTCGATTTCTTCCAAAACTTTAGCCCAAACATCTTCTTTATTAGACCATTCAAATCCAATTCCTTTTACTTTTTCTTGGATTCTACTTGCTTTTACAAGTGCTGGTAACGCAGATGGAACGCCTTCTAGAACTGATTTTTTTCCTTCTTTAAGTTTTAGCTTTTCCCAATTCGATTTCACTTCTTCCTCAGTTTCAGCAATGGTATTACTGTAAATATGAGGGTGACGATACACTAATTTATCACAAATGGTGTTAAGAACACTGGTAATGTCAAATGCATTTTGCTCAGAACCGATTTTACAATAAAAAACTAAATGCAAAAACAAATCACCAATTTCACCTTTTAATGCTGTGAGATCATTCGTTGTAATTGCGTCGGTCAATTCATACGTTTCTTCAATAGTCAAAGGACGCAATGTTTCTAGCGTTTGTTTTTTATCCCAAGGACATTTTTCTCTTAAATCATCCATGATGTTTAATAAGCGCTCAAATGCAATCAATCGTTCGTCCATTTTTTTTTCTTCAAAATTAATTTATTTTTAGCATTAATTAGTAGTTTTGTAGTATCATGAAAAGAAATCTATTCATTGCAATTTTGTTTTTGTCATCTTCCGTTCGTGCTCAGTTTAATTATGAGTATGGATTTGAGTACAAACAGAAAGTAGGGATCTTGCTTGCGCATCATGAAATCATGTCACACATTCCAAATTCACTCTCTTACGCCGGAGAGCTGTCCTTTTACATACATTCCAAAGGAAATGAAAAATGGCACAAATCCTATGCTTATCCTTCTTATGGAGTTACATTATTTGGTGCATCATTAGGGAATGACTCAATTCTCGGGAAAAGTTTAGGTTTGTTTCCATTTATTGAGTTTCCTTTTATAAGAAAAAAACATTTTGTTTTTTCAGGAAGATTAGGAGCCGGTTTAGGGTATATTTCAAAACGATATGATAAAAATCTAAATCCTAAAAATGTTGCAATGAGTTCAGCTTTGAATGCACTTGTAACATTTGGTTTAAAAGCAACTTATTTGTATCAAGCAAGTGAGTTTTCTTTTGGTGTTGACATGACACATTTAAGTAATGCAGCTTTTAAAATGCCGAATTTAGGTATTAATCTTCCTTATCTTTCACTTTCATATGGTTATACGCTTCAACAAAAATCATTAGACACTCTTGTGAAGACAGAAATTGTTCCAAAGAAAAAATGGTTGATCGGTGCTACTTTTATTGCTTCTACTAAAGAGAATTCCCCAACGGGTGGGGAACGTTATCCTGTTTATGCGTTGAGTATGCATGGAAGAAGATTTTTCAATGCAAAAACTGGTTTAGAACTAGCTTTAGATGTGATTTCAAAACAATCATTAAAGGGCATCATGACAGATGTTCCAAAAACACAGTCCGATTTGATTCAAGTAGGTTTGTTTGCAGGTTTTTTGCTTCCATTAGACCAGTTTCATTTTGTATTAGGAATGGGTGCGTATGTTCATGATAAGTTTAAGCCAGATGGTTTGTTGTATCACAGAATTGGAATGCGTTATTATTTTAAAAATGGGCTCAATGCTCAACTTGTTTTACATTCTCATTGGGGAAGAGCAGATTATGCAGAATGGGGTGTAGGCTATACATTTAATCACAAAAAATGAAAGTAATTGTAACCACTCTAATCCTTTTCTTTTTATTGGCCTGTGAAAAAGAAGAAGATCGTTCCTGTTTTAAAACAGTTGGTGCTGATTCTAGCAAAGAAATTGCAATAACAGCCACTCGTAAACTTGATTTAAAATCAGACATTACTTATTTCATCTATTACGATACGATTGAAAGAGTTGTTGTAAAAGGGGGTAAAAATCTATTAAATTTTGTAGATGTTGTCCAAAATGGTGACCAATTAACCATCGAAAATAATAATGGTTGTTCCTTTTTAAGAAATTATAAGGATGATATTACGGTTGAGATTTATGTTTCAAATTTGAAAAAAATTGAGTTTGCAGGTTCGAAAAAATTAATGAGTACTCAACAATTACAGCTAGATAGTCTTACAATTAATGCCTATGATGGTTCAGGTGTGATTGATTTAAATCTACAAACATCTTATTTGAAGTTGAGTTCTGATTTTGGATATACAGACTTTATCATTAGGGGGCAAACAAACTATCTGTCGTGCAGACTTAATGGTTCTTCTTACGCTAATTTGTATAATTGCGAAATACTTGATTCAATTACGGTAGTTTCTGATTCACAGAGAGATATTCTAGTAAAACCGAACGGGGTTAAACTAAAAGCACAACTGAATCAATCAGGAAATGTTTTATACAAGGGAATTCCCTCTTCGATTTTTTACATGCGTTTTGGAAAAGGAGAATTAATCAACGCAAATTAATGTCCTCTTTTGATTTGCATTAAAATTTTAAATGCTTTGTCAACATCGTCTTGTTTGACTACGACAGTAAATTCATTCGATGTCGACATAATTTCAACGATATTGATACCTTCCCAAGCTAAGTGTTTTAATATGTAATAATAGATTCCATATATTTCTGTATTTATTTTAGGAAGTTTAACTGTTATCGAAGCGAGTTCAGGTGTGTGAGAACGCAATTTTTCGGTTTTAAAAATTGTTTCAATTGTTTTACTTTGTTGGGAACTAAGGATGAATGTTGTTTCTGAAACGCCTTTACAAAGCGTAAAAAAACTATCGTTGTCTTTATTGATTTCTTGTATTAATAGCGTTTGTTTAGCTTTTAAAGATTCTGAGTTTTCATAGGTGTAATCAGTTAAATTGCTGCGAACTAAAAAATCACCTAAATCACCAAGTACGTTTGTTATTTTGATGTTTAATTTATGGTAAAGCCCTGGTGTCATTCTTTTAATGGCCATTACGATTGCGCCCTCTTTGACTTCTTTACCGATTATCTCCTCTAATTCAGGTTTTAACTTCCTTGCTAATGCAGAGATATTGATTAAATCATCTGTCATTGCTTCGCGCAAAAACGGACTTCTATTGATTAATTCTTCTGTCGTTTTACCAATGGAGTGCATAGTAGTATAATGTATGATTGAATACAAAAATACACATAATGTTTAAATAATATAGAAAGTGTTAAAATATTTACAAATAGTTAAATCACTTTTTGGTAAAGTGCATAAACTAAATTCAATTGTTCTTCTTTATTGAGATAAGTAGTATCAATAACAATGGCGTCTTCCGTTTGGATCAATGGACTTTCTGCTCTTGTTGAATCTAATTCATCCCGTTGAACTAAATTGTCGTAAACTTCTTGATAGCTTGTTTCAATTTTTTTTTCGCGTAATTCTTTGAAACGTCGTTCAGCTCTGATTTCATTACTTGCAGTAACAAATAATTTTAATGCTGCATTTGGAAAAACAACAGAGCCAATGTCACGTCCGTCCATAATAATCCCGCCATTTTGCCCCATTTTTTGTTGTTCCTCTACTAATTTTTTTCGCACTTCTTTAATCGCTGCAACCTTTGAAACGTTTGCTGCAACATCAGGCATCCGAATGAATTCTTCTACATTTTCATTGTTTAAGAATAAATCAGCTTTATCTGTTTGAGGGTTGTATTGAAACGTTAAGGTAATTTGATCCAAGTGATTAATTATTTCTTCAACAGATGGAATTCCTTTTTCGATTAAATGTTTACGCATACAAAAAAGTGTTACACCACGATACATGGCGCCACTATCAATAAATAAGTAATTTATTTTTTGAGCTAGTGCTTTTGCTAACGTACTTTTTCCACAAGATGAATGTCCGTCAATAGCGATGGTAATCTTTTTTTGCATGCAACGAAATTAAGTACTTTTTTAAAATAAAAAAAGGGGAAACTTTCGCATCCCCTTTTAAGTAATAAACTAAAAATTAGAATCTCCATCCTAAACGTAATGCAGCATTTCCAGCAGCAGTAGAAAGGTAAGATTTAGAATAGCCTGGAGTTGTACTGTATAATGAACCATTCACAGTTTGTGTGATATCATCTTTCGATTTAGAAGTGTAAGAAATTCCTAACTCTAAACCAACATAGATGTTTTCTGCAACATAGTAATCCATACCAGCACCTAATTGAGCGCCAAACATGCTGAATCCACCTTTTTGTTCAGCATTTACTCCATTTGCATAAGAACCAGATTGTGTAGTTGGATCATAAATTGCATTTGCAGTTGTTCCAGTTTCGCTTCCACCACCAAAGTTAATTCCTAACATGAAGTATGGAGACATACGGTCTGTTCCAGCTAAATGGTATTCACCACCAATTTGTGCATTCCAAGACATTCTACTAATGTCAAATGTACCAGTAGCACCTGTTCCATCTGGGTTTGCAGTGTACGTGTAAGACTCTGATTTTGGAGTACCTAAACCGTCTCCTAAACCTAATGAAGCACGAATTGCAATGTTCTCTTTTACGAAATAACGCGCACGAACTGTAGGAGCTGTCCAAGTTACACCACTAGCACCACCAAATGCTACTGCACCTTCTAAAGACCATGGATTGTCCATTGTCGCTTTTTGGCCAAATGTTGCACCTGACAACAAAATTGCACCAACTAAAATAGCTAATTTTTTCATAATTTGTTTTGTTTAAGTTTATCCAAATGTAGAAAAGTAATCTTTTAAAACAAATTAAAAGAATCAACAAATAGCTGTTAATAAAAGTTGAAAAAAGGGTGTTTGATTTATTTTTTCCAGTCAGAAAAACAAGAAGAAATGGATAGCATATTATTATAACCAGCTCTCGAAAATACAGATAAACCGTAATCTAGCTTAATTTTTTTGAATTTAAATCCTACACCAAATGTAAAGCCAGCAAGCCCTGGTAATTGTTCTAATTTTAATTCTTGTCGACGGTGATAATCAAAACCTGCTCTAAAGTGTAAATTTTTATTGATTAATATTTCCGCTTGAAAAATAAAATGATTGGCTAACTTTTCCACAAAACTTGCTTTTTCAACTGGAACTATTTCACCTGTTAGCGGATCAGTTGTTGGTTTTGAATTAGGGTCATTATATGTTAAATCCCATTTGTTTAGGTGATGTGTCAAAATGGAAAAACGAAAAGGGGCATGTTGTAATTTGTAAGACGCACCTAATTGAAAATCAATAGGTAAAGGTTTACGTGCTTGTCCATCGTAGCCATTTAATTGAGCACCTGCATTTTTTACTAATGCTGTAATTAATAAGTTTCCTTCTTTACTCGTATAGGTTCCTGCTAAATCTAATGAAAGACCAAATGATGAGTATGCTTCTAATTGAGAGTAAATCAAGTTTAAATTTCCACCAACAGAAATTCGAGGATTCAATTGTTTGCCAAAACTTCCACCAATAATGCATTCAAAAGGATTGAATGTACCTATTTCTTCTCCTGTAGTGGTTGTACGTTTGAATTCACCATAATTGATATAGCGCATCGATAATCCTAATACACCTTTTTTAATTTCTTTACCAAAAGCTAATTGACCATAATTGATTCCACCTGCTAAAAATGCTTGATTGATTGAAATCATATTATGCATCTCTTTATTGAGAAGGGATGGATTGGCTATACCTATATTGATATCGTTGTCTTTTGCGGTAACAAATTGATTGCCTAATCCAGCAGCTCTGGCATTATACGTTAAATTTAAAAATGGAAAAGCATAATCTCCACCAATTTGAGCGGTTGAAATTTGCGCAATAAATAAGATCGAAAAGAAGACTAGTTTGTTCATATAAAAATCGTAACGCAAAGAAAAGGTAAAAATTTTATTTAGCTACTTAAAATTGAGATTAATTAAATCTCACGCTCTTTTTCCAAGTTCAATCACTTCAAGATCATGTATTCGATCTTTGGTAACGGAAAAGCGTAACAATGTTTTAACAGTATGAAAACCTTTGAAACCACAAGCGCCTGGATTCATGCAAAGCATGTTATGTTGCGGATCCATTTTTACCAATAAAATATGAGAATGACCACAAATAAAAAGTTTGGGTGTTTGTAGTTGGATTTCTTTCAGTGCTGCAGGAACAAACCTACCTGGACGTCCCCCAATATGTGTAATTAAGACTTCTAATTCTTCACATAGAAACCGATTGAACTCAGGAACTTCTTTTCGAATGTTGTAATCATCGATGTTTCCCCAAACTCCTCGAAAGGGTTTGAATTTTTTTAATTCGTCAATGACTTCAATTGAGCCAATATCTCCTGCATGCCAAATTTCATCTACATCTTTGAAATACTCATAAATTTTCGGATCTATGTAGCCATGCGTATCTGAAAGTAAGCCAATTTTTTTCATCCCTCAAAAATAAGCTTTCTCGTTTTCATCTTCAAACTTTTTTAAATTGTTGTGTAAACCTTATCTATGTTTATATTTGTATGTATGGAACAAAACCATTTATCGAATTGGCTAGCAATTAGAAAAGCGCGTAAAGAAAATTTACACGTTGCTTCTTTGTTTGAGCAATTACGAAATGGGGATCGAATTGTGTTGAGTCAATGCATTACGTTGATTGAATCATCGTTGGCTTCTGATCAAGTGCTTGCAGATGAATTGATTCAACGTTGCTTACCTGTTTCAGGGAAATCTATCCGAATAGGTATTACAGGTGTTCCGGGTGTTGGAAAAAGTACATTTATTGAAGCTTTTGGTTCTATCTTGGTTGATAAAGGGAAAAAAGTGGCTGTTTTAGCCATTGATCCATCGAGTTCAAATTCAGGAGGAAGTATTTTAGGTGATAAAACGCGCATGCAGGAATTGTCAACGAATCCTAATGTGTACATTCGACCTTCAGCAGCTGGGACAACTTTAGGAGGCGTTGCTCGAAAAACGAGAGAAACAATAATTTTATGCGAAGCAGCAGGTTTTGATGCTGTAATCATTGAAACAGTTGGTGTTGGTCAATCGGAAACTTTAGTGCATTCAATGGTAGATTTCTTTTTGTTGCTTATGTTAGCGGGTGCTGGAGATGAGTTACAAGGAATCAAACGCGGGATTATGGAAATGGCGGATGCTTTAGTGATTACAAAAGCAGATGGCGAAAATATATTGAAAGCAGAACAAGCAAGTCGTCAATATGCGAATGCGATGCATTTATTTCCACCAAAGCAGAGTCAATGGACGGTGCCAAGTTTTACATGTAGTGCATACACTAAAACGAACATCGAAAAAGTCTTGGACGTTATTACTTCATTTGAAAATCAAACAACACTGAATAGTTGGTTCGATCAACACCGAAAATCACAAGATAAATATTGGTTAATTGAAACCTTGAAAGAAAAGATTTTAGGTCATTTTTTCAATAATTCAACTTTAAAGAACGCATTAAAAACAGTGGAAACTGCAGTTGAAAAGGGTGAGAAAAGCTCATTTCAAGGTGCGGATGAATTGTATCACTTATATACACAACAAAAAACAAAAGATGGTAACGGAATTTAAAATTGAAGGGGAATACATTGAATTAATTCAATTGTTGAAAGTGTTGGGGATTGCCGCTACTGGTGGACACGCTAAGTTTATTGTTGATGAAGGAGAAGTATTCCGCAATGGCGAAGTTGAGTTGCGTAAACGCGCCAAATTAGTTCCTGGAGACGTGATAGAAATGGAAGATTTTAGAGTGAAATTAATTGCTTAAGAGTTTTTATTAAAACAAGCCTTGTAATTCACTTTTTAATTGTTCTACAACGATTTCGTTTGGTAGTTCGCCAATTTCAGCAACCAATTCTAAAATTTTACTAGATAATTCCATTCCTGTAGCGGTCGCTTCTAGCTGACTTCCAGCAATGTTGATGATTTTGATGGTTTCTTCTTTTGCTTCACGCACCATTTTCCAGCCTAATGGAGAAATGAATAATTGTTGCGCTACATTGTGATCGTATTCTTCACGAATGGCTTTTAAGAATTCTGCTTGCATCATTTTCGCTGGCATTCCAGGATTATGCAAACGCATTACTAAACTGTTAGGGTGAATACGTTCTAATAACAATACTGCTCGTTGATAAGCTTCTAAACGCGATGGAAGAAAAAATTCTTGACGTTGTTTCGTTAATTCAAGCTGTAAATTGTACTTTTCTTTTTGACCTTCTTTTTTTAAAAACAAGAAAGCAATAACTAAAACAGCTGCTACAGGAATCAATCCAAGTAAGATTATTAAAAGCGTATTCATAAGTGTTAATTTTCAACAAAGATAAAAACAAGCAGCTTAAATTTGCTGAAACTACGTTTTATTTGAAATAAAAATAAGTCATTTCAGTAAAAAATTGTAATTTCAGCCTTCAAATTTTGTTATGAGTACAGCACTTATTGTATCGATATTGGTCTTGTATTTTGCAGTGTTAATTGCAATTTCATTGATTACTTCTAAAAACGCAGATTCACATGCTTTCTTTTCAGGAAATAAAAAAAGCTCTTGGTATTTAGTTGCTTTTGGAATGATCGGAACTTCTCTTTCAGGAGTTACCTTTGTTTCTGTTCCTGGTGGAGTAGGTGGTGGAGCTTGGCATTATTATCAACTCGTTTTAGGATTTTTCATTGGCTATTTTGTCGTGGCCTATGTGCTTTTACCTTTGTATTACAAGTATAATTTAACTTCTATTTACCGTTATTTAGAAATCCGATTGGGCTTCAAAGCTTACCAATGGGGTGCAGGTTATTTTTTATTGTCAAGAACATTAGGTGCAACTGTCCGTTTGTACCTTGTTATCAATGTGTTGCAGTTATTTGTCTTGGATGAATTGCATTTTCCGTTTTGGGCGACAACATTGATTATAATGTTGATGATTGTCGTTTACACCTTGAAAGGCGGTGTGAAAACAATTGTTTGGACAGATAC
>JAGNZC010000018.1 GCA_017984635.1 Crocinitomicaceae bacterium
TCCAATCGTCACATTATCACCGATAAAAGCATTCGGATAGATTGAGACATTGTTTCCAATTACAGCATTCTCTCCAATGTATGCAAAAGCGCCAACATACACATCGTTTCCAATTTTTGCTGATTCAGCGATGAAGGAAGGTTGTTCAATTTTTGGTTGCTTTTTGCTCATGTTGTTGTAGAGCTCCAATAATTTAGCAAAGCAAGCATAAGCATCGTCAACTTTAACCAGTGTCAATGACTCAGGAAGTACTTTTGTAGGTTCAAACGTTTTATTTACAATACAAATACTTGAAGCAGTTGTATAGATAAATTCTTCATATTTAGAATTTGATAAAAATGAAAGGGCATTGGTTTGACCTTCTTCAATTTTTGCAAGGGTTGAAACAGTTACCGTTGGATTACCTACGACTTCACCATTTAATAAACCTGCAATTTGCTCTGCTGAAAATTCCATGAATCAAAAATATAAAAACATTACTTGCGGATTTAAGCTGATTAATACTTTTATTAACAAGCTTTTTTGAATAGTTATTTACAGTTGCTTTTAAAAGGTAAAACAAAGTCGGTAATGTTGATTTTGTTTTTATACCAAATAGCATGAGCGCCTATTAATCGGTGCTTTTTATCGTGAAATTGAATGTATTGAACGGCTTTAGGAGTAGCCTTGTAATCTGTTTTTGAGAAATCGATTGTGCTTTGTTTTTTCATCAATTTCAAGATGTCAATTGGATTTACTAAGCCTAATTCGGATTGTTGACAGGTAACAAATTGAGAAGAGTCAACAAAAACTAAATTATCATCTTTGGGAAAGTGTAATATTTTTCCAGAACCTGTTGTTGTGTTTTTTACTTGAGTGGCTTTTTGCTCACTAATATGAACCTCAGAAATAAAACTCTCATCTGGTAAGGTGAAAAAGAAATGAAGTAAGCCTTTAGAATCAAACTCTTTTTCTAAATGGTACACTTTAGTTGTTCCTTTTTTTAAACTTTTTGAAAAAACCACTTCTCCATCATTAAGAACGTTGATGATGTCTTTGTGCGTTAAATGTAATTTTTTTAATGTGCTAGCTTCTTTTTCTGGAAGTACGATCACACGGTCTAAAAAACTATTTTTAATTCGATTGGATGGTAACCAAGAACAGCCTCGGTTTTGGAAAAAGATCAATACAAAAACTAATCCAATTGAAAATCCAATTCCGTAATATTTTAAACGTCTAAATAGTGAATCCATGCTTTTTTTTATACAAAGATAAGAAACGATTTAGTACAAAAAAGAAAACCACCTCATGCAAATGAAGTGGTTGACTTTTTAAATGAGATATTATTACAAAAGAGCGTCTAATTTCGCTGTTAATTGTGCTTTTGGAACTGCACCAACTGATTTGTCAGCGATTTCACCATTTTTAATAAATAAAATTGTTGGAATGTTTCTTACACCAAATTGAGCTGAAACGCCTGGGTTTTGGTCAACATTAACTTTTCCAATTAATGCTTTTCCATCATATTCTGCGCTCATTTCTTCAATTACTGGTCCGATCATTCGGCATGGTCCACACCATTCTGCCCAAAAATCAACAACTACTGGTTTGTCTGATTTTAATACTACTTCTTCGAAGTTTGCGTCTGTAATTTCTAAAGCCATAACTTTGTTTGTTAAATAAATAATTTGTCGTTTGACGGTTGTAAAATTAATTTAAAAATCTTTTAATCAAGTATTTTGCCAATTATTTTTTATTGACAAATTGTCTTAATTATTGGCAACAATCATTTTCTTCATTGTTTTTTGATTGTCTGTTTTTAAACAATAAAAATAATTTCCATTTGGAACAGTTGTTGTATCAAAACGGATAATGTGTCCACCTTCTTTTACTGTTTTTTCAGCAATTATTTGAAGGGTTGTTAATTCATTCGTTAATAATGAAAGTTCAATAGAATGCTCTGAATTACTCGTAAAGTAAAAAGAAACTTCATTTTTAGAAGGGGTTTCTTCTAAGCCATACAAAACACAGTAGTCTTCTTGTTTTGGTGTTCCTTTTCCCAAACGCGCTAATAATTTTTTATAGGCTATAAAAAGAATTAATAATGTAATGGAAGTTAATAAAATTCCAATAATTACTTTACTGATTGAATAGGTCATTAATATCATAGTGCGATTACTCCTTTAATTTTTGCTGCTTCTTCGTATTTGTGTAGAATTGAATCTACATCTAACATCATTTCTTTGGCACTTAAACTCATGTATTTTCCAGTTCTAGAAGGGTGTAAAACCATGTCAACACTTTCGTCAAACAATGCTGAAACTTGAGCTACTTGTTCGTCTTCATTCGGAACAATGAATTTAAATAAATAAACATTAGGCCATTCTTGTTGGTCTAATTGAATTTTTAATTTTGCTAAGACTTCGTCCATTCTTTTTCTTTTTCATAAATCATTGTACACCGAGCTGCTTCATGTTGTAATACTGAAATAGCTTGGTTTTCGTGACTCAAATTATCTGCCAATTCTTCAAAGGTGCTCAATCCGGAAATTTTTGCGGTATTAATAGCCGCTAAAAGTTCCATTGGATCTGGTTCTTTTGACATTATGACAGAGGTTGTGTCAAAAGTAGTGTTAATTTTCCAGCAGCGATAATAGTCGGAAGCAAGTTTCATTAAATGTTCAACGAGTACTGTTATTTCTGTTGGATGTGTAGCGTTATTAATAGCTAATTTCAACTTGTTTTTCTCGAATTGAAATTGCTCAAACACACTTGAAATATCTGTGCCATTTATTGGATGGTATTCTGTCGTTGGTTTGATTTGATCTAATGGACTTTTTAAAACAGCTAATGCATGTTGCAATTGGGACAACTTTTTAAGTTTCGCACGAAAAGTCGTTTGAAGAATTGGCTTTGATACGAAAAACTGTTTGATAGTAAATACGTGTTCTTCAAAAGCATCATAGCCATCTTCTTCTGATTCAATACCTAAAATTAGTTTAGCTTCCGTAAGCGTCATTTTTCAATGCCTTTATTTTTACGCATGCGAATGTTTAAGAACTCAACGATCAATGAAAAGACCATGGCAAAGTAAATGTATCCTTTTGGTACTTCTTGATGAAATGCTTCTGCTACTAAGATAACGCCAATTGTCACTAAGAAACTTAAAGCAATCATTTTGATAGTTGGTCGATTGTTAATGAAGTCACTGATTGGTTTCGCGAAGATCAACATAACGACCATTGATACTATGACTGCAGCATAAATAATAACCAAAGGATTCCCTCCAGTTTCTTTAGCGATTCCGTTTGTCATTCCAATTGCAGTGATGATAGAGTCTAAACTAAAAACGATATCCACTAAAACAATTTGCATGATTACAGCTCTCAATCCGCCTTTTTTAGGTGCGTGAACTTCTTCATGTCCTTTTACACTATTGTGCATTTCAATGGTGCTTTTGTAAATTAAAAACAAACCACCCAATAATAAAACGATGCTTTGACCAGTAATTTCAATTCCATAAACATCAAACAAAGGTTTGGTCATTCCCATGATCCAGGCAACTACGCTCAGTAAAAACAAGCGAACAATTAAAGCTAAGAAAAGTCCTGTGTTTCTAGCAGAACGTTTTTGTTCACTTGGTAATTTGTCAGTAATGATACTAATGAAAATTATGTTATCGATTCCTAAAACGATTTCTAGTAAGGATAAAATCAATAAGTAAATCAAACCGTTTAAGGTAAAAAGAATTGTAAAGTCCATTTAATTTATTTTTAATGCGTTAAAGTAGGTTGTAAGTGCTAAAGGATTTTCATCCGCAGGTGTAAAAATCTCCAATAACTTTGGGCGATTGTCTATTGAGTAAGCGAAAAAATCACTCATTTGCGCTTCTATTTCTTTTAAGGATTGTGCTGTTGAATAATGTATGTTGAAGGATTCACACATCCCTTTTGCAGTGTGTTGGTGTTTCGCTTCAAAATATTGTTCAGTTTGTTTTGAAGTATCAGGTCCAGCAATAATTTTAAAAATACCACCACCACCATTATTAATGACAATCACACGTAAGTTTTGATTCAAATAAGAATTCCAAAAGGCATTACTGTCGTAAAAAAAGGAAACATCTCCAGTGATTAAAACATGAAGGCTTTCATGATTTGCATGAGCTGCACCAACTGCTGTACTTGAACTTCCGTCAATACCACTTGTTCCACGATTACTCCAATAGGTAATGGATTTAATAGGATCAAAAAGTTGTGCATAACGAACGACTGAACTATTGGCTAAGTGCAAATGACAATTTTCTGGAATGAAATCTAATACCATTTCAAAAGTTGAAACATCTGAAAATGAACATGCTTCAAAAAATAGAGGAGCTTTGTCTTGAATCAAATAATCCAATTGTTTCCATTTCGAACCAAAATTACTCGTGTTTTTAGAATAGTTTAATTCGTTCAGCGCTTTGAAAAAATGAAAAGGATCCGCTTGAAATGAATGTGTTAAAGACTGGTAGGTATCCATGTACGGAAACTCATAACCTATTTTCCAATGTTCAGTTGGTTTGTTTTTGCGTATAAAAGCTTTTATTTTCTTAGAAACTACTGCACCACCAATGGTAATTAATAAATCAGGTGAATAATCTAATTCCTTTGCATCATCTATTGAATTTAATGTTCGATCGATGCAGTGGATAAATGTTGAATCTATTAAATTGGACGTATTTTCTACTAACACAACAACGGATGTGTCATTTGCGAAAATCTTCAATTGTTCAAGCAATGCAGCATCCGGTTGCAATTGACCACAAATCACCATTTTTTTCGGTAATTTTAAAGCTTCTATACATGCTTTTTGTTGCTGGTTTTTCAACTGAAAATTACTTTGTTCTAACTGTATTTTTTTTGTTGAATATTGTGTAATTTCTGTTGTTTGATACAAAGGTTCATTTAACGCAATATTGAAATGAATGGGACCTTTCCAATAGCTAGAACCTTCAGAAAAAGCAGTTGAAATCTCACGTTGAATGTACCATTGTTCTGTCGTTGATTGAACGTGTTCACTAAAGTTTGCACTGTAACGAACATGCTTTCCAAATACATTGGCTTGATCGATGGTTTGCCCATCTCCTTGATTGATCCATTCTGTAGGACGATCAGCTGTTAAAACAACTAATGGAATACATTGATAATATGCTTCTGCAACGGCAGGGAAATAATTCAATGCCGCCGAACCAGAGGTGCAAACGATGCCAATTGGTTCGTTTAGCTGTTGTGCCATTCCCAACGCAAAAAAAGCAGCGCTTCGTTCATCGTGAATAACTGTACAGTGTATCTCTGGGTGTTCGTCAAAAGCGATTACTAAAGGCGCATTGCGTGATCCTGGGGAACATACAACGTGTTTCATGCCTTGTGCAAAGCATTGCTGAACGATTAATTGAACATTAATTTTTGAACTTGATATCATTTCAATGCAAAATTACGGATTTTGCAAGATGTTGAGCAGTGTTTTGCTTTTATTTTCTGTTTCTTCCCATTCTTTTAATGGAATCGAATCTTTCGTGAAGCCTCCACCAAGATATACATAGGCTGTATCATTTTGTAATTGACAGCATCTCAAGTTGACATATAATTGAGTTTGATTCTTAGAAATGTAACCAATTACACCTGTATAAAGCGAACGGTCGTGGGCTTCAATTTTAGTTAAATAGTTTGTTGCAACTGATTTTGGATAACCGCTCACAGCTGGTGTTGGATGTAAATTTTTGGCAATTAAAATTGGTTTAGTAGCACCAATTGGAAAGTGTAAAACAGTTCTTAAGTGCTTTACAGGACCGGCAATAAATTCTGTTGGACCTTCGATGGAAGATGAAGAAATCGAAAGCACTTTCAATTGTTCAATGAGGTAAGAAGTGACAATGGCTTGTTCTACTTTTTCTTTGTTTTCCCATTCAGAATTATCGGTGCTTTTTTTAGTGCCAGCTAAAGCTGTTGTGGAACCCATACCATTTTCAACTACAATTAATTGTTCAGGAGAGGCGCCTAGCCAAGTGCCAAATTTTGATGATGAGATTAAATAAACAAGTGTAGAAGGATAGCGTTCACATAATTCATCAAACAATTGCTTATAATCTGTTGTTTTAAGGTGTGCCTTTTTTATTCGTGAGTAAACAACTTTTTCTAATGAAGTTGTGTTTAATTCCGTAACAATTTTTGTGGCTACTGAAAGGTAATTTTCTTCAGTTATAACGAAAGGTTGTAAGGTTGAATGATGAAATCTTTCTTCGCTTTTAGCAGGATGAAACGCATACCATTTTTCTCCTTTAAAATCGGAAACAACAAATGCATCTTCTGGGAAATCGTTAGTTATTTCTTCAAAAAAACCAACTGATTCATGAATAGATTGATTGGGAAAACGGTATATTAAACAATCACCCATTTATTTTTGAATGATTAGAACCGTTAAACGTCCTGTTGCAACCATTTTATTGGATTCATAGTCGAAAACGTCAACTTGCCATACATGCGTTTTTTTACCAGCATGAACAATTTTACCAATCGCTTTAACCATTCCACTTTTAATGCCTCCGACATGGTTTGCATTTACTTCTAAACCTACTGGATATTCTTTCTCTAAATCGAGTAATAGGGAAGAGCCCATCGAACCAATACTTTCAATCAAAGCAACACTTGCACCACCGTGCAATAAACCCATTGGTTGGTGATTGCGTGCATCAACAGGCATTGTAGAAACAAGGAAATCTTCACCTATCTCAATGCATTCAATACCTAAAGTTTCCATTAAGGTATTTTTGTTGTAGCCATTAATAACAGCTAAAGGGATTTTTTTAAACATCTTTTTTATAAATTGAAACGTAATCCTTTGTTTACAATATTCATTTTTAAGGTAAATCGAATTTTTTCAACATATTTTGAATTGCCAAAAGAATCATTTAATTCTTTACTCATCCACAATGGAAAATAAACACCGAATGCATTTGAAATTCGCAAAGCTAATCCCATATTGATTGCTGAATTCACTGTGATTTCATTTTTGAAAACACCAGCATCTATGTAATAACCAATGAATTTTAATTTAGGAATAGGTAATTGAATGTAAAGATTTGCTGATGCCATCCACGATGTTGTTGTTCCATAGTAACTAGTACTTTTAAATCCTCCCATGTTTTCAGCACGTTGTTGCGACCAAATACCATCAATCATTCCTCTTCCAAAATAATAATCTTCAAAAAATAAATCTTGTGCACCATCCGTTCCACTCAACGACATCCCATAAGCATAAGTGTTATTTCCAGAAGGATTTCTAAATAAATAATTGGTTCCTGCGAATCCACGAAGTTCTACCCATCGTGCCATTTTGCCTTTTAAATAGCGGTATTTATAATTTACTTCAGCTGTTAAACGTCCCATTTTCAATTGATCTCTTGAAATAAGGTTTGTATTTCTAATTTTTAATGTTGCTAAATGATCTGTTGAACGATAATCTACTGCATATTCTTCAAATGCTCCTACATATTCGTTACGCATTCCTTGATTAATTTGAGCGTTAGCTGTCCCTTGGAATAAAAGCGAATGTGCGTAATTCGATCTTTTTCTATTGCCTAATTTTAAATACCAATAAGGAGATAAAGCTAAATAAGCTCCATCGCTTTTACGAACGGTTGATGAATCATTTTTAAATGATTTGACTGAAAGTCCGATGCGTGATAATTTGATGTTCTTAGCTGGTAAAAAGGAATAAGATACTTCAGCCATTCCAGAAACCATGTTTCTACCAAAAGAATAGAGTGGTGTAACTACATACTGAAATGGGTTCATTGGAATTCCAAAATTATGGAAAGTAGCACCAATCATCAATTTGTCATAAAAATTTCCAGCAATCATTGGTGTCCAAAAAACAGTGGATTTTTTTTGTTCTTTGTCACCAATCAAAAATTCAAAATTGATTGGTTCTATTTTTTTAAAGAGTCCTGTAGCATGCCAATTGTTGTTTTGACGGTTTAATTCAGGCATTGTTCGATCTGAATTGATTTGGATTGCATCAGGATTTGAAGTGTTCAATTGTATACACATCTTTTTATCGCTTGTAGGTTCAATCCATTTTGTTTCCACCAACGTATCGTTTTTATAAGCATTGATTTCAATTGGTCCATTGACTTGTCCAACATTTTTAATCTTCACAAGTGTTCCCGTTTTCAATCTTTTTTGAACGGCTGAAATTTTGTAATCTATGTGTTTGGTAGATTGTATTAAATCCACAAATAGCCAGTCTAATTTTTTACCTGAAACACGTTCGAATGTTACTTGCATATCAGCTGGTTGTGGATGTTTGAATTTCCACTCTTCAAAATAGGCGTGCATACATTGATCAAATTTCTCACTACCTAAATAATCACGTAAATATTCAAAAACCAAACCTGTTTTTTGGTACATGATTAAACCATAATTGGTGGGTGTGAAATCTGCAGAATGCGTTTCAATTGCTTGATCTTCACCTAAAACTGTAATTGTTCGCACAAAAATATCATTCATGTCATGGTAATTCAAATGATTCATGTGGAAACGACCATTTAAAACCATATCAGAAAATCGTGTGTTATTTGGATATTTTGTTTGAATGTATCGAACTTCGTTAAAAGTATTCATTCCTTCATCCATCCATCCATGTACACGTTCATTAGAACCTAAAATACCATAAAACCAATTGTGACCAACTTCATGTACAATGACAATTTCCAATTCTTCTTTTGAAGATGTATTTCCAATTACAGTTACATTTGGATATTCCATTCCTCCACCTGCACTTATAGTTCCGTCAACAGCTGTAACTTGCTTGTAAGGGTAATCGCCATTCCACAACGAATAATAATAAATCCCATCTCGTAAATATTCATCAGCATGTTGCCATTTTTCAGAGTTTTGCGGAACCCACATCGCCCAAGTTGTCACTTTTTCTTTCGAAGCAGGAAGAATTACTTCACTTTTAGAAACTGCAAATCTTTTGTCGGCAAACCATCCAAAATCATGAATGTTAGATTGTGTATATCGAATTGTTTTTAATTCTTTATCTGATGAAGGGAATGGCGTTTCTGAATCATCTTTTAAATAGTTAGCCATATTGTTTTTTGTTGCAACAACTCGATCTTCTAAAAATGTTTGTTCAGCTGGAGTTTGTAAATCACCTGTTGCGCCAACAACATAATTTTTAGGTAAAGTAATGGAGACATCAAACGAGCCATATTCAGAATAAAATTCTCCTTGTGTTAAATAAGGAATTGGGTTCCATCCATTTTTGTCGAAAACGGCTGGTTTTGGATACCATTGTGTAATTTGGTATGATTGACCAATATGACCTAAACGTGAAATTTCACCGGATGGGATTTTAATTTTAAAAGGAGTTGAAACAGTTAATCGTTCTCCTGGTTTTAAAGGAGTTGCTAAATGCAGCACACAAATATCTTGATTCTTAGAATCAAATTCCCATCGTATTACTTGAGAATTCACTTTGAAATCTAATGAATCAATCCATCCTTTTTCATTTTCACTTGCGTTTGATAGTGAAAAATTACCGTCTTTGTACAATTGTTTTCCAAGCGCTGATTTACCATTTTTATAGGCGTTTGCCCAAACATGTACGTAAATTTCTTGTAAAGTAGAAGAAGAATTATTAACGTATTCAAAACGTTCGTCACCCGTTAATAAATGGTCAATATCGTTGAGCTGAACGTTGATTTTATAATTTACTTCTTGTTGAAAGTATGCTTGAGAATAGCTGAAAATGCTAGTTAGTATGCCTAAAAAAGCAATAAATGATTTCATATGATATATTTTGGTATAAAAATACAATCAATTCTTAAACGAATGACTTTATTGCATAAAAAAAGAGGTTCCAAAGAAACCTCTTTTAAAAAGCATAAGATTTTTTTATTTTTTAATGACAATTCTTTTGGTTGTGTTACCATTTGATGTGGCAACTGTAATTAAATACATTCCTTCATTTAAGTAGGATACATTTCTTGAACTATTTGAAGATGTTGTTGTAAATGTTTCAATAATTTGACCATTTAAACCTGCAATTGTAATAGTTGCATTCATCGTGTTTTGAGATAATTCGATGTTTACAATTCCGTTACTTGGATTTGGAACAATTGAAAATCCTGATGTATTCAATCCATCAATTCCTGATAAATCAGCAGTAAAACAATCAGATGTATCTGAACATGCGCCATTTGAAACAATTACTGCAAAGCTTCCACTTTCAGTTGCCGAAAAAGATTGATTAGTAGCACCTGCTATCGGAACATTACCAGCGCAATTGATCCATTGATAAGTCACACCAGTAGCTACTGCAGAAGCACTATTGTCCATTGTAATCGCAATTAGATTGGATGGTGTTACACAATTTTCTGTAAAACTACTCAATCCACAAGGGAACAATTGGTACTCAGCTGTGTATGGTGATGAATTATCGTATTGTCCACATACTCCAATTACACTAAAGGTGTTTTGAGGTGCTGCTCCACCAGGGATATCCGTATCAGCATCAATTCGTAATGCAAAAGTAGTAGATCCATCTGTTACTTGAATTGTACTACTTCCTGAAGGAAATGTAGTGATTGGAGTAACAAACGATAAATTTTCTAATTTGATGTATTTAGATTCTGTAGCTTCACTTAAAGATGTTACTATTATAGGTGTTTGTAAGGTTGCATTTTGACCTAAAACAAGAATTGAATCAGGAACGATTTCTGTCAAACCATTGAATTGTTCAATTTTACCTTTAATTCTAATTGAATCACCTTCAGCTGATTGATATCCATTTACATCAGTATTTTTAAATAAATTAATTCCATCTCCATTGTCATCAATTACAGTTAAACTATAACCAGCATTTCCATCAAAATCAATGCAATGAACAATTCCTGAAATTGAAACATAGGTTCCTAATGATGTTGCTACACCATTTGCATCTTCATTGGTTACTAGAGCAATCGTTGAAACAACATAGTCGTTTGTGTTACCAGCTAAAGTTAATGTATCAGACGTTGCGCCAGTAGTTGTTAAAATCACTGTTCCTGTTTGGTTTGCATTAAAACTAGTTCCATTTAGACGAACATAAATAGGTGTTGTTGCAATTGTTCCAGTTGTTGGTGTAATAGAAATGCTATTTGCAAATCCACTTGTTGCAGATTGAGAAACTTCAAATGCTCCACTTGCTGTTATCGTTAAACTAGTTGTTAAAAAATTACCTGATGCATCGAACGTTTGAGTAGAAGAAGGGTTTCCTACAAAGTGAGTAAATCCTGATAATGCATTAACGGAAGTAAAAATAGTTGGTGCAGGATTTAAAATTGATCCATTCAAAGAAACGGTATCATTTGTAGCACCTGTTGAACTGATAATAACAGCTGAGTTAACACTTGCATTCGCAGCACCTCCATTTAATCTCACATAAATTGGAGTAGATGCTACTGTTCCTGTTGTTGGCGTAAGTGATAATGAAGTGCCAAATCCAGATCCAGCTGTTAATGAGATTTGGTAATCACCTGCAACAGTTAAATTTACATTTCCTGTTAAATTAGATCCTGAAACGTTGAAATTTTGTTCAGTTGATGGTGTGCCGACAAATTGATTAAAACCTGTAAGACCTGCAGTAGAGGCTAAAACATTCGGTGAAATCACTCCACTAGGAGTAACGTCTGCCCAAGTAGATCCAACGCGTAATTCATCGATTTGTAAGTTACCTGTTCCAGAAGAAGCTGTTCCTGCTTGTCTGAAATAAATAGAAGCGAAATTAGCAAAAGCGCTTGTGCCTTGAGCATTTGTTGCTGTTGCAGCAGGTTGAGCAGCACCAGGTGTTGGGTTTACATAAAGTGAAGCTGTGATTGGTGTTGTTGTATTGTCTAATTTTAATACAACAAATAATGTCGTTCCTACAGGGTAAGAAGTTGGGGTAAATGTTGTAGTAACAGTTCCTCCAGATGCATTTAAAATCCCTAAAAGAAAATTATTCCCTGTCGCTTTTTTTACAAATGTTCTTGCTCCAAAGTTGGTAACGGTTGCTCCAGCAGTTGCTCCAAATCCTGTGAAATAGTCTCCATTTACTGCATTCGACAAACCTAATGTGTCGCTTACTTTTAATAAAAACGAATAATAACCTGTTCCAGTTATTCCAGTAATAGCTTTATTGATATCTTCTGCATTTCCTGCAACCAATGCCATTCTATTACCAACAGATGCTGGTAAACCTGGATAAGCTAAACTATTTCCTTGATCAGAAGTTGTATTTACTGCATTAATAAAACCAGTTGTTCCGCTATGAACTGTCCATCCATTTGCAGAGGTGATCCCACTAAAATTAAACGATTCGAATGTTTGTGCTCCAAGAAATTGTGAAATAGCAACGAAACAGATTAGTATTATTTTTTTCATATAATTTATTTTTCTTCAAAAATACGAAACTAAAACATTGAATTAATTAAATGGAGATGAAACTATTATTAACAAAAAACGCAACCTACGTTGCGTTTTTTGTTAATTACTTTAAAATTAATGCATTTGCTCGTCTTCTTCTGGATCTGGAGGGAAGATTTTAGGTAAATCTTTTTTGCCTTGTAAACGATCAATTAAATCTTCTAATTGAGCAATTGAAATGCTTTTCGCTATGATTTTTTTGTCTTTGTCTAAAACAAATACGCGTGGAGTAGAGAAAATGTCATAGGTTGTTTGATAGTTCAATGACTCTACATTGGTGTATTTTGGCACAAATTGATTGGCATCTTGCAATGCTGCTTTGTATAATGCTTCAGTTACAGCTACATTGGTAAAAGTCATTGAATTGTCTCGAATAAATTTTTTCCATTTACCAAAATCTTCTCCAATTGCTTTACCTACAGCGAAAATTTCTACATTTCTCGCTTTAAATTTCTCTTTGTATAATGTTTCAAGCTTTGGTGTAGTTTTTTTACAATGGCCACATTCTGGATCCCAGAAATAAAGAATCGTATATTCAGATTTTAAACTATAAAAATCTTTCCATGTCACATCCGTTGTATCTCGCAAAATGATGTTTGCTGGTTTTGCACCAATAACTAAGTTTTTTTGAACAGGAATTTTTTCACATAAATCTTTTAATTTAGGCTCAGTCATCCAAAAAGCAGGTGATTTCCCTTCTGCATTTTTAGAACAATAGTAACGATCAGCCATCATGATATATACTTTGTCCATTCCCATGATTTTACTTTTTCCAAATGTTGAAGTAATCCAAGAAACACAGTATTCATATGTTTTAGATTTAGGATTTAAGCGATCACACAAATCAAAAGCATAATACAAAATGGTGTCCCAATGTTGTAACATCATGTTTTTCCCAAAGAAAAATTCTAATTTATTATGGAAAACAGGCGTATTCACTAAACGATCGTCGTTCAAATCAATATTATCCCAATAGTGACTTCTAAAGTATTTGAAACGGAAGTTTGAATCTATGATTTGTCCTTTGTCATTTTTAGGTGCTTCTGGAACAAAAACATCGATAGACATTTTAACAATTTTAGAAACATACTTAGTTGGATTGTTTTTCATCAAATCATTTTGATATGCAATCACTTCGTTGTTAATTGAATCTATTCGTGTTGTCAATTTTTTAAATTGGTCGTCCGTTTCTTTCAGTTTTGAACGTGTTTCAATCAATTGATTAACGGTTGTTTTTTTAGTTGTTATGAAGTTAATATAGGCCATGAAAACTTTGTTCTCTTCCGATTTTTTAACTTTCATATTCCCTGTAAAATCAGGTAAAGACGTTTCCAATTGTACTTCTTCGTTGTTGTAAATGAATTCAAAGAATTTTTGACCAGGCAACAAAAGGCCTAAAATCCCAGGTACTTGTTTTGAACCATTGAATTCAACTATTCCATTTTTCATTTCTGCTGTATCTGCATAGTACATGCCTTTTCCAACATATTTTACTAAATGAACAATTGTGTCTTTTTGACCTGCAACTTTAAATTTAAGTTTTTGACTAAAACCAATTGATGTTAGCAACATTAAGCAAATAAAACTAAGTATTTTCATGTTTTTAATAATTTGAATTTTGAAATTAATACAAAGACGTAACAAAGTTAAAAAAGATTGTGAAATTAACATTTCTTTAACGCTTTACTGTGGTAAAGTTGAAAGGAGTGTGTTTTTCATAGAATCAACATTGTTATAAGGAATCCATATAGCATCTTGATGCTTTCTAAACCATGTTAATTGACGTTTGGCGTATCTCCTGGAATTTTGTTTAATTTTTTCAACTGCTTCTTCGAAGGTTGTTTTCCCCTCAAGAAACTCAAACAATTCAGAATAGCCTACTGTTTTTAAAGCGTTTACATGTTTTTGATGTTCAACAGATTTCACTTCTTCTAACAGCCCATTTTCCAACATAATCGCTACACGTTGGTTAATTCTATCGTATAATTGTTCTCTAGGATGATCAATTACAAAGCGATGAATTTCAAAATCATGATTTTTTTTAGTCGCTTTCCGAAGGGATGAAAACGGTTGTCCACTGATGCGTATTGCTTCAATAGCGCGCATGATTCGAACAGGATTATTTAAATCAACTTGATCGTGAAAAACAGGGTCTTTTTCTTTTAACTCGTTGATCAATGGTTCAATACCTTCGGATTCATACGATCCAATTAGTTCTTTTCTGAGTTGTTGATCAGCTGGAATTTCGTCCAAGCCATTGCACAATGCGTCAATAAACATTCCTGAACCTCCAACTAAAACGATCGTTTCATGTTGATTGAATTCTTCTTTTAAAATGTTTTCTGCTTCATGGGCAAATTTTGCAGCTGTAAATTCTTCTTCAATAGAATGAGAATCAATGAAATAATGTTGGATTCCAGCTTGTTCTTCTTGGCTAGGTTTTGCTGTTCCAATTGCAATTTCTCTATAAAACTGTCGAGAATCAGCAGAGAGAATAACTGTTTTGAAATGTTGGGCAACGGCAATGCTAAGAGCAGTTTTACCACTAGCAGTTGGACCTTCTATGACAATTAATCGTTTGATGTTTTCTTTCAAAAGTACATAATACTATTGAATTCAAGGAATGACTTTTTTCCAATTTTCAAAACGTGTAAATATAGAACGGACATAACGAGTTGTTCTAGAACCTCTTACTGCTCCAGATTTCACTACACCATCTCTGTAATATTTACCTCTCGATAAATTGAATAACATGTATTCCACATTTTCATCCCAAATCAATGGATTTAATCCAACTTTTTTAGCTAATCGTTGTGCGTCTTCTACGTGCGAGCGACCACAATTATAGGTTGCAATCGTGAATTTTATACGTTGATTAGTATCTGGGATTTCTGACCAGCTTTTGAAGTCTTGGCTAATTTTCTTCGCACCACCATCAATTTGTTTTTCAACTGTAGAATGAGGAAATACACCATATTTCGGCCCTGTTCCTGGCATGAATTGCATAATGCTATAAGCACCACCAAAACCTCGTGCGTTTGGTTGAAATTTAGTTTCTTGAAATGCAATTGAAGCAACTAAACGCCAATCTATTTCATATTTCATTGCCGAAGCTTTGAATAATTTATCGAAAGGAGAAATTTCTCCTTTTAAAACCTTTGTGACGTATTCATACGAATCAACAATGAAGTTTTCAGGATTGAAATATTTGTCGCATAAAAAACGGAATGATTTTGTTGTCATAAACTTCACAAGCCACTTGTCTAATTTTTTCAATAACAAAGGCGAAGTTTTGCGTAAACCAAACGCTATTTTTTGTCGTATTGACAATACGGTTTTGTAATCAATATTAGGATAGAAATGAGCATTTACGCGCCCAACAATTTCTTCCGTAACAGTATAATCAATTTCACCAGCAGCTACTTTTTCAATTAAATCTTCAGAACTGATGGCTCCCTTTTCTTCGACAATTGAAATTTCATCGCCAATTTCTTCTTCTAAATGTAACAGTCGTTGGTAATACGATGAATTTTGCCAAACATTTACTTTTTTTCCTGCTAAATCAATTGGGTCGCGTAACAATAAGGCATCCAATTGTGAAGGTTTAAGTTTACGCCATCCTTTTGGTTTGCGCTGAATTAATACTTGTGCTGATCTTAAGTAAGGAGTTGAAAAAGCAATGTTTTTAGCTCTTTTTTTGTTGACCGTATAATTACATGCGATGATGTCTCCTTCACCAGTATTTAATAAATGAATTAAATTGTCGAGGTTATTAATGATTTTTACCTCTAAAGGAACGCCTAAATCATTCGCGAAAGCTTGTAATAATTCATATTCAAATCCCATTTTTTTTCCACGGTAGATAAAAAACGAAGTTGAACTATTTTCAGCTAAAACTGTAAGCTTTCCTCTTTTTAAGATTTCCTTAATATCGTTGGGTGTTCCAAACAATTTTTGAGTAGCTAATTGTCCATTTTCTTCACTACAATTTGTAAGGATAGGAAGTAGTAAAACAAGTACTAAAAATCGTGTAAAAATCTGTTTTATTTTGTGCATTCCGCAATCTAATTTAATGCTAAGTTAAAATAAAAAAAATTAATAACATACTTTTAAAGCGATATTCAAAAATTAAATTCTTGTTTATCAGTGTTTTGTAAGCTTGTTAAGCGTTGAAATTTTGTTGTGTTATTCTTACAAATCTGAGAATATAAAATGCATTGCTTACCTTTACAAAAAAATAGTAAAAAGTGATTCAAAGAGGAGAAATAGTTGAGTTAGAAATCGTGGATTTTGCCTTTGGAGGTAGAGGGATTGCGCGAATTCCAGTTGAAGATGGACATTATGTTGTTTTTGTTGATAATACCTTTCCAGGTCAATTGGTAAAAGCGCGTATCGAGAAAAAAAGAAAGCGCCATGCAGAAGCTAAATTATTGGAAATCGTTAAACGTTCGCCATTAGAAATAAAATTGCCCTATCAAGAAATTTCAGGAGGACCTTACGTTTTTGTTCCCATTGAAATTCAAGAGCAATATAAAAAAGATTCTACCTTAGAAGTTTTTGGAAGAATTGCTAATATTCGTTCAATTCACGATCGTTTTGATGAATTTATCGCGTCGCCCGATCATTTTTACTACCGAAATAAAATGGAGTACAGCTTTTCCTGTATCGAACATGATTTGGAAACAAATGAGGAATTAGACGATGCTTTTGCATTAGGATTTAAACGAAGAGGAACCTGGTGGAAAGTAGAAAGTTTAAATAAACCAAGTGGATTGTTTGATGAACAATGGGAAACAATATTAAAAGATGTTCGCTTGTTTTTAAAAGCTACAGGTTTACCAGCTTGGCATCCACCTAAAAAAGAAGGATTCTTTAGACACATCGTTGTACGTAAATCGTTTAAAGAAAATCAATTATTGATTAATTTGGTGACTTCATCCAATGATGATGGTCGTTTTGATGTGGATGCATTTTCTCAATTTTTACAAGAAAAATTAGGTGAAAGATTAGCAGGATTTCAACATACAACGAATGATAATGTTGCTGATCGCGCTAAAATTGAAAACGGAACTTGGCGTTTAGTTTATGGTCAACCAATCGTGGTAGAAAATTTATTGAATTTATCGTTTGAAATTTCGATGGAAAGTTTCTTCCAAACCAATCCGAAAAGTGCCGAGAAATTATACACAAAAGCATTGGATTATGTCTTTGAAGAAGAAATTCCTACTGGAAAAGTCGTGATGGATTTATTTTGTGGAACGGGTACAATTGGGCAAATTTTGTCAACGCGTAAAAAAGATGTTTCCATTGTTGGTGTTGATATTGTTGAAGAAGCAATTGAAGACGCTAAACGGAATGCAAAACGCAACAATATAGAAGGGATTCAATTTTACGCTGCCGATGTAGGGAAATTTTTAAAAGAACATCCTGAATTTATTGGCAATATCGCAACCATTATTTTAGATCCTCCAAGGGCTGGTATCGCACCTAAAACCTTATTGAAAACAATTGATTTAGGAGCAGAAAACATTGTTTATATTTCATGTAATCCATCCACACAAGCACGTGATACTGAAACGCTTGAAAAAGCAGGGTATCAACTTGAGAAATTGTCATTAGTGGATCAATTCCCACATACGGGACATATTGAATCCATTGCAAAATTTAAAAAAGTTCATTAAAAAATAAATATGAAAGCAGAGTTAATTTCAATTGGAGATGAATTATTAATTGGTCAAACGGTTAACACAAATGCTTCTTGGTTGGGAAAAGAATGTTCACAAAGAGGAGTGAGAGTTGTTCAGGTGACGACAATTTCCGATGACAAACAATTGATTTTAGATGCTGTAGCTCAAGCTTTTGAGCGTGCTGATTTAGTATTGGTTACAGGAGGATTAGGTCCTACAAAAGATGATATCACAAAACATACGTTGTGTGAGTTTTTTAATACTTCATTAGAAATGCACATTCCTACATTGCAACAAATTGAGCAATTTTTTAGTCAGCGCAATCGACCAATGTTGGATGTTAACATTCGTCAAGCTGAATTGCCAAAAGACTGTGAGATTTTAACAAATAGAGTAGGAACGGCAGCTGGAATGTGGTTTGATTACAATGGGAAAATTTTAATAAGTATGCCCGGAGTACCATACGAAATGAAAGGAATTATGTTGGAAGAAGTTTTCCCACGTTTGGACCAACGATTTCAGTTAAAAAGCTTATTTCACAAAACGATTTTAACACAAGGAATTGGAGAGTCTTTTTTAGCAGAATCAATTGCTGAATGGGAAGATGAGGTTAGAGCTGCTGGATTAAGTTTAGCTTATTTGCCAGCGCCTGGAATGGTTAAGTTGCGTTTAACTTCGTTTGAAGGCAAGCAACGAGAACCAGAGATTGATGCTTATTTCGCTGTTTTAAAAGATCGTTACCCTTCGTTAATTTATGGTGAAGGCGAAGAAACATTGCCCCAAGTAATTGGTGCAATTTTAGAACGTAAAAAGTGGAGAATAGGCACGGTTGAAAGTTGTACAGGTGGTGGTTTAGCAGCTAGTTTTGTAGCCAATGCAGGTGCGTCTACTTATTTTTCAGGAAGTTTATTGACTTATACTAATGAAATGAAGGCGCAAATCGGTAACGTTTCTTCCGCTATTTTGAATGATTTTGGTGCTGTTAGTAGTCAAGTAGCTGAAGAAATGGCTCACAAAGGAAGAGAGATATTAGGTGTAGACATCTGTATTTCCACAACGGGAGTTTTAGGTCCAGAAGGTGGAACAACTGAAAATCCAGTCGGAACGGTTTGGATTGGAGTTGCAACAAAAGACCGAACGCTTTCAAAACGATTTCAATACGGAGATAATAGAGAACGCAATAGTCAAATGGCAATTTTAAGTGCCTTAAATTTAGCTAGATGCGAACTTTTAGAATTAATATTTGAAAAAAAGTAAAAATAACTTGTTCATTTAGGAAAAAAGTAGTTACTTTGCACCCCATTTTAGAATTAGGATAAAATATATAAAGATGTCACGAGTTTGTCAACTTACAGGTAAGTCGGTTATGGTCGGAAACAATGTTTCTCACTCAAATCGCAAAACGAAACGTAAATTCTACCCGAATTTAATTACGAAGAAATTTTTTCTACCAGAAGAAGAGCGTTTTGTTACGTTGAAAATTTCAACTTCAGCGTTGAGAACAATTAACAAGAAAGGAATTTCTGCTTGCATTAAAGAGGCTCGTGAGAAAGGTTATTTAAAATAACCCAACGATTCTTTAATCAATCAGTAAAGACTTTAAAAAAGTATAGAAATGGCTAAGAAAGCAAAAGGTAATAGAATTCAAGTAATTCTTGAGTGCACAGAGCACAAAGATTCAGGTATGGCTGGTACTTCTCGTTACATTACGACGAAGAACAGAAAAAACACACCTGATCGTATGGAAATTAAAAAATTCAATCCTATTTTGAAACGTATGACGGTTCATAAGGAGATTAAATAATTGAATCATGGCAAAGAAAGTAGTAGCATCGTTACAAAAAGGTGGCGGAAAAGAGCATACAAAAGTGATTAAAATGGTGAAATCTGAGAAATCAGGTGCCTTCACTTTTAAAGAAGAAATCGTTCACAACGATAAAGTAAAAGAGTGGTTCTCTAAGAATTAATCTTCTTTACTTTATTTTAAAATAGTATAAGCTTCCCTTTTATTTGAGGGAAGCTTTTCTCATTTATATTGATTATGGCATTTTTTGGATTATTTTCGAAAGAGAAAAAAGAAAGTCTAGATAAAGGACTTGAAAAAACAAAACAAAATTTTTTATCTAAAATCGCTCGAACAATTATTGGTAAATCAAGAGTTGATGATGAGGTGTTGGATAATTTGGAAGAAGTACTAATTACTTCTGATGTTGGCGTTGAAACAACTTTAAAAATAATTAAACGAATTGAAGCGCGTGTTTCTCGGGATAAAGTATTAGGCGCGAATGAATTGAATACTATATTAAAAGAAGAAATTGCTTTTTTATTAGAAGAGAATAACGCTTCTGGAATCAATGAGTTTTCCATAGAGAAACAAAATGGTCTTCCATATGTAATCATGGTTGTTGGTGTGAATGGTGTTGGAAAAACAACAACAATTGGTAAGTTGGCTCATCAATTTAAAGCTGCTGGTAAAAAAGTAGTTTTAGGAGCTGCCGATACGTTTAGAGCAGCAGCTGTAGATCAATTGATTATTTGGTCTGAACGAGTTGGTGTTCCGATTGTACAACAAGGAATGGGTGCGGATCCAGCGTCTGTTGCATTTGATGCCTTGCAATCTGCGAAAGCTCAAAATGCAGATGTTGTTATTATTGATACAGCTGGTAGATTGCATAACAAAATTAATTTAATGACTGAGTTGAGTAAAATCAAACGTGTCATGGAAAAAGTCATTCCAGGCGCTCCGCATGAGATATTATTGGTGTTAGATGGTTCGACAGGTCAAAATGCATTTGAACAAGCAAAACAATTTTCATTAGCGACCGATATTAATGCTTTGGCGGTAACAAAATTAGATGGAACAGCTAAAGGTGGTGTTGTGATTGGCATTTCTGACCAGATGAAAATCCCTGTAAAGTATATAGGTGTAGGAGAAGGTATTAATGATTTGCAATTATTCAATAAACAAGAGTTTGTAGATTCTCTCTTTTCTGAATAATTTATTAAATTAGTAGTTAATATAGAAAGCTAATCAACTAGAATGAAGTTTCAAAAAGCGTTTAATTTAATTCTTGGAGATCGGGATAAAATTGATTCTGAACGACATTTTATAACAACAATTGCTTTTGTAGCGTTCTTTTTTATTTCAGTATTATTTGTCTTTCATTATTTAACGAGTGAAAAGTTCGGTCCGGTATTTATGTCAGGACTCAGCGCGTTCATTATTTTAGCTTTGTACTTGTTCATTCGATTTGTTGATTATACACTCTTCGCAAAAATAGCATTCAGTGCAGTTGGAATTTTATTATTAGACATCTCGTGGTATGAGAAACATTTGTCAAATGGGCCTGTATTGTTTTTTATTATGGCATTTGGTGGATTGATCGTTTGGATTTGGGAAGGAGTAGTCTTGACATCATTGATTTTTTTATATGTATTTAACATATTAGTTCTATACTTAATTGATTTAAATACGCCCGTTTTTAAATCGGTTTACATTACAAGAGAAGCAAGAAGTTTGGATATTTATTTCAACTTCTTAATTTATTCCGTCATTTTAATTGTTTTATTAAATGCAATTAAACGCGATTTTATTCGACAAAAAGAGAGAGCTGTAAGATCTGATAAATTAAAATCTGCATTTTTAGCCAATATGTCACATGAGATTCGTACACCAATGAATGCAATTGTAGGATTTAGTGGCTTGATTGAAGATGAAAATGATGAAGCTGTTCGCAGTCAATACGTTAACATTATTAAAAATAGTAGTGATAGTTTGTTGAAATTGATTGATGATATCATTGATTTATCAAAAATTGAAGCGGGTGATTTACAATTAGTGCAAGCTGATTTTAGCGTAAAAGCGATGTTTGAAGAATTGGAATCAATTTACAAATTAGAATTACTAAAAAAAAATAAACAGCATTTAGAATTAGCATTTAGTTTGCCTTCAGGTGATATTATTCTCCAAGCAGATCCTTTTAGAATGCGTCAAGTTTTGATGAATTTATTGAATAATGCACTTAAGTTTACCAACCATGGTTCAATTATTGTTTCCTGTCAAAAGAAAAACGGTGAATTGCTATTCGAAGTAAAAGATTCAGGTGTTGGTATACCATTAGAGGATCAATCGAAAATATTTGAACGATTTATTAAGTTTGACTATCAAGGATTAAACAATGAAGGATCAGGTATTGGATTGTCTATCGTTGAAAAAATTATTCATTTATTGAATGGAAAGATATGGCTGGAAAGTGAAATTGGAAAAGGAACCTCTTTTTATTTTACAATGCCATACAGTGCCATGAAAAAAGTGACTTTTGCATTTGAAACGACTCAAGAGGTAATCAATTTTATTGCTCCTTCATCTTCGGTTAAAATTCTAGTTGTAGAAGATGATCCTATAAGTTTTATGTTGTTAAAAGAAATATTAAAGCCAACTAATTATCAGGTTTTTCATGCTGTTAACGGGAGAGTTGGAGTGGATTTCATGCTTCATAATCAAGATGTAGATTTAATATTAATGGACGTAAATTTACCAGTTTTAAATGGGCACGATGCAACAAAAGAAATCAGAAAATTCAATACATCTGTTCCAATTATTGCTCAAACGGCCAACGCAATGGCTGGTGATAAAGAAAAAGCAATCGAAGCAGGTTGTTCTGATTTTATTACCAAGCCAATAAAAGCAGCTTTGTTACTTGAAAAAATTACTTTTTATTTGGCTCACTAAAAGTGTATTTATTCGTTTGAAAAATAGATAGAGCTAATTTATAATGTTTAACTTTGCAATGAAATTTATATAAATGCTTCTATTTTTAAACGATATAGCTGGTTCTGAAGTCTTGGTTATCCTTGCTTTTATTTTAATGTTTTTTGGTTCAAAAAGTATTCCAGGAATTGCACGTTCAATGGGTTCAACTATTCGTCAAATAAAAGAAGCATCGAATGACTTACAAAATGAAATTAAAAAGTCAGGAGCTGACATGAAAAACGAATTAAATTTACGCAGTTTACTTGATGATACTGTTGAAGATTTAAAAGCTCCACTAGATCAATACGTAAGTGATTTAGAAGATGCTGTTCAATACGAGCCTGTAAAAAAAACAGTTCAAATTCAAGAAGCTGAAACTGTAAAAACAGAAGATAAAGAAGTCGAAACGGTTTCATCTGAACTTGAAAATCAAGCGAAAACACTTGATAATTAATGCGGTAAATTGAACACATTGAAAATAAATTGTGTTCTTCTTTAATTTATGCGTATCTTTGCACCCAATTTTAAATACATAGAATGACATTTGAGGAACTCGGGCTAAAGAGTGAGGTGCTGAAGTCGTTACAAGAACTGGGGTTTGAAGCACCTACTCCGATCCAAGAAAAAGCCATTCCTTACCTATTAGGTGAGAATAGCGATTTTGTTGGTTTAGCTCAAACAGGAACAGGAAAGACCGCAGCGTTTGGTCTTCCATTAATTAACAACATCGAAAATCACGCGAAAATCCCTCAGGGATTGGTAATCTGCCCAACGCGTGAACTCTGCTTGCAAATTGCAAAAGATCTGGAATCGTACTCAAAACACTTGAAAATTGCTGTAGTAGCAGTTTATGGTGGTACAGATATCAGAAAACAGATGACCGACATTAAAAGAGGTGCATCTATTATCGTGGCAACACCAGGACGTTTAATGGATTTGATCAATCGACGCGCAATATCGTTGAACGAGATTGAATACGTTGTATTAGACGAAGCGGATGAAATGCTAAACATGGGATTCAAAGAAGATATCGATGCGATATTGGAAACGACTCCTGATACGAAAAACGTATGGTTGTTTTCTGCAACAATGCCTGCTGAAGTAGCTCGTATTGCGAAAACATACATGACGGATCCTTTAGAAGTATCAATTGGACACAAAAATCAAAGTAACGAAAACATTGATCACATTTATTATGTGGTTAAAGAAAAAGACCGTTATGCTGGGGTGAAACGTTTGATTGATTTTAATCCACAAATTTATGGATTGATTTTCTGTAGAACGCGTCAAGAAACAGCATCTGTAGCTGAGAAATTAGCAAAAGAAGGTTATTCTGCTGAACCATTGCATGGAGATTTATCTCAGGTGCAACGTGACAGAGTAATGGATCGTTTTCGTAAAAAAGATATTCAAATATTAGTAGCAACAGATGTTGCAGCTCGTGGTTTGGATATTGATAACATTACGCACGTAATCAATTACAACTTACCGGATGATATTGAAAACTACACGCACCGAAGCGGAAGAACAGCTCGTGCTGGCCGTAAAGGTGAATCGTTGGTTTTAATCAATACACGTGAAAGTGGTAAAATACGTGCGATTGAAAAACAAATGCGTACAACTTTTAAATTAGGAACTGTTCCTAATGCAGAAGAAATTTGTGAGATTCAGTTGATGAAATTAATCAACAAAGTAATCAAAACAGAAATACGTGAAAAAGACATCGAGAAATTTATGCCAACTATTACGGCTGAATTTGAAAGTATGTCAAAAGAAGAAGTGATCAAGCATTTCGTTTCAACAGAGTTTAATCACTTTATTGAATACTACGAACGTGCAGGTGATTTAAATGCTTCAGCTTCAAAAGGAGATGATCGTGATGATCGTGGACCAAGAAGAAGAGAGCGTGGTAATGATACGGAAAGTGGTAAAACACGTTTCTTTGTTAGTATCGGTCGTCGTGACGGATTAAATCCTGGTGGTTTATTGCGTATGATTTGTGATGCTACAGGCTTGAATTCAGGTAATGTAGGTCGTATTGATATCATGACTTCTTATTCATTCTTTGAAGCAGATAACGAATACGCTGATAACATCATCAACAAAGTGAATGGATCTGATTATGAAGGCCATTCAGTAAGTGTTGAAGTTACAAAAGCTAAATCTGGTGGCGGAAGTGGTCACAGAGGTGGTGGAGGCGGTGGACGTCGTGATGGTGGTTCTTTTGGAGGAAAATTCCAAGGAAACCGTGACGGAGGTCGTCGTGAAGGTGGCTACGGTGGAAATCGTGATGGCGGAAGTCGTGATGGTGGAAGTCGTGATGGCGGAAGCAGAGATGGTGGACGCCGTGAAGGTGGAAGTGGTTTCGGTGGCGGAAGCCGAAGAGACAGTGCTCCTCGTTCTGAAGGTAGTGGCCGAAGAGAAGGCGGTTATGGTGGAAGTCGTGATGGCGGAAGTCGTGAAGGAGGTCGTCGTGAAGGCGCAAGCTCTGGAGGCGGAAGTAGACCACGTTCTTTTGGAAAACCATTTAATAAAAAATAGTACTAATACGAATTTCTACAAATAAGTATGGAAATTAGAAATATTGCAATTATTGCACACGTTGACCACGGTAAGACTACCTTGGTAGATAAAATGATTGAAGCTGGAGCTGTTCTTAATGAGCGTGATCGTCCAACTGGTGAATTAATCATGGATAACAATGATTTGGAGCGTGAACGTGGAATTACCATCGTTTCTAAAAACGTTTCAGTTTATTACAAAGGCACAAAAATCAACATCATTGACACACCAGGTCACGCCGATTTCGGTGGTGAAGTGGAGCGTGTATTAAACATGGCTGATGGTGTTTGTTTATTGGTAGATGCTTTTGAAGGGCCAATGCCTCAAACACGTTTTGTACTTGGGAAAGCATTGTCTATGGGTTTGAAACCATTGTTGGTGATTAACAAAGTAGATAAAGACAACTGTACACCAGACGAAGTGCATGAAAAAGTATTTGATTTAATGTTTGAATTAGATGCCAACGAACAACAATTAGATTTTGCTACTATTTATGGTTCAGCAAAAAACAATTGGATGTCAACAGATTGGAGAAATCAAACAGATTCAATTACACCTTTATTGGATGAGATTTTAAATTATTTCCCACCAAAGAAAATTGAAGATGGAAATACACAAATGTTGATTACATCATTGGATTTTTCTACGTACGTTGGTCGTATTGCGATTGGTTGTTTGAGAAGAGGAGAAATCAAAGAAAATCAACAAGTTGTGATTGTGAAACGCGATGGGACACATGAAAAACACCGTATCAAAGAAGTATTCGTATTCTCAGGATTAGCGCGTGAAAAAGTAACATCAGTTCAGGCTGGAGATATTTGTGCAATTACTGGAATTGAAGGTTTTGAAATTGGTGATTGTGTGTGTGATTTTGAAACGCCAGAACCATTAGATACGATTCAATTGGACGAGCCAACAATGAATATGTTGTTTTCGATCAATGATTCACCATTCTTTGGTAAAGAAGGTAAAAAAGTTACATCTCGTCACATTCAAGAGCGTTTAACAAAAGAATTAGAGAAAAACTTAGCAATGCGTGTTGCTGATACAGATAAAGCTGACAAATGGATCGTTTCTGGTCGTGGAGTCTTGCATTTATCTGTATTGATTGAAACGATGCGTCGTGAAGGATATGAATTACAAGTTGGTCAGCCACAAGTTATTATCAAAGAAATTGATGGTAAAAAATGCGAGCCAATTGAAGAGTTGACAATCGATTTACCGGAAGAGTTTTCTGGAACTGCAGTTGAAGCGGTGACAAAACGAAAAGGTGAAATGACGAATATGGAACCAAAAGGAACACGTATGGTGATCCAATTCCAAATTCCTTCTCGTGGTATCATTGGTTTACGTAACTATTTGTTGACACAAACTGCTGGTGAAGCGATTATGACGCACCGTTACTTAGAATACCAACCGTACAAAGGTGATATTCCTGGACGTCAGAATGGGTCAATGATTTCTTTAGAACAAGGAGTTTCTATTCCTTTCTCTTTGAATAACTTACAAGATCGTGGTAAATTCTTCATTAACCCTAATGAAAACATTTATGAAGGTCAAGTAATTGGTGAAAACTCAAGAGCTGGAGATTTATGTGTAAACGTTACGAAAACGAAAAAAATGTCGAACATGCGTTCTTCAGGAGCTGATGAAAAAGTGCGTTTAGCACCTGCAAAAATCTTTAGTTTAGAAGAGTGTTTGGAATACATTCAAGGTGATGAGTACGTTGAAGTAACACCAGAAAACTTAAGAATTCGTAAAATCTTATTGAAAGAATCGGAAAGAAAACGTTCTGGAAAATAAGCGAAATTAATAAATTTTATAAACCTGTATTCTGAAAATGAGTACAGGTTTTTTTATTGTTTATATTTTTTTATAAAATTAACACTCTTTTTTATGCAGTGATGAAGAAAGTTTGTACCTTACTTTTTTTTTAAAACAAGCGCTATGTTTGACGATGAAGAAGAGTTTTATGAAGGTAATTTAAGTGAGGATTTGGAGCGATTCGAAGCACATTTAAATGGCGCTTCATTGGGTTTCTTAGACAGTGATCGCTTGGAAACATTGATTGATCATTATTTAATCAATAGTCAATATACGAAAGCAAAATTGTGTGCAGAGCATGCTATTCAACAATTTTCATACAACCCTTTGTTTCATTTAAGAAAGGCCCAAGCAATTTCTGCAATGGGTAATTTAAAAGAAGCACTTCATCTATTATCAACGATTGAAAAATGGGAACAACCCTCGTGTGAATTTCTCTTAACAAAAGCTTCTATATTTAGTCAATTGCGTGATAACAAAAACGCGATAAAATATTTTAAAGATGCATTAGCATTATCGGAACCTGAAGACCGTGACGAAATCTATTTGGATTTAGCGATGGAATACGAAAATGCAAACGATTACAAAAATGCGGTCCTTGTATTAAAAGATGCTATTCTGTATAACGTTCACAACGAAGGTGCGCTTTATGAAATTGCCTTTTGTTATGACCAACTTGGAGAGTATGAAAATGCCATTAAATGCTATTCAAATTTTATAGATGAAAATCCCTATTCATTCACAGCTTGGTACAATTTAGGTAATGCTTTTACCAAATTAGAGCAATACGATAAAGCGATTTGGGCCTACGATTATTGTATAATCATTAACGAGGAATTTGGTCCTGTTTATTTCAATATTGGAAGTGCATACATTTCTCAAGAAAAATATGCCTTAGCTATTGAAAGTTTTCAAACGTGCATGGATTTAGATGGTGAAGATGCAATGGCATTGTGCTATATGGGTGAAGCTTATGAACAATTAAATGATTTGAAAAATGCCAAAGCGTATTATTCTAAAAGTTTGGTTTTAGATCCATTGTTGCCAGATGCTTGGTTAGGTATGGGTATTGTAGTTGATCTTGAAGGGAATACAATTGAAGCATTAACAATGATTCATAAAGCAGCAGAATTAGACCCTGAGAACGCAGGAATCTACCATGTTTTAGCTGGAGCGTATGAAAAAATTGAAAATTTAGAATTAGCGAATGAATATTATTTGTTGTCGCTAGAATTAGATCCTTCAGATGAAGAGTGCTTGACTAATTACACTCAATTATTAATAGAAAGTTCGTTGTTAACTGCATCTCAATTTTTAACTGATTTTACTGAGAAACATCCGGAAAATAAAATTATCCCACTTTTGAAAATTAACCTTTTGTGGTTGATGGGTAAAAAAGAGGAAGCGTTATTTTCTTTCGCCGTATATGCAGGAGTAAATAAAGAAAAAGCCAAAGAAATATTTGACATTAATCCATCATTAAAAGATGTACAAGATTTTGTAAATTTGTGCGAAGAATAAAGAATATTATGAATTTTGATTTACCATTTATCCCAGAAAGAAGTACCAAACCTCGTCAAAAAGGCATAACCATGATGATGGACAAAGGTCTTAGTTTCAATGAAACAGAAGATTTTATTCAAGCATCTGCTCATTTGACAGATATAGTGAAATTCGGGTTTGGTACTGCTTACGTAACGAACGACCTTCAAAAAAAGATAGATTTATACAAAGAAGCGGGCATACGTCCATATTTTGGAGGAACTTTATTTGAGGCGTTTTACGCACGTAACAAAGTAGATGATTATTTACGCGTATTGGATCAATACAAATTAGATTTAGTAGAGATATCGGATGGCTCAATTATCATCAATCACGATGAGAAATGTGAGTTAATTCAACGTATGGCAAAGGATCGTACAGTTCTTTCTGAAGTTGGATCTAAAGATGCTGGAATTTTAATTTCTCCTAATAAGTGGATTAAAATGATGAGCAAAGAATTACAAGCGGGTAGTTGGAAAGTTATTGCAGAAGGTCGAGAAGCTGGAAATGTTGGTGTTTTTAGACCCAATGGTTCTGCTCATACGATGTTAATTAATCGAATTATTGCAAAAGTTGCACCTGAAAGCATATTGTGGGAAGCACCTCAAAAAAATCAACAAGTTTGGTTCATTAAATTATTTGGTGCTGAAGTGAATTTAGGAAATATTGGGCCTAATGAAATGATACCATTAGAATGTCTGCGATTAGGGTTGAGAGGAGATACATTCTTTGACTTTTTACCGGGAGATTATGCAGAACGTTTAAAACAAGTGAACGATGATTCCAATTCTTCGGATGATGAAGCAGAATGAACATTGAAAAAATAAATGCTTATATTGGTCATTCTTCAGGTGTTTATTCACTCGATATTGATGACAATTTTATTTATTCTGGAAGCGCTGATTGCTTTGTTACCCGATGGGATATTAAATCGGACCGCCAAGATAAATTCGCGATTAAATTTGAATTTCCTGTTTATGCAATCAAATTAATAAATCGACAAAAATTTTTGGTTGTTGGTTTGGCTTCCGGTGATCTTCATATTTTTGATCTAGTAGCACGTCAAGAATTAAAGTTTTTTCAGCAACACAAAGAAGCAATCTTTCACATTCAATACAATGCTCAATTAGCTCAATTTTATGTTGCAGATGCTGTTGGGAATTTTTCGGTTTGGGATGCGTTGACTTTTGAACTTTTAAGTTATTTTCCTTTTGATTGTGGCAAAATAAGAAGAATTGCTATTGATAAAGCAGGTGAGAAAATTGCGTTAGCATGTCAAGATGGAACCATTCGAGTTTTAGATGCAATTACGTTAAATGAAATTCATAAAATAGAAGCACACAAAGACGGAGTAGGATCAGTTGTATTTTCTCCTAAAGATTCAAACGTATTGTATTCAGGTGGGAAAGATGCCTATTTAAAAATTTGGAACCTTCAAGAGAAGCACAATAAATTAGCGATCCCAGCTCATAATTATATGATTTATGAGTTGCAATTTGTAGGTGATCATTTAGTATCTGCTAGTCGTGATAAAACTATTAAATGCTGGGAATCAATTGATTTAACAATGTTAAAACGCATAGATTTTAAAGTGAAAGGCCATAGGCATTCCGTAAATGCGTTACTTCCAATTTCAAGTGATTCATTTGTTTCTTGTAGCGATGATCGACAACTAATTTCTTGGCAGATAAAAGTATAATCACATTGTTTTTTAGTACTTTAGTCTTCAAATTTATTTTATGATAAAGTTCCTTTTGACTTCTATTTCACTGATGTTGGTATGCTTTCTACATGCTCAAATTTCTATAAATGAAGCTAGTAATGCGAATTCAACTTCAATCATTCGTCCTGATGGATCCAATCCAGATTGGATTGAATTGTATAATTCTTCTTCTTCGGCGGTCAATTTACAAGGTTATCAACTAACAGATGATTCAACAAAAACGGATAAATGGATATTTCCATCGATTACCATTGCACCAAATGGCTTTTTAACTGTTTTTGCAACAGGGAATCAAAATGCTGTGAACATCAATCACTACGAAACAGCTGTTTTACCAACACAAACTTGGAAGTATTTTCTTCCAACGTCAACATATAATCCTGGTTGGAAAGGAACAGGGTTTAATGATATAGCATGGAATTCAGGGAGTTTAGGAATTGGCTATGGTGATGGGGACGATGCGACTTCTATAACAACTGGAACTACTACTGTTTATGTTCGGAAAACATTCAATGTTTCAGATGTTCAAGCAATTAAACAGTTAGTGTTAGATGTTGATTATGACGATGGATTTGTAGCTTATTTAAATGGTGTTGAAATTGCACGAGCTGGTTTAACAACAAATCCTGTTGCATGGAATGATTTAGCAGTGGATCATGAGGCTCAAGTGTATCAAGGACTTGGATTAACATCATTTATTTTAAATGAAGCGGCCTTGCAAAATGTCATTCAACTTGGTTCAAATGTTTTGGCTATTGAAGTGCATAATAGCTCAACTACTTCTTCAGATTTAACGTTAATTCCTTATTTAACTTTTGGTTTTGATAATGCTACAGTTTTTTATACAGGCGCTGTTCATCCTACTTTTAATGCTGGGATGAATACAACTAATTTGGAAACAAATTTTAGTATTAAAACAAGTGGTGAACAACTTTATTTGTTCAATCCTACAGGAGTTTTAATTGATACCTTGTATGTTTCTGATATCAATCCAGATATGTCTGTTGGAAAACAAAATGATGGAGTAGCAAGTTGGAATTTGTTTCAAACTGCAACACCCAATGCTTCAAATAATTCTTCATCTGCCTTTGCAGGTTTTGAACAAACACCAACGATCACAATTGATGGTGGATTTATTACTTCAGCTACTTCGGTAACGATTCAAAATAATTCCTCTACTGGAGGACAATTACGCTATACGTTAAATGGTTCTACTCCAGCCATAACTTCACCATTGGTATCAGGTCCAATAACGATCAATAGCAGTAAAGTACTCAAGGTAATTTGCTTTCCAAGTGTCCCGAATTTGTTACCAAGTGAAATCGCGACAGAAACCTATTTGTACAATGAAAATTTCACTTTACCAGTTATTTCAATTTCAACTGATCCCTCTAATTTATATGGTGCCAATGGGATTTTTGATAATTACAATACCGATTGGAAGAAAGCATGCGTGATAGAGTATTTTGACAAAAACAAAGTAAAACAATTTGAGACAAAAGCGTCAATCAAACCTGATGGAGGAGCTGGTGGAAGTCGCTCAAATCCTCAACACAGTGTGACGATTGAACCTGCTAATAAGTTATTCGGAACTGGAGACCCAATTCATTATCCATTGATTGATGAAAAAAGTTACATCCAACAATTTGATGCATTTTATTTAAGAAATGGCAGTAATTTTTGGAACACGTTTCCTCAAAAAGATGCTACATTCATGCGGATCATGCGAAAAACACATGCCAATTCACAAGCTTACACACCTGTTATTGCTTTTGTCAATGGGCAGTATTTTGGGGTGTATGAATTACGTGAAAAAGCCAATGAAGGATATTTCGAAACTAATTATGGGAATAATCCTGATAGTTTAGATTTATTATCTGTTAGTTATTTTTATGGTGCTGGTGTGTTAAGAACAGTTGAAGGATCTGATACAGGTTTTTACAACATGAAAGATTTTGTAACACAATACAACCCTTCAAATCCAGACTATTATAAAAAATGTGATCAGAAACTTGACTTAAAGAATTTCACAGACTATCTGTCAGCGGAAAATTGGTTTGCAAACGTGGATTGGATCTATAATAATATGAAAATTGCACGAACTCAAACGACGGATAATAGATGGCGTTTTTTCCTGCAAGATATGGAACTTGGATTGGGCGGTTGGACGGATTATAACTCCAATATTTTCGATTATTTTCGATACAATAATCAACCAAATCCTTATTGGCAATTATACAATGGCTTAGTTCAAAACACGACGTTTAAAAATAATTTTGTAAATAGATATGCGGATTTAATGAATACCGTATTTAAACCGACTTATTTCATGCCCATTTTAGACACAATGTACCAACAATTAATTCCTGAAATGCCGCGTCATTTTCAAAAATGGACGAATGATGTAACAGGAGGGATGACAACATATTCTAATTACAGAACAACTTTAATCAATAATTTATACCCACGAAATAATGTTGTTCGATCTCAAATAGTCAATGAATTTAATCTAGTAAAACAAGTAAACGTTACGTTAAATGTGCAACCAGCTAATGCGGGGTATATTAAAATTTCAACTATTGTTCCTGAAACATTGCCATGGACTGGCGTTTATTTTGATGGTGTTCCTGTTCAAATAACTGCGGTTGCTAATCCTGGATTTACCTTTAGTAACTGGCAAAATAACAACATAATTCCAGCATCTGATTTAGACACGAATAGCATTGAATTAAACATTCCTTCTAATAGTTCATATGTAGCTATTTTTGAAGGCCAAAGTGAACCTTTGAAATTAGCCATTTCTGAAATTAATTACAATCCCGATCCAACAATCAATGGTGGGAATTGGATAGAATTACACAACTATGGTTCAACTCCTTTGAATTTGACCAATTGGTCGGTGAAATCCAACAATCATTACGATAAATTTCAATTTACTAATCAAACTACTATTCCAATTAATGGCTATTTAGTTGTTTGTGAAGACACGACTAAGTTTAAAATGCACTATCCATCAATTACAAATTATGTAGGTTCAACAGGTTTTACTTGGAGTAACAAAGAAGATTCTATCTTCATTTATAACGCAAAAGAAAAATTAGCAATTACCTATTATTATGCAGATGATTATCCTTTCCCACATTGTGCGGATGGTTTTGGGAGAACACTTGAAAATAGTCAAAGTGCCACCAATCAAACAGCTGCGTCAATTTGGTTTTGCGGCTGCATTGGAGGTTCTCCAGGAAAAGCATATGAACCATGCAACGAACAATTAGTGTTTAATGAAATCAATTACAATAGTGTATTTGCATTGCACAATGCAGGGGATTGGTTTGAAGTTAAAAACACGTCTTCTTTGCCTATATCATTGCATGGTTTTACATTTAAAGATCAAAAAGACAATCATGTTTTTAATCTTCCTTCAATTACGTTAGGTCCATCAGAAATATGGGTATTTACTAATGATAGTATTAGTTTTAATACACGTTATGGTATTGAAAACATATCCGGAAACTTTGATTTTGGTTTGAGTAATAACGAAGCATTGCGTTTATATAATTCAACAGGTAAATTGGTTGCAAGTGTTGTGTATAATTCTATGAATCCATGGCCAATAACTCCACTGAACGAAGATTATACGTTGGAATACAATTCGTTATTGAGTAATCAAGCATTGGCCGAAGCTTGGTTTGCAGGATGTCAAGGTGGTTCTCCAGGAGTTGATTTTACACCCTGTCCGGTTCTTCCTGAAGGGCAAGATCTCTTTTTATATCCTAATCCGACATCTAATTCTTTAACGGTTGTTTATAATAACACGAGTAATTCGTCAAATAAATCAACTATCCAGTTCATCGATTTACAAGGTCAATTGGTGCAATCATACGATATGGATACTTATTATTCAAAAGTGGGTACTAAATTCGATGTTTCAGCGTTTGCAAATGGGTATTACTTTGTTCGAATCATTCAAGATGGATTAACGGTTCAAAAACCATTTGTTAAATTTTAAAAATGAAGAAATTAAGTCTGTTTTTTTTGGTTTTCGCTACGCAACTGATGATCTATAATCTTGTTGCTCAATCAGTAATGCCCTTTATTGATTTCAATAATTACTTCAAAACCTTTGATAATGGAAATTATAAGCAATTAGAATTTCAATTGATAAAAGAGTTTAAAGCTGGTGATGAATTGGTTGCCTATTTAGATACACGAGGAAATTTGCGCGTGTATGATGGGAAAGAACGAAAAGACATTACCAATTTGAATGTGAAATACGAAGTTTCTGATCATTTATTGGCATATAGTATTGGTTCAACATTGAATATGTGGGATGCTGGGAAATTGCAAACATTAACCTATTTTGCTGGGAATTATGTTGTGAAAGACAGTGTAATTGTTTATGAAGATACCCGCTACAATTCCGTAAGTGCCTATTGGAATGGAGAGATTTATCCTTTATACACCTTGACAGGTGAACAATACATGCCCGTTTGTATTGGTGATAATATTATTGTATTCAAAGACAATGGGGATTTTTACAAAGTGTTTTGGCGCGGTAAAATTTACGACATTGGAGTTTGGAATGCGGGAATCGAATTTGAAGCAGGTACTGATATTTTGTGTTTTAACGACCCAACTACCCGAACATTTACTGTATTTGAAAATGGTGTTTTTACTGATGTTGAACAATTTTTCCTAAAAAAATACAAAGCAGGAAGAGGGTTTGTAGTGTACGAAGATTTGAATGGTAATTTAATGCAGTATAAAAACGGAGTAAAAAATGAGTTATCGAATTTTTCGGCTACTTTTTGGGAAGTCAAAGACGACTTAGCCATTTGGGGAGAAAACTCGTTTGTATATGCATATCAAAATGATACTAAAATTCGTGTAACCAACTTTTTACCGAAAGATTATTTATTGAAGAACAATGTCTTTGCATTCCGAAATATCATGGGTGGTGTAAGCGCACTAATGGATTTAAAAGTCCATGAACTGACTATGCTGCAGGATGCTGAATATCAAATATACAGTAATGCTGTTTTAGTGAAACTCTTTAATAATTCGTTCTTTGTGTATAGTAAAGGTCGAAAATTTGAAAGTTTTTAAATAAAAAAAAACAATAATTTATTTACGAATATGCTACAAATTAACCCTCATATTAATTTCAATGGAAATGCCGAAGAAGCATTTATTTTTTATCAATCTATTTTTGGAGGTAATTTCACTAAAATAATTCGATTCAAAGATTTAGCAAGTGAAGAGATGCCAATTCCTGAACATGAAGCTGAAAAAATAATGCATATATCTTTACCGATAGGTAACAGTGTTTTGATGGCGAATGATGTACCTGAATTTATGGGAAGAACCAATGAGAATGAAAATAGAAGTAAAATCGTTTTAAATACAGAAAGTAAAGAAGAAGCGACTATTTTTTTTAATGGATTATCTATAGATGGGCAAATTGAAATGCCAATTTCAGAAAGTCCTTGGAATACTTATTTTGGAATGTTACGTGACAAATACGGTATTGAATGGATGATTGAATTTGATGAAAAACTATAAGGGTAAATTTAACTATTAACTATTAACTATTTTCTTTCCTTCTTTCCACGGAATTAATTCATTTCCAATTGTTCTTTTGCTGGAAATCTTTGATGAAAACACATGTCCTTGCTGTATGGCTTCCACATGCGTTCCACTTCTGTAAAACACATCAATTGCGGTATCATCTTCCCACAAGGTCATGGTGTACCATGTTTTTAAATTCCAACTGCCAGTGATTTTATAATCCTTACAAGGTGATTTTTGTAATTCTTTAATGATTTGACCATTGAATCTGAAAAATGAAAAAAATCTTCTATAATTGTGCAAAGTGATTTTTGTTATACTAATTACCATAATTTCTATTAAAGTTATAAGCTTGCGCTAAGGATAGTAATGAAAAGCCCGCACGACTGAAATAATCCGATTGGATCGGAGGAGGAGGAGGAGGACTTGCAATGAATAGCCTGCTCGAGCGCCCAATTTAATCTATCAATCCATTTCTTCACTTGTATCTTCCACTGTTTTAGAAGAATGTGCAATCAGTTCATTGAGTTGGTTCAATTCGTCTGATGTCAAATGGCGCCATTTACCTAACGGAACGTCTAATTGTATATTCATAATACGAATGCGCTTTAGTTTTACGACTTCGTACTCTAAGTATTCGCACATGCGACGAATTTGGCGGTTGAGTCCTTGTGTTAACACAATTCTAAATGTAAATCGACTCAATTGTTCTACTTCGCAGTTGCGCGTAACTGTATCTAAAATTGGAATGCCATTGGCCATTTTGTGAATGAATTGAGCCGTTAATGGTCGATCTACCGAAACAATGTATTCTTTTTCATGGTTGTTACGGGCACGTAAAATTTTGTTGACGATATCGCCATCGTTGGTTAAAAAAATCAATCCTTCACTTGGTTTGTCTAAGCGCCCAATCGGAAAAATACGGGTCTGAAACTTGATGTAATCAATGATGTTGTTGCGTTCAACGCGCGTATCTGTAGTGCAAACAATACCAATTGGTTTATTGAATGCAATGTAAACAGGTGTTTCTTTAGTTTGTTCGATCGCTTTACCATCGACACAGATTTCATCACCAGGCACCACTTTTGTTCCCATTTCTGGTACTTTACCGTTGATGGTTACACGACCTTCATCAATCAATTTATCAGCCGCTCTTCGCGAGCAAAAGCCAATTTCACTTAAGTATTTATTGATTCGAATCGGGGAGAGCTCTTCCATCTTTTTTTCACAAAGTTACTTTTGAAACACCAATTCGTCAACTTTTTAAAGCAATTGTTTCAAAATGATTTCCAAAGGAGGTGCTTCTTAACGTTTCGAAATTTTATTATTGGTGATGGTACGTTGTAAATTGCACTTAAATCGATCGATTTCTGGATTGCGTTTTTTTGAATGTTTTGTTTGACAATTTTCAACGCGTTCGCGCCACAGAACATAACTTTTAAACTTCAATTCTCGTTTCATCAATTGCTTAACTTCTGCTTCTGACAAACCAAATTGCAGTTGAATGGCATCAAAAGGCGTGCGGTCTTCCCATGCCATTTCAATGATTCGATCGATTTCGTGTGTTGCTAATAACGCAGTTTTCATGGTTAATTGGTTTTCAGAGTTGACATACCTCCATCAACATGCATGATTTGTCCCGTTATCCAACCGGATTTCTCTCCCAATAAAAATGCAGCCATTTCGGCTAAATCACTAGCTTCTCCAACGCGTTTCATCGGGTGACGCTCTCCATTGGCGATTTTTTTCTCTGGTGAACTCAATAAGCGTCCAGCTAAAGGTGTATCAGTTAATGATGGAGCAATGCAATTGAAACGAATTTTGGATGCATATTCAGCCGCTAAACTTTTCGTTAATGCTTCCACAGCACCTTTGCTAACTGCAATGGATGCGTGATAAGGCATTCCAACTTGAACAGCAACTGTACTAAATAAAACAACCGATGCTGAAGACGACGCTAATAAATTCGGTAAAAAATGTTGAATGAGTTGAATTGCTCCCAATACATTTATCGCTAAATCATGTTGAAAATCTTCTTGTTTTATTGAACGAAATGGTTTTAAGTTAATGGTTCCTGGACAATAAATCAATTGATCAATTGGTTCTTCAATTTTTGGAAAAGAATTGCTATCCATTAAATCGTAACTATAATAAGTAGTTCCGTTTGTAACAGGCGACGTTCGGGATAAAGTAATCACTTTATTACCCTCATTCAATGCGATTTGTGCTAACGCTTCTCCAACAGCTGAAGATGCTCCAATGATTAAAGTTGTTTTCATTTTTGGTTCTTTTACATTCAAACAACTGCAAGCAAAAAAAGTTTTTAAAAAGGAATTAATTCAACTCGTTTCATTGTTTATCTTTGTACCATATACAACATTTCAAAAAAAGTAACTATGAACAATTGGTTTACCGTTAAAGTAAAATATACAAAACAATTAGACAACGGAACATTGAAACGTGTTTCTGAACCGTATTTATTAGCCGCAATGACTTTTACAGATGCAGAGGCTCGAATTTATGAAGAACTTGGAACGGTTATTCGTGGTGAATTTAACGTAGTTGGAATTTCAAGAACTGAAATACACGATATTTTTGCCTATGACGATGCCGATGTTTGGTACAAAGTGAAAATCACATATGAAAGTGAAGGTGCTGACGAAGAAAAATCGAAGAAAATTGCTCAAAACTTTTTAGTATCTGCTCATTCCGTAAAAGACGCGTATGACCGTATTAAAGAAAGTTTAGCAACGTTAATGGTTGATTTTCAAATTCCATCGATTACCGTTTCGCCAATTGTTGAGATTTTCCCATATAATGAAGATTTAGACCGTGAAATCGAACGCAAACCAATGGTTGCAGCTATCGAAGAAGAACCAGCACCAAAAGGAAAAGTGTTTTCAGCACCTGGATCTGATTTTGATGATGAAGATTTTGCTGATGAAGAAGAAGATACAGATGAAAGTGAATTAGAAGATTCATTTACAGAAGAATAAAGATGGAAGAGTTTTTAGAACAAATGCGCAACGATCACAAAGATTTTGATCATGGAAGTTTAGAAGGTAATTTTGGAGCTCATCCATTCGATCTTTTTGCAACTTGGTTTTCTGAAGCGATTGAAACGAAACAAGTTGAGCCAAACGCATTTGTTTTATCAACTGTAAATAAAACGTTGCAAACAAGTTCTCGTATTCTTTATTTGAAAGAAGTCTTGGAAGAACAATTTGTGTTTTACACGAATTATGAAAGCCATAAAGGGCATGATTTGGAGAGTAATAACAAAGCTTCTATGTTGTTTTTCTGGCCAAACTTACAACGACAAGTGCGCATTGAAGGAGTTTGTGCAAAAGTTGCAACTGAAATTAGTGATGCTTATTTTGCATCTCGACCTCGTGCAAGTCAAATTGGAGCGTGGGCTTCTCATCAATCGGAGAAATTAGAGGACCGAACAATGTTAGAAGCACGCGTTGAAGCATTGGCACAACAATTTCCTGATAGCGTTCCGCGTCCTCCGCATTGGGGAGGTTATGCCTTAACACCAACATTGGTTGAGTTTTGGCAAGGAAGGCCATCTCGTTTACACGATCGTATTGTTTACGAACAAGTGGAAGGTCAATGGGAAATTTACCGTAAGAATCCATAATTCTTTATGTACGAAATACAGCCAAAAATTTTCACTTTATCCAACGGAATTCGTGTTGTTTATCTGCATGCACCATCTCAAGTTGCACACTTAGGAATCACGGTTTTAGGAGGTTCCCGTTTTGAAAAAGAAGGAGAAGAAGGTTTAGCTCATTTTTTAGAACATTGTATTTTCAAAGGAACAAAAAAACGCAAAACTTATCATGTATTATCCCGCTTAGATTCAGTTGGTGGAGAATTAAACGCGTTTACAACGAAAGAGGAAATTTGTGTGTATGCGTCCTTTACAAAAGAACACATTCGTCGTGCCTCAGAATTATTAGCAGACATTACCTTGCATTCCAATTTCCCTTTGAAAGAAATCAACAAGGAAAAAGAAATTATTTTGGACGAAATTAATTCTTACTTGGACAGTACAAGTGATAAAATATTTGATGATTTCGAAGCACATCTTTTTAAAGGACACGCATTAGGGAATAATATACTTGGAACAAAAGAACGCGTTCAGAACTTTACACAAGCAAATTTAGTAGATTATTTAGGTCGTTTTTTTACGGCAGAAAACATGGTAATTTCATTTGTTGGAGATCTCTCTGCTAACCGTTTGTTGAAAATGCTTGAAGAAGATTTTAAAACCTGCAAGTCTGGCGTTTTAACCCAAGCGATTGATTCCTTTGAATCATTGAAACCCTTTAAAATCCGATCGAAAGAAGCTACTTATCAAGTCCATGGAATCGTTGGTGGAATTGCACCAAGTTACAAAGATGAAGCGCGCAGAGGCATGACTTTATTGACTAATATTTTAGGAGGTCCAGCGTTAAATTCTCGTTTAACACTTTCCATACGTGAGAAGTATGGGTATTCCTACAATGTGGAAGCGAATTACACATCGTATGCAGACACAGGTTTTTGGAGTGTTTATTTAGGAACAGATCAAAAATACATTGATAAATCGATTGCATTAATTTACAAAGAACTGAAATTACTGCGCACGAAGAAAATGGGTTCTTTGCAATTAAACAGAGCGAAAGAACAATTAAAAGGACATTTAGCTTTAGGACTTGATAGTAATGCAGGTTTAATGTTGGGTCTTGGAAAAAGTTTATTATTGTTCAATCAAATTGATACAATTGAAGAGATTTACAATGGCATTGATTCGTTGAATACCTCAGAATTACTCGAAATTGCCAATACTTATTTCAGCGAAGAGAATTGTTCAGAATTGATTTTTGACTTATTGAGTGATTAGGCATTAGTTAATTAGGCATTAGATTTAGATTTCAATTAAATTACGATCTCGTTTCATAGTTCCATTTACACATTAAACAATTGTTTTATAGTTTGATTTCTTTGATTTTGAAGTCTTTATATACTTTCGTTTTACATCCTAAGTAATAGAACAAAAAAAAAGCCTGTAAAAACAGGCTTTTTAAATATTTAATATGATTAATCAACGATTTCGATTGAATCAATTGAATCGTCTTGACGAATCGCATCAATCACATCTAAGCCTTCGATAACTTTTCCAAAGCATGTATGATTTCCATCTAAATGTGCTGTGTTGTTGCGTGAGTGACAAACAAAAAATTGTGAACCACCTGTATTTCTACCTGCGTGAGCCATTGATAAAACACCGCGATCGTGGTATTGGTTTCCACCTGTTACTTCACAATCGATTTTGTAACCAGGTCCACCTGTTCCAGGCATTCCATTTGCTCCATCACGTGAGTTTGGACATCCACCTTGAATCACGAAATCTGGTAATACACGGTGAAATTTCAAGCCATTGTAAAAACCATCTTTTGCTAATTTTACAAAATTCGCAACTGTTTTTGGCGTATCTTCTGTATACAATGAAACTTTCATTGTTCCTTTGTTTGTTGTAATTATTGCTTCCATTTATTCTATTTTTTCACAAAGATAGTTTTTTCATTTTGTTCCTTTCTATAAATAACTAAAAAACCCGATTCCATTCACAACTATTGACAACATCATATAATTTAAAAATACCTTGCCCATATATGAGTTGAGCAAAATTAAAACGGCCAATCGAGCTGTTCATATTTATCGTATCTCCAAAAACTTTACCTGTACCAAGTGAAGAAGGAGTAGCTGATTCTTCAATATAAAAATTACTAGTTAAAACAAATTCTTCTGTAAAATACAAACGTAATTTAGTGAAGTTTTCTTTTTCACTCATGGAAATATCGAAATAGAGTTCTATAGTAGAACCATAATTATTTTTATAAGTTAATTGCTCAATACAAATAGGAGCACTTCCTGTTCCTCCTTCGCTTAATGGATTGTTGGATTCAGTTCTTGGTAGTGTTATATATTTGATGTTCATTACAATTTTAAGTGTGTCATTGGCAGAATTCGTGAATTTTAAGAGCGAAGTGTCAGGAAAATAATTTTTTAAACCTTCAGGAAAACCAGGGCAATTGATTGTTTTTTTGCAACTAACTATTAAAAAGCTTGAAACAATCAATAGGATGTAATTGAATTTAAAATTAGAATTCATCATCTAGTTAAGTTTTTGTTTTACAAATATTTGATATTTTTCTTAAAATTCAAAGTTTCGGTTTTAAAATGACTTGAAATCAAACTTTTTCAACCATTTTTCCTTAAATTTGTCCATGCAAAAATTCACTTTTAAGCGTCAAGATACGGGCTTGTTTACAGATCAACAATTGAACTTAGCGTGCCATCAAGAGCGATTGCTTCCATTTATCAATCGTGTTTTTTCAAAAGAAAATTTTGAACAACAAATTGCTTTAAAAAAACAAAATTTTAGCGACGATAAAAGAGCAGTTTTGGTAGCTGTTTTAAGTGAAAATTATGCTAAAATCACCACAACGGAAAAGGTAAAAAACACTATTGATGCGTTAAAAGAATCAACTACTTTTACGGTTACAACTGGACACCAATTGTCATTATTTACCGGTCCAATCTATTTTATTTATAAAATTCTCCATGTTATTCGTTTGGCTGAAGAATTGGCACTAGCATATCCTGAAAACAAATTTGTTCCCGTTTTTTGGATGGCATCTGAAGATCATGATTTTGAAGAAATTCAATCCATACAATTGTTTAATCAACAAATTACATGGGATACAGCTCAAAAAGGACCGGTTGGTCGTTTTGAATTAACTGATTTTGAAGTGGTTAAAAATACGGTAAAAACATTGTTTTCGTCTCATTCAGATAATGAGATTGATGTTTTGATGGATGCTTATGCTGGAGAAAATTTGGCAGAGGCAACTTTTTCCTTTGTAAATGCCTTATTTCAGAAATACGGATTAGTAATTGTAGATGGCGATCATCCCTCGCTTAAACAAGAATTTGCAGCAACAATGCGCCAAGAGTTGGAACATCAATTTTCCTATCATGCTGTTCAAAAAACCAACGAGGTATTACAGAAAGAAGGGTATAAATTACAAGTTAATGCACGTGAGATTAATTTGTTTTACTTGCAAGAACAAGCAAGAGAACGAATTTTACATGTAGAAGATGGTTTTTATATTGAAGGAAAAGGAACCCTTTCAAAAGAGTATTTATTGGAAGAATTAGCAAATCATCCTGATCGTTTTTCTCCAAATGTTATTTTACGGCCTTTGTACCAAGAAACTATTTTGCCTAATTTGTGTTACGTAGGTGGTGTTGGAGAAATGGCCTATTGGTTGCAATTGAAAGGCGTTTTTGATGCGGTTAATGAAGTGTATCCATTGATTCAAGTGCGATCTTCTTTATTGTATATTGATCCCGCAACTGCAAAAAAAATGGATAAAGTATCGATGAACTTGACTCAATTATTTGAAGATGTTGCCGTTGTTAAAAAAGCATATTTGAAAGAGTTTGCTGCAGATGATGTAGATTTTTCAAGCATTGAGAAACAGATGCTGGATCTAAAATCAAGTATTATTGAGAAAGTAATGAGTGCTGATTTTAATTTGGAGAAATACGCCATTGCCGAAACATTGAAATTGGAAAAGCAAGTTGCATCCATCCAAGAAAAAGTTGTTAAATCAGTCAAGCAACGACACGAAACCGCTTTAAAAACGATTGAACAAGTCAATGAAAAATTGTTTCCTGACAATGGAATGCAAGAACGTTCATTGAATTTATTTCAATTGTGTAATACCGGAAAAGTGGCAGAAATTGTGACGGGTTTTTATAAATCCATCGATCCTTTTGATCCTGATTTTGTGATTTTGAGATCTACTGCTGAATAAGCAACTTTTTCAATCTTAAAATATAATGTAAATTTGTATACTATTTTACTAAAAATGCCGTTTGAAGGCTAGATTTTAACTATGCGTTTTACTCTTTTTTTAATTTTAATGTCATCGATACACCTATTTGCTCAACAAGTGCGTGTGACTGGTCGTTGCGTGGATAAAAAAGGAACAGGTATAGAATTGGTTAAGATCCAACAAATTTCTGCGCAAAATCAAATTGTTTTTTCGGATGAAACAGGTGATTTTGAATTCAGTGCAACAGCAAATGACAGTCTTAAACTTCAATTTCAATCGGGAGAATTTGTAGAAGTAAGGTCGTTTTTCATTCCCAATCAACCTTTGTTTTCTATTGGAAGTGTGAAGTTTTCGTTTATTATTCAAAAAGAAATAAGTGTTAAAGCTTCTCTTTTTGATCCGTTTGAAATTCCAAAATTGCCTTATTACGATTTACAAAAATTACCTAACTCAAGTGTGGAACGGTCATTGGTCTACACTACAGCAGCATCATCCAATAATGAGTTAACAACGAATTACAATGTGCGCGGAGGTAGCTATGATGAAAATTTAGTCTATGTGAATGGGTTTTCAATCTATCGTCCATTTTTAACACGAAGTGGCCAACAAGAAGGGATGAGTTTTATCAATTCAGCTTTGGTTAAATCTATCCGTTTTTCTGCTGGTGGATTTGATGCACAATACGGCGATAAATTGAGTTCTGTATTGGATATAGAATACAAAACGCCCACTGTTTTTAAAGGTTCGGCTATGGCATCCATGTTGGGGGTTGAAGCACATGCAGAACAAAAAGTTTCTTCACGCTTTAATTATTTGATCGGAGCAAGGTATCGTTCTAATGGTTATTTTTTGAATTCACTTCCTGCTCAAGGTGGTTACAATCCTGTTTTTTGGGATGCACAATTATTGACGAATTATGAATTGACAGAAAATTTATCTTGGTCTGTTATAGGCCATTTCTCTAGCAATACCTATCAGTTTTCACCACAAACGCAAGAAACAGACTTTGGAACTGCAAATGAAGCTTACCGTTTTAAAATTTATTTTGACGGTCAAGAATTGACTCGTTTTCAAACAATGATGGGAGGAACTGCCTTGAAATGGCGCGCAAATAAACGCACGAAATTAGATTTCTATACAACCGTGTTCAATACCAATGAAAAAGAAGCCTTTGATATTCAAGGGCAATATTACATCAACCAATTAGAAATGGATCCGTCAAAAGAAAATTATGGCGATTCAATAGCTGTATTGGGAATTGGTACTTTTTTAAATCATGCACGCAATCAGTTAACAGCAACAATCGTTAATGTATACCACAACGGTCAATTTGTAATACAAAATAAATACGTTGATAACGAACGTAAAAACTACCGTAATCATGCGATTAATTGGGGTTTAAATTATCAGTACGATGTTTTTAATGATCGATTAAGTGAGTGGAAAATGATCGATTCAGCAGGTTATTCGTTGCCGCAAGGTTCTAATAATCAAGTTGAATTGTTAGAAACAATCAAAGGGAAATTAGCGTTAGAATCCTATCGTTTGACAGGTTTTTTACAAGGTAATTTCGCTTGGTCAAAAACAAAACGAGATTTTGTAGCTACTGCCCATAAAAAATTCAAAATCGACGGGAAAAGGGTGCTAAAATCTTTTGCGGATACAATTCGAGAATCCAATTCTAAATGGGCATTGAATATAGGGTCTCGTGTAGGTTATACATCTGCTAATCAAGAATTTTTTGTTACACCACGGGTTTCTTTAACGTTCATTCCAAGAATTTATATGGTCCGAGATGGTCATGTGAAAAGACGTGATGTTGCGATACGTTTGGCATCAGGTTTGTATTACCAACCACCTTTTTACAGAGAATTCAGAACATTTGATGGGCAATTAAATTTAAATGTAAAAGCACAAAAATCGTTTCACATAGTTGCTGGTTCAGATTTGTTTTTCAATATGTGGAACCGAGAAGTACCGTTTAAATTTACAGCGGAGGCTTACTACAAACATTTATGGGATGTAAATCCATACGAAATTGACAATGTTCGTACACGTTATTATGCTGAAAACAATGCCGTTGCTTATGCTTATGGGTTGGATTTAAATGTTCACGGACAATTTATTGAAGGGATTGAATCTTTTTTTAAAATCGGATTTCTTTCAACGAAAGAAGATATTTTAAATGATTCTTATAAAGAATTTTACAATGCAGCAGGTGAAAAAATAATTTTTGGCTATTCAGAAGATCAAACCGTTGTTGATAGTGCTACCATTTATCCGGGCTACATTCCAAGACCAACAGATCAGTTTTTAAATTTTGCAGCATTGGTTCAAGATCGTATGCCTGGTTATGAAAGCTTCTCAGTACAAATGGGTTTACAATACGGAACACCCTTGCCGTATGGTCCGCCAGACGATAATCGCTATAAAGACACGTTGCGGATGAGTTCCTATTTCAGAGTTGATATTGGATTTTCGTATGACTTTTTATACGAGAAAAAAGCAAAAAAGAATTTCTTTACTAAAAACTTTACAGATGCAGTACTTTCTTTTGAAGTGTTGAATCTAATGGGAATCAATAACGTGCTTTCCAAACAATGGATTCAAGATGTGGAAGGGAAATATTATTCAATCCCGAACTACTTAACACAACGGCGCTTTAATTTGAAAATGATTGTGAGGTTTTAATTCGTATTCCATTTTTCGCTTTAACTTTCTTTCCAAAAGCATACTTTAACGGCTATTTTTTGTATTTTTACCCCGCAAATAAAAGAACAAAATAGGGTATGGAAATAGTAGCGCCTTACAAGCCAATCAATAAAATTAGAATTGTTACAGCAGCTTCGTTATTCGATGGTCACGATGCCGCTATCAATATCATGCGACGCATCATTCAAGCAACGGGCTGTGAAGTGATTCACTTAGGTCACGATCGCTCGGTTGAAGAAGTAGTGAATTGTGCAATTCAAGAAGATGCGCAAGCGATTGCAATGACTTCTTACCAAGGAGGACATACAGAATATTTTAAATTTATGTATGATTTATTGAAAGAAAAAGGCGCGCCGCATATCAAAATTTTTGGTGGTGGTGGTGGTACTATTTTACCTTCAGAAATCGAAGAATTACAAGCTTACGGAATAACACGCATTTATCATCCAGATGATGGACGTGCAATGGGTTTGCAAGGAATGATCAATGATTTGGTTCAAAAATCAGATTTTCCAGTCGGACAAAATGTGGAGCAAGATGTTCCAAAAATTAAAGAGAAATTTGTTCCTGCGATTGCTCATATTATTTCTGCAGCAGAGAATTATCCAGAGGAATCAAAAGCTGTTTTAGCACAAGTTGCTGAGATGGCTAAAAATGTAAATGTTCCAGTTTTAGGAATCACAGGAACAGGTGGTGCTGGTAAATCATCCTTGGTGGATGAATTAGTTCGTCGTTTTTTAATTGATTTCCCTACAAAACAAATTGCAGTTGTTTCTGTTGATCCATCTAAACGTAAAACAGGTGGCGCATTGTTGGGTGATCGTATTCGTATGAATTCTATCAAAAGCGACCGAGTTTACATGCGATCTTTGGCTACTCGTCAATCAAATTTAGCATTATCAAAGCATGTTGCTGAAGCCATTACGGTTTTAAAAGCAGCTGAATACGATTTGATAATTTTAGAAACGTCCGGAATTGGTCAATCAGACACAGAAATTTTAGAACATTCTGATATGTCGTTGTACGTGATGACTCCGGAATATGGAGCAGCAACGCAATTGGAGAAAATAGATATGTTGGATTTTGCAGATGTTATTGCATTGAATAAATTTGACAAACGTGGTGCGTTGGACGCTTTGCGCGATGTGCGGAAACAATACCAACGTAACCATAATTTATGGGAAGCTGATGTTGATTCTATGCCTGTTTATGGAACAATTGCTTCTCAATTTAACGATCCTGGTATGAATTCTTTGTATAAAGTGATCATGGATAAAGTTGTTGAAGTTTCAGGTGCAGATTTGAAATCAACGTTTGAAATCACCAAAGAAATGTCGGAGAAGATTTTCGTGATTCCACCGGATAGAACACGTTATTTATCTGAGATTTCTGAAAACAATCGTTCGTATGATAAATGGGTCAATGATCAAGTATTGGTGGCGGATAAATTACAAGGCTTGCATTCTTCTATGGAAACGATTCGTGAATCGTCAATGGAAGATAAAGATCGTTTGGTTAAAGCATTAGCAGAAGTATTTGAAACTGAAAAATTGAATTTTGACCCAAAAAATTGGGACATTTTACAAAAATGGTCGGACAAAAAAGCTACCTACAAAAATCCTACGTTTGAATTTAAAGTTCGCGATAAAATATTAAAATTAGATACACACACAGAATCACTTTCACATTTACAAATTCCAAAAATATCTATGCCAAAATACAATGGCTGGGGTGATATTTTACGATGGTCTTTGCAAGAAAATGTTCCAGGGGAATTCCCTTACACAGCAGGATTATTCCCATTCAAACGGGAAGGTGAAGATCCAACGCGTATGTTTGCAGGAGAAGGTGGACCTGAAAGAACCAACAAACGTTTTCATTACGTTTCACTAGGAATGCCTGCAAAACGTTTATCAACTGCATTTGATTCAGTTACCTTGTATGGAAATGATCCGGCAATCCGTCCTGATATTTACGGTAAAATCGGAAACTCGGGCGTTTCAATCTGTTGCCTAGACGATGCTAAAAAATTATATTCTGGTTTCGACTTGTCGCATCCAATGACTTCAGTTTCAATGACAATCAATGGACCTGCACCGATGTTATTGGGATTCTTTATGAATGCTGCCATTGATCAAAATTGTGAGAAATACATTGTTGCAAATGGACTAGAATCAGAGATTGAAGCAAAAATTGCGGCTATTTACAAAGAAAAAGGAACCGTTCGACCAAGTTACCAAGGCGAATTACCAGAAGGGAATAATGGCTTAGGCTTGATGTTGTTAGGCGTTACGGGTGATCAAGTGTTGCCAGCTGAAATTTATTCAACAATCAAAGCTGAAACATTAACGCAAGTTCGTGGAACGGTTCAAGCAGATATTTTAAAAGAAGATCAAGCGCAGAACACGTGTATTTTCTCAACTGAATTTGCATTGCGTTTAATGGGGGATGTACAACAATATTTTATTCAAAATGGAGTGCGTAACTTCTATTCGGTTTCGATTTCTGGTTACCACATTGCTGAGGCTGGTGCGAATCCAATTACACAATTAGCCTTTACGTTAGCAAATGGCTTTACCTATGTAGAATATTACATGAGTCGTGGAATGAGTATCAATGATTTTGGCCCTAACTTATCGTTCTTCTTCTCCAATGGAATTGATCCTGAATATGCGGTAATTGGTCGTGTTTCAAGAAGAATATGGGCAAAAGCACTTGCACGTAAATACGGAGCAAATGCGCGCGCTCAAATGTTGAAATACCACATTCAAACGTCTGGACGTTCGTTACATGCTCAAGAAATTGATTTCAATGATATTCGTACAACGTTACAAGCATTGTATGCGATTTATGACAATTGTAACTCGTTGCATACCAACGCATATGATGAAGCAATTACAACACCAACGGAAGAGTCTGTTCGTCGTGCAATGGCCATTCAATTAATTATTAACCGTGAATTAGGATTGGCTAAAAATGAAAATCCATTACAAGGTTCATTTATTATTGAGGAATTAACTGATTTAGTAGAAGAAGCTGTATTGTTAGAGTTTGATCGCATAACAGAACGTGGTGGAGTTTTAGGAGCAATGGAAACAATGTACCAACGTTCTAAAATTCAAGAAGAATCATTGTATTATGAAATGTTGAAACACACAGGTGAATTCCCAATTATTGGAGTAAACACCTTCTTAAGTTCAAAAGGTTCTCCAACCGTTCTTCCGAAAGAGGTTATTCGTGCAACAGAAGAAGAAAAAGCTTACCAAATTACCATGTTGGAAAACTTGCAAAAAGGTAATGCTGAAATTGCTAAAAATGGAATTGAAAAGGTTCAAAATGCAGCAATTAGCAATCAAAATATGTTTGAACAATTGATGGAAACATGTAAATATTCATCGTTAGGACAAATAACGGAAGCATTGTTTGAAGTGGGTGGTCAATATCGACGCAACATGTAATGCGAATGAAGAACATTCAAAATAATTGGTTAAAACCTCAACGATCAGCTTTGATCTTTGGGGTTTTTATTGTTTTATTTGTAACGCTTTTAGTTATTGTAGAAAAGTTAAACGGAAAATTTTATACCAACGATTTTGAAGTTTATTATTTAGCAGCAAAGGATTATTTTGCTGGAAAAAATCCTTATGTTTTTCCATATGGAGAGGATACAGGTTTTTTTAAATATCCACCAACAACACTCTATTTCTTTTATTTTGCAACAAAACTTTCCTTTTTCACAGCTCAAATTGTTCATGTGATTTTGTTAGTTATTGCATTTGTCATGTCAGTATTTATTCTTAGAAAAGTACTTTTTTTAAGTAAGTTTAAGACAGTAAAACCGTATAATTGGGTTTTGTATACGGCCTTCTTTTTTTCGGTCATTCAATTGGTGCGAGAATTTCACATGGGTAATGTCAATTTATTTTTATTGTGTCTTTTTAGTCTTGGATTATACGCTTTGTTACTTAAAAAAGAATGGGGAACAATCATTTCATGGGGTTTTATGGTAATTTTAAAACCAATTGTTGTCATTGTTTTTATTCCTCTATTCTTTTATAAAAAATGGAAAATTATTGGAGGAATGTTTTTGTTAGGAATAGTGTTCTTTTTATTTCCACTTTTCAATAAGTCAATTAATGGTTTACTTGAAAGTTGGTATTCCTGGTTCTTGTCAGTAGCGAATCATGGCACATACATAGTTAGCCAATATTCATTAACGTATTTAGCATCGTATTATTTTGGAATTCATTCTAATTGGATTCCATCAATTGTGGTCTTGTTATTGCTTCTTTTTGTTGAATTCAAACGGAACAAAGCAATCCATTACACGACACATTCACGCATCGAATTTTTTATTGTATTAATGGCTTTTACTCCTAATTTCTTTGTCACTGATACAGAGCATTTTTTATTATCGATGCCTTTATTATTACTGAATATTGTTTATTTACAACAACTTAAAAAATGGTATTATTGGTTGTTGTTTAGTATTCTTTTGCTACCATTTACCTTACGTTCGAATGATCTTATGACAGCCCATTTTTCTGATTTTATAGCAGAAATTGGATTGTTGGGAATCGTCAATCTTTTAGCAATTGCACTTTTTTATTGTCTATCTTTTCAAGTTGCAAAACAACCTTTTAAATCAATTATCAAATGAATAGAGTCTTAACTATTATTGGAATTAGTTATTGCATAATTTTTAGTGCAGTTTTTGGTTTTTCTCAAAACAGTGTGATTTTACCTTCGCCAGCAGTATACAAAGAAATGGTTGGAGAAATAGCGCTAGGCAATACACTTACAATTGATTCAACCTATTTGGCTGTACCATTAAGAAATTACATGAAAATACAATTAAAAGAATTTTATGGTATTTC
>JAGNZC010000019.1 GCA_017984635.1 Crocinitomicaceae bacterium
AAAATAGAGATTTTTCGGGCTCTTCATTACAAGAAGTTGATTTTACAGAAGCAAATTTAGCGGGTGCTATTTTTAATGAATGTGATTTTCATAACACTGTTTTTGATCGAACGAATTTAATGGGAGCTAATTTTTCTACAGCTCAAAATTACAGAATTAACCCAACCAATAATACGCTAAAAAACGCCTATTTTTCCTATCCTGGTTTGATTGGTTTATTGTCTTTATTTAATATTAAGATTGTTAAATAATCATTATTATTCTTCAATCTGAAAAATAAATTTACCACCTCAATTTTTCTAATTATATTCGCATCGAAAATTTACATTTATGTTGCAAGAAACGCTTAATATCAAGATCACAAAAGCGTCTGAATCTCGTGTTTCAGAGGTGGATTGGTCAAACTTACCATTCGGGAAAATATTCTCTGATCACATGATGATTATGGAATACAAAGATGGTCAATGGCAACAACCAGAAATAATGCCTTTTGGTCCAGTAGAGATTCATCCTGCAACATCAGCTGTTCATTACGGTCAATCTATTTTTGAAGGAATGAAAGCGAACCGCAGAGTAGATGGTAAAATCTCAATTTTTAGACCAGAAATGAATGCGAAGCGTTTTGCAGAATCGTGTGAGCGTATGTGTATGCCGGTCATTCCTGAAGATATGTTTGTTGAATTAGTTCGAAAATTCGTAGAAGTTGAAAGTGCTTGGATTCCTGAAATGGATGGCTATTCACTATACATTCGTCCTTTTATGTTTGCAACAGACGATTTTATCGGAATTCGACCTTCTGAAACGTATAAATTCATGATTTTTACTTGTCCAGTTGGATCTTACTATACTGAACCTGTTCGCGTGAAAATTGAAGAATTTTATTCGCGTGCATCTGTTGGTGGAGTTGGTAGAGCAAAAACGGCTGGTAATTACGGGGCTTCTTTATTTCCGGCAATAAAAGGGCAACAAGAAGGATTTCACCAGTTGGTTTGGACGGATTCAAAAGAACACAAATACATTGAAGAATCAGGAACGATGAACATTGTTTTCATGATCAATGATACGTTAATATCTCCTTCTGAGGAATCGGATACAATTTTACGAGGAACCACCAAACGCGCTGTTTTAGACATTGCAAGAATGTGGGGAATTCCAGTTGAAGAAAGAAAAGTTTCTGTTGAAGAGATTGTTACAGCTGCTAAAAATGGAACATTACAAGATTGTTTTGGAGCTGGAACAGCAGCAACAATTGCTCCGATTGTAAAAATCGGATTCCGTGACGAGGTGTTAGAATTGCCTGCAGAAGAGACAAGAACTGTGTCTATTAAAATTAAAAATTATTTGGACGATTTAAAAGCTGGTAAAGTGGAAGATCCATTGAATTGGTGTTTAATTGTTTGATAGAAAATAAGATTAATTAAAAGCCTTTCTTTTGGAAGGCTTTTTTTATGGAATTTTGTCAATGAAAGCATCTATAAGTAAAACCATCAGATGAAACATTTGTTGTTCATATTATTATTCATTGGTAACGGATTCGGTTTGTTTGGACAAAAGGATTCGATTCTTGTTCGTTATCGCTTGCTTGATCAAGTGCATGATGAAGTAATTCCAAATGTTCAAGGGACGTTCGTGCTTGCTACTAAAATGATTTACAAGCAATCCAATCAAAAAGGAATCATTGCGTTGAAAGTTGCTAAATTAAATGAGATCCAAGCGGCTTTTAGTCATCCACTTTATACAACGGTTCTATTGAAGAATCCATTGAGTCGAGCAAAAGATACGCTAGATATTGTTGTGAAAATGGAACCGAATAAAGTTACCGATTTGAAGTCAATAACGGTGAAACCTCTTGGAACTCCTTATACCGTTTATGGTTCTAATGTATTGAATATAGCTGATTTTGAAATTTTAAAGGATGGACAATTGGTATTATTGGCATATAAAAAACAATTAAAAAAGGGAAGCGAACTGTTACTCTATGATGGACAAGAAGTGATCAACTCATTTCAAGTGCCAGAAATCGCGGAAGAATTAATACACGATTTTAGAGGGAATACACACATTGTTTGTAAAGAACATGTGTATGGCTTACAAATCGAACCATCAAAAATTGGAATCGCAACGCTTGATAAAGGTTATTTCTACACGTATATCGCTCCAATTATTGATTCTTCTAAAGCACAATTGATTTTTTCTAATTTTAGTAAAGATTATCCAGCGTTTAATTATTTATCGTACGATCAACGTGATTCTGCATATGCAAAGATTTTACACATCGAAGATACGTTTATGATGGAATTGTATCGCTCTGAATACAAATGGATGGATACACGAACGAAATTATGGGCAAGACAACAAGAATTTGAAACGGGAGTGGACGCTGAAGTTATCATTGGGGCTAATTATTTTACACAATCAATTTACTATAAAGAATTGTATGCTCCCTTGTTTGAAAAAAACGATACACTTTTCATATTTGATTATTACAAAGATTTCTTATTCAGAGCGGATGCAAAAGGGAATAAGTTAGATAGCATAGCGATTTTTCATCATTACCAGCCAAAATCTTCAGGATGGAAAAAACACTTAATACAGGATCAATTAACGGGAAGTATTTTTGCTCATTTTGAACTAGATGGTTATTCTTACCTAGGGAAAATTGACCTTCAAACAGGAAAGATTGAATCTAAAGTGAAATTAGCATATAAATACGTTGAAAAAATTGCTATTTACAATAATGAAGTATATTTCATTTACCGCCCTTTTGAATCGTTACAAAATAAATATTTGTACAAGCAAGCGATGTATTAAAACAAACGCTAGAATTAGTATTTTAGACTAATCGAAACGGGTAGATGATCGGAATATCCTCCGATGTATTTCGATCCACCAAATGTTCTGAATGGTACAATTTGTCCTTTGTAGGTTTGTAATAAATAGTCAAAAGAATAGATTTTCCCAGAAGAAGGAACAACTTTTAATCCTTTTTTTCCTTGAAAACCATTTGAAACAAAAATGTGGTCCATCACATGCCATTGATCCTTGTAATTGTGCGTGCCACCAAATTTACCGGAAGCTGGAACAATCATTGGTATCAATTTCTCCTGAATAAGTTGCGGAGCTTTATCAGCTGGATAATCATTCAAATCTCCCATGAAGACAATTTTAGCATCTTTGTTAAGGGTTAAAATCGAATCGATAAAGTGTCTTGCATTTTGCGCTGCTGTTACACGTAAAATCTCACTTTCGTCTTGTCCACTTCTTCTACTTGGCCAATGATTTACGAAAGCATAAATCACGTCTTTTTTTGTAGTGAATTTCCCCCAAACTATATCGCGCGTAGAAGGTGCTGTTTGACCTGGTAATGTAAAACGAATATTGCCACTTGCTGCTAGTTTTAATCGAAGGCTATCGTAAATTAAAGCAACATCAATTCCACGTGCATCAGGACTTTCATAATGTACCAAACCAAAAGTTTTAACAGTTGTTTTTTGTAGTACATTTCTAATCACACCTGCATTTTCAATTTCACACAAACCAATAATTAAAGGTTGTTCAAGTTCATTAATAACTTGGGCAACATGCGATGTTTTCTCATTGAATTTTGCTGTATTCCAATTCGATTTTGAAGTAGGTAAAAATTCCGCATCGTCATTGTTTCCATCAATGGTATCAAAAAGATTTTCAACATTGTAAAATGCGATAGTACTTGTTTTTTGAGCAAAGATACTTGTTGAAATTAGAAGTGCAGCTAGTGTAAAAAAGTGTTTCATCGTTTTATTTTTTTAGGAGCCAATTTCGTCCCATTGGACCTTCGTTGAAGATCAGATCAAGAATTGACAAGTTGGGAATAAATTCATTGGTTGGATTAAATACTTGAATATACGATTTAAATGGACCTTTGTATTCAAAATCGGAAAATCTTAAATCACATTTATCGTTCCCTTGATAATAAGTTGTTGTAAAATTAATTTGATTTTCTAAAGAAAGCCATTCCATGATTTTATAAGTGCAATTTAATGTGTATTGCAATAAATTTGTTTCTTTCTGATAAATCAATTCTTCTACTTCCATTCCGTAATAATCAAAGTATGGAGCAGAGGAGTAGGCCGTTTCTATGGATTTCCACATTTTTTTTCGCCAATCGATGTCGTGGGCAATGGAAACTTCGTCAAAAAGTGTTTTTGAACCGTTTTTTCGCACAACAGGAATGGGTAATTGCTGAATTCCATTGGGAGAAAGTATGTCACATCGCGAAGAAATAGATCCTTTGTTGAAATGAGATTTTGTTTCAATTAATAGTGTTTCAGCATTAGCGAGTACTTGAAAGTAACCACAACTTCCGAAAAAACTAATTGGAACAACTGTTTCCATTAATGAATCAATTTGAAAACTCTATCCCAACGTGTTCCAATTGCTGGATCAATACTACTTGAGAACCAAACCAATGAAGCTTTACCAACTACGTGATCTTCAGGTACAAATCCCCAAATTCTTGAATCTGCAGAATTATAACGGTTGTCACCCATTAACCAATAGTAGTTCATGGCAAAGGTATAAGATGTTGCTTTTTGACCGTCGATAAAAATACCGTTTTTGGTTTCTTTCAACGAGTGTCCTTCATAGGCTGTAATGATTCGTCTAAACCAAGCTATGTTTTTCGAAGAAATACTAATTTTTTGTCCTTTGTATGGAATTTGAAATTTCGTAAAGTCAGTAATTGTATTGTTTACATACAAATCCTTCGGAAATTGTCCCAAGTTGTTTAATAAATCAGCTGCTGTTGGTTGGTAATCTTTAACATCTGCATATTGTTCTTGAATAACTAAATTGAATTTCACGCCCGGATTATCCGCTTTCAATGCTTTTAATTGATTCTTTGTTAAATTCAAGACATATGTTTTACCACCATCTTGTGTGTAGTAGTCATTACGACTGTCTTCCAAATTGTATTTCTCACGCATCAATGTTGAAGAACGAGGAACAAAATTTTCAGCAGTATATTGTAAGTTTTGAAACTCTGAAACAAATGCAGGTTTGTTGTTAACGTATAAGATTGATTTTTTGATTTCTAACCAATCACCTGGGATTCCAACGCATCGTTTAATGTAATTTTCACGTTTGTCTACTGGACGATACACCAAACCATAATGTTGGATTGTTTGTCCATTTTGATGTGCTATTTTTTCTTCTGCCAACATTTTACGCGCTTTATTCTTGTATGAATCTAGCTGTTCTACTAGCGTTTGATTCAAATAAAGGTTGCATAAACTATCAACACTTGCAATATTTCCATTTGCTTTTGTTAAACTATCTGTATAATAAGTTTTTGCAATTGAATATTTATTACTTATCTCAGGATCTTGTTGAAACAACATAAATGCTTCATTGTTAACAATACCATGGTAATCGTGTCCCATCAAACCATCAGGCATGCGAGGATCGTAAACTGCGGTATCTCCAGAAGGATAATTGAATACAACTACATCGTTTCTATTTACTTTTGTGAAACCGGGTAATCTAAAATAACTTCCCGTTTCAATTGGAGCGTAGGATTTAATGTTTACAAACGGAACAGTATTGTGAAACAAAGGAAATGAGAAAGGAGTAACAGGTACTTTTGGTCCGTAAGCTAATTTATTCACAAACAAAAAGTCACCCACCAATAATGTTTTTTCCATCGATCCCGTTGGTATTTTAAATGGTTCAAAAACATAAGTACGAATGATACTCGCTGCTACCAATGCAAATAAAATAGAATCACCCCATTCTTTTACTTTTGATTTATCTCCTGGTTTTTCACGTTTTAAAGCGTTAAAAATAAAAGCAATAATATGTCCAACTATAGGTAAAGACAATGCTAACACTAAATGATCACCTTGTTTTCTAGTTTCTGTTTCACGACTATTGGCCCAATTCGTTTCTGGAAGCATTGAGTCTTCGTTTTTAGCAATTTTAGCAAACAACAAATACGGGAAAAAGATGCCTTGAAAAGTATCCGCTAATGAATAATAGCCAAATCTTCGAATGTAAGAAACATTCAACACAGCCCACATGACAATATGAACACCAGGAAATAACAATAGAAATGCCCAAAAAGGTTTTTTACAAGCTATTTTAAATGCGATAAAGTAATTTAATCCTGGTATTAAAGCATACCAAGAAGCATAACCTGCTTTTTTAAAACTTAAAAACCATTGTGCTAAATAGGGGTGAACCAATAAAATTAAGTAGAAATAAAATACATTCATTTTTTAAAAATTTAAAACATCATTCATGGTAAAAACACCTTTTTTCTTTTGCAACCATTCTGCAGCAATGACAGCACCCAGTGCAAATCCTTTTCGCGAATGTGCTTCGTGAGAAATCGTTAATGTATCTACTTCTGAAGTATAGTGAATAGTGTGAGTTCCCGGAACATCTGGCTTTCGGAAGGAGGTAATCCCAAGCTGACTCTCAGTTGTATAAGGATTTTTCTCTTCACCTAAAACCCACGATGAATAGTCGGAATTGTTTTCCATGATTCCATGAGCCAAGGTAATCGCCGTTCCACTCGGTGCATCTAATTTTTGCAAGTGATGAATTTCTTCCATCGCTGCCGTATAATCGATTTTTCCTTGCATCAATTGAGCTAATTTTTTATTCAATTCAAAGAAAATATTTACTCCAATACTGAAATTAGAAGCATATAACAATGTTCCGTTTTTAGCAAGTGTTTGTTCTTTTATGGCTTCAAAGTGCGCTTGCCAAGCTGTTGTCCCAACAACAATTGGAATAGAGCTATTTAAGCAATAACTAATGTGGTCAATCACTTTATCAGGACGACTAAATTCAATCGCAACATCTGCTTCGTGTACTTCACTTGATTCAATTGGATGTTGAGAATTGATTTTTGCGATGATGGTATGTCCACGTTCTAGGGCAATTGCTTCAATTGCTTTCCCCATTTTTCCGTATCCAATTAGTGCTATCTTCATCTTTGTAAGCAAATATAAGTGATTCGAATGCGTTAACAATAAAAATTAACGAATTTTAAAATTAAATTTTAATCCATATGCATTTGTCCCGAAATAGGCTGGTTCAACATGCATACTTAAGTCTTTGGAAAAATCAAAATGAACAAAACTTGCTTCAATGTTGGCATCAATTACTTGTAATGCATAAACAAGTCCAATTCCTAAAATTGATAAATCACGGCGCCCTGCATATTGATCTTGTAACAGAATAATAGAATAATCATCATATAGGGCCCATTGTGAATCTAAATCTCCACCATTTTGTCGGTTGTAGAATTCAGTTTTTAAACCGTTTTGAATAGCTTGATTTTGAATTAAATAGTAAGTTGTTAGTCCTAATCCAGCATAAATAAGCGGTACTTTCCAATACGCTTTCTTTCTGCCTTTTGGCATCGCAATGTGGTTATAAACTTGACCAGCACCTGGAATTATAGCAGATAAAATGGTCGCTTTTTTTGCAGAATGTACTTTTACAGAATCTGTCTTAAAAGCAGTTGACTGCGAAAAAGTTATAATGCTTATACTGCAACAAATAAGTAAAAATACGAAGCGCATTAGTTATTTAATAATTCAATGATTCTGTTTAAGTCAACTTCTGAATTAAAATTAACAATGATTTTACCAGTACCCGTTGGTGATTTTTTAATTTCAATCTTTGTAGCTAATTTGTCACTCAAATGGTGTTGAAAAACTTCTTGGTTTCTTTCAATTTTAGGTTTAATTGCCGCAGATGTTGATTTATTGGATGCTGTTCTTGGTTCAACATACCCTTGACGAATCAATTGTTCAGCATCTCTAACTGATAAACCATCTTCAAGAATTCGGTTAAAAATAGCCAATTGTAATGCTTCATCATTTGCGGCAACTAATGCTCGTGCATGTCCCATTGATAAAACATTGTCACGCACACTAGCTTGTATATCTGCTGGTAATTTTAAAAGGCGTAAATGGTTAGAAATACTTGGACGAGATTTAGCAATTTTTTGTGCCAATTGATCTTGTGTCAAATTACATTCTTCCAATAAACGAGCATAAGATAAAGCTACTTCAATAGCATTTAAATCTTCACGTTGAATGTTTTCAACCAGAGCCATTTCTAACATGGTTTGATCGTTTGCCACGCGTATATAAGCTGGGACCTCTGTTAAACCTGCTAACTGAGATGCTCTAAATCGTCGCTCGCCAGAAATCAATTGGTATTTATCTCTTCCAAGTTTACGCACTGTAAGTGGTTGGATAATTCCATGAATGGCAATCGATTTACTTAAATCTTCTAATGCAACTTTTTCAAAATTTGTTCTTGGATTAAATGGATTTGCTTCAATACTTGAAATTGGCAAAAGAGAAACGGAACCAACACCTCCATCTGTTGAAGATTTTGAAGTAATATCTGTACCAGCATTTTCTAACAAGGCACTCAATCCTTTTCCAAGTGCAGAACGTTTGTTTTGATTAGAGCTCATCGTGTAATTCAATTGTTTTATCGTTGTTATCTATTTTTGTTAAGTTATTACGTTGTAAAACTTCACGTACAAAGTTTAAGTAATTGATTGATCCTTTACTTGAAGCATCGTGCATTACAATTGTCTCACCAAAACTTGGCGATTCTGCCAATTTTGTGTTTCTATGAATTACGGTGTCGAAAACAAGTTCTTGGAAATGCGTTTTTACTTCGTCAACTACTTGATTGGCAAGGCGCAAACGAGTATCGTATAACGTTAACAATATTCCTTCAATTTCTAAATCTGTGTTTAATCTACCTTGTACAATTTTTATTGTGTTGAGCAATTTTCCTAATCCTTCTAAAGCATAGTATTCACATTGAACAGGGATAATAACTGAATTTGCTGCAGTTAATGCATTTACAGTAATTAATCCAAGTGAAGGTGAACAATCGATAATAATAAAATCGTAATTATCTTCAATTTTATTAAGTGCCAAACGAAGCATTTGTTCTCGATTGGGTAAATTAATCATTTCTAATTCAGCTCCAACCAAGTCAATGTGAGAGGGTAAAATATCTAAATTAGGATTGCTTGTTTTTAAGATTAAATCAGATGGATTAACATCATTAATTAAACAATCATAAATATTACGTGTGTTGTTTGGGTCAAACCCAACTCCAGATGTTGCATTTGCTTGAGGGTCTGCATCGACTAAAAGTGTTTTGTATTCTAAAACGCCTAAACAACCAGCCATATTTACAGCTGTTGTTGTTTTGCCAACGCCTCCTTTTTGATTTGCTATTGCAATTATCTTTGCCATTCTAATTTATTTTGAATGTTAAAAGTACGAATTTGTATCAGAATAACGCTATTAATTCCTTGAAACTATTAAACAAGAATATGTTAAAACAAGCTAAGTAATTGAATAGCATGAAAAGATTGCTGTTTTTTTATTGGAACGAATTACTATTTAATGCATTTCCTCGTTTAAACTTGAAATTTTATTCAATACATCTTCGTATCCTTCTTTGAATTTTTCAAAATCTTCTTTGTATAAAAAAAGTTTGTGTTTTTGAAATTGTTCCATTCCATTTTCATCAACAGATTTTTTGCTTTCAGTTATCGTAATGTATAATTCTTCTGATTTAGTGGCTTTTACATCAAAAAAATAGGTTCTTTTTCCTGCTCTAACAACCTTCGAATAAATTTCATTGTTTTTATCTTGTTCCATCATCTAATTGATTTGTTGAAACAAATATGCAATTATTTCTTGAACAATTATTCGAATACTCAACTATTTTGTTGTAGGTCTTTTTCGTCTGCTAATTGCTTGTGATACATTTCAGTATAAATTCCATTTAAGGCTAATAATGATTCATGTGTACCAGTTTCAATGATGGTACCATGCTCTAAAACAATTAATTTTGTTGCATGTCGAATGGATGAAATACGATGGGAAACAATAATAGAAGTTCGCGTCTTGAATTCTTCTTTCAAATGATTCAAAATGATTTCTTCTGTTTCGGTATCTACAGCTGACAAGCAATCGTCTAAAATTAATAATTTAGGATTGCGAATTAATGCTCTTGCAATGCTGATTCGTTGTTTTTGTCCCCCGCTTAAATTTACTCCTCGTTCTCCTAAAAGTGTTTCAAATTGATCAGGAAAAGCAATGATGTTTTCGTAAACATGTGCTTTTTTAGTACTTTCAATAACTTCGTTTAATCCAACATTTTCTCGATTGCTTCCAAATAAAATATTATTTGAAATGGTATCGGAAAATAAAAACACATCTTGTGGTACAATCCCTGTTTGGCTTCTAAAAGAATCTAAATTGATCGTTTTAATTGGATGGTTGTTAATGTATAATTCTCCCGTTTCAACATCCATTTGACGCATTAATAAATTCAATAGTGTTGTTTTTCCACTTCCAGTTCTACCAATAATTCCTAAAGTTTTTCCTTTTTCAAGGGTGAAATTGATGTTCTTTAATGCTGTAATTCCTGAATTTTCATAGGTGTAAGAAACATTTTTGAATTCAATATTTCCATCAAAATCAAAGGCTTCAGTTGAAGTGTTTTTAACCATTGGTTGCGTCATTAAAAACTCATTGATACGTGTTTGTGAAGCAGCAGCTCGTTGGTTAATGGAAGTAACCCAGCCAATACTTGCAAAGGGCCACGTTAATTTATTGACAAAAAAGATAAAGGCAACGATTCCACCGATAGAAATGGAATTATCATACGTTAATTTACCGCCAATATAAATCGTTAACAAAGTACTCAAACCAATTAAAAAAACGATTGTTGGCATGAAAAAAGCATTGAAGATCACCATTTTCATACTTTTTGTCTTGTATTCTTCAGCGGTAGCGTTAAATTTTTCATGGGCTTCTTTTTCTCTGCTGTAAGCCTTTACAACTCTTATTCCTGCAAATGTTTCTTGAGCTAAAGTTGACAGCATCGATTGTTCCACTTGTACATTTTTACTCATTAAATTCATTTTTGAAGATACTTTGTAAATCAAAAAGGACATAACTGGTAAAGGGATTAATACAAAAACAGTCAAATAAGGACTAATCTTTACCATTTGTGTAATAATCAAAATGCTTAAAGCAACAAGATTAATGGAGTACATGATTCCTGGACCTAAATACATACGAACTTGACTTACATCTTCTGAAATTCGATTCATTAAATCACCCGTTGCATTTTTTTTGTAAAAAGTGAAATCTAATTTTTGATAATGCGAATAAATTTCATTTTTTAAATCAAATTCGATTAAACGCGACATTACAATAATAGTTTGGCGCATTAAAAAGAGGAAAAAACCACTAATTAATGATAGTAACATATAGATTCCGCCAATTTTTAAGGATAAATACAAAGCGTCTTCAATACTTGTAATTGTAGTTGATTTCATTAAGTCATCAATCGTACTTTTCACGTAAAGAGGCATTTGTACACCAAAATAGTTGGAAATTACAATGAAAATGGTGCCCAATAATAAACGCCATTTGTATTTAAAAAAATATTTGTTTAGATAGCTCAGTGACTTCATACGATTAATTTCCTATTTTTGTGCCCACGATTGCAGAACGATGCAAAAGTAGACAATAACTTGAATTAAATTTATAACATATAGCGTTAAAAAATGTTTGAGGTAAAAAATATTGAGGATACGAATCTATTTGAAAATCCTGTGGTGGCTCAAATGAGCAAATACAACCACGAACAATTGTTGTTTTGTAATGACAATGCAACAGGTTTAAAAGCAATCATCGCTGTGCACAATACCGTTTTAGGTCCAGCTCTTGGAGGTACAAGAATGTGGGCTTATAATAATGAAATGGAAGCATTGACAGATGTTTTACGTTTGTCAAGAGGTATGACCTACAAAAACTCAATTTCAGGATTGAACCTAGGAGGTGGTAAAGCCGTCATTATTGGCGATGCGCGTACCATGAAATCAGAAGCGTTAATGCGTCGTTTTGGTAAGTTTGTCAACAGTTTAGCTGGGAAATACATTACCGCTGAAGATGTCGGTATTGGAACGGCTGATATGGTGTATGTAAACATGGAAACGAATCATGTTGTTGGTTTACCTGGAAAAAGTGGAGATCCGTCACCCGTTACTGCTCATGGTGTTTATGTTGGAATGAAAGCGTGTGCTAAAGAACAATTTGGTTCGGATTCATTAACAGGTAAAAAGATCGCTGTTCAAGGTGTTGGTCATGTTGGAGAATACTTAGTTGCTGCATTAGCGAAAGAAAATGCTGAAATTTATGTTACAGATATTCACGAACCTTCTTTGAAACGCGTTGCTGAAAAATATGGTGCTCACATTGTTGGGTTGAATGAAATTTACGATGTAGACATGGATATTTACGCGCCATGTGCATTGGGAGCAACCGTTAATGATGATACTTTATCTCGTTTAAAATGTTCAATCATTGCTGGAGCAGCGAACAATCAATTGCAAATTGAAGATGTTCACGGACGTTTAGTTATGGAGAAAGGAATTATTTACGCACCTGATTTTGCGTTGAATGCGGGTGGTGTAATTAACTGTTACTCTGAAGTAAAAGGATTGTCTGCAGAATGGGCAATGACTAAAGCGGAAGAAATCTACCAAACAATTGGAAACATCGTGAAACGTTCTAAGTTGGAAAATGTTCCAACGTATCAAATCGCTAATAAAATGGCAGAAGAACGAATTGCTGCAATCGGTAATGTAAAATTGCCATTATAATTAAAATAAAATGCTAAACAGAAGACATTTAAGAATTAAAGTATTGCAAACATTGTATGCCTATTTTCAATCTAATGAAGATAATTACGGGCATTCAGAAAAAGAACTAATGCAGTCTGTTGAGCGAATTTATGACTTGTACATTTATTTGTTATTGACTTTTTCGGAATTAAAAGAAATCGCTCAAAATCGAATAGATGAGAACAAAAAGAAGATTCGTCCTTCGGAAGATGAAATGAATCCAAATTTAAAGTTCGTAAACAATGCCATTATTCTTAAATTGGAAGAAAGTAAAACCTTAAGAGCTATTTCGGAAGACCGAAAAGTGAATTGGGTTGGAGATGAGCACCATGAAATGTTCCGTAAAATCTATTTGCAATTGCGAGAAGGTGAAACGTATTTCGAATTTATGAACAATGGTTCACAAAATTTTGAGGAAGATCAAGCATTCGCGATTGAATTGTTTAAAATAGAAATTGCTAATTCTCCAATTTTATACAATTTCTTTGAAGAAAAAAGTATTCATTGGATGGATGATATTGATTTGGCTTGTTCGATGGTTATCAAAACAATCAAAGCAATTCAACCAACTGAAATTTTAGATTTATTACCGTTGTATAAAGAAGACGATGATGAACAAGAATTCATTCGTCAATTGTTGCGTAAAACCATTTCGATGGACAAAGAAAACGAAGCATTGATTGATGATTTGACAAAAAACTGGGAATTGGAACGTATTGCAAAAATGGATGTCATTTTAATGAAAATGGCCTTGACTGAATTGCAAATCTTTAACAATATTCCAACAAAAGTTACGCTGAATGAATACATTGAGATTTCTAAATTTTACAGTACTCCAAAAAGTAATGGATTCATCAATGGTGTATTAGACAAAGCAATAGATCGTTTACAAAAAGAAAAGAAAATTGTAAAAATCGGACGCGGTCTAATCAATTGAAAAAAATAACGTAAATTAGTCCAATGAAAAAATTACTTTATATACTTTGTATTGGTTTTGTTTTAGCCGCATGTTCATCAAACGATTCAGTTGAAGTTGGTCAAAAAACATCTATGATGGTAGAACCAGTTTTTAATGCTGGAACGGTTTTAAGAGGAGAAATCATTAATGCTAAATTCATTGTAAAAAATACAGGTGATTATCCATTAGTTATTGGTGATGTGCATGGATCTTGTTCGTGCACAGTAGCTGAAAAACCAAGCGAAATGATTCAGCCAGGAGAAGAAGGAATTATCAAAGCAAATGTAAATACTGAAAATTTTTCAGGCGGAGTGATTGCAAAATCTGTAACCATTGTTGCCAATACAGAGCCATCTGTAACAGAAGTAGTTATCAAAGCAAAAGTTAAATAAATCATAAATCATAAAACAAATCAAAATGAACGGAGGATCAGGTCAAATAATCATGTTAGTATTAATGCTTGTAGTATTTTACTTTTTCATGATTCGTCCACAAATGAAAAAACAAAAAGAAATGAAAAAATTCCGTGAGCGTTTGAAAGCTGGGGATAAAGTAGTTACTATTGGTGGAATTCACGGTAAAATATTAGAAGTAGCTGATTCAACAGTTTTAATCAGTGCTGAAGGAACAAAAATTAGAATTGAGAAAAGCGCGATTGCAACTTCAACTGAAGATGTATTAGTTGCTTAATCAACTAAAATTAAATGAAGCCATTGTTGAAAGACAATGGCTTTTTTTTAAACCATAAAAAATGAAACTGCTATTTCTCCTTCTCATTGTTTTTGCGGTTTTTTCTTGTAAGAACAAGCAAGATACAAATCAATCACGTTTAGAAACTGAACAACGAGCGTTGGGTAAAAATGCGCTGAAGCAATCGAATCACAAGGAAAAATATGTTTCCAAGAGTACCGAAAAAGCAGTGCTTGAATCAAAAATAAAAGAAAAGTATGGTCAGCAATATACCTTTTGCGATTGTATTCAAAAAGGAGATTCGTTAAACAAGGCCTTGAAAAATAATAAATTATCAGATAAAGAGTTGGATCGATTGATTATTCGATTTGACGAAATTGATAAAAAATGCCAATCTTTTCGCTTAAATGATGCAAATGCAACGCCAAGAGAACGCCAGAAATACAAAAAGAAAGTAAAAGCGTGTTTGCAATAAAATAGAGCTTTTGTTATGATTCTGTGATTTTTATCCTTTTATTTGTAAGATTATCTAAATAACTATTTATGAAAAAAATATTTGTATCAACTACTATGCTTGCAGTTTTAGCACTTGCTTCATGTGGTAAAAGTGAAGTGTGTACGTGTGCTTCTGTTGGATTAGAAATGATGAAAGAAGCGAAGGAAGTTCAAATGGATCCATCTAAAATGTCTGGTATTGAAGCGAAATACAAAGCAGATTTAGAAAAATGCCAAAAATTAGGTGAAGGCAAAACAGTTGAGCAACAAAAAGCAATGGAACAAGAGTTGAAAGCGTGTGATGATTTCAAAGAAATGGAAAAAGTTTCTAAAGAAATGATGGGAAATCGCTAAGCAATTTTCAAATACTAAAAAAGGGTAGATTTAAATCTACCCTTTTTTTTATGTAATTAATTTACAATTAATAGTAAATTGCTCTTCTAACGTTTGTTACATGTTTCGCTAAACGAATTACTTGTTTTGTGTATCCAAATTCATTGTCATACCAAGCATACAAGACAACATTTTTAGCATCGTTTGATACAATAGTTGCATGTGAATCAAATACCGAACAACATGTATTACCAATAATGTCACTTGATACTAATTCAGGATCATATGAATAGTAAATTTGATTCACTAAATCACCATTTAAAGCAGCGTCTCTTACCAATGAATTGATTTCATCAACAGATGTTTTTCCATTTAACTCTAAACTCAAAATAGCTAATGAACCATTTGGAGTTGGAACACGCACAGCATTTGCCGTCAATTTGTCTTTTAAGTCTGGAATAACTTTTGTTACAGCACTTCCTGCTCCAGTTGATGTGATAACCATGTTGATAGCAGCAGAACGCCCTCTACGAGGTTTGTTGTGCATGTTATCTAACAAGTTTTGATCATTTGTATAAGCATGAACCGTTTCAATATGTCCTTTTACAACACCATATTTATCGTTTACTACTTTTAAAATAGGAGAGATGGCATTGGTTGTACACGATGCTGCAGAGAAAATCGTTTCATTTTCAATGTCTAACTCTTTTTGATTTATACCATAAACAACATTTGGAATTTCTTTTCCTGGTGCTGTTAACAATACTTTTGAAATACCTTTTGCTTGTAAATGTCTAGATAATGCTTCACGATTTGTGAAAACACCTGTATTGTCGATTACCAAAGCATTTGAAATTCCGTAATGTGTATAATCGATGTCTTCAGGATTTTTCGCATCAATCATGTGAACGATTTGTCCATTAATGATCAATGATTTATTTCTTAAATCTTCTAAAACAGTTCCTTTGAATGCGCCATGAACAGAATCATTTCTTAGCAAAGAAGCACGTTTAATAATATCGGCATCAGATGAACCTCTTGTTACAATGGCACGTAAACGCAATTGTTGACCTTTTCCAGCTTGTTTAATCAATTCACGTGCAGCTAAACGACCAATTCGCCCAAAACCATATAAAACGACATCTCTTGGCTCGATGGTAGTGCTTTCACCAGCCCCAAAGTTTTTTAATTTATCTGCTAAGAATGCAGCTTTAGAAGCGTAAGACGCTTGTTCTTCTAGCCATTCACTCGATAATTTACCAATATCTAATTTTGCTGGAGCTAAATCCATTTTCAACAATTCCTCTGCCAATTCAGAAGATGTAAATACATCAATTGGTTTGTTAACTACTTGACGAGCGTATTCATGTAAATTTAAAATTTCTGAAATAGTAACGTCTGTTAAATGATTTCTAAACAGAACCAATTCGATTCCTTTATCATACAGTAATTCTCCAACTTTGCTAGAAAGTTTTACAGCGGCACGTTCTCGTTCAACATGCGACTTTAATTCGTTCTCATAACCTTGAGCTGCTTTCATTTTTGTTTATTATTTATCTGTTTGTAAAATTGACACTAAGTAAGGTGTATAAAGCAAAAAAGGCTACCCACAATGTAGGTAGCCTTTTCGCTTTCGTTATCCCAAATACGATTTGAGTAATTTATTGCGCGACGTATGTCGGAGTCTTCTAATTGCTTTTTCCTTGATTTGGCGAACACGTTCACGTGTTAAATTGAATTTTGCACCAATTTCTTCTAACGTTAAACCGTGATTCATTCCAATTCCAAAGAATAAACGAATAATTTCTCTTTCTTTATCTGTTAATGTACTCAAAGAACGTTCGATTTCTTTTTGTAACGATTCTGCCATTAATGCATGATCCGCTTTTGGAGAATCTGCATTTGCCATAACGTCCATTAATGTACCACCGTCTTCAGAAGTTGACAAAGGTGCATCCATTGATACGTGACGACCAGAAACATTTAAACTTTCTTTAATTTTATCTTCAGGAACTTCCAATGCTTCCGCTAATTCCTCAGCAGATGGTGGACGTTCGTATTCTTGCTCTAGACGAGAAAATGCTTTGTTGATTTTGTTCAATGAACCAACTTGATTCAATGGTAAACGAACAATACGCGCTTGTTCAGCTAATGCTTGCAAAATTGATTGACGAATCCACCATACGGCATAAGAGATAAACTTAAAACCACGTGTTTCATCAAATTTTTGTGCAGCTTTAATCAAACCTAAGTTACCTTCGTTGATTAAATCGGGTAATGTTAAACCCTGATTTTGGTATTGTTTAGCAACAGAAACAACGAAACGTAAATTGGCACGTGTTAATTTCTCCAAGGCTCTTTGATCACCTTGTTTGATTTTACGGGCTAATTCTACTTCTTCTTCCGCTGTGATTAATTCCTCTTTACCAATGTCTTGTAAGTATTTGTCAAGTGATTGACTCTCACGATTGGTAATGGATTTTGTTATTTTTAGCTGTCTCATTCTGTTGTAATTCCCCTTTTTAAATTTATATTTTGAGAAAAATTGGATGCAAAGGTACAACCAAATTACTCATTTTTCCAAAAAAAAACGCAACTAATTTAAATAGTTACAGTATTTCTTTAAAAGCATGGTTGGAGTCGATTACTCGTCAAAAACCATGCCTTTTATTAAGAATTACAAGCCAAAACCAAAATATTCTTTTTTACCACTTTCTGTCAGTACTTCGAGTAAAACGCCTTTGTTACTGCCATTCAATTTAGCGGTTAATTGTTCAGCTGTTTCAATGATTTCATTGTTTACCTTTGTAATCACCATTCCTGGCTCTAAACCAATGGATTTTAACTTTCCTGAGTTCAATGAATTAATCTTCACACCTGATTGAATATTCAACTCTTTTTTCTCTTTATTTGTTAATGCCACAAAGGTAGCTCCTAACGCAAAGTTTTTTGAAATCTCTTCTTTGCTAACCAATTTTGTTTCTCCTTCTTTGTTTCTAAGAATCAACTCTTTGATCGTTTCGTCGTTGTTTTTCGTTCGAATTGTCAGTGAAACTTTGTCGCCAGGGCGTCTTTTTCCAATTTCTTCTTGTAATTCGGCAACAGAATTTACTTCTTTAGATCCGATTTTCAAAATGACATCGCCATCTTTCATTCCTGCATCATCTGCACTTCCGTTGTCATTGACTTTCGCCACAAAAACACCTTTGTTATTTGGTAATTTATTTTTTTCTTTAATTTCTTGCGTGACATCGTTGATTTGAACGCCCAAGAATCCACGTTGTACGATCCCGTAGTCAATTAAATCACGCATTACTTTTTGCACCAAATTAACAGGAATGGCAAAAGAATATCCGGCATAACTTCCTGTTTGTGATGCAATTGCTGTATTGATTCCGATCAACTCTCCAGCTGTGTTGACCAATGCACCACCGCTGTTTCCTGGGTTCACTGCAGCATCTGTTTGTATAAAGGATTCAATTGGAACGACATCTTTCGAACGATCGCTTAATAAATTGATATTACGCGCTTTTGCAGAGATGATTCCCGCAGTTACGGTAGATGTTAAATTAAATGGATTTCCAACAGCCAATACCCATTCACCAATGTGTACTTCATCACTGTTTCCTAATCGAATTGGTTGAAATCCACTTCCTTCAATTTTTAAGACGGCAATATCTGTTGATGGGTCTGATCCAACTAGTTTTGCCGAATATTTAGAATTATCATTTAATATGACTTCTATTTCACTTGCGTCTTCAATAACGTGATTATTGGTAACAATATAACCTTCTGAAGAAACAATTACACCAGATCCAGAACCTGCACCAAATTGTTTGAATTCACGTCCGCCAGCTCCAGGACCATAAAAGAATTCCTGAAAAGGATCGCGTTGAAAGGTTGTTTTTACTACTTTCGTTGTAACGTGAACGACTGAGTTTATTGTGCTTTCAGACGCTTCAACGAAGTTTGGAGCTGTTCCATTCATTCCGTCTAATCCAACTGATTTCGCATAATAATTTCTGTTTCCGTCGATGACTTCGTCGGATAAACTGCTAAATGGAGAAGAATGCAACATTAAAAAAGCTCCTAAAGGAAGCATTCCCCCCAACAATCCTAATCCAAAAAGTTTCATGTTGTTTTTCATAATTTTCAATTTTTGTATTTTTCTGAGTGCAATATTAACATTTAGACTTTATTTTTTAGTATCTCAATGCTGTTAAAGAATGTTAAGCAATTGGACTTTTTTTCAGCGGAAAAAATTACATTTGTAAAAATGAATTGAATGACGATTAATTTTTCAAAATACCAAGGTACTGGAAATGATTTCATCTTATTGAACAATCTAAATGGCGCGTTCAATAATTTATCTATTCCTGCCATTAAAAGGTTGTGCGATAGACGTTTTGGTATTGGTGCTGATGGATTGATTTTGATTCATACGACATCAGATTTTGATTTTGAAGTGGATTATTACAACGCTGACGGTTCTAAAAGTTTTTGTGGCAATGGCGCCCGATGTGCTGTTGCATTTGCCGAAAAAATTGGTTTTTCAATTGAAAATTCTCATTTCAAAGCGATTGATGGACCTCACACAGCGCGTAAATTGAACCAACAAATTGCACTGGACATGTTGCCTGTAAAGGAAGTTATTCAATATCATGCTGATTTCACTTTAAATACAGGTTCTCCTCATTATATTCAATTTGTTCCTGATTTAGCAACTTGTTCTATTGTTGAAACAGGAAAAGCAATTCGTTACAGCGCTTCGTTTAACAAAGAAGGAATCAATGTCAATCAAGTTGAGATTGTGGGTGAAAATCACTTGTCAATGTTGACTTATGAACGAGGTGTAGAGGATGAAACACTTTCTTGTGGAACAGGAGCTACAGCTGCAGCAATTGCCTATGTAAACCTCAATAATCGCATTGGAAATCAATCCATTTCTATCGATGTGAAAGGTGGAAAGTTAACTGTTCAATTGGAAGCAACTGAAAATAAAGAATTTGTAAATATTCAACTGATTGGACCTGCAGAACATGTTTTTGATGGTACAATCGAATTAAATGCATACGATGTTTAAAGCAAATTCAGTTTTCTTGCGTGTGGTTGAACCTCATGATGCTCCTTTGTTATTATTATGGGAAAACAACCCGCAACATTGGAAAGTAACAGATACAGAAGTGCCTTTTTCGATGCAAGCCATTTTGCAATTAATCGATCAACAACAACAAATTCGAATGACAGGTCAATTGAGAATGATGATTTGTTTGAATGAAACGGAAGAAGCAGTTGGAGCAATCGATTTGTACGATGTTGATTTCAAAAATAAAAATGCTGCAATTGGAATTTTAATTGGTGATGCAAAAAATAAAAAGAAAGGGTATGCGGCTGAAAGTCTTGTTTTAATGCAAGAATACGCTAAAAATAGTTTAGAATTACACAATTTATACTGTTCAATTCAAGCAGATAATGAAGCGAGTATTCACTTATTTGAAAAAATTGGATTTGAAAAAATTGGCACACGAAAAGAATGGTTTTTAATGAAAGGTCAACGCGTTGACGAAATATTGTATCAATTATGTCTAAAAAAATAATTTACATTGGAATTGCGGTTGCATTAATCGCTGGAATAGTTGTTTTTCCTAAATTCATGTTGTTTTGGAACAGTCGTAAAACAACCGAAAACACAATCTCAACAGAATTTTTGATCGATTCAAAAATGAATTTGGTTCAGTTGGCTGAAAAATTACAAGCTGCTGGAATTATTGACAATAAAGACGCATTCATTGCAGTAGGAGATTACAAAGGAATGACTGCTGAAAACATTGCGATTGGTAAATACATCATTGAACCAGCGACAGAATTTCGCAATGTTTTAAATGGTTTTAAATTAAACAATGCAGGAAATGGTAACAATGAAGTTGAAGTGGATGTTACGTTTAATAATTGCCGAGATATTTATCAAATGGCTGGGAAAGTGTCCAAAACATTAATGATTGACAGCACCAAATTGGTTCAGTTTATTGAGGATGAAGCAACCTTAGAGAACTATCAAATGAACAGCGGTGAAATTCCTGTTTTGTTTTTGCCGAATACCTATAAAATGTATTTTGATACGGATGAGAAAACGTTTGTTCAGCGCATGGCGGATGAATTTAAGCGCTTTTGGAACGATGAACGTTTGAGTAAATTGAAAGAAGTTGGATTAAAGTATCCATCTGAAGCGGTAACATTAGCAAGTATCGTTTATTCTGAACAAGGAAGAAATAAAAGCGAATGGCCAATTATTGCAGGTTTGTATTTGAACCGCATTCAACAAGGAATAAAATTACAGTCTGATCCAACGTTTAAATTTTGCTGGGGAGATCAATTGAAAGGCGTGCAACGTTTGTTGAATGTTCATCGTGATATTGATTGCTTGTACAACACTTACAAAATCATGGGATTACCTCCGGGACCAATTTGTATTCCACCAACAGAAGTGGTTGATGCTGTTTTAAATCGCGATCCAAACAATTATATTTTTATGATGGCGAAGGCTGATTATTCTGGTTTACATGATTTTTCAGTGGAATATTCCAAACATAAAATGTATGCAGAGAAATACCAACGTTGGTTGGCAAATGAATTGAGAAACTAGACTTGCGATGGAACAAAAACGTAGAAAATTCTTAAAAATTGGCTTACTTGGATTAGTTGCAGGAATTGTAAAGCCTGTACTGGCGACTTCAACTGAAGTTTCGAATGCGCCATTAAAAACACCGAAGCTAATCGGTAAAAAGCCAATAGTAATTTCAACTTGGAATCACGGTTTAGCAGCGAATTTAGGTGCTTGGGAAATTTTATCTAAAGGAGGAAAGTCAATTGATGCCGTGGAAAAAGGTGTAATGGTTACTGAATCTGATGCAACCAATCGAAGTGTTGGAATCGGAGGAATGCCAGATCGCGATGGTCACGTTACGCTTGATGCTTGTATTATGGATGAACAATCGCGTTGCGGAGCAGTTGGTTGTTTGGAAGGAATCGCACATCCAATTTCAGTCGCTCGTGCCATTATGGAAAAAACACAGCACGTGATGTTGGTTGGAGAAGGGGCGAAGAAGTTTGCATTGGATCATGGATTTTCAACAATTAAAACACCGATTCCAGCAGTAAAAGAAGCCTATTTGAAATGGAAAAAGGAAAATAAGGACGTTTTTAAAAAACCCGTTATCAATCACGAAAATCACGATACAATTGGAATGTTGGCATTGGATAGTGCAGGAAATTTGAGTGGTTCGTGCACAACGAGTGGTTGGGCTTTTAAATTACCCGGACGCTTGGGAGATTCTCCAATTATTGGTGCAGGTTTATTTGTTGACAATGAAATTGGAGCGGCGTGTGCAACTGGTTTAGGCGAGGCAATTATTCGTGTTGCAGGTAGTCATACAGTTGTTGAATTAATACGACAAGGTCATACGCCACAAGAAGCGTGTCAATTGGCAGTGGAAAGAATTATTTCTAAACACAAAGATTTAACAGGCTTGCAATGTGGATTCATTGCCTTGGATAAGCACGGAAATGTGGGAGCATATTCTATTTTTAATGGATTCAATTATGCTTTAAAAACTTCCGATGAAGAGAAATTAGTGGATGCTACTTACAATCGAAAATGGTAAAAAAACTAATTTATAGTTTGACGTTAATAATTGCTTGCATGCAAGTAATCAATGCACAAGAACAGCTACAATGGGAATTATATCATCCTGTAAAAAAGGAATGGTTACCAGCAGGAACACATGGTTCGGTTCAAGAAAAATTAATAGAAAGTGGGGAGTTGCCGGATCCTTATTTCGGAAAGAATGAAAATTTATTTGCTTGGATTGAAGACCATAAATGGATTTTTCGTTCGACCCTTGAATTGAGCAACCAACAATTGTCTGAAAAATCAATTGAACTTCAATTTCCTGGAATCGATACCTATGCAGCAATTTATGTAAATGATTCTTTGATTGGTTTCACAGACAATGCGTTTCATCCATTTCAGTTTGACATTAAAAAATATGTTCATATTGGGAAAAATGAACTAGAAGTTATTTTTACGCCGCCGGTTTTAATGCATCAACAGCGTTACGAAACAGAACGTTTTCATTATCCTGCGCCCAACGATGTACATCAAATTGCAATTGCTTCGTTGACTCGTAAACCTCAGTATCAATTTGGTTGGGATTGGGCATTGCGCATGAATACGATTGGATTTTTAAAACCGGTAAAAGTTACAGCGTTGAGTCATCCTCAAGTTGCAAATGTTCAAATAACAACGGATAAACTTTTGAATGACAGAGCCGTTGTGTCTTTTACATTGTTTTTTCAATCAAAAATAACGGAAGAATTAACTTGGACAAGTAATCTATTTGGAACACTAAAAATTCCAAAAGGGGTTTTGTCCTTCAAAAGAACCGAAATCATTGAAAATCCTGATTTGTGGTGGCCAAGAGGTCAAGGAAAAGCGTTTTTGTATAACGATACCTGGAAATTAACGGCTAATGAACAAGAGATTTGGAGCGTTCAAAAACGCTTTGGTGTTCGAACAACTCAACTAATACAAGAAAAAGACCAATGGGGTACGAGCTATGTGTTGAAAGTAAATGATCGACCAGTTTTTTGTAAAGGTGGCGATTACATTCCACAAGACATGTTTCCTGCTCGTGTAACCGATCAAATGTTACAAGAAATGGTGCAACAAATGGTAAAAGCCAATTTCAATATGGTGCGTGTTTGGGGTGGAGGTTATTACCCTGAAGAAGCTTTTTTCAATGCATGCGATGAAAACGGAATCATGGTGTGGCAAGATTTTATGTTTGCTTGTGCGATGTATCCTGGTGATTCAGCGTTTTTAGCGAATGTGAAACAAGAATTAGATTTTCAAATTCCCCGCATTTCTTCCCATTCAAGTGTAGTACTTTTCAATGGGAATAATGAAGTCGATGTAGCTTGGAAAAATTGGGGTTTCCAATTGAAATACCAATTAATCGGTAAATCGGTCACTGAAATTGAAAAAGCGTATGATGATTTATTTAAAAAATTAATACCGAACTCACTTGCAACTTATTCGAATGTGCCTTACATTCATACTTCACCTTTGAGTAATTGGGGGAAAGATGAGTATTACAACCATGGAACACAGCATTATTGGGGTGTTTGGCACGGGAAGGATCCACTCGAAAATTTTGCTAAAAAAATTGGACGTTTCAATGCTGAATATGGATTCCAAAGTTTTCCTGAAAAAGCAACGATAGCAACGTTTTCAACTGAAAAAGAATGGGACTTGAATTCAGATGTAATGAAACACCATCAAAAAAGTTATGTTGGAAATGGCATGATTTTGAAACATGCTAAAATCTTGTACGGAGAACCTAAAGATTTTGACGATTTCGTTTATTTATCTCAATTAACACAAGCCAAAGCAGTTGGTTTAGCTGTAAATGGACACCGTTTAGATGCGCCAAGATGCATGGGAACACTTTATTGGCAAATCAACGATTGTTGGCAAGCACCAACATGGTCGAGCATCGATTATTTTGGAAATTGGAAAGCCTTGCATTACGAAATCAAAAAAGATTACGAAGACATCGCTGTGTTGAGTAAAAACAATGCTACTGGAAAAACGATTTATTACCTGAATTCTGATCACTATTTACCTTTTGAAACTACGGTTCATTCAACGGTTTTCGATTTATCTGGAAAAATCCTTTTTCAGCAAGATAAAAAGATTGAATTAAAAACCTTTGAACATCAACAACTCATTGAAGCATGTGATTTAGAAAAGTTCGCTGATAAAAATTGTTTGGTACAATTTGAATGGACATCAGTAAAAGGTCAAAAGCTGATTCGAAATTATACCCAAATCCCGAAAAAGCGAACGAAATGTGATGAATCGAAGGTTAAAATCACGCTTTTGTCAATCAATGAAACGAATAAAACAGCTGAAATAGTAATTGAAAACAAAGAATTCGTTGCTGATTTTTGGTTGCAATCTTCCATAAAAGGCGTTCGCTTTGATACAAACTTTTGTCATTTTTTACCAGGAAAACATACCATTCAAATTACGTTTGAAGACTTACCAAAACAAGAAGATTTTCAATTTACCTATCAATAAGCGCAATATTTCAACGTACTACCTAATTTTTAGATATTTCCCTTTGAAAATAGTACCATGGTAACTACTTTTGTGCCATGAAAATTGAAGATGAAATTCAAACTCGTTTTAAAACGCCTCAGCAAAAAGCAATCATCAACATTCGTTATACTTCCAACTTTTTAGGAAACATACAGAATTCTTTGATGGATCAATATGGGTTGAGCATGGCGCAATTCAATATTTTACGCATTTTACGTGGAGCGAAAAGCGCAATCAATGTTCAAACGGTGAAAGAGCGTATGATTGAAAAATCGCCCAACACGACACGTTTAATGGATAAATTAATTGAAAAGGAATTAATCGAACGCACACGTTGTACCAAAGATCGACGCGTTGTTTATGTGGAGATTTCAAAAGATGGTTTGGCTATTTTAAAAGCGATAGATGACAATTCTGATATTTTGAATATGATTCAAGTTGGATTAAGCGATGAGGAATCTACAATTCTAAGTGATTTGTTGGATAAAGTTCGCAATCATTACCACAAGAAATAACTTATTATCCTTATTTTTACACGCTCAATTACGATTTTATAAAAAAGACAAATTCATGTTCAAGACATTCCTCACAATTAGTTTTTTATTCCTACTTATTACTGGTTTTTCTCAAGGAAAAGGAGGTCAAAATCCTGCTTCAAAAGGCGTTCAAGCCGATGGTGTAATTATCGGTAAAATAATGGATGATAGCACCAATAAGCCAATTGATTATGCTTCTATAAAATTGTTTTCCATAAAAGATTCAACATTAAAAATGGGGATTTTTACCAACGCTGATGGGAAATTCAACCTGGAGCAAGTTCCTTATGGAAATTATTATTTAAAAATTACGTACACGGGTTACGAAACAAAACAAATCTCAGATGTTGCAGTTTCTGCATCAATAAAGATTGCCAACATTGGAACGGTTCAATTAAAACCTGTCAATTTTAAAGAAATTGGCGAAGTTAAAGTTGTTGGGAAACTAGATGTATTAAAAGCTGGTATTGATAAAAAGATTTACAATGTTGGACAAGATTTATCGGTAAAAGGCGGTTCTGCAAATGATGTGTTGAACAACATTCCATCTGTTCAAGTCGATCAAGATGGCGGTGTAACATTAAGAGGCGATGGGGGAGTCACCATTTTGATTGATGGTCGCCCAAGTTCTTTGTCTGGAGGAAATGGTAAATCATTGCTTGACGCCTTGCCTGCTGGTTCAATTGATCGCATTGAAATTGTGACTAATCCTTCTGCTAAATACGATCCAGACGGTACTTCAGGAATCATCAACATCGTTTTGAAAAAAAATAAATTAAAAGGCTTCAATGGTTTAATCAATGGAAGTATTGGTTCTGGAAATATCAAAACTGGAAATGCTGTGGATGGTTCTGTTTCTTTGAGCTATCGAAATTCTAAGTTCAATGTCTTTGGATCGTATACAGAACGTTACACGGAAGGCTATAGAGATAATTACTCGTATTCTCAAAAAATAAGTGCTGCCAACGATACGAATAAATTAATTCAAAATAGAGCAGGAACGGATTTAAATACGAGTCACACCTTCCGTTTAGGCGCTGAATATTATTTTAAACCAAGAAATGTATTGAGTTTTTCAACAACGGGAAGTTTAGGCGAACGAAATCGTTCTGGAGACCAATGGAATTCATCGTTTTCAGGTGAACAAACTCAAACGGCCTTGTGGAAACGCTATTCTTCTGATCCATCGCAACAAAAAAATGCAGATTTCAATTTGAACTATAAATACGATTTAAAAAATGACCGAGGTAATTTAATTGTTGATGTGAATCAATCGTTAGGAGAAGATAACATTCAAGGTTATTATACCCAAGGCTATTATAATTTTGATTACACACCTTTAGCGGCACAAGAGTCAAGACAGCAATTGAATAACAAAGAAAAAAACAATGTTACTTCAGCACAATTAGATTTTACGTATTTGTTACCAAAGCAAAATGCTCGAATTGAAACGGGTGCAAAAATGATCGCACGTAGACAAAATGTAAACACGTATTCTGAGGCCTACGATACTTTGTTAGGTGCTTTTGTAGAAAGTAACATGGCTAATTTTGAATACGCGTATGATGAAAATATTTTCAGTGCGTATGGAATCTTTGGTCAACAACTAAAAAAATTCAAATATCAAGCGGGTGTTCGTTTAGAGAAAGCCTACCAAATTCCGAATTTAATTTCAGATACCATTCGCATTGTCAACGATTATTTTAATTTCTTCCCTTCAGCACACATTCGTTATGCTATAACAGATAAATCAGAAGTGAGTTTGAGTTATTCACGCAGAATCACACGTGCCAATTCAGGCGATTTAAATCCATTTACAAGCTATGCAGATCCGTTCAATTTACGTGCTGGAAATCCCTACTTACAACCTGAATTTATTAATTCTTATGATTTAGGATACAGCATTGAAAAACAAAAATTCTCTTTTACTGGAAGTGTATTTTACCGCCAAACATCCGATATGATCACACGTTACCGTACAATAGATGAAAACAATGTTTCAACGATGACAATGGTTAATTTATCCGGAAGTAATGCATATGGAGCTGAAATTGTGTTTGTTTTTAAACCTTATAAATGGTGGAGAAACACCTTCTCTTCCAATGCGAATTACACGGAATATTTATCGGATGGTTCTGTTCAAGTATTTAACAATGGCGGTTTTAACTGGAATTTTAAATGGTCATCTTCGGTTGAGTTTTGGAAGAGAACGGCAACGTTGCAGTTGAATGTCAACTACAATGGTCCGAGAGTTTCCGTCCTAGGTATTGCGCAACGTAGAGGTCCGATTGACATTTCTTTTGAAAAAACATTTAAAGATGGTAAATGGTCGTTAGGTGCTAGATGCACAGATATTTTAGACCGTCAAGGGTTTTATTTAGTGATCGATCAACCATCCATTCAACAAGATACAGAGTTTAAATGGTTGACACGAAGATTTTACATCACCTTCTCGTATAAATTTGGGAAATTAGAAATGTCTAAAGGTTCCAAAGGTGGAGCAGGTGGCGATGGTGGTTTTGATATGTAATTGTTAAATAGTTGAAGGATGCGTTTTAATTTATCGGAAATAACAGAATTAATTAAAAGTAGGAGAACGATTTATCCTGAGCAATTCAGTGATCGAAAAGTTCACAAAGAACAAATAGATTTGATTCTGAACAATGCTCAATGGGCACCAACGCATGGCAATACGCAGCCTTGGCGCTTTAAAGTGTTTATGGAGGAAGGTCGCCAAGTGTTAAGTGATTTTTTAGCAGAAACGTATTTGAAGTTAACGCCACCGGAAGCACAAAACGACCTAAAATTGGCTAAAATGATGAAACGTCCGATGCAAGCATCTGCAATTATTGCAGTTTGTATGGAACGCCAGCCATCTGAAAAGATTTTAGAAATCGAAGAAATTGAAGCTGTTGCGTGCGCCATTCAAAACATGCATTTAACGTGTACCGCTTATGGTTTAGGAGGTTTTTGGGCGACACCAAAATTAATCTATTCGCAAGAAATGAATGAATTTTTAAAGATTGGTGCGAAAGATAAATGCTTGGGCTTGTTCTACATTGGTTATCCGGCAATTGATTGGCCAGAAGCGCACAGAAAACCGCTTGAATATACGACCGAATGGATCAATGGTTGATACATTTTAATCAATCCAATAAAATAGATTACTAAAAAATGCGTTTTTTGTAAGGATGAATAAGATTCGAATTTTTCTCTTTTTATGTTGCTCATTTCAGCTTTTTGTTCTTTTCGGACAAGAAGAGGACGATGACTCTTACGAGAAAAAAGACAAATTCCCCTCTTATTTTGGGTTTCAAGTGCGACCGCTTTTACCAACGCAATTCATTGGAAACCCAATTACGACTATTCAACAGCCCGTTTTTTCTTCATCATTGACACAAACCTATGGGTATTCAATTGGTGGAATTGTTAGGGCTGGTTTCACAAAACGATTGGCGGTAGAAACCGGCATTCATTACAACATTCGGAAATTTGATGTCGACATGTCTATTCCTGATTCTGCCTTGTATGCAAAAAATGACTTAACCTTTATAACATTTGAAATCCCAATTAATTTATTGGTGTACATTCAAATGAGTAAAAAAGTCTATGCTTCAACAGCATTGGGTGTTGCAATGACCTTTAAACCAACAGATGTTGGGATTTTAACCTTGCCAGGTGGCTCCAATACCTTTGCACATACAGGATTTGCACAGCGCAAATTTGTACTCGATTTTGATGCGCATTTTGGCGTTGAATACAGAACCGAAAAAAAAGGTTTTTTCTATTTAGGCGGCGCAGCTAAAATCCCCTTTTCGCCCTTGTTTGATTTAATTGCAACCTACAAATACCAAGGAAATAAAACAACCTATTACGGCGTGGTGGATGGTTCGTTTTTGGCGATTGAATTAAAGTACTTTTTCCACAATACGCGCAACAAAGGCGAACAATTTAAACCCGGACCAATAGAATGAGTCAGCAAAGAATACAAGAGCTTGTCACCAAATTTAACCTGCAAGCACATCCAGAAGGAGGTTTTTATTCAGAAACCTACCGTTCAGATCAACTTACTGCTTCCCAAGATCGAAATCTAGTAACGTGTATCTACTTTTTGTTAACGTCGGAAAATGTATCTAATTTTCACCGCATAAAAAGTGATGAAATGTGGTTTTTTCACGAAGGAAGTTCCTTAACCGTTCACACCTTAGACCCACAAAATGGCCATCTTCAACATGCTGTAGGCAATGAAATTCAAAAAGGACAAACCCCACAATTAGTTGTTCCAAAAAACACCATCTTTGGTTCTTCCGTAACCGATGAAAACAGCTATTCGTTTGTGTCGTGTGTGGTTGCACCAGGCTTTGATTTCAATGATTTCGAATTGTTCACCCGAGATGCATTGTTAGAAGAATATCCTGAGGAATTTACAATTATTGAGCGTTTGACGGTTGGTTGATTGTTCTTTTTTAAAAGTTTTCAAAATATGATATTGAAAGCGTAAAAGTATTGGGTGCAATTTGGAAATATAATTTAAACCACTATATTGAATTGTATTACAAATAAAAACGCATGAAACCACCACAGTTAATTATCTCTTATACGAACGTTTTTCGTTTGAAAATAGTTTCATTGTTGAATTTTAGTGGGTTAAGAAATATGAATATAGTGGGGGTTTACGCAATGCGTAAATAAACTAGTTATGGTCAAGTTAAACGAACACAGTAAAAACCTATGAAAAGAATTACAGCAATTTTAATCCTGACATTTGTAAGTCAATTCAACACATCATTCGCCCAGACAAAAACACCCTATCAAAAGAAAGTTGACCAAATTATGACGGAAATGTGTAAGGCAATCGGAGTCGAAAGTTCTTTAATTCAAATGGCGGTTAAATTAAATGATTGGGATATTGTTCGAACTTCACAGGATTTAGCGTTTAAATCGAAAATGCTTGACCGAAACGAATTACTCGTAATAATATTAGCAACCGAACAAAAGTTGAAAGACGCTGAAAAGTTGAAGAACAGTGTTGATTTAAAAATTGATGCTGAAAAAAAAGCGAAAGAAGACAATGAAAAGATGTTGATTGAAGAAAAGAAGCAAAAAGAAATTCAAATTCAAGAAGAAAAGAAAAAGCAAGAACAGATTGCATTACAAAAGGAGCGAGAATTGCAAAATGCTCGAAGAATTGAAGAGGAAAAAAAACAGTATTTTGATAATTCAGACTATGTATCAATAATAAATGACGTTTCTACCAAATTTGATAATTGGCTAAAAAAAGGAGAATTTGAAAAAACTGAAGATTTCAATAATCGTTTAGAATTTAGACAAATGATTTTCGATAGTATTTGTCATAAAATAATTTTAGAGGAAATTGATCACCAAATGAATCCAGAAATTGAACTTGGACAATACAATCCTGATAAAGAATATTTTCCAGTTGTTATTTCATATAGAAAACTAAATTTTAAAGATACCATCAACATAAATATTGCAGATGCTGAAAAATTCAAAAATCAAACACAATCTTATAGTATAATTTTCTCTGAAAAAGAACAGGATTGGACTATTATTGATTATTATTTTTCACCATTGAGAATGTATGTTAAAAATGTTGGAGATAAACCTCTGATTGAAATAATCGTGCCATATGACACGCCACATTCTCCCTTAAACTTATCTACTAAAGAAATGAAATTGTCATATTATAATTTTGAGGAACTTAATTATCAATTTGATAAATATGAACAAAAACGTGCTCAATTTCTTAAAGAGAAAAAGTTGAAGGATTTTCAAAATTCAGTTAAAAAGGCGGAAGATTTTGAAAAATCTGGAAATCTTCAAGAATCTCTAAAATTTTACAAAAATGCTCTTGTTATAGACCCAAATTCATCTTCTGTTCAAAGTAAAACAACTGAAATCACAAATAAAATCAATGAAATCAATCGGTCAAAACTTATTTTAGAGGCAGAGGAACTTTACAAGAATGGTAAACTAACAAGTAGTATGCAAAAGTATTTAGAAGCGAACAAAATTCGTAATTCAAAAGAAATTACAGATTTGATATCAATCATTGAAAATTCTATTTCTTCATCAAAACAGAAACACTATGAGCTTTTATCGCAATACAATAAAGCCGAAGGAAGTCAGTCTTTATCAAAATACTCTAAAATGAATGATGATTTAGAGAATCTAAAAAATGGATATGGACTGAAATACAATATTTGTTTAGACACAATCAATTCCAAAATAAACAATCAAAAATCAAATATTAAAACACAGTATGCTGAGTATTTAAAAAGTCAAAACAAGGAAGTTTGGTCAGATGAAAACGGAAAAATACTTGATTTAATCACTTCATTTAATGTCGATTATCAAAAGTTAAAAACATTTGAAAACAACATTTTTAAAGCACTTCAAAATGAAGATAAGAAATTTTTAAAAATTCTTAAAGAAGATAATATAAACGACATTATTGAAACAGTAATTAAAACGAATTGATATGAATGCTAAAAAACACTACATATGGCAACTAGCTTCTTTTCTGCATAGTTTTTCTATGACAATGTCAGGAGAAGAATTGGCAGACCACTTGAACCGTAATAATTTTATGACAAGCTACGGTTCACAATACCAAGGAGGTCGAGGAACATATACTTTGATTAGAGAAACATGGAAATGGGTTCAGAACGATTTAGGTTTACCAAACGAAGCACGAAAAATTGCTGAGGCATTTGTAAAACCTGATGGATCATTTGCATACGAATAATAAAACCAGACCATAACAAACGCTTAGCTCCATTTTTCTGCCGCAGGCGCAACACAGAAAAACGGCGCCAAGCGTCAGCCGTTATGCCTTATGCTATTGCAGAACCTTAGAAAAATAAAAATTAATGGAAAATTTATACTTTATTAGTGGAATACACGGCGTTGGAAAAGGGACAATCTGCAAAAAAATCATTTCACTTCATAATTTTGTACATTTATCAGCAAGTGAAGTTCTTAAATGGGAAGAAATTAGCTCATTGGAAAATAAAAAGGTTAAAGACTTTAAACTTTCTCAAAATAGATTACTAAACAATCTAAATCAAATAATTGATTCAAGCAAAAAATATCTTTTAGATGGTCATTTTTGCTTATTAAATTCAGAAAACAAGCCTGAAAAAATTAACAAAGAAACATTTATCGAACTAAATCCAAAAGCATTTATCATAGTAGTTGATAAAATAGAATTAATAAAAGATCGATTAGAAAGAAGAGATAATAAATCTTATGACATAGAAATATTGCGTAAATGCCAAGATTTAGAATTAGAATATTCGATGTCTTTGTCAAAAGAATTAAATATACCTATCATAAAAGTAACAAACGGAGACATTCAAAACTTATTAATTTTTTTAAAAAATGAGAGTATTACTTGATACAAATATAATTATTCATCGAGAAGCTAGTAAAATTTATAATCAAGACATCGGATTGCTTTTTAATTGGCTTGATAGATTGCATATTGAAAAATGTGTTTCTCCTTTTAGTTTGGAAGAGATAAATTCATATCGAGATGAAGAAGTCGTAAATACGATGACAATCAAACTTGAAAATTATAATGTTCTAAAAACAGAATCTCCAGAAACTGAAGTGATTCAGCAAATTAGAGTCAATGACAAGAATAGAAATGATTTTATTGATACAAGTTTATTAAAAGAAGTCCATAGTGGAAGAATCGATTATTTAATTACTGAAGATCGTGGTATTCATAGAAAAGCTAAACTTCTCGGAATTTCAGAAAAAATTTATAAAATAGATTCTTTTTTAGAGAAAGCAATAGCCGAAAATCCAGAATTAAAAGAATATCAGGTTTTAGCCGTAAAAAAAGATTATTTTGGTAATATTAATCTTAAAGACGAATTCTTTAATTCATTTTTAGAAGATTACAAAGAGTTTGAAAGTTGGTTTAATAAAAAGTCAGACAATATTTCTTATGTATGTATTACAGATGGTTTGGTAAGAGCCTTTCTTTATTTAAAAGTTGAGGAATTAAATAGCGAAACATATAACGACATTACACCTAAATTTGAACCAAAAAGAAGATTAAAAATTGGAACATTTAAAGTTACATCAACAGGTTACAAATTAGGAGAAAGATTTTTGAAAATAATTTTTGATAATGCAATCTCATATAATGTTGAAGAAATATATGTTACAATTTTTGATAAAAGAGAAGAACAGCAAAGACTTATAAATTTATTAGAAGAATGGGGATTTGTTTTTTGGGGACAAAAAGAAACTCAAAATGGTACAGAAAATGTATATATTAAAGATTTTACTAAAAAAACGGACCTTGAAAATCCAAAATTTCACTATCCATTTATTTCAATAAATAATAATCAAAAATTTATTGTTCCAATATATCCAGAATATCATACAGAATTATTTCCTGATTCAATATTAAATAATGAGTCTCCAAATGATTTTGTAGAAAATGAACCTCACAGAAATGCTCTAAAAAAAATATACATTTCTCGTTCTTATAAAAGAAATTTAAATCGAGGAGATTTATTAATTTTTTACAGAACTGGTGGTCATTATCAAGGTGTTGTTTCAACATTAGGTATAGTTGAAAGCGTCATAACAGAAATAAGAGACGAAGCTCATTTTATTGAATTATGTAGAAAAAGAAGTGTCTTTAATGATAAAGAACTAAGCAAGTATTGGAATTGGACATCTAATAATAGACCATTTATTGTAAACTTTTTATATGTTGATTCTTTTCCGATGCCAAAAGTTAATTTAAAAAGATTACGTGAATTAAATATTATTAATGAAGCACCAAGAGGCTTTGAATTAATAGAAAATCGTAAGTTTGTAGAAATCTTAAATGAAGCAAGAGCAAATGGAAGTTATATTGTCGATTAAACCAGAATACGCAAACAAAATTTTTAGCGGAAGCAAAAAATTTGAGTTTAGAAGAAGTATATTCAAGAATAGAGAGATAACTAAAATCATAGTATATGCCTCATCACCAATCAGTAAAATAATTGGAGAATTTGAAATTGGAGAGATTTTACACGATGATTTAAAATCTTTATGGACACTAACAAAAGACTTTTCTGGTATAACAGAAAAATATTATTATGATTATTTCATTGGTAAAGAAAACGGATTTGCTTTAGAAGTTAAAAAAGTAAAACAATATAAAGAACTTTTGTGTATAAAAGAAACATATGGTATTCATCCACCGCAATCTTTTGCTTATGTAAAGAAAAGCACAAAGGCATAACAGCAGTTTTAAGAAATTGGGGTTTTCGGGCTTACAAATCCCCGCCCATCGCAAATCCGCAAACTTTTATCCCCCCCAGGAGCTCTCAAAAACCCAAAAATCACTCATCAATCAACGCCATTTTCTTCAACAGAAAAGAAGCATTCATATTCTGACAAATTCCATCTTTTATTGTGTAATCAAAGAAGATATCGTCTCCTGTAATGGTAGAATCGAAGTATTGATTTCTGAAATGTACAGAGTCATTGGCTAATTCACACAGGGCCAAATCATGCGTTGCAATTATCCCTTTTGTGTTTAAGCGGTTGAGTTTTGAAAGGAATTTTTTAGAACCAATTTCTTTGTCTGTTGAGTTGGTTCCTTTTAATATTTCATCCAAGATCACAAAAATAGGTTCTCCGTTTTCCACAGCATCCATAATGAAACGCAAGCGGGTTAACTCAGCATGAAAATAGGAACTTTCAACGGTTAAATCGTCTGTTGTTCTCATGCTCGTGTACAATTTTAATCGCGGTAAAACACATCGCTTCGCGTATACAGGAAAGCCCGCATTCGCAAATAGAATGGCTAAACCAACGCTGCGCAAAAACGTGCTTTTCCCAGCCATGTTTGGTCCTGTAATGATTTGAAAGTTCTCAGATTCACGGGTAATGAAATCATTTGTTACACATTTTTTAGCGCCAACAAACGGATGCCCTAATTCGAGTAGTTCAATGTTTTTAGTACCTTCTTGAATCGAAGCAAAATGTGTAGCTGGAAAATTGTAATGATATACAGCTAATGAAATCCACACTTCCAAGCGCGCAAGTTTTGATTCCCAACTTGGAATTGAAGCATTCCATTTAGATTGCCAGTTGTTCCAACGGTGAATGCATTGTAAATCCCACGCTAAAAAGAAATTTAAGATAGTTCCAACAAATAAATTCATTCTGAATTCCATGCCGTTACTCACTTTTTTTAAATCGTTTAAAGCTCCGAAACAACCATTTTCAGCAATTAATTGCTGTTGGAACTTCACTAATTCCGGGTGTATAAAAGTTAAGTGTTGCACCAACTTTAATTGGCGTTGTACCAATTGTATTTTTGTGGAATAACTTGTTACGTGTGCAATCACTGCGTTTGCTTTCTTAAAATTTCGACCGATGAGAGCAAAAAGAAAGAAAGTAAGGAGTGTATAAACAGAAGTTGGTATCCAATCAAGTTGATAGCAGATGGTGCCGCCAATTGCAATAACTGGATGTAAAAAGCGCAACAACTGATCTGTAAGCGAAAGGCTGCACGTTACTTTATCGATCGCATGTAAGTGTTTGTCGTCATCGTCCGACTTTAAAACAATTGCTTCGGCCATGAATTCTTGGCACCATGGAATGAACGTTGAAAGTTCTTCAATGGCGATTTTGTTTAATTCTAATTCGGATGAACCGGAAAGCAAATGTTCGGCTAGTAAGTCACTTCCGGCTTTACTTCTCGTTCGATTGATTAATTGAAACACACTTTTCTTTCCAAACAAATCCATGTCAAGCGAATAAGCGTGTTGGGAAGACTTGTAAATCTCACCATCATTAAATGCGCTCCAATCGCCATTTAACACAGCGATTTCAGATTGAATGATCCGCATTAGTTCTTTGTTTTTATCCCGTTTGTATTTCACTTGTAAGGAAACTGAAATGAAATAGAAAAACAAAAGGATAAAAATCGAAAGCGGGAGATACAGCAATGAATTTCCCCAAAAGAAAAACAAGGATAATGCAATTGTTGAGAATACTAACAAGCGCAGACTTCCAATGAATTGGTACTTTTTTTTGTGAGTAGCATACGCTTTTGTTGCGTCTAACAATAATTCTTGGTAAAATTCACTGTTATTTTTTGTTGTAATCATTGCACGTAATTGTAATTGATTTCAATGGCTGTAGCGCCTTTTCCGTATTCTCTAAAGTCGGCATCGTAAAATTCAACGCCATCTTTTTTCGTTAAAAATAAACGAATTTCATCTTTTAACACACCTTCTCCCACACCGTGAATGGCAATAATTTTCCGAATGTGATTGGATTTAGCACGCTTGAAAAAACTTTTAAATTCGTTGAGTTGAGTTGAAAGTATGGCTGCATTACTCATTCCTAAATGGCTTTCCAACAAAGATTCAATGTGTAAATCTATTTCCCAAACATCCATTGGCTTTTTTGCGCCAGTTTTTTCTTGCACTACTGTATGTCTTGCTTTAGAAAACGTATCGTCTTCGTTGATTTGAAGCGCTGCATTGTCTGGTAAATTGTAAGCAGTACCATGAATTTTTACAATTTCATTCGCAGAAAAAGGACGTTCAAAGCCTGTTTCATCTTCGATCCAATACGTTTCATTTTTTATGGAACGAATGATGCCTCCTCCTTTTTCAAAAAGAAAGGCTACTTTTTCACTTACTTGAAAGTGTGTTGATGTACCAGCCATACGATGAAATTAAATCTTCTTTGAAAAATAGGTAAACAAGTATTGGACTCAGTAAAATGGCAATCCAAGTAAGGATTAAAAACAACTTAAGAAACAATGAAGCATTGTAATCTATTGCATTTTTCAGAATTGATTGCACTTGTTTTGCAAGGAGTTGATTTCCTTCTTCCGTTTCAACCATATCCATGTAACTGCGCAAGGTTTTAGATTTTTCCAATAGTTTTGCTCGAATGCCTGCATAGTTTTTTTTACTTAATTCAGCATAACTACTTCTGTATTCAATTCCTTCTTCGTCTAATTCTTTACGAACCGCAAGAAGTGACTGAATGGAATGAACCCTGAATCCCATGTAAAATCCAAAAAGCATCATCAGCCAACTGTCAATGTACCAACCAATTCCAATGAAAAGTAGGGAAGAAATAAATTCAAAAACAAATGTAAAATAGTCATTAAATCGTTTCACAATAATTTGAACAAATTGACCGCCATCCAAAGGATAGAGTGGAAGTAGGTTGATGTAATTCAAGAAAAGGAAGAGCAAACCAAAATCAACTAAAATCGCAGAATGTACGCTGGCTGCAATGAGAAGAAGCAAAATACCAATTAAAAAACCTGGAATAGGTCCGGCAGCCACGACCAATAAACTTTCTTTTTGAGAATAGTTGTCTTTTTTACCTGAAACAAATGCGCCCATCATGGGGATGAAAAGCATGCGAACATTTTCGTAGCGATAGTATTTCATCACCAATAAATGTCCCAATTCATGAATGAATAACACAAAAATTAATTGTGTGACAAATAAAAAGTTGGCTTGAAAAAACACAAAGAATAGGGCGAAAAACAATACCATTGAAACAATCAACTGGCTTTTTTTTCGCTTCGTTTGAGTAACTTCAAGAATTGGTTTTTCAGGATAAAAATCGCTTTGGTCCATTCTTATTTTTTAAGTAATTGTGCAAAGTCTTTTGCGAAATAAGTTAAAATCGCATCCGCTCCAGCTCTTCGCATACTTAACAACATTTCACTGATTGCTAAATCGTAGTTTAACCAACCTTTTTCAGCTGCAGCGTAAACCATGGCACATTCACCACTTACGTTGTATGCTGTAATTGGAATGTTAAAATTTTCTTTTAATAAATGAATCACATCTAAATAGCAAAGTGCAGGTTTAACCATCAACATATCAGCACCTTCGTTAAAATCTAATTCAGCTTCCAATAATGCTTCGCGTTTGTTGGCTGGATTCATTTGATACGTTTTTTTATCTCCTGATTTCGGTGCTGAGTTCAATGCATCTCTGAAAGGACCGTAAAAGGCACTAGCATATTTTACAGAATAAGACATAATTGAAACATCGGTGAAATGATGTTGATCTAAGTATTCTCTAATACTTCCAACGCGTCCATCCATCATATCAGAAGGCCCGATGATATCAATTCCAGCTTGCGCTTGAGCCAAGGCCATTTTATTTAATATTGGAAGCGTTGCATCGTTGAGAATTTTTCCATTTTCAACCAATCCGTCGTGACCATCAGAAGAATATGGATCCAACGCAACATCGCTCATCAAAACAATCTCAGGAAATGTCTCTTTCAATGTGCGAATGGCTTTTAAATAAAAGTTGTCATCCGCGTATGAATAGGAAGCCGTTTTGTCTTTTAAAGATTCGTCAACAGCTGGAAACAAATCATACGTCATAATTCCCAACTCCATGCATTTTTCAACTTCAGGAATCAAGGTGTCAATCGACCAACGAAAATTGTTTGGTAGAGAAGCAATTTCTTCTTTACAATTTTGACCATCTTTTAAGAAGATTGGATAGATTAAGTGTTCCGTTCCAATCTTTGTTTCTTCCACCATTGCACGGATTGCAATAGATTTTCTATTTCTTCTAGGACGAATATGCATTTCACTTGATTTTGTTAGACAAATTTAACCCAAATTAATGACAAAAAGTAGAAGAATGGTAATTTTAAACGGATTTTAAATAAATAAAAAAAGCCATTCAAAAGAATGGCTTTAAAGCGTTTATATGTTGGATTTACATTGTCATTCCACCACAAACGTGAATGGTTTGACCTGTAATATAAGTTGACATATCTGAACCTAAGAAAACAGTTGCATTGGCAACATCTTGAGGCGTTCCACCACGTTTTAATGGGATGGTGCTTCTCCATTGTTCTACTACTTTTGGATCCAATACTTCCGTCATTTCAGTTTCAATGAAGCCTGGTGCGATTGCGTTACAACGAATGTTTCTTGAACCTAATTCTTGTGCAATTGATTTTGAAAATCCAATTAAACCAGCTTTCGATGCTGCATAGTTAGATTGACCAGCGTTACCGCTCACACCAACAACAGATGACATATTAATGATAGAACCACTTTTTGCTTTTAACATTGGTTTCAAAACAGCTTTTGTTAAGTTAAAGGCAGATTTTAAGTTGGTATTCATGACTTCGTCCCATTGTTCTTCGGACATACGCATTAATAAAGTATCTCTTGTGATTCCGGCATTGTTCACTAACACATCAACTGTACCAAATGCTTCAACCACATCATCTACTAATTTTTGTGCTTCATCGTATTTTGATGCATCGCTTTTAAATCCTTTAGCAACACCACCATTACTTGTCAATTCTAATTCTAAAGCACGTGCTTTTTCATCCGAAGATAAATAAGTAAATGCAACTTTCGCGCCTTGTTTTACACATTCTTCAGCAATTGATTTACCAATTCCTCTCGACGCTCCTGTGATTAACACAATTTTATTTTCTAATAAGCCCATATTAATTTACTTTTTTCAAAGATAGAAAATCAATAGTTTAATAGGGGTTTAGACTGAAAAAAGAATGAATAATGAAATGTGAATAACATATTTGAAAAAATAAAGTTATTTTTTGCTAATTAATTGAAATATGAAATTAATTAAATTATATTTGTAACGGTTTAGTTGTAAAAGGTAGGTTAGGTTAGGTTTGAAAGGAGTGAAACACCCGTTTTGCTCCTTTCGACGTTTATAGAGGTTTTTATATTTAAAAGTGTTGGGTTTTGAGTTGAAAGTTTTGAGTATAAATTTTACAGAACCACGATCTAGTCATTTAGTCTTTCAATCTTAATATCCTTTTATCTTTAAAGGTTTTGGGTTTTGAGTTGAAAGTTTTGAGTATAGATTTTACAGAACCACGATCTAGTCATTAAGTCTTTAAATCTTAATATCATTTTATCAATAAAAGTGTTGGGTTTTGAGTTGAAAGTTTTGAGTATAGATTTTACAGAACCACGAACTAGTCATTAAGTCTTTCAATCATTATATCTTATAGTCTTTTTTTAGATTTCAACAGAATCACGATTGTGTCTTAAAGTCTTTAAATCCGTATATCTTAAAAAATCTAATTAAAGAAATCCCAGGTAATTCCAACTCTAAACTGCATAGATGCGATTGGAAACGCAGATACTGGTGAAGAACTTATTTCATTCCAAGATCTCCCGATGTTTTCAACTCGGACAAAAAACTTGAATTCTTCTATTTGGATGCCTCCAAATGCATGAAGATTGAATTGTTCCTGAAGTTGAAGTGTAGAAGCAGTAAAATTAAAACTACTTGTCAAAGCGTTGAAATAAACTTGTCGAAACGATGAGTTGTACGAGAAATCTGCTCCTAAATAACCTTTTAATTTTTTGGCTTTAAAGATTCCGCCTTTGATAAAGATTCTTCCTTGAAATTGGTGTAAAGGAATAAAATCTGTCGATTGATCAACAATTGAAAAAGTATATTTTGGTTGAATTGTTATAAATTTATACTTAAAATCAAGGTTCAAATAAAGTTGTTGTAGCACGAAATTATTGACCGTATCTTGTTCCCACTTTGTTTCTTTGAAAAAATAATTATTATTGGAAATGGAGAAACGATGGCCTGCCTTAATCGTTAATAGCTTAGTTGAATAACTTGCGTTTAAATCAGAAAAGAAATTAAATTGTTTGTTGTATTGTCCATTTAAATTAGTGTAATTATTTCCAATTGCTAAACGTTGGTAAATTGCTGGAAGTTTAGATTCTAAAGAAATAGCACCATTTAATTGGATGTGATTCAATTGTTTGATAGCTGAAAAGTAATTATGGAATTCATTTTTTGCACCAACGATATTGAATTCAAATTGGTTGTTGATAAAACTGGTTTTTCGTTCGCGTTTAAAATTGAAAAAAGTGGATATTTCTAAAGTATCATTGAGTGATGTAAGGTTTTTAAATTGCCAATAATTGGTGTTTAATCCAATTTTTAATTCATGAAATGAATTGGAAGAATAAACTCCAAATCCATTTTCAAATTGGGTTAATTGGTGATTATCATTGGTTTGTAAACTGTCAAAGTTAATGAGTGTATAAATGTAAGAAAGTGTATCAGTTTCACTGTAGGAGTAATTTTTCGCGCTCAATTTATGCTGTGTAAAAATTCCTTTCGATTGAAGTGAATCTTTATTGAAGTCTAAATAGTTATTCCAATTGATTCTTCCCAATTGCGTTTTTGTAATTGCGTTTGTTTTGTTTACTGGAACATAGATTAAGTCTAACGTTTGAAGTAAAGTATCATTAGTGATTCCTCCACTTTGTTGAACGTTTGAATTCTGATAACCAATTTTTAAATCAGATTGATACCGCTTTCCTTTGAAGTTGTATTGAATTTGTAGATCATTGTGCGTAAATTCACTATTCCGCATAAATCCGGTTGAACTGTAACGGTTGTAATCGATATTCAATAAACTTTTAGTAGAAAGTACATGTTGATATTCTGCTAGTAAATGCTGCGTTCCTTTGTTTCCAAATGAATAAGAAAAGCCCAAATGAGGCAGAGCAGAGAAACGCATTTTTTTCCATGGGCTAAAAGCATAAAAGCGCTGACCTCCTTTGGATTGGATAACTATTTGTGCGCTAAAAATACTTGAAGAGGCATTCAATCCTCCGCCAGGTAACGTTGAAGATTGAATGGGTAATAATAAATCGGTTGAATCGAGTTGTTGGCTAATACTATATCCTGATTTTAAGGTATCTATCAAAGAACCATTCAATTGTGCTTTCGCCATTGAAAAAACACATAGAAATAAAACGAATATATAATAGCGCATACTAAAAAAAAAATAAAGGTATAAAAAAAGGGGCTAATGCCCCCTAATTATCTTTATAATATCTAATTACAACTTGTTAATCTTAACTTGTAAACCAGATTTTAAGTTAGCTGCTTTGTTTTTGTGGATAACATTTCTTTTTGCTAATTTATCCAACATAGACACAACATTTTTTAATAATGTTTCTGCCTCTGTTTTATCTGTCATTGCGCGTAAATTACGAACTGCATTACGTGTAGTTTTATGTTGGTATTTATTACGCAATCTTTTAGAATCATTTGTTCTAATTCTTTTTTGTGCTGACTTGTGATTCGCCATTTTTTCTCTTTTTTTAAGTTTTTATTTTACTCTGCAGCCCATAGGAGAATCGAACTCCTGTTTCCAGGATGAAAACCTGGCGTCCTAACCACTAGACGAATGGGCCAAATTATGCATTTGGCAGCCCATAGGAGAATCGAACTCCTGTTTCCAGGATGAAAACCTGGCGTCCTAACCACTAGACGAATGGGCCGTATTTCAAATTCTCCCTCAATTTGGGAGTGCAAATATACTTAGAAATTCTATATTAGCAAACGACTTCTGTATTTTTTTTAAAAAAAATCACTTTGGTCTGTTTTCATTTTAAATCCTAAACGCTTTCCAGTTTTTAATTGTAAATTATTACTGATTGCTTGAATTTGTCCAACAGATAACTCCTGAACGTATTCATAAGGAGGGGTAAGTAGGTCGAATTCAATGGCATGAGCAAATGCAGCTTGAACAATTAATGCAATGATTGGGTCGTTGATTTGCGTGTTTTCAATGTCTCTAAACAAGTAACCCAATTGCCCTTTTCCTTCCATCATGAAATGACGTTCATGGTTAATAAACATTCGACCAATTAAATAACCTGAATCTTCGTAACGGTTTTGAATGAAGGATTCTGCTAAAAAGTTATAAATATAAATCAATCCAAAATAACCTCGTTTGTCATCTGATCGGAGGTAATTCGTTCCCCATAATGCATTATCATCGGGTAATCGAAATACATTGTTGTGCTGGTGAAATACCAATACATCGCTTCCAATGAAAACATGCATTTCGTAATCTCCTTTTTCTTTGTAACTCAGTCGAATGCGTTCGTCCTTGATTTTGGATTGTAATAAAGTCAATTCAGCTTTTATCGCTTCCTTCAATGAACTGAAAAGAACGTTGCAATCATCTGCAATGTTTTGTTTCAAGGCTGCTTTGTTTAAAAGCAAGTCTAAAATGATTTTATGATTGTCGTTCTTCATGGATTCTTTTCTTAATATGCTTTAGCGAAAATAACACGTTTCGAAGAAGGTTTTCCAGTTACCATACAGAATCCGGCTTCCTCTGGTTGGTCTAATGCGATGCAACGAATGGTAGCTTGTGTTTCTTCTTTGATTTTAGCTTCTGTTTCTTTTGTACCGTCCCAGTGAGCTAAGAAAAAACCACCTTTGTCAATTTCTTTTTTAAACGCTTCATACGTGTCTACAGAGTGCATGTTTTCACTTCTGAATTTCTTCGCTCGTTCTAATAAATTAACTTGTATGTCTTTTAATAATTGTTCGATTACTTCAGCAATGTTTGCGAAATCAACAATTTCTTTTTCTTTCGTGTCTCTTCGAGCAAGTTCTACTTTACCGTTTTCTAAATCACGTGGACCCATTGTTAAACGAACGGGAACACCTTTAGATTCGTATTCTGCAAATTTCCATCCTGGACGTCTGTTTTCGTCGTTATCGTATTTGAATGAAATACCTTTTGCTTTCAACTCTAAACGTAATGCTTCAAATTTCTCGTTAATTGCTGTTAAATCTTCTTCTGTTCGGTGAATTGGAATCGCAACAACTTGAATAGGAGCTAGAGCTGGAGGTAAAACCAAGCCTTCGTCATCGGAATGTGTCATAATTAATGCTCCCATTAATCGAGTTGAAACACCCCAAGAAGTTGCCCAAACATGTTCTAATTTACCTTCTTTGTCAGCAAACTTCACATCAAATGCTTTGGCGAAATTTTGTCCTAAAAAGTGAGATGTTCCTGCTTGTAGTGCTTTTCCATCTTGCATCATTGATTCAATACAATAAGTGTCTTCTGCTCCTGCAAAACGTTCGCTTTCTGTTTTACGTCCTTTAATTACAGGCATTGACATATAGTTTTCAGCAAAATCTTCGTACACATCCAACATTAACTCTGCTTCTGTGATTGCTTCTGCTTTAGATGCATGTGCTGTGTGACCTTCTTGCCATAAGAATTCGGCAGTGCGTAAAAATAAACGCGTTCGCATTTCCCAACGTACAACATTTGCCCATTGGTTGATTAAAATTGGTAAATCTCTGTAGGATTGAATCCAATTTTTATAAGAATTCCAAATAATGGTTTCTGATGTAGGACGTACAATTAACTCTTCTTCTAACTTCGCGTCTGGATCAACGATAATTCCGCTACCATCTTCTGCGTTTTTCAGACGATAATGCGTTACAACAGCACATTCTTTTGCAAATCCTTCTACGTGACTTGCTTCTTTACTCAAATAAGATTTTGGGATAAACAAAGGGAAATAGGCATTTGAGTGACCAGTTTCTTTGAATTTTTGATCCAAGATATCTTTCATCTTTTCCCAAATTGCATAACCATAAGGTTTGATGATCATACAACCTCTAACATCAGAATGTTCTGCTAAATCAGCTCTGTAAACTAATTCATTGTACCATTTTGAATAATCTTCTTCGCGAGTTGTGTATTTTTGTGCCATTGATATGTTAAAATTTCGTCTTGAATTGCAAAGTTATAAAATATTGGTTAGCTTTATTAAATAATTAAATAATAGAAGCCATGAAACAGTATAAAAAAATCACCTATCTTATTGGAGTTGTAGTAAGTTTATCTTCCTGTTACACTACTCAATTAATTGATGACGATGTTTATAGTATGAAAGATGCCAATGTTCAAATTGGTGAAACACTAACAGATGAAACATCTTATGCAACTTTTAAAGACCGCACACATAAAAATGAACGTGTCAATTCTTATTATACTACAAGAGAACGTTTTGATATGAATCCTTCTTGGAGTCAGTGGAATAATTACTATTTTTTGAATCGTTATTATAGAAGTTCATTTGGTTTTCTTTTGGATCCATTTTATAGAAATCAGTTTGGATATTCAACGTATTTCGCCATTAATAATTTAGGTTTGGTGAATGCTACTTATGGATCTGCTTATGGTTTCTATGGTTCAAATGTGAATTATTACGACCATAATTATTCCACTCTGGTTTCTGGTTTTTATGGAGGTTCTTTTAATTCTGGTGGAACGTCAGGAATTAATGTTGTCAATAATAATGTCAATCATGTAATTGTTGGTCCTAGAGGAACCATGTCAGGAATTTCTAATTCATCAAGTATTGGAAATAAAATGATGTTGAAAAACGCACATAGCAATCGAGTAAATACATTTAGTAATGTAGAATCAAATCCCACTTTTTCAAGAACTGAAAAGCAAGATCGAACACAATCTAAACGGGATATATTAACACCTGTTGACAAAACAACAAATCGAACAGCTACTTCTTCAAGAACTGATGGAAGAGTATACAATGTTGGAACTTATAATTCACGTGAACAACATTCATTGGAACGAAATGGTAATTCAGGTAATCGACAGAATAATAGTACTTCTCCAGGACGTTCATCTAGTGGGAATCAAAATGCTAATCCAACTAGATCAAATGGAAATAATCAAAATGCTAATCCATCTAGATCAAACGGTAATGTAGGGCCAAGAAGAAATTAAAAGTATGAAAATTCTATTAACACCTTTTTTCTTATTATTTCTTTTCATTGTGAATGCTCAAAATGAAATTGATTTATACCGTTATTCAAAAACTACGTACCAAGGTTCTGCACGATTTGAAGCGATGGGAGGTTCGTTTGGCGCATTAGGTGCTGATTTAAGTTCTGCACAAATTAATCCTGCTGGCTATGGACGCTATTCTAGCTCTCAAATTGGAGGTTCTGTTTTTGGTGGCGTGGTCAATAACACTTCAATTTTTAATGCTAATTCTTCTAATCGAAGTGAAGGTTTTGGTGGCTTGGGTAATGCTGCAATTGTTATAACACAAGATGTATCTGATGATAATAATGGGTTTCAATTTCTTCAAGTAGGTTTAGGGTACAATAGAATAGAAAGTTACCGCAATTCATTTAAGTATTCAGGTCAACAATATTATTCATTGCTAGACGATTATGTGGATCAGGCTTATGGATATTACTCGGATGAATTAAGCACTTATTTTCCTTTTTCTACTGATTTAGCATACCAAACTGGTGCTTTGACTTACAATTCAAGTGGTCCATTTTATCAATCAAAATTGAACAGTGGTGATGTCATTCACGATCGAAATGTAAACGCAACAGGTGGTGTAAATGAGTTTTTCTTATCTGTGAGTGCTAATTATGTTAATCGGTTATACATCGGAGCAAATATAGGTGTTCGAACGTTTAATTACGAAGAGGAAATACAACACAGTGAACGATTAACTGATTATACAGGTACCGATTTTAGAGGATTTGATTATAATTACTCTTTAAAAACAACAGGAACAGGGTTGAATTTAAAAATCGGAGCAATTTATTTAATTACGCCCTCCATTCGATTGGGATTAGCAGTGCATACACCAACTTTTACAGATTTAAAAGATGAGTATTCAGCTGACATGATTTCTTATTTTGAAACCTATTCATCTAGTGTTTTACCTTCAAAAATCCCATCAGGAGTTAATAAATATGGGATCAGAAATCCGACAAAAATAATTGGTTCACTAGGTTTTGTGTTTGGAATGCGTGGTAGTTTAAATGTAGATGTAGAATATTTGAACTATCAGAATGCCTATTTAACTGCAACATCTGATGAAAGTTATCCAAGTTACGATTATAAATATGAAAATGATGCTGCAGAAAAATTATTTCAACGCGCAATTAATCTTAGAATTGGTGGTGAGATAGTTGTTTTAACTTCTTTTTATGTTAGAGCAGGATACGGTTATTATGGCAATGCATTTAAAACAGGTTCTGAATTAAATCCGGATCAACTTTTATCAGGTGGTGTTGGCTACAAACGCGGTAATTACAATTTTGATATTGCATTTAAAAGACAGTATAGTAATTATAATTATTTTTCTTTTTCAAGAGGTGTTACAGAAATGGATGCAACAAGAAATTCCATTACACTGAGTGCAACTTATAAATTCAATTAAAACAGAAAAGCCTAATTTTGCAATTAGGCTTTTCAAACAAACAACAACAAACAACCTTTACATTTCCGTAGAACCTGTAAAGGGTTACTTTTTCCTTTCGGTTATCTTTTAATGGATTTAAAAAATCTCATTTTATAGTTCTCGTTCATTCATACGAAATACTCAAATAAAAGTTTCATTCGTTAATATTTTTATGTAATTGACACATTGTCAGTTTTTTAATGCTTGATTTGACATATTGTCACGCTTTCGATCTCTTTTCAGTTTGGTCTTTCTTTTGACGCTTATTTATAAACCAATTTAGTGTAAAAATGGAAAGCAATAAATTTACAATTAAGTCGCAAGAAATTTTACAAAAAGCGAATGAGTTAGCTAGTGAAAACGGTCATAAAGTGATTGAAAACGGTCACTTATTAAAGGCTATGTTGGATACAGATCAAACGGTTATCCCCTTTTTATTGTCAAAATTAGCTATTTCAAAAACGGTACTTGAAAAAGTGATGAATCAACTTTTTAATTCGTATCCAAAAGTTGAAGGAGGACAATTGTATTTGAGTAATGCAACAAATCAAGTTTTACAAGATGCTCAACTTTTAATGAGCGAATTTAACGATTCATTTATTTCGGTAGAACTCTTGTTGTATGCAATGTTAGAGAAAAAAGACACCATCAGTCAGGTGTTAAAAGATAGTGGAATTACCAAAAAGAATTTAAAAGAAGCAATTATGGATTTAAGAAAAGGTCAAAACGTAACTTCTGAAAATCAAGAAAATACGTATCAATCGTTAGAGAAATACGCAAAAAACTTAAATGAATTAGCGCGTGCAGGGAAATTAGATCCTGTAATCGGACGTGATGATGAAATTCGAAGAGTACTACAAATATTAACGAGAAGAACAAAAAATAATCCGATTTTAATTGGAGAACCGGGTGTTGGTAAAACAGCCATTGCAGAAGGCTTAGCACATCGAATTATCGATGGAGATGTGCCAGATAATTTAAAGTCCAAACAAGTGTATTCTTTAGATATGGGAGCTTTAATTGCTGGTGCAAAATACAAAGGTGAATTTGAAGAGCGATTGAAAGCAGTAATTAAAGAAGTAATCGATGCAGATGGTGAGATAATTTTATTCATTGATGAAATTCATACCTTAGTTGGTGCAGGTGGAGGAGGCGATGGCGCAATGGATGCCGCTAATATTTTGAAACCAGCGTTGGCAAGAGGTGAATTAAGAGCTGTGGGTGCAACTACCTTGAATGAATACCAAAAGTATTTTGAAAAAGACAAGGCATTGGTTCGACGTTTTCAAACGGTTTTAGTTGATGAACCTACTACGGAAGATGCGATTTCTATTTTGAGAGGAATCAAAGAGAAATACGAAAATCATCATAAAGTGTTGATTAAAGATGCAGCGATTATTGCGGCTGTTGAATTATCACAGCGTTACATAACAGATCGTCAGTTGCCAGATAAAGCAATAGATCTAATTGATGAAGCAGCTTCTAAATTACGCATGGAAATCAATTCTAAACCAGAAGAACTAGATGAGATAGAGCGTAAAATTATGCAACTTCAAATTGAAAAGGAAGCAATTAAACGTGAAAATGATACCAAGAAATTAGATCAAATTGAACGTGAATTAGCTAATTTGAATGAATCAAAAGATACGTTTAATGCAAAATGGCAAGCGGAGAAAAGTGTGGTGGACGCTGTACAAAAAACAAAAGAAGAAATTGAACAGTTAAAATTTGAAGCAGATCAAGCAGAACGTAATGGCGATTATGGAAAAGTAGCTGAAATCAGATATGGATTGTTAAAAGATGCAACACAAAAATTAGAAGATAGTAAGAAAGCATTGACGGAATTGCAAGCTACTTCTAAAATGATCAAAGAAGAAGTGGATGTCGATGAAATTGCTGAAGTAGTTTCAAAATGGACAGGAATTCCAGTTACCAAAATGATTGAAAGTGAAGTAGTGAAATTATTGCGTTTAGAAGATGAATTGAAAAAACGTGTTGTTGGTCAAGACGAACCAATTGAAGCACTTTCAGATGCCATTCGTCGTTCAAGAGCTGGATTACAAGATCCGCGTAAACCGATTGGATCTTTTATCTTTTTAGGAACGACTGGTGTTGGTAAAACCGAATTAGCGAAAGCTTTAGCGGATTATTTGTTCAACGATGAAAATGCAATGACGCGAATTGATATGAGTGAATACCAAGAAAAACACAGTGTTTCGAGATTGGTAGGAGCGCCTCCGGGATATGTTGGTTACGATGAAGGAGGTCAATTGACAGAAGCGGTTCGAAGAAAGCCTTATTCCATTGTTTTATTGGATGAAATTGAAAAAGCACATCCAGATGTATTCAATATTTTGTTGCAAGTTTTAGATGATGGACGGTTAACAGATAACAAAGGGCGTTTGGTGAATTTTAAAAATACCTTAATCATTATGACTTCTAATCTAGGTTCTACAATGATTCATGAAGCATTTGAAAATGTGACACCCGCTACTTTTGAAAAAGCTAGAGAAAAAGCAAAATTGAATGTGTTAGAATTATTGAAGCAAACAATACGTCCCGAATTTTTAAATAGAATTGATGAAACGCTTTTATTCTTACCATTAACGAAAGAGAATGTAAAGGAAATTGTTCAAATTCAATTGGATCAATTGTCAAAAAAATTGAAAGAATATGAAATGGATTTAGTTGTGAGTCCTGAAGCATTTAATTGGTTAGCAGAAGTAGGTTATGATCCGTTTTTTGGAGCCCGACCAGTCAAAAGAGTCATTCAAAAAAATGTACTCAATGAATTGTCGAAAGCAATGTTAAGTGGGACAATCGACAAAACGCAACCTGTTGTACTGGATATTTTTGATGGAAAAATTGTTTTTCGAAAACCGATCAAAAGCGAACTATAATGAAATAAAAAAGAGGAACAAACGTTCCTCTTTTTTTTACCTAAATAAAGCAACGAAAATTTCTTTTTCAAACAGATAGTTGTTTTAAAATACTTTTTCCTAATTATTTGATAACTAAAAACATGCCGAATAATTTAATTAATTATTAATGAGTTAGTTACGGTTCTATGTGAAGCTTATATTTTCCATTTTTTGGAATGAAATTTTTAAAATGAAAATTTGAATTGTTGGTAAATCGTTAAAAGTTACCTTACTTTCGACTTGCTATCATCACATTGTTCTTTATTTTTGATTCAAATAATTTGAATATGAAAAAAATACTTTTGTTTATTGCTTTAATTTTAAGTGTAAACACGATAATTTCTCAAGAAATAGCATATGATTTGAGTATGAAAAAACCTCAAAATCATCTTTTTAACGTTGCTTTAACGCTTAAAAATTTCAAAGAATCAACCTTGCTTTTAAAATTACCAACTTGGTCACCTGGTTCGTATTTGATTCG
>JAGNZC010000048.1 GCA_017984635.1 Crocinitomicaceae bacterium
TGAGTAACTCCATTATTTGTGAGTGTTATCGGCGCATTCGCTAATGGTATTTCACCTGAATTAAATACTCCGTTTCCATTTGCATCACAGAATACTTGTCCATTTGCACAAAGAACGATTTGACTAACCAAACAATGTAATTGAAAGTAAGATGTTATTATTGGAGATGCCCCTGATACAGTAATAATTGAAGGTGTCATAGCTCCGATATAATAATTGTTCGCATTTAACCAAGATGGTGCAATAGTAATATTATATTGCCCTAATGGAATACCGCCTAAATTGACAATTCCGTTTACTAAATTGACATTGTATGAATTGAAAGCATTGGAAACAATAAGTGGTATCCCAGAATTTATAATTGTATCATTTACTCCATTGCTATCACAATCAACCCCAACTTGAGTGACCATTGTTTGTTGACAAAACCCAACCCCATATTGAATTGTGTCAGAAACAGCACTTTGATTTGATGAATTGATTGCAACGGTTGTAATAGAGTATAAACCATTGGTTGTATAAATATGACTAACAGGAGGTGTCATTGTAATGTTTGTTCCTGCTGTCCCAGTTCCACCATAATGAGTAGTTGTCGTTCCGTCACCCCAATTGATCATCGTGTAAAATTGAAATCCAGGAAAAGTTGAACTATTGTACGTTCCTGAAAGCAAATACTTTATATCAGAATTATTAATACCTGTACTTGGTGTTTGAGCTGAAAAACTCATGGTTACTAATGAATCACAAGCAAAAAAAGTTGAATTATTTGCAGGTGTTAATCCAGATAATACAAACCCTTGACCAAAAGCTGTTAAATTGAATAAAACGAATAAAACGGAATAAATAAAATGTTTACGCATAGTTTAGTTTTTTACTATGACGTTTGTTAAGATTAAAAAGTTGGCTCTTAAGTTTAATTTAATGCACTTTCGAGTTGATTCCTTTTAAATTTAAAACCTAAATCAATCATTTTTTGATTAGAAACAAATACACCATCGAGCAAAACGGTAGACATTTCTCCAAAAATCAATTTTAAAATAAAAGATGGAACATTCGGAAACCAAAAAGGTTTCTTGTATTGTTTTGCTAACGCTTGCATGAAATTTTTATTACTTGTACATGCAGTTACAGCATTGAATGCACCTGTCAAATGATTTTCAATGGCAAAAACAAAAAAATCTACCAAATCGTCTATATGAATCCAAGCCATTGCTTGATTACCAGAACCCAGTGGGGAACCAATTCCCATATTGATTGCTGGTAACATTTTTGAAAGTGCGCCACCATTAGGAGAAAGTACTACTGCTGTTCGGATTTTAGCAACAGGACATTTTGAAAGAAATAAGTCAGCACTTTCTTCCCATTTTTTTACTAATTGAGATAAATAGTCACTTCCAAAATCATCCTCTTCTGTGTAAATTTTTGAAGAATTTTCTAAAGGATAGCAGTTGATTCCTGAGGAAGAAATAAATTGTTCCAACTGTGGCATTTTGGAAATTTTTGATGCTAAAAATTCATTTGTGCCAATTCTTGATGATACTAATTCTTCTTTTCGCTTTTTAGACCAACGCTTTTCTGCAATACCTGCACCTGATAAATTAATTAATACATTCACATCAGATAGAGAAGATTCATCGATTTCAACAGAAGATGGATTCCAAAAACAATGATTCTTTGCAGAAGGATTTCGCGTTAATATACGAACAGAATATCCAATTTCTAGTAACTTTTTTTCAAGTGCTTGACCGATTAAACCGGTTCCACCTGCAAGCATGATTGTCTTCATTTTGAATTTATTAATATAACAAAATTAAAGACGATTTGTTTTCAAAAAAACAATCTGCCATTGATCCATTCAGGATCTAACGTTGCCGCTTTTGATTTGTAAAAGTGTATTGCTGGCTCATTCCATTCTAATACTTGCCAATCCATGCGTTTCACGCCTCTTTTTTGAGCTTCTGCAACAACCGCATCAAATAATTGACTGCCAATTTTATGTTGACGAAATGACTCCAACACAAATAAATCTTCTAAGTACAAGCATTTCCCTTTCCAAGTAGAATAATTGGTGTAATAAAGGGCAAATCCTACAATTTCAGACTCGATTTCTGCAACAAAAGCACTACAGATTTTCTCTACAAATAAATGCTTAGCTAAATCATGAGCGGTATTTATAACTTCTTGAGGTGCTTTTTCATAGTGAGCCAATGCATGAATTAAATCCATGATAGCTATTTCATCTCCAGGTTTAGCAATTCGAATCATCGCTTATTGAACTCCAGCCAAGTTGAAACGAATTCTCAAACCACAACTCATATTACCAGTTGGGAATGACGTTGCTATTTTTGGCGTATTAATAACTTGATCGTAATATAATTGAACCACTAAATTAGCCGACATGTTATAATCAGCTGACGCTTTGATTGAGATTACATTTTGTCCAGCTGTTGCCTGATTTGTATTCTCTACAATTTTTCTAATAACTGTAATATTATCCCTAATCGTTAAATCGAATCGAACATTAACTGCACTTGGAGGAATGTTTTTGAATGGTAATTTCACTTTTGCAAATTTGTACCCTGTTCCAAATACTAATTCCGTTCCATTCACTTCAGTAACTTGGTTGTTGTTTAACGATAAAGTTGAACTTCGGTCTTTTTTATATTCAAATTTAGTAATGAAGCCATTCCCTTTAATGTTCCACGTAGCATCAATTCCAATTAATGGCGAAAAACGTTCTGACAATGTTACATTTTGAATTTGGCGACCTGCAATAAAATTATTATTGATGTCTAATTCCGAAGCATTCCCATTTTCATCAAATTTGGCATTTAAATTAGTTTGTAAACCACCTATACTGACAGTTGATGAATAAGCGTGACGCACCACAAAGTTTTTCAATAATTTTTTAGCAAAAGGATATTTTGTTAATCCACTGTAATTCACATTCCAATTTGGCAGTGGAATATTTTTTATAGGGTTGATATTACTACTAGAAATGGATCGATTCGAATAAGCTGTTAAAAATGCTCCGACAACAACTTCTTGCTGAGAGCCACTATATCCGGAATAATAACCAGAACTTAAAATAGAAGAATTCGTGTTTTTAGCTCCTAATAATTGAGAAACGATTGCTCTATTAGCCAATAAACGATTAAATGAATTGGTTGAATAGTCTGCACCTATCAAATCAAATGCTGAATTTATTGAAACGTTGGTATAAGTTAACGTTCCTACTTCTACTTTACTTTGGCCTTCATAACGCTGTTCTGTTTCATTCCATCGGTAAAACTCACTTGAATTATTTCCAAATGAACGTGTTACTGTTAATTCAATTGTTACATCTTTCAATGGTTCTAATGTAGCACGTAAATTTAAATTATCAGTATGTGTCATTGTATACTGTTTATTCAAATTTTCATTTTTAACTAACCAACCTCTATTTGCAGCAGATGATGCAATATTGTAACTAGTTTCATTTCCAAAAATATCATAACGTTGTTGCCCAAAGATGAAACCAGTTAAACCGCCATCCATACTGCTATTCATTCCTAAAATACTTGATTCTTGATTATAACCCGGTAAAAGTGTACCATCATTTAATGTGTAGGTACCCGATACGTTTCGAATGGTCATTACACCTCGTGCTAAAAAGCCAACAACTGGATTTACATTTTTCTTTTCTCTCGCAGCCTTGCGTTCTTCGCGGCGTTTTTTACGTTCAAAACGACGTTCCATTTTAGCGTAATACTTCTCCCATTTCACCTTTTCATCTTCCGTCATTTGAGCAATCGGCTTCGGTGGTTTTAAGTTGAATACTTTAGCTTTTGGTTTGTTTTTATCATTTTCACCACTTGTATTTCTACCACCAACTTCTTTAGAATCGGCTTTTGCTCTTTGTGGTTTATTGCTACTTGCTAATACTTTCTTTAATAAAGGAACTTTATTGTAGATCGTCATGAAATTCATTTGGCCAGTAAATCCAACTGTACGGTTGTTTTGGATGGTGTTCCCAAAATTATTTTGACCAAGTGGAGCGCGTTGCCAGTTATACGTACCACCATACTTAATGTTTCCTGTCATCCAATTGGTAATCGGGAATTTATCAAATGGTAAATTATAACTTAAGTTGTAACTATGTGTGTAATCCATTGTTTTACCAAGTGTCATCGATTGGTTACGAATGGTATCTAAGAATGCTTGATACAAAAGCGGATCAGCCTCTTTATCGACCCTTCCATCTCCTTCTTCAAAGATGGAACGATTTGTTGCGCTGAATGTTGCTTTTAAATTTTTTGTTAAATCATACCCAATATTATATACTCGATTCCAATTAAATCGTTTAACATAAACAGGATTAAATTCAAAATCAGGAACTAAGTTATTTCTAACTTGTCGCTCATTATAAGAACGAATTACATCGTTTGTAAATGAAATGTTTTTAGGTGTTAGGAATAAATTAAAATCTTTAATAAATGCCAACCATTTATTTTTTTGTACAAATTTTAATTTTTTAAATGGCTCTAAAGGTTTTGCTGTAAATGAATAATTATAGTTTAATGTATTATTCCAAGTCTTTGTGCGGTCGTAATTAGTATTAAAATCACGGTGCATCGTTTCAGCATACGAATACGTTGTTGAGAAATTAGAAATTCGCCAAAAATAAGGAGTTGCACCTGCTTTAAGTTCTTTACGCACATTGGAGAAATTATAGGAAGTACGTTCTGTAAAATCTTGCCCTGCTTTTGCACGATTAGAATACGTAGAACCATCATAATCTGCTAATTTAACATCTGGATTAAATGGATCATATTCAGGATTAATAATACCTAGAGAATACGCATAGAAAAATGGTAAGGATACACTTGCTTTTTTTCCAAAAAACTGACCTAATTGCATGCTAGCATTCATATCAAAACCGATTTTTTGGTTTCGTTGACGATCTTGCACTCTACTTTCTACACTTCCCCAGTTTATTCCTGAATAATTTCCTGACATATTTACATTTGCAAAATCCGCCAATTGAACCTGCATTTGTCCTGTTGCAGCAGATCCTCCTTCTGATATAAAATCTGTTAAACGTAATTCATTTACCCATACGATGGCACAATCAGCTTGCCCATCATCAGGCCAAGTAGTATTTGAATTTTTACTTGGGTTGCGTACTCCAATCATGATTGTTTTCAGTCCTTGTAAATTTGGACTCCCTTTCACTTTTAATTTGCGGCTTCCATTTTCAGGATCTGGTGCCGCGTATTCAACAACATATGAAACCGCACTATTTCCAGCTTCAATTAATTCATTTCTTTTCTTTTTTAAATTCAATAAATTATCAAAAACAATTTCTACGTTATTAGCTTCTGGCCAGATATCTTCTGCAGTAGTAGCGCCCCATTCTGTTTTATTCAGAGGTAATTCATATTCGTAATAATTGTCTTTGAAATCTGTCCCCATTCGAACAAATAATGTTAAATCTTTATCTTTTAATGGAATAGATGGTTGAACTTCCTCAGCGTGTACAAACATTTTTAATTTTTTGTACGTTCTCACATCAAACTGAACATTTTTGTATGCTGCACGAGCGTCTCCATCTTGTAAATTACAAATATCTAAAACTAATGCTTGCTCATTCAATTGGCGTTGGTACGTTTGTGATGGATCTACTTCACGAATAATACCTGGTGGAATTTCATATTTAATGGGTGATCGTTGATCGTTTTCTTCCACATTAACAGCTGCAATATTGAATTGAGTCAAGTTAGGATCGCCTTGGACACTTTCGCCTGGTTGTGTTAAGTCTTCTCTAAACCTTCTCCATTCACCTCTAACTAATTCTAAACGAGCAAAGCGTAAAATGACTTCTTCATCAAAGTCTTTTAAAAACATACGCATAAATCGAATCGATCTAAAATCTTGGATTCCATTTACCTTCAAATTATATTCACTTAATGGAACTTTAAATTGATACCATTTCTCCGTTTTATTTCCATTTTGATACGTTTGAACGTTGGTAATGTAATTTTTACCAACTTGCATATCATTTGGGCGCATACTTACTTTGTACTGGAAATAACTTTCAGACTCCGATAAATTATTATCTTGATTGATATCTTCTATATCTGGAACATTGGTTCCTTGTGTAGAATATGCATCTGCATTTGCAGTATCTGACATTTCTGTAGTCGGAGAATTGCCTTGCATTCCATTGTATTTTTTGTAACGTTCCAAAATGGTTGCTGAAGCGGCATCATATGAATCATCTCTGTAAAAATTGTAATCATCATTTGATGGATCGGCTATCATTCTGGCTTTAGCTGTTGCTGATAAAGTAGCATTGTTTTCTACCCAATTAACATAGTTTTGATAGGCGCTTTTTTCTTGCACATTATCCCAACCATCAATTCCAACGTCTTGATTAACGCGAGAACTTGGATCTGTGTCAAACGCATTAACAACCACTTGCTGCGTTGAAATTCTTGCCCATACAGTTGTGTCAATATTGTCAGTGATAGCATTGCCTGTTGGTGGTAAACCATTTTCAAAACTTTTACGGGAATCAGGAAGTATGTCTTCTGAAATATTTCCAAAATTAAAATACAAATCCCCTCCATTGTGAGGTGTATTAGGATTTACATTTTCAGCATCTTGGTTAAATGGATCTAATACCCAAAATTGAACAAACTCAATATTCGATTGTTCGAAATCATTGGTTGTTAACGAGCGCATAATTCCTCCCCAACGATTTTCAGGATTTATAAATTTCCCATCAGCATCATAAGTATTGGTTGTATCGTAATTATACATCCCTCTTTCTTTTGGGTAGTATGCTAAATCGAGTACATTAATATTTGGAACAGAACCGTATTGCTGTTGTAAATTTGGGAAAATATCAACTTGATTCACTAAGCGCATTCTACTGTCTGATAACATCGAAGGATCATCAATAATGTGTTGAGGAGTGTACGAATTATTTTGGTAAAACAACGGGTCGATTGTATACCATGCAGTTCTTGCACGTCTAAAACCAGCTGAAAGGTCTTTTTTTGTGCCTTCAGGAAACAAGGAAGGTTGACCTTGTGGGATGGATGCCAATCTCCAAGAGGTAAATGATTTTAAGTCAATTGCGCTTTGTGAACCTTCAAAATCATCAATGTATGAAGTTCCTGAATTTCCAATAGCAGCAGGTTGGCCTGGAATCAAATGAGCAAATTCACCTTTTAAAGAAATTGTAGATTTTTCAGTAGTAGAAATTATTGGCAATAAATCAACCAATTTTGTTAAGAAGGGAACATCTGTTTTGTAAGCAAAATCAAAACCAACCATGTTGTTACTAAAAGGCTCGCTTCCAATATCAACTTTTTGTGTAACTGGGCGTTCATTCATCATGACCCAAGTTGCTCCAACATTAAAATTAGGATTAAAGCGGTAATTATAACGTGCTCCGAATAATGAACGTGCTTGGAATCCAAACACAGAATTGCTTTCAACAGAAATTTTAATTGGTGTGTTAGATTCTAAAATCCCACTATTTAAAATTTTCACCCTTCCTAAATTGTAATCAACGGTAAAATCTGTTCCTTCAGTCAATTTAATTCCACCAGCTGTAACAGTTACAGCACCCTGTGGAACATTTAATGCATTTAATGGAATATCTGATGTAACGGAAGATTGGTATTCTCCTTTGAAAACAAATCGATTTTTACTTGGTATTTGTTGGGCTGCCGTTTTGGTAGAGTCATACAATTCTGTAAATACAACTTGATTGATAACCAAAGGAGCTACGTTTACTTCTTCTAATTTTTTGCGCAATGTTTTTCCAAAAGGTTCAACCGTTGAAAAGTAAACCCGTCCATTTTTTGTATTAATTGTACCCCCATTTTCTGCTTTGTTACCATTTAAAGCGATTGGAACAAAATCAAAAACACCGTCAGAAAAAGGTTGATTGTTTTGATTTAAACGGTCCATCTCTAACACTGTCACCAATTGTTTATCGTCTAAACCTGTAACCGGGAAAAATGGAACTGCTAAAGAAGTTTCAGGATTATTGTATAATAAATCAATTCTAAAACCAGTTTGATCTACTTGATACGCTCCAATTGAATAGACGTTCTTCATCATCAAATCCCATACTTTGTTTTTAGGATTGGTGATAGTTGGCTTAATTAACTTCATAATTAATGCCTGTTGACCTGCAATTCCATCAGTTGAAAACTCCCCAACTTGGTAGGTTTCCCCTCTATACGTGTATTCGTATGAAACGGCTAATACCTCATCATTATTCAATGGCTGATTCAATGAAATATAACCTAGTAATGCATTGTAAGAATATTCTTGCTCTGATAATTTACGTGCATTTTCTACTTTTTCATATTCAATTGCTTGTTGAAAAGGACCAGGAGTAGCAACTTGATTACTTAATACAGAAACAGCATTATTAAACCCTCTAACCAATGGTTGATTTGCAGCCCATTCATACAAATTATTTGCATCGTTTGAAGGCAAATCTGAATTACTTGCATATCCACCTGGATTGCCTTGACAATTTTGTTGTTTTACTTCTCCTAAATCTGAAAATGCAATGATATTTCGAGTATCCTCTGTTTTGCTTGTTCGATTGGTTAACCAAACTTCCATTCTTGTGATGTATGCTTGAGAATTTACAATTGGAACCGTAGACATTGCTTCATCGTAATGATCGTGGTGGTATAAATTGACAAAGTAGTGTCGATTCGCTTCGTAATTGTCAGCACCCAATTCAAATCGTTGTGTTTGTGCTTTTCCAGTAATGTTAATCTCTTGGCGTTTCCCTTTGGAAGAAGCAGCAATCAAATCAACAGTTGAATTCCCAAATTTTAACTGTGTTTTAGCACCAAATAATGTTTGAGAACCTTGAATTAAACTAGTAGGTAAAGACAAAGCGACATTTCCTAATTCGATTTTTTGTACAATTTGATCTTCATTCCCTGTATACTCTAACTTAGTAACGTTATCAAATTCAAATGCTGCTTGCGTGTTGTAGGTTAAACCCAATTTCATTTTTGTACCGATCTGTCCCACCAAACTCATTTGAATTTGTTGTTGGAAATCAAAACGTGTTACACTTCTTTGTTTTACAGGTAGAATTGGATTGTCGTAGCGACTTGAATTGACTCCAAATGAGAGTTCAATCGATCCTTGAGGACGAATCGTGATTTGATCTGAACCGAAGAAATTTTCAAATAATTTACTACCAATTTTTATAGGAAACTCTAATGGTTGAGTTTTTGCTGTTTCCTGTTTAATTTTATCTTTCCAATTCTGTTTTAATGCTTTTTTTCGCTCGTATTCAATGTACTCTTCAAGCGTCATCATCGAAGGATTTCTAAAATCCAAATTAGTCCCAATCGTTTCTCTAAAAATATAAGTACCAGTAACTGGATCGTAAACAATGGTTTGTTTCACAGATTTTGGGTCGCCTAAATCAAAACTTTGAGGATGTGTTTGAGTTGGATCGTTTGAGTTCTGTATAGGAAACAACAAAGTATCTTGAGCCATAAGTTTAGTAGAAATCACACATAGCAATGTAACTACAATTAAACTTTTTGAAACAACTTTATGTAACTTTAACTTCATTTATTCTTACAAAATTTTCAAGGCTCCTTTAATAATTTCTTCTACAGATTCGTCACCTGTACTGATTTTATCAATAGCTTTTTCCGCTGATTTTTTATCAAAACCAAGCGAAACCAAAGCAGTTAACGCATCAAATCGATTCGTATTGCTTTGATGGAAACTATTTTCTGAAGAAAAGACAATTTTTAACATTTTATCTTTTAAATCGATGATCACACGCTGTGCCGTTTTTACCCCAATTCCTTTAATACTTTGAATTGTTTTTACATCTTCCGATTGAATTGCGTGTGCAATTTCGTCTGGTACCATTGAGGATAACATAATCATAGCTGTATTTGGTCCAATACCTGAAACACTGATTAAATGATTAAACATTTCTCGTTCTTCTTTAGCTGAGAAGCCATACAAAATATGAGCATCTTCCCGAACGATTAATTTAGTATATAGCTTTAGGGATTCATCCGAACCAATTGCTGAAAAAGTATGTAATGAAATTTTCACTTCATAGCCAACTCCCCCACATTCGATGACCAGATCTGTTGGGTTTTTTTCAACCAATTTACCGTTTAAATGTCCAATCATCTTTATTTGTTTTGAGCGTCTACAACTGCCACTTTTACCATATTAATTATCTCACGAACAGAAGCACCTAATTGCATCACGTGAACTGATTTCTTTAAACCAACTAGAATTGGACCGATCGCTTCAGCTTCTGTCATTTCTTGTAACAATTTATAGGCGATATTACCTGCTGATAAATTGGGGAAAATCAAGGTGTTTACTTGTTTATTTGCTAATTGAGAAAAAGAAAACTTATCCATCATTAAATCATTATTTAATGCAAAATTTGCTTGAACTTCGCCATCAACAACTAAAGTTGGGTATTTTTCGTGTAAAATTTCAACTGCTTTCGCCATTTTCTCTGGATCTTTACCAGGAGAAGAGCCAAAGTTAGAATAACTCAATAATGCAATTCGAGGCGTAACTTTAAACTTACGAATCATTTTTGCAACATTATTAGTGATTTCAGCAATTTCTTCTGCTGTCGGATCTAAATTAATAGTAGTATCGGCTAAGAACAAAGGTCCTTTTTTAGTCACCAATATATACATTCCTGCTACAACATTGACATCTTTTTGTAATCCAATTGTCTGAATAGCAGGACGCACAATACTTCTATAATTTCTTGTAACACCAGAAATCATTGCATCTGCATCACCCATTTCAACCATCATTGCTCCAAAATGATTGCGTTCACGCATGATTTGCAAAGATTCAAATTCAGTAAATCCTTTGCGTTTGCGTTTTTCAAAAAATGCTTTTCCGTATGCTGTTCGTCGTTCTTCTTCTTCTTCTGATTTTGGGTCAACAATTTGAACTTCCGCGAATTCTATACTGTATTCCTGAATTAGTTTCTCAATTTTATCTTTTTTACCTAATAAAATTGGGAAAGCAACCCCTTCTTCACAAGCTGTTTGTGCAGCTTTTAAAATTTTAATATTATCTGCTTCTGCAAAAACAACACGTTTTGGATTACTTTGTGCTTTTTCAGTTATTGTACGCACCAATTTATTATCTAATCCTAATCGGTTTTTTAATTGCATTTCATAGGCATCCCAATCTTCAATTGGGTTTTTTGCAACACCTGAATCCATTGCAGCTTTTGCGACCGCTGGAGCAACATAATAAATCAATCGTGGATCTAAAGGTTTTGGAATGATTTGCTCCCGTCCAAAAGAAATATTTTTTTCACCGTAAGCTTCGATCACTTCTTCAGGAATTGTTTCTTTCGCTAAAGATGCTAATGCTTTTACAGCAGCCAATTTCATTTCTTCATTAATTGTGGTTGCTCTAACATCCAAAGCACCTCTAAAAATATAAGGAAATCCAAGTACATTATTCACTTGGTTTGGATGATCTGAACGACCAGTGGCCATGATAATGTCTTTACGCACCGAAGTAGCGTCTTTATAAGAAATTTCAGGTTCTGGATTCGCTAACGCAAATACAATTGGATCTTTTGCCATTGAAGCAACCATTTCTTTCGACATGATATTTCCTTTGGATAAACCAACAAATACATCTGCTTTTTTAATTGCTTCGTCTAAAGTAACATTCTTTTTATGTGAAGAATAGGGCACTTTACTTTCGTCTAAATCCTTACGTTCTTGGCAAATTAAACCTTTGGAGTCGTACATCCAAATATTTTCAATTTTCGCACCAAGGGCACAATATAATTTCACGCAAGACATTGCTGCAGCTCCTGCTCCAGAAACAACTATTTTTACTTTATCGATTTTCTTTTTAGCTAATTCTAATGCATTAATCAATGCCGCTGAAGAGATAATTGCTGTTCCATGTTGGTCATCGTGCATGATTGGAATATCCAATTCTTCTTTTAATCTTCTTTCTATTTCAAAAGCTTCAGGTGCTTTGATATCTTCTAAATTGATTCCTCCAAAAGTTGGTGCAATTGCTTTAACTGTTTGAATAAACAATTCAGGATCCGAAGCGTCTACTTCAATGTCAAAAACATCGATATCAGCAAATATTTTAAACAACAATCCTTTGCCTTCCATGACAGGTTTTGATGCTAAGGGCCCAATATTTCCCAAACCTAATACTGCAGTTCCATTAGAAATAACCGCTACTAAATTAGCTTTGCTTGTGTATTTATAGACATCATCTGGGGTCTCCGCTATTTTTAAGCAGGGTTCTGCTACACCAGGTGAATACGCCAAGGATAAATCTCGTTGAGAAGAATATGGTTTTGTTGGAACAACTTCTATTTTTCCAGGTTTACCTGAAGAATGGTAATCCAATGCGTCTTGTTTTCTAATTTTTGCCATATATATCTTTTGAAGCCGATAAAGATACGAAAATCGTTTGACATGAGCTAAATCAGAAAAAAGAACACAAAAAAAACCCGAATCTTTTCAGACTCGGGTTTTCATTATGTTTGAAGTGAAATTATTTCACCATCAAGTTTTGAGTAAATGAAGCTCCATTTGTAGAAACTGTAACTAAATAGTTACCAGTAGCTAATCCTTCGATTGGCATTTCAACAGATTGTGCACCATTTGCATTTGTAATTGTTTTAGCAGCAACTTGACGTCCAGCTAAATCTGTAATTGCAACCGCATAATCAGCACCTGTAGCGTCAAATTTAACGTTAACAGATCCAGAAGCTGGATTTGGATATACAGCCATTCCAATTGAAGCAACTTCTTCAACACCAGCAGCAGTTAATGCTACTTTAGTTGCGTTGATGATTTCTCCAGTTGTATTATCAATTAATACAGCTACAGCAGACATTAAATAACGTTTGCTTGTAGCAGGAACTGTATAGTTAAATGTATAGTTAACTGCTTGATTGTTAGTAATTGTAGCAGGAACAGAACCAGCTTGACCAGCGTATCCTCCAATTAAAGCACGTCCAACATGATCGTAAACCATTTGAGCAGCAGGAACTGGATTAGGTAAAGATTCAAATCCTCCCATTACTCCATTTGTTCCACCAGCATATGCATTCGCTTGGTTATACGCAGTACCAGTACCAGTAACGTTGTCTTCAATCATAATAACTCCTAAACGGTAATTAGCATTTGCGAAAACAGTTTTAAAAGTAGAAGTAACAGCTACAGAAACATTTGCTCCATTCCATGTTGCTGTTGCAGCAATTGAAGCTGGAATTGTTAAATCTTTACGTGCGTTGTAATATCCTTCAAACAACGTTTTTGAAACGCTCTCATCTTTCAATGCACGATCTACATTACAGCCAGGGAAACCTGATAAATTTGCTCCATCATCGTATTCAGTAACTGTCATTGGATCACCATTGTGAACTGCAACACCAATGAAACGAGTTGGGTAAGTATCATACATGTACTCCATAGCTACAGCACCACGTGGACACAATACAC
>JAGNZC010000020.1 GCA_017984635.1 Crocinitomicaceae bacterium
GCAGAACCTTCTTGTTCACCTTCGTAAACGAGTTCCATTTTTCCAGTGATCGAAGGAATCATTCCGATTAAATCACTGTAACGGATGCTTGTTTCTTTTTCGTTGTTCAATAAAGCGCGACGTTCGGCTGTACTGATTAAATTTTCAAAGGCTGTAATGCTCATACGCGCACTAACGCCGCTTTTAGGGTCGACGTATTCACTTTCACGCGCTTCAAATGCAATTTGTTCCAAAATATCTCTAGCCAATTCTGGCACATGCACGGTACATAAACGGTCTTCTAATTTTTCAGATTCTTGTTTTGTAATTTTCTTCGCGATTTGAATGTCAGCTGCGTAATGCGTCAAAATTTGAGAACCAATACGATCCTTTAAAGGCGTCACGATGCTTCCACGATTGGTATAATCTTCCGGATTTGCAGTAAATACAAATTGTAAATCCAAGGGTAAGCGCAATTTAAATCCTCTGATTTGAACATCACCTTCTTCTAAAATATTGAACAATGCAACTTGTATACGTGCTTGTAAATCAGGTAATTCATTGATTACGAATAAACAACGGTTAGCTCTTGGAATCATTCCAAAATGAATTACACGCTCGTCGGCATAACTCAATTTTAAATTCGATGCTTTGATCGGATCAATATCACCAATTAAATCAGCGATTGTAACATCGGGTGTTGCTAATTTTTCAAAGAAACGATCAGAACGGTGCAACCAAGCTATCGGTGTTTTATCACCAAGTTCTGCTAGGGTGTCTTTTGCGAAGCGACTGATAGGATGAAACGGATCATCATTCATTTCACTTCCTGCAACGTAAGGAATGTATTCATCTAATAAATTCACCATTAATCGGGCGAACCGTGTTTTACCTTGTCCACGTAAGCCCAATAAATTGATGTTGTGTTTCGATAAAATTGCACGTTCTAATTGAGGAATCACAGTTTGTTCGTAGCCATGCATTCCAGGAAATGTTTCTTTCCCAGATTTTAGTGCTGCAATTAGATTAGCTCTTAACTCTGTTTTGATACTTTTTGATTGATAGCCAGCAGCTTTTAATGCTCCAAAAGTTGTAAGTGTTGTAATGTCCATTTTCTCAGTTAATTCGTTTTTTTCTATTTGTTTCGTAATCGTGGAAGATCATTTCTCCGAGTCCTTTCAAGCCTGTGTAAAATGCTTTCCCTTTGTTTGCTTGCGTAAATTGCTCGACAAAAGCTTGTAAATAAGGATCTTGAGCAATCATAAACGTTGTAATCGGAATGTGCATTTTTCTAGCTTGTGCAGCCATGGTGTAGCATTTCTCAACAATGTGTTCATCTAAACCATTGCTGTTTTTATAGTATTGACCATCTGGTAAGCGCAAGCAACTTGGTTTACCGTCGGTAATCATAAATATTTGTTTGTTAGTATTTCGTTTTCTACGTAAAATATCCATCGCCAATTCGAGTCCAGCAACTGTATTTGTGTGATAAGGCCCTACATTTAAATAAGGAAGGTCTTTAATTTTAATTGGCCAGGCGTCATTTCCAAAAACAATCACATCTAATGAATCTTTTGGATAAGAAGTGGTAATCAATTCAGCGAGTGCCATGGCTACTTTTTTAGCTGGCGTAATGCGATCTTCACCATACAAAATCATACTGTGACTGATGTCGATCATCAAAACGGTGCTCATTTGCGATTTGTGGTGAGTGTCCTCAATCACTAAATCCTGTTCAGTTAACTTAAATTCGCCCACACCGTTGTTGATTTGTGCATTTTTCAAGCTTTCTGTAACTGAAATATTCTCAAAAGAATCACCAAATTGGAAAGCACGAAAATCGCCTGTTGCTTCATCACCGACGCCACTTTTCTTCGATTTATGATTTCCAACCCCACTTTTTCGGATGTTTCCAAAAATTTGTTCCATGGCATTTTTACGAAGTACGCGTTCTGTTTTCGCAGTGATGGCTAATTGACCATTTCCATCCGGTTGAATTTCTTCACGTAGGTACCCTTTTTTCTTAAGGTCTTCAATGAAATCTTCCATGGTGTAATCGTCGGTGGTTAATTTGTATTCTTTGTCAAGTACATTTAACCAATCCAACGCTTCATCAACATCACCTGAAGTATGTGTAATAAGTTCACTGAACACATCAAATAAACGCTCAAATGGCGATTGATTAGGCGCTTCAAATGGAGTAAATACATAACCTGATTTTCGCATACGATGTGAGTTTGTTTTAAAACAAAAGTAATTGAAAAAGGTTTACTAGAAAACGATCTATTTTATTTATCTTTTGATGCAATTGCTGCTATTCCAATAATTAAACCAATTACTGTTGAAGCGCAAGTTAAACCCAATTGTCCGCTTGCTTTGTCTCTATTTTTAGCGTTTTCAGTTCTTACAGTTTGGATGAAATTAGTATCCAATTGTTGTATTTCATTAGTATTTGTTTTCACAACAATACCAGTCATAATGGTCGCTTTATACGTTCTTAACTCTTCTTTTTTTGCAGTAATCAGTCCTGTTTCTCGATCAATGTAATTCATTTTAATATTAATTACAGCATTGCCACAATTGGACCAAGCATAATACTTTAGGTAATCAAAAAGTGTTTCATTTGGTGTGTATTCACCACTTTGAACTTCAATTATACCAACTTTAGAGTAAGAAAAAGGTAACAATTCATTTTCAAAATAAAGTTCAACTTTTGGCGCTTTTACCGAACATGTATCGTTTGAAAGTTTACTGTATTTATATGTGATTGTGTCTCCAACTGTAAAACAAGAAGAAAGTAACAACAATACAGCAAGAGATAAGGCAAAGAGTCTTTTCATTTTTCAGATTATAGGATTTGAATAATTAAATATAATTAAAATTTCAATAGTTTAAAAATTTCTGAATTTTTTAAAAAACTAATATTCAAAATTTCCAACAAAAAATGTTAAAACCTGATTTCATTTTACAGAAAATCTTGTGCATTCAAAAAATCTGATTTTCTTTGTATTTGATATCAACTAAAAATTATCAATGAAAAAACTATTCTATTCGGGAATCCTTGCCACTGTGGCGTTTGGTACCCAAGCACAAAAGAAGATTGACTTTGTAGAGTACGATCTTCCAAATGGAATCCACGTAATTTTACACGAAGAACATGCCACTCCAATCGTTGCTGTTTCTATTTTGTACCATGTAGGTTCTAAAAATGAAAAAACCGATAAAACAGGATTTGCGCATTTCTTTGAACATTTATTATTTGAAGGTTCAAAAAACATTGAGCGAGGAAAATACAGTGAAATGGTCGAGAAAAATGGTGGAGCATTGAATGCAAACACCTCTCAAGATAGAACGTATTACTATGAGATTTTACCATCTAATCAGTTAGAATTAGGCTTATGGTTAGAAAGTGAGCGTTTATTGCATGCGAAAGTTGAAAATACAGGTATTGAAACACAACGCAGTGTAGTGAAAGAGGAAAAAAGACAACGTGTTGATAACCAACCGTATGCATCTTTTATCACTGAAATGTTCAAAAGAATGTTTACTGTTCACCCATATAACTGGGTTCCTATTGGAAGCATGGAGCATTTAAATGCAGCTCAAGAAGAAGATTATGTGAATTTCTACAAAACGTTTTATGTTCCTAGCAATGCAACCTTATCTATTGCGGGAGATTTAAACATTGAAGAAACGAAAAAATGGATTCAAAAATATTTTGCAAGTGTTCCTAAAGGTCAAGCGATCAATTTGATGCGTGATTTTGAAAATTACACAGATGCTGATTTTGAGAAAAAATATGGGATTGCTAAATCGAAATTCAATGCAAAAGATTTTATGGCTTCAACATCTCCTGAAGCGAAAAAAATCATCGCACAATACGCAGCGAAAGCAATTGATATTCCTCGTCCTAAAAAAGATACTGAAAAATTAACAGGTGTTGTAAAAGACATCGTTTACGATAACATTCAGTTGCCTGCAATTTTTGTTGGATATAAATTACCAGAACAAACACATCCAGATATTTATGCTATAGAAATGTTAAATGAAGTGCTTTCTGGCGGTTCAAGTTCTCGTATGAATAAAACAATCGTTGAGAAAAAAGAAATGGCTGTTCAAGCGTTCTCTTTTAACTATGGTTTAGAAGATGCTGGTGTTGGAATCATTGCAGCAATTGCAGCAAATGGAGTAAACTTAGACAGTATTCAAAAAGAATTCGATACTCAAATTGACTTGATGAAAACAACTTTGATTTCTCAAGAAGAGTTTGATAAAGTACGTAATAGTTTCGAAAATAATTTGGTTTCTTCTAATGCTTCGGTTGCTGGAATTGCTGAAAATTTGGCAGATAACTATGTGTATTATGGTTCAGCTAATCGTGTTAATACGCAATTGGCAGGTTATTTAAAAGTAACACGTGAAGACATTCAACGTGTGGCTCAAAAATACTTTACGCAAGATGCACGTGTCATTTTACATTATTTACCAAAAGAAAAATAAACAGCAGCGTGATTTACACAATCACTTTTAATAAATTATAAATCATATTAAGATGAAAAAAATATTTTTAGTATTCGGTTTGATTGCACCTGCTGTTCTTTTCGGACAGTTGGATCGTTCGATTCAACCAGCACCAGCGAAAGCACCAACCATTAACATAAAAGATTCTGAAGTTTTTACAACAGAAAACGGAATCACGGTGATTTTGTCTGAAAACCATAAATTGCCAAAAGTGGCGTTCAATTTAGTAATGGGTAACAACCCAATTCCTGAAGGAAACAAAGCAGGTTTATCCGATTTAACAGGTTCTTTGATCATGTCAGGAACAACAAATCGTACAAAAGATGTATTGGACAATGAAATTGATTACATTGGAGCTACATTGAATGCGTCAAAAAACAACTTGTTTTTATCGTGTTTAACAAAGCATATGGACAAAGGATTGAACATCATGTCAGATGTGTTGTTGAATGCAAATTTCCCTCAAACAGAATTTGACCGCGTTAAAAAACAAACGGAATCAAGTTTGATGACTGCGAAATCAGATCCAGGAACAATGGCGGATAATGCTGAAAGAGTGGCTAATTTCCCGAATCATCCTTACGGTGAAAACATGACAGAAGCAACACTTGGAAATATCACGATTGATGATGTTAATGCTTATTACAAAGCAATTTTCACACCTCAAGGAAGTTATTTGGTTGTTGTTGGAGATATAACAAAAGAACAAGTTACGAAAATGGTAGCGCAGTATTTTGGTGCATGGAAAGGAAATCCAGCGATTAAATTACCAATGGGTAAAGGTCAATTCAACCAAGGAAATCGAGTGATTTTTGTTAAAAAACCAGGAGCAGTTCAATCGGTTATTCAAGTTTCATTTCCTTTAGATATTGTAACAGGAGATAAAAATCAATTGCCATTAACTGTTTTGAATGGAATATTTGGTGGTGGTGGATTTGGAACACGTTTGATGCAAAACTTACGTGAGGACAAAGCATATACATACGGATGTTATTCATCGTTGAATGTAACTGAAAATGGTTCTTGGTTATCAATTGGAGGTAACTTTAGAAATGCGGTTACGGATTCTGCAATCACACAAATTTTGTTTGAATTAGATAACATCACAAAAGGAACAGTAAAAGATGAAGAATTGAATTTAACAAAATCTTCGATGGCTGGTGGTTTTGCTCGTTCATTAGAGCGTCCACAAACAATTGCTCAATTTGCGTTGAACATCATCAAAAACAATTTGAGTAAAGATTATTACCAAACTTATTTGAAACGTTTAGATGCTATTTCAAAAGAAGATGTGTTAGCAATGGCGAAACAATATTTCACAGCGAACAATTGCAACATTGTGGTTGTTGGAAACGAAGAAGTATTAGCACGTTTGAAACAATTTGATGCGGATGGTAGAATTGAACTATTAGATGCATTTGGAGAGGAAGTTAAAGACATCAAGAAAGCTGATATTTCAAAAGAAAAATTAGTAGAAAACTATTTGTTAGCAGTTTCTAATTCAACTTCAATGAAAGAATTTGGAAAGAAAATGAAAAAAGTAAAAGCATACGAAGAGAAGTTTGAATTGACAATGGCTCAAATTCCATTCCCATTAACTGCAACTAAAATTTGGATGACACCAAACATGGAAGGTCAAAAAATTGAAGGTCAAGGAATGGTATTGCAAAAAACATATTTCGATGGAAAAGCGGGTGCTTCTTCAAGTATGCAAACAGGAAAAGTTGAAATGACTGCTGAAGAGTTAGCTGCAAAAACAAAATCATTTGGATTGTTTCCAGAAATGAATTTTGCAACATCTGGAATTACCTATGAAATTGTTGGAATTGAAAACGTAAAAGGTGTTGATGCGTATGTGATGAAATCAAACGATGGAACAGCAGAAACATTTGATTACTTTGATGCGAAAACATTCTTAAAAATGAAATCGTTAACAATTCGTAAAGAAGGTGATCAAACATCTGAATCGGGTGTTAATTACAGCGATTACAAAGCAGTTGAAGGATTTATGTTCCCGCACGCAGTGGAAATGAACATGGGTGGAGCAGTTTTCTCTGGAAAAGCAACCTCAATCACATTAAACGGAAAAGTAGATTTGAATTCGTTCAAATAATAAGAGTTGAAAATAAAAAAAAGGCTATCCAATTGGGTAGCCTTTTTTTGTGGGATATAGATTAGATATTAATCCAATGAAAAAAACTTTGAACGATTACTTTTTAAACTCCTTTAACGTCCATGAAATTAATAGAAAGGCAATTAATCCAATAATACTTGCAACGAAGAAAGGCGTTCCTAAACCGATGTTTGAATTGGGAACACTGCTTTTAAATGTATAGAAAAACCACATGAATAGGGGAGGTCCTACGATTTCACCTAAACTCATTAAGCTAGTAAAAATTCCTTGTAATTCACCTTGTTCGTTGTTTTCCACTTGACTTGAAATAATGGAACGAATTGCAGGATCTACAATTCCAGAAAAAGCATATGGTATAATTATGGCATACATCATCCAACCTTGGTTGATTAATCCCATTCCTAATAAAACAAGGATTGAAATGAATAAACCTGCTTTTGCACTTTTTTTTTGACCAAATTTCCCAACAATTTTACCAGTTAAGCCACCTTGTACAATTCCAAAACAAACGCCAACAACAGCTAAAGAGATACCTACTTCTTTGATTGACCAGCCAAATTTTTCAATCGAGTAAAAGTTCCAGGTTGAATGAACCGCCATCGTTGTAATGATTGTTAGAAAGGTTACCAAAAATAAGTATTTTAATTTTTTAAAACGTTTGATTTGTTGAATTGCTCCTAATGGATTTGCGCGTTTCCAATCAAAAACTCTTCTGTTTTCAACAGGTAACGATTCTTTTAAAACAAAGAAACCGTAGATGAAATTGGCAATAGAAAAGAATGCAGCAACTAAAAAAGGAGTTCGTGTTCCAAAATCGGCTAATAATCCTCCAATTGCAGGTCCGATAACAAATCCAATTCCAAACGCGGCACCAATCATACCAAAGTTTTGCGCACGTTTTTCAGGAGTAGAAATATCTGCAATATACGCCGCTGCAGAAGTGAAACTAGCTCCAAATATTCCTGAAATAGCTCTACCAAGAACTAACCAAAACAAATCAGGAGCAAAATACATTACGATGTAATCCAATCCCATTCCTAATACAGAAATCAATAAAACAGGTCTTCTTCCAAAGCGATCGCTCAAATTTCCAATTAATGGTGAAAACAGAAATTGCATAAAAGCATAGGCGCCCATTACCCAACCAAAGTATTTTGAACCTTCAGAAAAAGGAACATGTGCCGTTTCAGAAATTAATGTTGGAAAAGATGGAATGATAATACCTAAACCGATAGAATCAAGGCAAATGGTGATTAGTATAAAAATCAGTGCTGATTTTGTATTGATTGAGTTCATATAGTTCTTGTTTTAGAAATGAGGTAAAACTAAAAATGCCCTAAAAAGGGCATTTTTAATTCTGGCGGAGAATGTAGGATTCGAACCTACGGTACCTTGCGGTACAACAGTTTTCAAGACTGCCGCAATCGACCACTCTGCCAATTCTCCGTGGCAAAAGTAGTAATACTTTATTTAATGGCAAGTAAATAATTAAAAAAAAATAAACTTTTTTGATAAATATTGTCTATCTATTTTGATTAACAAGCAATTAGCATTCGATAAAATTGAAAATTGAACCGTTTAATCAAAAGTTTAACAATTCAACGGCTATTTTATTGGATTTCTTATCTTTACTTTTTTAAATATTAAATATGAAATTTCTTCGTTTTCTTGCTGTTTCGTTGGTTATAATTACCAGCTCATTTGTCCAAAGTCAAGAAGCTACTATGCGTGCTTATTTGGACATGAAGCAATTTTATGCTCCTGGATCTGGTGATTATATGGAATTCTACTTTCAATTTATTGGTGCTTCGTTGAAATATAAAGGAGTTACAGGTGGTTTACAAGGTGAGTTAGCAATTTCATTGAATGTGAAAAATGAAAAAGGGGAGAGTGTTTCTCAAGATGCGTATCGCTTGCAAACACCCTTAATGCGCGATAGCATTGTTGAAGATTTTTATGAATTAAAACGAATCTTGCTAAAACCAGGTACTTATTCCTTGGAATTAAAGTTAGAAGACTTAAATAGCACAGCGAATCCAGTAACGGCAACTCAAAAATTTGTTGTTGACGCTACAGATGGTTCTATTTTTACTTCTGATATCGAAGCAATAGAATATGCTTACCAAGGTGATGAAGCATCTTCATTTTTCAAATCTGGTTATACAATTATTCCACGATTAACATCTTTTTACCCTAAAGAATTGTCAAAAATCCCTGTATATTTTGAAATCTACAATACTAATTTATTAGAAGATTCAGTGTGTGGATTAAAGCAAACAATCGTAAATATTGAAACAGGAGTTGAATTAAATGATTATACTGTTTTTTCTAAATTAAAAACAGCAGCAGTTATTCCACAATTAAAAACAGTTGATGTTTCAAAAGTTCCTTCAGGAAAATATTCTATAAATTATACTTTGTTATCGAGAAGTATGAAAGAATTAACTACTCAATCCTTCATTTTTGAACGAAGTAATGACATTGAGCAAATCGTTGATTTTGATAACATGGTTTTAGATCCCGCGTTTCAAGCATCTATAACAAATGATAGTGTTGCGTTTTATTTAGCAAGTTTATATCCAATTGCTAAAAATCAAGAATCACGCAATATTTCAGATATTTTAAAATCAAAAGATCGAGAAAAACAACGCCGTCACATGCAAGCATTTTGGTTGGTTACAGCTCCTAAAAATGCATATGAAGCTTGGTTGAAATACAAAGAACAAGTTCAGCTCGTTCAACGTTTGTATTCTAATAATTTTCAGGATGGTTATGAAACAGATCGCGGTCGTGTATATCTTCAATATGGTGCTCCAAGTTCGTTGATTATTCGTGAAACTTCTGCTTCTGAATACCCTTATGAAATTTGGCAATACAACAAGATAGGAATTTATAGTAACAGACGTTTTATTTTCTATAATCCAGATTTAGTTAATAATACACATCGTTTATTGCATTCAGATATGTTGGGTGAAGTGAAAAACCAAGGTTGGCAACAAGTTTTAGTGAAGCGTCATACAGATGCTGAAAACATTGATAATCCAAATGGGAAAGTGCAACGCCAGTTTGGAGATAATAGTAATGATTTGTTTCGTCAATATTAATTACTAATATTGCGCACTAAAAATTAAACATTGGATTCATTAGCGATTGTTATTTTAAATTGGAACGGAAAAGATTTTCTAGAGAAATTTTTACCGAGTGTAATCGCTTATTCTCAAGGTTCTAAAATAATTGTTGCTGATAATGCTTCTTCGGATGATTCTATTGTTTTTCTTCAATCTAACTATCCAGATATTCAAATCATTGTGAATGAGTCAAATGGTGGTTTTGCAAAAGGATACAACGATGCATTAAAACAAATCGATTCAGATTTATATTTATTGCTAAATAGTGATATTGAAGTGACTGAAAATTGGTTAGAACCATTATTAGAAGTCATGAAAGATCCTTCAGTTGCTGGATGTCAGCCAAAAATATTAGCATACAACAACAAAGATTATTTTGAGCATGCTGGTGCTTCGGGCGGTTATTTAGATCACAATTATTTCCCGTTTTGTCGCGGACGAATTCTCAATAAATTTGAAAAAGATGAAGGTCAGTATGAAGGTCAAACAGAGATTTTCTGGGCAACTGGTGCAGCGATATTGATTCGAGCAGAACTTTTTCACCGTGTGAATGGTTTTGACGAAGCATTTTTTGCGCACATGGAAGAGATTGATTTGTGTTGGCGGATTAAAAAATTAGGCTACAAGTTTATTGTAGAACCGAAAAGTTTTATTTTCCATGTAGGCGGAGGAACCTTGCCGTACTTGTCACCTAAAAAATCATATTTAAACTTTAGAAATAGTTTGTTTATGTTGGTGAAAAACCACGAAGGATATTGGTTTCCAAAGTTAGTTTATAGAATGTTGTTGGATGGTTTAGCAGCAGTGCGCTTTATTGCATTAAGAGAATGGAAACATTTAGCAAGTGTATTCAATGCGCACATGGCATTGTATAAGCATTTACCTGTTTTGTTACAACAGCGCAAAGAAATCCAACAGTATAAAGGTATAACCAATAAAGCTGGTTTGTATCAAGGCAGTATTATTTGGGCACGCTATTTTAAAGGTGTTACCAAATTCAAAGAATTAAATCAACGCTTGTTTGATTCAAAATGATGTATCGCTAAGCGGTAACTTTCTAGTCCAAACCCAAAAATACAACCAATGGCAACCGGAGAAATCAATGATGTGTGTCTGAATTCTTCACGTGCAGTAATATTCGAAATATGCACTTCGATAACAGGCGTTTGTATGGCTTCAACACAATCGCGAATAGCAACGCTTGTATGCGTGTAGCCACCGGCATTAAGAATGATTCCATCAACAGATGAACCTTGGATTTTATTGATGATTTCACCTTCTACATTCGATTGAAAATAACTTAATTCAGCTGAAGAAGTTAATTTCAAGGCCTCAAAAAAGGTTTCAAAGCTTTCTGTGCCGTATATTTGTGGTGCGCGCGAACCAAGTAAGTTTAGATTCGGGCCATTAATGATTAAAATTTTCATACGCATGTTACATTGGGAACGCTATATTAAGGATTTTGTTTCGTTCTTGAAAATCGAAAAAGGATTAGCAGAGAATTCTATCTTCGCTTATCAGAATGATGTGCGTAAATTACAAGTGTTTTCTGAAGCTAGGAATTTAGATGTTAAAGCCATAGAATACGCGCATTTACAAGAATTTATAGCCGTTCTTTTTGACCTTGGATTGCATGCAAGATCGCAAGCAAGAATCATTAGTGGTATCAAACAATTTTTTGTTTTTTTATTGGTGGAAGATGAAATTCATGACGATCCGAGTGAATTATTGGAATTGCCAAAAGTTGGACGTAAACTTCCTGAGGTCTTAACCATAGAAGAAATTGATGCATTGATTCAAGCCATTGATCGAACAAAAGCAGAGAGTCAACGCAATCGTGCAATTCTTGAAACATTGTACAGTTGTGGCTTACGTGTTAGTGAATTAGTAAGCTTACGTTTTTCTGATTTGTATTTCGAAGAAGGTTTTATTCGTGTGATTGGTAAAGGAAATAAAGAACGCTTAGTTCCAGTAAGTAAATCTGTAGAAAAAGAAATCAATCACTACAAAGCGGATGTGCGCGATCATCAAACGGTTCAACCTGGAAATGAAAACATCGTTTTTTTAAATCGAAGAGGTGCTAAATTAACCCGTGTAATGATTTTTACGATTATTCGTCAGTTAGCTGCTGCTATAGGCTTGAAGAAAACAATTTCACCCCATACTTTTCGCCATTCTTTTGCTACACATTTAATTGAAGGAGGTGCAAATTTAAGAGCCATTCAAGACATGTTGGGTCACGAAAGCATTACTACGACAGAAATATATACACACTTAGATCAGCGCTTCATTCGCGATGCGATCATTCGTTTTCATCCGAGAAATAGTTGAGGGAATTTAGGACTTCAAGACTTTAGGACTTCAAGAGTTCAATAATGAAGGAATGAAAAATGAAGGAATTAAAATTAAAGTTCGTTATTGGAATTTTTTAAATACCCTTTGTACAATTTTTTATTCCAGAAATAAGTAATTAAGATACATCCAATGATGAGGATAGAATAGATTGCTGCAGCGCTGTGAACATTCTTATACCATTCTGTATGATTGATGAATAGCCACATAGTAGTTGATACGATTCCAGCGTAAACTAAAAACTTCGACATCATCCATCCCATGTAATGATTAAAACGTTGAAAGTCTTTTGGGAACTTGTAAAAAATTGCGGGCCAACTTTCTTTTCTTCCAAGGTAGAGGTAGGCAACAAATTGACTAAATGTATACCCTTTTTTGGAAGGAATGAGAACCATTGGTTTGAATAGTACTAAGAAATAACAGAAAAGCGAATAGAGGGTTAATGTTCCAATTGTTAAAAGCAAAGGCGTCCAATTCATGTTTAAAATGGAAACCAATGGATTACTTTCTTTGGTTAAATCAGGCGTTAAATTGTGCGTGCAATAAGCATCATATGCTCTTGAAAATAATATCCAAGTTGCAGTTAAAATAAAAGTAGACGTTTTTTTCATAGTTTAATAAAGTTTCTATTAAGAACCCCTTTGTCAGAAATCACTGATAAAAAATACGAACCAGGTAAAAGTGATGCTACGTTTAAGGTTAATTCATTCGCTTCATTTCCAGAAGTTTGTTGAACAATTTTACCAAAATTTGTAGAAATTACAATTGTTTTAAATGTTAAATTTTCAGAATGAATCGAAATGCTTTGATTTGTTGGATTGGGAGTAAGTGTCAAATTGTAAGATTCATTCAATGTTTCAATATGATTGGTTAAAGAATTGATGTAAGGTTGAAGGAAATTTGAAAGATTCAAAGTATGAAGCTTTTGAGGTGTTGTAGCGAAAGCATTAGAAAAATATTCATTCGATACGTAATAATCGATTCCATTTTCGGAGGTAATACCTTCTGTCTGGTGAAAAGGTAAATTGAGTCCTACTTTTCGTTTGTTACCACTTTCAAAATTTGTTCCTTGAAAATCATACAAAAGATACAAAAAAGGTTGAAGTAAGCTGCTGTATCCAATTAAAGTAATCAATCGTTTGTCTTCTTGAAAATTAGCTCCTGTAATTAATCCGTTAACTGGAATCGTTACTTTCAATTGTGCACTATATGTTCCTGGGAGTTTTGGTAATGCATAAATTGTAGACTGCTGATTTAGCCATTGTTTGGTAAAAAGATAAATACTATCTGATGAAACGATAAAAGCCTCACAATCAAAATTGGTATTGTTACCACTTGTTGCAGAAAAATCGGTTTGATTTGAATAAGTAAACCATATCGTATCAACAGAAAGAGTAGAAGTAAACAAACTGTTTTTGGCGATTCGAAGAATGTGTAAATCTGTTCGATTGCCACTTGAATTATTTCCAAAATCTCCAATGTAAATATAGTTTGCATCTTGTGTTATTTCTTCCCAATCCGTATTGTTGCAATTCAAGATGGTTTGGGTAGCTATTTGAGATGCATCATTTGGATTGAGTTGGTACAATTTGAGATCACTGTTATCGTTGTGTGACCAAATTGCATTGTTGTAAAAAATCAACCCTGAACTTTCTTGTAAACTTGCAGGTAAATCCAACGAACTAGTAACATTAACTGAAGTAGTTGGATACAAACAGCTTCCATCGTTTAATTGGGCTGCTGCATCATAATTTAGAGCTAAAGGATCAGTACATCCAGTGAGTTGAGCGTTAAGCTGTATTACACTTAAAGAACTCAAACAAACTAAAAACACAAACTTTAACATAAAGTATTCAATGTGTTGAAATTTAGAATTATAGAATTAACTTCCCATACAAATCATAATGATCTGCAGAAGTTATGTTGACCATGGAAAAGTCACCAATTCTTAAGAATCCATCCGCTTTTTTAACCAACACTTCATTATCAACTTCAGGTGAATCAAATTCTGTTCGACCAATGAAATAATCACCTTCGGCACGATCAAAAAGTACTTTGAAGTCTTTACCAACTTTCAATTGGTTCAAATCGTAACTAATACCTGATTGTAATTCCATGATAATATCCGCACGTTCTTTTTTCAATTTCGCTGAAACGGTATCTTCAAAAGAATAAGCATGTGTATTTTCTTCATGCGAATACGTAAAGATTCCTAAGCGATCAAAACGACTGCGTTCTACCCAGTCATACATTTCTTGAAAATCTGCTTCTGTTTCTCCAGGATATCCTGCAATTAATGTTGTACGCAAAGCAATTCCAGGAACTTTTTCACGAATCGTTGCAATTAATTCTTCTGTTTTTTCACGGGTAATTCCTCGTCGCATCGCTTGTAGAATCTTTGTTGATCCATGTTGCAAAGGCATATCCAAGTAATTACACACATTTGATCGTTCGCGCATCACATCTAATACATCCATTGGGAATCCAGCAGGAAAAGCATAATGCAAACGAATCCATTCGATTCCTTCAATATCAGCCAAACGATTGATCAAATCAGAAAGGGCTCTTTTTTTGTAAAGATCTAAACCATAATATGTTAAATCTTGTGCGATTAACATCAATTCACGTACGCCTTTTGCCGCTAAGTTTTTTGCTTGCGTCACTAAATCCTCAATCGGAGTAGAAATATTTTTACCACGCATAATTGGAATCGCACAAAAAGAACATGGACGATCACACCCTTCTGCAATTTTAAAATAAGCGTAATGATTGGGTGTTGTTAAAATACGTTCACCCACTAATTCATGTTTGTAATCCGCTTTCAACGTTTTTAATAAACGCGGTAAATCGCGTGTACCAAAGAAAGCATCCACTTCTGGTATTTCGTTTTCTAAATCATCTTTGTATCGTTCAGATAAACAACCTGTTACGTATAGTTTATCAACCATTCCTTCAGCTTTTGCGTCTGCATACCTCAGAATCGTATCAATGGATTCTTGTTTTGCATTGTCAATAAATCCACACGTATTAATGATAACAATTTCCGCATCGTCTTCCATGGATTCATGTTCAACATCAAAATTATTTGCTTTTAATTGCGCCATTAAAACTTCAGAATCGAAGGTGTTTTTAGAGCAACCAAGCGTTACAACATTGACTTTGTTTTTTTTCAGCGTTTTTGTTTTCATATACGTTTTTACTTCCAGATTAAGACTCATCACATCTTTAGGAATGATGAAATAAGTGCGTCACAAATTTACGCAAACTAATAGCAGTATCAAATTTTAGCGAATAAAATAGTATATTTGTTTAGTTATTAATGAAGTTTTAGTGGTTGTTTTTTTAAACAATTGAATTAACTAAAATGAATGAAACCTTCAAAATGTTAGAACTTTGAAAATGAGAAAGATAATTTATTTAGCAGGATTATTGATGCTTGCGAGTTGTTCGGTACCTAAAACCCAGTCAACACCTGATGTTACGATGAAAGATTCAAAAATAAATATGCGCAATTTGGTGGCAGTTTTGGGTGAGACAAAAATTCAGTCGAAAGAATTTACGATTAATAGAGCCGTAATTAATGGAAATCAATTAGAAATGGAAGTTTCTTATTTGGGAACGTGTCAAGCGCATGATTTTATTTGTACTGGTTCGACTATGATTTCAAAATCATTACCACCCATTCGTTCTGTGAAATTAGTACATTATGGAAAAGAAGATACTTGCAAGGAACAGGTTGTCGAAGTTTTGAAAATTGATATTACTGCATTGGCCTATAAACCTGAAGATGGAAGTCAAATAAAATTGAATTTAGAAGGTTGGTCGGAGCAATTAATGTATACCTATTCAGCTAAAAATACTCCTAAAAAAGAACAACAACGCCTTGATTCAAAAGGTTTACAAGTAGAAAAAAAGAAATGAAAAATGTTATCGCACACTTACGCTTATTTTCTGTTTTAGAAGGCGTATCTTATCTTATTTTATTTTCAAACATGTTGATGGTTAAGCCCTTCAATTTAGAATTATATCGTAAATTATTGTACCCAATTGGAATGACACACGGTATTTTGTTTGTAATCTATGTTGGATTGGTTTTAATTTGTACCTTCCAATACAAATGGTCGTTTTCAAAAATGGCATTATTAATGCTCGTTTCTTTCTTGCCTTTTGGAACTTTTTGGTCAGAAAAGAAACTTTTAAGAAATAAGAATTAATGCCATGAATGATACGCGAAAATTAGTTGAAGTTTGTTACACACCCGGTGAATACGAATATTTCAAAGGAAGTTATGAGATCGTTGTAGTAATTGATGTTCTAAGAGCGACTTCAGCCATTTGTGCCGCTTTTGATAATGGTATTGCATCTATTATTCCTGTTCCAACGGTTGAAGAAGCATGGGAATACAAGAAAAAAGGATTTTTGGCTGGTGCGGAACGCAAAGGTCAAATTGTGGAAGGTTTTGATTTTGGGAATTCTCCTTTTTCATACATGAATCCTGATTTTAAAGGAAAAGATGTGGTGTTAACTACAACCAATGGTACGAAATCATTAGACGTTGCAAAAGATGCCGAAATCGTTGTTGTAGGTTCGTTTTTAAATTTAGATTATTTATCGAAATGGCTTGAAAAACAGGATAAAAACATTTTATGTTTGTGTTCTGGTTGGCAAGATAAATTTAATTTAGAGGATACAATTTGTGCAGGAGCAATTGCTGATTATTTGATTGCGACAGGAAATTATACATCAGTGGAGGATTCATCCATTGCAGCGAAATATCTGTATCAATCTGCGAAAGACAATTATTTCGGCTACTTAAAGTCGAGTTCGCACCGAAGAAGATTAAAAAATTTAAATTTAAACGAAGACATCAAATATTGTCTTACACCCAATCAAACAAATGTTATACCGATCTTAAAAAATGGCAAATTGGTCAATTTATAAACTGATTGCAATTAGTACGTTACCACTCTTACTTGCTTTCGAAACCACTATTACTGATCATTCAGCAAAATGGGGATTTTATGGACATCAACGCATCAATCGTGTGGCAGTTTTTACCTTGCCTCCGGAAATGTTTGGTTTCTACAAAGAACACATCGAATTTTTAACAGAACATGCAGTTGATCCAGATAAACGACGATATGCTGTCGAAGGCGAAGCACAACGGCACTACATTGATTTGGATCATTATTACAAACCAGGCGAAAATCCGTTTGAAATTATACCCCGTAATTGGTACGAAGCAGTCAAGAAATTTTCGGAAGATACGTTGCAAGCATATGGCATTGTTCCGTGGCATATTTCGGTCATGAAATTAAAATTACAAAAAGCTTTTGAAGCCAAAAACGTGGATTTGATATTGAAATATTCTGCCGATTTAGGGCATTACATAGGCGATGCTCATGTGCCTTTGCATACAACTGAAAATTACAACGGTCAATTAACCAATCAACGCGGAATACATGGTTTATGGGAAAGTAGGCTCGTAGAAATCAATGCAGATCAATACGATTATTTTGTTGGGAAAAGTGCGTACATTCCAAACGTAACCCATTTCGCTTGGGAGGCAGTCGAAGGTTCACATAAAGCCTTGGATTCAGTGCTAAGAATTGAGAAAGAACTAACAACAATTTTTCCTTCAGATAAAAAATACAGCTTTGAGCAACGCGGTAACGCTACAATTCCAGTTTATTCATTTGATTTTTCTCAAGCCTATCATCAAAAAATGAACGGTATGGTCGAGCGACGAATGCAAAAAGCAGTTTTGGCAGTTGGTTCTGTTTGGTTCACTGCTTGGGTCGACGCTGGACAACCAAATTTAGCTGCACTACAAAATATCCCGCCTTCCAAAAGTCTGTTAGAAGAAATGAAATTGCTAGACGATGCCTATCATGCTGAGAAACATAAGGGTAGGGTTTGTGATTAAAGAGTTAGTTGGTTTTGAGTTTTAGGTTGGGATTTTGTGAGCACTATGATTTCGTCTTTAAGTCCTTCAATCTATTTATCCTTTTATCTTTTTGAAGGCATTAGTTTTTAAAATTCAATAGAACAACAATTTTGTCTTAAAGTCCTTAAATCTTTATATCCTTTTGTCTTTTATTTAGGCATTAGTCATTAGTTAATTAGTCATTAGTTTTAGATCTTTTGATTTAATGCGTTTAATTTTTATGGTGATTTTTAGCCTCCTGATTTATCGGGAAGCTAGAAATTATTCAGCAATTGGCTTTAGCCAAAATACTATCTTATATGAAATTTTTAAAATGCTTGCTTATTAAATTGGATACTATTCTATTATAATTTATCAATACTACTATATTCCAACTAGTATTTTTTAATTCTTTAATAGAATAAAGATCTTTGGAAAGTTGTTAATAATTTATCTAAAAACAAAACGCATTTTTTTGTAGTTTTACTTCACTCAATTTTCAGACTGCATGTACATAATTTTTGATACCGAAACAACTGGTTTACCGCGTAATTGGAATGCGCCAATAACGGATACAAGTAACTGGCCTCGTGTTATTCAAATTGCATGGCAAGTGCATGATGACATGGGTCGTTTGATTGAAAATAAAGATTTTTTAATTCGCCCAGATGGTTTTGACATTCCTTATGATGCGGAGAAAATTCACGGAATTTCAACAGAGCTAGCCCAACAATATGGTGATTCTTTAGAAGATGTTCTTTTGTTATTTAACAAGGCCTTGGAAAAAGCTGATTTTGTTGTCGGTCAAAATGTTGGTTTTGATATTAATGTCTTAGGTTGTGAATTTGTTCGATTAGATCGATCTTCTAAAATGGCAGAAATGCCAGTATTGGATACGTGTACGGAAGTAACAGCAGAATTGTGTAAACTTCCTGGCGGTAGAGGCGGTCGATTTAAGTTACCAACTTTAACGGAGTTGCATCAATTTTTATTTCACGTTCCTTTCTCTGAAGCGCACAATGCAACTGCCGATGTGGAAGCTACGACGCGTTGTTTTTTAGAGCTAATTCGTTTAGGTCATTTTTCGTTGGATAACTTACAAAAGGATTCAGCCTATATCCAAGATTTCCAAGCGTTTAATCCTGCTTCAATTGGTTTAATTGGATTAAAACACATTAATTTAAAAGAAGAAAGTTTAAAATTAAAACAACAAAGTGAACAAAAGCAAGCGCCTGTTCCTGTCGTTCCTTCTTCTTTATCTGAAAGTTTATCTGATTTACCCTTTGCGCATTTACACAATCATACGCAGTTTTCAATTTTACAGTCAACGATTGATGTTAAAAGTTTAGTAAACAAAGCGGCTGAATTGAATATGCCAGCAGTAGCATTGACAGATACTGGAAATATGATGGCTGCATTTCATTTTGAAAAAGCCGTTACAACTTACAATAAAGCCCTAAAAACTGAACGTGAAGCAGCGTTAGAAAAAGGAGAAGAATTCACAAAACAAGAATTATTACCCATAATTGGTTGTGAATTCAATGTATGTAAAGATTTAGAAGATAAAAAACAAAAAGATAATGGTTACCAAGTTGTATTCTTAGCAAAGAATAAAAATGGCTACCATAATTTGATCAAATTAGCTTCCATTGCTTATACGAAAGGAATGTATTATGTTCCTCGAATTGATAAAAAAGTGATTGAGCAATACAAAGAAGATTTAATTGTATTAAGTGGAAATCTATACGGTGAAGTTCCAAGTTTAATTTTAAATGTTGGTGAAACACAAGCCGAAGAAGCATTGATTTGGTGGAAAGCACAATTTGGTGAAGATTTTTACTTGGAAATCATGCGTCACGGTCAAGAAAATGAAAACAGGGTCAACGAAACCTTGTTAAAGTTTTCTGCCAAACATGCTGTTCAATTAGTCGCTACAAATAATACGTATTATATTGAAAGAAACGATTCTGAAGCTCACGATGTTTTGCTGTGTGTAAAAGATGGAGAATTGGTCTCAACACCGAAAGGTCGAGGTCGCGGCTTTCGATATGGTTTAGATAATAATGAATATTATTTCAAAACAGCGGAGGAAATGAAGCAATTGTTTGCTGATCTTCCACAAGCGATTGCAAGTATTGGTGACATAATTGCGAAATGTGAACATTATGGTTTAGCCAGAGATGTATTGTTGCCAGCATTTGATATTCCTGAAGAATTTCAATCATTAGAAGATATTGCAGATGGTGGAAAACGAGGAGAAAATAATTTCTTACGTCATTTAACACATGTTGGTGCCTCAAAACGATACGAAGAAATTACAGATGAAATTAGAGATAGAATTGATTTTGAATTAGCAACCATTGAAAAAACAGGTTACCCAGGTTATTTCTTAATTGTACAAGATTTTTGTCAAGCAGCACGTGATATGGGCGTTTCTGTAGGGCCAGGACGTGGTTCTGCTGCAGGATCTGTTGTCGCTTATTGCATTGGTATCACAAATGTAGATCCAATTAAATACGACCTACTTTTTGAGCGTTTCTTAAATCCAGATCGTGTTTCAATGCCCGATATTGATATTGATTTTGATGATGAAGGTCGTGGAAAAGTAATCGAATGGGTAATCAATAAATACGGTGCCAATCAAGTCGCTCAAATTATTACCTACGGAACAATGGCTGCAAAATCATCCATTCGAGATACTGCTCGAGTTTTGGATTTACCTTTGCCCGATGCGGATCGAATAGCGAAATTAGTTCCAGACATTTCTTTAGGGAAATTATTCAAAATGAGTGATCCTGAATTAGCTGAAAAGCTAAAAAACAACCAGGAAGAAATCGCCAAAGCACGTGAATTAAAAGCGTTAGCGGAGGGAGATAATTTGTCTGCAAAAGTGATTAATCGAGCACGACAATTAGAAGGTTCTGTTCGAAATACAGGGATTCACGCATGTGGTGTGATCATTACACCGGATGATATTACCAATTTTGTACCTGTGGCAACAGCGAAAGATTCAGACATGTATTGTACACAATACGATAACTCAGTTGCTGAATCAGCTGGTTTGTTAAAAATGGATTTCTTAGGGCTAAAAACCTTGACCTTGATCAAATATGCAGTTAAAAATGTATTTGAAACCAAAGGCATCGTATTAGATCCAGATAATTTCCCAATCGATGACGAAAAAACATACGAATTATTCCAACGAGGTGAAACGGTAGGTATTTTCCAATACGAATCACCGGGAATGCAAAAATACATGCGTGAATTAAAGCCGACAGTTTTTGCCGATTTAATTGCCATGAATGCCTTGTATCGTCCAGGACCTTTAGAGTACATTCCTTCCTTTATTAAGCGTAAACATGGTGAAGAAACAATTGTGTATGATTTAGATGATTGTGAAGAATACTTGAAAGAAACGTATGGTATTACTGTTTACCAAGAGCAAGTAATGTTGCTATCGCAAAAATTAGCTGGTTTTACAAAAGGTGAAGCGGATACTTTGCGAAAAGCAATGGGTAAAAAAGACCGTCCAACTTTGGACAAAATGAAACCAGCTTTTATTGAGCGAGGTGGAGAAAAAGGGCATGATGCAACTAAATTAGAGAAAATCTGGAAAGATTGGGAAGCATTTGCATCGTATGCTTTTAATAAATCACATTCAACTTGTTATGCTTGGATTGCCTATCAAACGGCGTATTTAAAAGCCAATTATCCAGCTGAGTACATGGCATCGGTTTTATCGAACAATATGAACGATATCAAACAAGTTTCATTTTTCATGGAAGAATGTAAACGTATGGGCGTTCCGGTTTTGGGTCCAGATGTGAACGAATCCATTTATCAATTTACGGTAAACAAAGAAGGAGCTGTACGTTTTGGTTTAGGAGCGATTAAAGGAATGGGAAGCGGCCCTGTAGAAGGAATCATGGAGGCTAGGGCAGAAGGCGGACATTTTGTTTCAATTTTTGACATGGCTAAACGTGTGAATTTGCGTTTGTGTAATAAAAAAGCATTTGAGAGTTTAGCCTATTCAGGAGGTTTTGATTCCTTTAAAAATGTGCACCGTGCTCAATATTTTAAAGAAGATAGTTCAGGGAAAACGTTTTTAGAAAATGCCATACGTTTTGGAGCAAGTTTTCAAGAAAGTGAAAATTCATCACAAGCATCATTGTTTGGTGACGCTACTGGAACAAAAATGCCTGAACCAGAAATTCCGAAAGCTGAAGAATGGGGAAGTGTTTACACCTTAAATCGGGAGAAAGAAGTTGTTGGAATTTTTATTTCTGGACATCCGCTGGATGATTTTAGAATTGAAATCGATTCTTTTTGTAACGGAAAAGTTGGAATGTTAAACGATATGGAGCAACACAAAAACAAAGATTTACTGATTGCTGCAACCATTACAGAGGCTGAACATCGTTTTACCAAGAATGGAGATCCTTTTGGTACTTTAACAATTGAAGATTACACCGATTCATACCGTATTTTCTTATGGCGCGAAAATTACTTGAAATTCAAGCATTTTATTGCTCCAGGAGCGTTCATCGCTTTAAAAGGTAGAATAGAAGTTCCCCGCAATCGTAAAGATTTAGAATTCATTATCAACAACATTGATATGTTGCAAGAGTTGAAAGAAAATCGTGCTAAAAATGTCAGTGTTAAATTAACTACCAAACAAATTGATCATGCGCTCATTTCAGATTTAAATAAATTGTTTTTAGCGCATGAAGGGAAGTGTAATTTAACATTTACCATTCAAGATCCGCTGGATAATATTGAAATCAATATGCCTTCTAAATCGTTTAAAGTAAATCCAAGTAATCTTTTATTTAAAGAGCTAAATCGCTTGAATATTGATTATAAGTTGAGTTGATAGATTTTTAATAGCTAGATATTCATTCTTTTGAAAATTTACAACATTGCAATATTGTAAAGAAGTGAGGTTTGTTAAGTGATTTATAAACAAAAATAAATAAATTCTCAAGTAAGAATTTGCACACAATTTGCCATTTTAACCCCTTTTTTGGTCAAAAACAGTCTTTTTTTAAAGAAAAGTTTATAGCAAGAAAAAACCCAGTAAAGTCTTAATTTTACTGGGTTTTTGTTGTGGGAGATGAGGGATTCGAACCCCCGACCCCCTGCTTGTAAGGCAGGTGCTCTAAACCAACTGAGCCCAATGAAATAAGGGGGTTTTGGAAAATATGCTAAGAATTTGCACTTTATTTGCACACAGGTAATGCAGGTTAAACAAAAATAGTTTACAGCTTAAACTTAGTAGGTTTAGCTTTTTACGGTATAAAAAAAATTAGAGTATGAATTCATCTGCAAAACTGAAATAGCCATTATCTGGTGTTACAATAACATGGTCAAGTAGCTTGATCTCTATACTTTTACATGCTTTGTTAAATTTATCTGTTAAGTTCTTGTCATTTTCAGATGGTTTAATGTTTCCAGATGGGTGGTTGTGTGAAATAATTAGTCCAGTAGCAAGTGATTTTAATGCAGTAGCAAGTATTAATCTAATATCTGCAACTGTTCCATTAATTCCACCTTTGCTGAGTTTTTGTATACCTAGTACACTACCGTTGTTATTTAAGTACATTACAATAAATTCTTCTTGGCAACGGATGGTATTGGGATTGTAAATTTGCAGGAGTAATTCATAAGCACTGTTAGAGCTTTTTATTAAGGGTTTTTCCGCTATTTTATAGTTAGGGAGATAAACTAGTTCCATTTCATGGATGGTGTAAAAATTGTTTTTCATGGGATTTATTTTTTTTGGGATTCCCATTAGATAAAAGTTGTCTTAGGATGCCGAAGGCTTGAGTGTGAGTCAAGACACAATTTAACCTGACTTAGCTATATCTATATAATATATAAGTAAGTTGTCAAAAAATAAAAGGCTACTGAAAGTTAAAACATTCTGAATGTAGCTGACACAGCTTCAGTTGCTTTTACACAATAGGGGGGATGCCCAAAGTTTTATTGGTGGGGGGTGTTGTTGTGGATGAGTTTTAACAGGGTAATACATGCAATAAAAGCTGTCCAACAATACTATTTTTTATTTTTTTGTGGGGTTTAGCTATATAGTACAATAAATTTTCAGTTAATCCTGCGTAAGACTTATGTGTTTGTATATTAAGCTGTTATATGTGTTATCTTTGTGTTGGATGTTGAACGGAAAAATAACGGCAGCAACATCTCTCAGTTTACTGAGTTGGGTCACTGCGGGATATGTGTAAAGCCCAGGAATAGCACAAAGGAGAAAGTTCCAAGCACATCGGATGCTTAAACATCTGACAGTTGTCTCCATACTAAGTGGCTTTAAGGTCCAACTTAGTCTACCGAGGGGGGAAGCAAGCAAAAACTTAAAATTTTTGTTTTTTTCTTGAGCTTCAGGGTTGGGTGTCCACAAGTGTAGAAATACTCTTGCTAGGACTTACTCACTCCTGTTCTTAGAAAAAAGCAAGCAAATTATACTTAATATTTATCCTAATCTGTAAACTTAATCTTTACTTAGTTATATACATTACAGTTAAATTAAGCTGTTTTTACTTTATGGATAGTATGAAATAACTTAGTGTTAACAATAGACTTAAGATATGTTATCACAACAACTTGTTAGATCAAAGCTATCCAATAATTTAGCAGATGTATTCTCAAACACTTCCCATTCCTCCATACTTAAACTAGCCAATCCAAGGCATTTATTGTATTTATAGCACCTATCACAAAGTCCTAAGGGTGTCCAATATCCACCTGGTATGCCTTCTACTTCTATATAAAATTCCTTTCTACCAGTTTTTTCATTGTATCTATGGTGTGTGCTCATGTTAGTTAGAATTAATTTGTAATGGTTAATATCCCATCACTTTTACACTACCACCACACATTTCTCCTTCAGGGAAACCAATTAACCAATCTTTTAATGCTGTAATTCTTTCATTAATAAGTTGTTGTTTATATAGAGAATAACACATTCCAAAAGAACTCCCACCTCTATATTCTTCATCTTCTGGAAACCTAGCTAATAACTGTGCTTCTAGGTATTGCTCCCATATTAATTGGGATTTCTTGAAATTTTTAATGAAAATTGTCTGCTCTTTGTATTCTCTCAGTACTGCATTATACACACTGTCTAGCTTAATTAAAGATAGATCTAATTTGTTAAGTTGTTGTGTATTAATTTCTGCTTGGCTACCAGATAAGTCTTTTTGGATAGGTTGGTTTAGGGCAGTGTTTGGTTGATAAAGTCTGCAAGAAGTGATTGTTATAAATATAAAGGCAAGTATTAAAATATAATTTTTCATTTAAATACTAATTTGTTGATTTTTTTAAAGAATATTCCCATTTATCACAGTCCCATCCTGCAGTGTTTGAAATAAATTCATTAAAGCTATACCCAAATTTTTCTTTATTTGATACATCAAACAAACCTCCAATCCTATTAAATTTATTATCAAAAGGTACATAATCAATATTAATAAACACAGATTGATTTGGTAATATTAATGGTTTCTCACACAAAACATTCTGTTTGTCATTTATATTATAATTTTTAGTATTTATCATCCCTATTTCAATATTATAGGAATTTTCAGGGATTACTAAATCTGAATTATTAGTTATCAAAAGTTTGCCAGATATAAAGTAACCATTATTAAATTTAAGAAATTTGTTATCTACTGTTACTTCTTTTATTATACCATCAATATATGCATCTAATACTCCGGTATAATAGTTTTCATTTTTATTGCAGTATTTTGAAATTTCAACATCAGTATTATTTTCACTGATACAGCCTAATCTAATAAATAAGTCATATATACTAGTGCCAATATATCCACTTAGTCCTTTAGATTCAACTATAATATATTGATCATTTTTTATTTTAATTGAAAACATAACTTGTTTTTCAATTCTTGGAGATATAGATTTGTAATTTCCATATACATTATATGTATCATTACTTTTCTCAATATTATTTAGGTTAAAATCATTTGGAATCCAATAAGTACCAATATTAGTGAAAGAAGGATATGTTTTCTTTATTTTGTAAGTATTTTTCATTTTTAAATCTTGTATAAAAACTTCAATACAATTTTTTATTTCTTTATTTATTTCTTCTTCAGATTTACATCCATATAATGATATTATAATTATTATTAAAAGTATATATTTAATTCTGTTCATATTATTCATTTTTCAAACCAATATTCATATTCCCAAGACTCTACACCACCATGATGTGAACATGTTCCAGAGCCTATAGATTCACTTTCCCAACCATCCTCACATGTTGCTCCTATTTTCTCTTTTGTGGCATTAGTAAATGCACATAAAACAATTGAAATCAATAAAGCAATCATTGATAGCCTTAAAGCAATCATTCTTATTACACCTAGTCTTTCCATGTTTAATACAATAATACCGAATACAATAACTGTTAACAGAAATGCCATCCAATCAGCTAATAATAATTTTAATAGCATATTAGTTACAGGTTTTTATATTACCACTTTCATCCCAACATTTTTTGTATAACTCTTTATCATCTTTAACCATTTTTTCAGATTTTTTATATCCACTCTCATACCAAGTTTTTATTAAACCACTTGGTTTACCATTTTCCATATAGTATTCTATTTTTAATTGTCCATTTTCAAACCAAGCTTTATTATTTCCATTTGGTAGTCCATTTTTGTTGTATGTTTCCATTTCAATATTTCCATTTTCATACCATTTTCTGGAATATCCATTGATAACATTATCAATATAATTAACTTCTATATATTTATTTCCATTCTCAAACCAAGTTCTAAAAACTCCATTTTTCAAACCATTTTTATAAAAACATTCAATTTTTAGTGAACCATTTTGATACTTTTTGTAGACAATACCTGTTATTGGTTGGTTATTTTCTATTGAAAACAAAATATTGTTTCTCAATATTGTTTCAGATTCATCATCATATCTTAATGTGTATTGATTCTGTGAATAAGTTAGTGTGTAAAATAGCACACCAATAAATATCAGTAGATGCTTCATAATTAAATAGTTAGGTAGATTTTTGTAATAAGTAGGTTTTGTTTACAAGAAATAATGATTGATGTTAATACAAGTGTTAAAGTGTAATTTATCATAACACAACTAGTTTTTTAAACATCTGATAGAGGCACCAACATTCTTTGTAATTCCTCTTAATTCAGATTTATTTTCATTTGAACTAATTTTAAAAGAAAAACCTGTTAATTCACCAAGGGAATATGTATAGGTATCAGTCCATAAAGTACTTTCTGTTCTATAATCTCCAAATTCTCCACTACCACATCTTGCTCCTATTGGTAAAGCATTAAATCCAGTTGAATTTGAACCAGGGTTCTCCCAAATAGTGGATGATTTTATTTTTGATAAACCCGCTTCATTATTACCAATATAATTTATTAAGTCATGAAATTCATCTAAGGATGGAATGTGCCAACCAATTGGACAAACATCTCTACTATCAATAACAACATACCAATTATACAATGCATTATTTTTTTGTTTTATGTTGTTGTAATAGCACATTACAGGCTTAATATCTAAGAAATTGGAATCATCCATAGCGTAGAGACTTATTTCTTGCCAATACCTGTCTGAAGTGATTTGCTCAATTGGATCTCCATTATTGAATTTTTCAGTTCTTAAGTTTTCTGCCATCCAAATTTGATTCCCAATCTTAACTGTTTTGTAAATATTACCACTGTTATCAGTTACAGTATTTTGTGAAAAACAGTCTGAAATTAGACAAGTAATAATAACAAGTAGTATTGTTTTTAGCATAAATATATTATTATGATTTATATACTAGTGAAGTATAATACTTTCAATAGTTGTTCATTAAGTTTGTTATGTCAGTTGCAGTTGTATTAAACATTTTAAAACTACTTCCATAAGTTAGTTTTTCAGTGTAATAGTTTTTAATAGTAAAAGAATAGATACTAGTATATTGAAATATAGATACTCTTATAGATGAAATATTTGATCTTTTTAGCTTCTCAATTTCACCTAAAGTAAGATTGTAAATACCCTGAGTTAAACCATCATGCATGTCTTTTAATTTTGTGTCTTTGCACATAATTGCTTCTCCATTATCAAGATAAATCATTACATTACCTCTTAAAGGATGATGTGTATCAACAGAAATCATAAGATATCCACCATTTTCTTTTTTAGCAAAAGTTAAAGTTGCATTTCCAATTTCAGGGAATCCATTTTCAACTGTACATTGCCAAGTATTAGTTGCATTATATTTTCTAGTGCCAATATAAATTTGATTTTGTGAAAATGTTATTGATAAAAACAACACTCCAACAATTAACAAGATAGTTTTCATAATTAATAATCTGAAAAGTCAATACTTCCTTCCATGTATCCAGACAAAATAATTTCATCAAGGTTTTCTGGTATAATTTTGACACTAAATGTTACTCCATTAGGCTTGTATATTTCGGTAAACAAAACTTTTGCAGTACCAGTTTTGTTATCATAATCATTTGTATACCGCCATGAAAAGTTAAACTCCTTTGCTTCATAAGTTTTACTTGTTTCTTTATGATTCAAACTTTTTGTTCCATACATTGGTCCAAAGCTTTGTGTATTGTTTTTATTCCAATAATTTGCCATATAAATCAACTTATCTTTTTCAAAAGTGTAAAAAACAATATAGGCTTCTTGTTCTAAATAGGTATCTGTTTCATCAATACCATTAATTGTAGCTTCTGTAATAATGAATTTTGCTATTACATTATTTTCTTCTTTTTGGGAGAAAGAAAACATGGAAGTTGAAATCAGTGTTAGGATAACAAGGATATGTCTTAAAGAAATCTTCATAAGAATAGGTTAAATTTTATGTTACAAATCTATGTTTTACCCAGTTATTTTTTATATTCACATATTCATACAATATGAGCAATGCTAATAATTTATGAGAATTATAGATTAATTATTTATATTTACACTTAAATATTACAGCATGGATAACCTAAAAATTGGTCACAAAATCAAAAAGTTGAGAGAGTTAAAAAACTTGACTCAGGAGCACATGGCAAATTCAATTGGTATAACCCAAGGTGCTTATAGTAGAATGGAATTAGGTGAAACAGAAATTACCTATTCTAAGTTGGAGAAGATTTCTGAGGAGCTTGGAATGAAGCCAGAAGATGTTATTGCATTTAATGAAAGTGTTGTATTTAATGTAATGAACAATCAAACAGGTAATGGTTTGGTAATAAATAACAGCCAACTTTCAGATACAGAGAAAAACCTATTTGAACAACAGATTATATTGCTCAAAGAGGAGAATGCACACCTTAAAAAGGTTATTGAGAGCTTGTTAAGTAAGTAATTTATCAACTAACTACATCACCCATTCACTCAAAGTTCATATATAGCTTTTGTCAGGCCACAACCACCTGTTTATCAAGACTATATCACTTTTTGTAGTGTGCTGTGTGCGCACTAAAAGAGGGCTAAATGTCTACTAAATATAAATATTTTAATAAATGCCCAAAAAGAAATATGCCCCTAAGCAAATAACGGTAAAGTCAAGGTATTATGTTCCTGATGGTGATGTGTTAACTACAAAATACAGATCACATGTATTTACTTCTGAACATGTTAAAATATTTTCAAACACTCAGTATAAATTAGCAATGATAGACAAAGCCACTTGTTTGTTTTACTTGTTTATATGTGAGGAAATGGATGCTTCAAACAATATCGTTCACACTCATGTATTAAGAAGTCAATTCATTGCACATGCAAAGAAGAACTTAAACATGGATTATAAAGATGACACTTTAAAGAAGTCATTTTCTAAACTAGTTAAAGTTGGATTAATAATTAATTATGATAAGCGGTCAGATTTCACTGTTAATCCAAGACATGCTTTTAAAGGGAACGAAACGGAGAGAAAAGAATTTATGCAGATGCTAATTTATGATTGCAATAAATTAAAAAACACAAAGTCTAATTATAAAATGGCATTAGGGTTAATAGATAAAAATGGAAGGGATTTAACCTCCCATTTTTTTGAGTTATAATACTGCACTTATCAACTCCTGATTCATCTTATCTAACACATCATTGTCAAACTGCTCTAGATAAATACTGGTAACGGTATTACCGTAGGAGTGCCCTAAAGCTTCTGCTATGAGGTCTTTAGAGTAGCCTAGTTGTTTTGCAACGTTCGCATAAGTGTACCTGAATACATAAGTACTAATTGGTTCTGACACAGCTATTATTACTCCAATTTTCTTCAAATGTTTGTTGGTTACCTTTACTTTTTGCTTAAAATGATTGATCTTGTCATCTGCTGTTAAATGAGAAGGAGTAATTAAACCCAAGAGAGTTTCATTTGGTGTAAATGTGGCTATCGTAGCTGTAATTTCAGGAGTAATTTGAATACTATATAACTTGCCTGTTTTAGCTCTACGGTAGATAATTCTACCATTCTTTACACAATCAGGTCTTAGTAGCATTAAATCACGCATATTGATACCTCTGAGCATAAAGATAAGCTTCCCAATATTCCAGTATTTGTAACTGCTATCAGTAGGAGAGAGGTTCAGTGCAAAGTACCTTTTAATTTCATCTATGGTTAGCACGCGTGGTACAGTTTTTTGCTTTTTCATTTTGTGCTTTCTGAAAGGATACCACTCCAAGTTGACGATATCTTGGTTAATAGCTTTGTTGCATACAGCCCTAAAACTACGGAGATACACACTGGCACCATTTACAGACATTCCTCTTTTATAAAGCTTATTCTCTAAGTTCATCACATCTTTAAAGGATAGTCCACTAAATGGTATGTCCAAATTCAATTCTTGTCTAATTGTATTCAGACTCTGTTGGTAAACTTTTACACCACCATCTCTGCCAGCTTCATTCATATTACTGATCAAATTATCCCAGTATTCAGCTACCGTGAATTCCTCAGGCTGCTTGTTAAGAATATAGGCTTTTGCTTCAGCTATTTGTTCATGTCCTTGGTGGTTTATAATGTATTGATAGAACCTATTCCTATACAGGACATCTAATTTCATTATCACTTCATTTGCCTTAGGATTACCTATAATTAGGTTGGATTCTGCATGGAACTCTGTGGGTTTCACACTTATTCCTGTTGTAATGTAAGTTTTTTCTCTATTAACAGAGAGTTTAAACACAAGTGGGAAAGTCCCATCTTTCTTGGCTCTACGCATATCTAGAGCTAGTTTTAATGTTGCCATATTGTATGGATTTATGGCATTACCTAAGTCAAAAATTTGCACACAATTTGCACACAATTTACCATTTTAACCCCTTTTTTGGTCAAAAACAGTCTTTTTTTAAGAAAAGTTTATAGCAAGAAAAAACCCAGTAAAGTCTTAATTTTACTGGGTTTTTGTTGTGGGAGATGAGGGATTCGAACCCCCGACCCCCTGCTTGTAAGGCAGGTGCTCTAAACCAACTGAGCTAATCTCCCAATAAATAAAACCTCGTTTGGTTCCTTATTGCGAGTGCAAATATACACTACTTTTTTGTATTTGCAAACGATTAACTTAAAAAAAATTAAAAATAATCACTGATTAAAAAGAAACTTCCAAAAACTAAAATAGTATCTTCTTCTTTTGCAGCTTGTTGTACAGTTTTTATAGCTTGGTGTATGCCAGTGAAAAAATATGAATCTTTCCCTTGTTTCTGACTCAGTTCTCTCAACATTGTTTCATTTAGGCTTCTTTCATTGTTGAATTGACAAAAATGAACCGCTGCATCAGAAGGAAACAAAGCAATGATTTCTTCATAGTTTTTATCTGAACTAGAACCATAAATCAAATGAAGTTTTCCTTTGTTTATTGATTGAATGGAAGCCAGTGTTTGTTCAACACCCTCTACATTATGTGAAACATCTAAAATAGTTAATGGCTTTTGATGAATCACTTGCATTCGACCATAAAAGCCACTGTTTTTGTAGATGTTATCCAGTCCAAGTTGAATACTTCTATCTGAAATTAAAAATTTTTGTTGCTTTAATACATCCAAAACAGTTAGTACCAGTTGGAAATTTTGCTCTTGGTAACTACCTAAAAGAGGAATTGCAAATGAATGTTCGCGGTTTTCAACTTGAATGAAAGGTGCTTTTTTTGTAGTGGCTTGGTTTTTAAAAACTTCAATCGTATCGTTTGGGACATGTCCAACAATTGCTGGAATACCAGGTTTGAAAATTCCAGCTTTTTCAAAAGCAATAGAATCTAAGGTGTTTCCTAAAAATTGAGTGTGATCTATCGAAATGGAAGTAATGGCTGTAACCAATGGTTGAATGCAATTTGTAGCATCTAAACGCCCACCTAAACCTGTTTCAATAACACAAATGCTGCAATTTTCTTTTAGAAAGAATGCTAAAGCCATTGCAAAAGTGATTTCAAAAAATGAAGGTTCAAAATCGAGTGAAAGTGCTTGAATTTTAGTCGTGAATTCAAGTACCGCTTCTTTTGAAATCATTGAACCATTTACACGAATACGTTCTGTAAATGATTGAATGTGTGGAGAGGTGAAAAGTCCTACCTTTTCATTGCTTTCGGTTAAAATAGAGGCCAACATGGAACTTGTAGAACCTTTTCCATTCGTTCCAGCAATGTGAATGAAACGTAATTGATTAATATCTAAAGACAAAACATCAATCAAGCGATTGATGTTTCCTAAATCTGGTTTATAAGCGATTGCACCAATTGCTTGGTAAGAAGGGAATTGCTGAAATAACCAATGAATCGCTTCAGAATACGTTTTAGTTTGCACTAATACCAATCGTTAAATACTGAATTACTAAGCCTGAACCTGGGTCTTTATTGTAACGCACTTGGCGCATGATGGCAGATTTTGCTTGGTTAATGATACGTTGGTCAGTTGTAGTCGTTTTCGATGTGCTTGCAGCTGCTACCACTTCGCCATTTTCATTAACTGTAAGTTTGAAATGTAATTTCACGTTGACATTCGTTTTGATGTCATCGACTTTTGCGTCGTTTAAACGAATACGGTTTTTACCATTTCCACTTCCATTTCCACCACCAGTTCCATCGTTACCATTTCCTTCATCATTTCCAAAACGACCACCAGATCCACTTCCTGAACCGCCACCATCACCACCTGTTCCAAATGGATTAGTAGATTTTTGTGTGGTAGAACTTGGGTTGTTGGAATTCGGAGCCGTGTTATTCGATGATTTTCCAGAATTAACCTTTACATCAGATTTCGATGAGGTAACATATTGTTGCGTTTGTGGTGCTGGATCAGAAACTTTATCGTCAGAAGGTGAACCTCCACCTCCAGAACTTCCAGCATCGTCTTCCAATTCAACATTATCCAACATGAAAGCTTCAATTACTTCATCTGATTTCAAAGGTGGAACATCCTCAGGTAAGGGAGGATCCACTAAAAAAGAAGTGAAAAAAGCCAATAGTGCAAGAATCGTTAATGATACGGATGACCAAATAATGGCCATTTTACGGTCTTTACTTTCTTCTAAGTCGTTATTGTTAATTGCTAACATAGAACAATGTCTTTAAATTGTGCGTATGTGAAACGCTAAATGATTGAATCGTTACGAATTATTCTGTTGATTTAGTTGCAATGATTACTTTCAAATTGTTTTTGATTCCAACTTGAAGAATATCCACTAAATCTTGAACTTTCAGATCAAAAGGTATGCGAACAATCACTGTATTGTCTTTCAATTTAGCTGTTTCTTGCAATAACAAGGTTTCTAAATCTCCAAAGGCAACTTCTTGTTTGTCAACATAGTACTTTTTCTCTTCCGTTACAGTTAAGGTAACATGTGCTTTTTGTGTTTTCTCATTATTCGATGATTCTGGTAGCGGAACTTTAATCACATTAGGATTCGCTAAAGTCGAAATAATTAAGAAAAACAGCAATAAAAAGAACATGATATCGCTTAATGCAGAAGTAGCTACCTCTGCATGAAACCTTCTATTTCGTTTTATTGCCATTGTCAGGTCGTTGAATTAAGTTTACAAAATCTAAGTTCATTTGTTGGATTTTCAACAAGTAAGCATCGATAATTCCATTCAAAATATGGTACGCTGCATACGCAATAATTCCAACGATCAAACCAGAACCACTACTAATCATTTTTTCATACAAACCACCAGAAATATTACCAATACTTACGTTTTCTGTAACAGAAATACTATAGAATATTTTAATTACCCCTGCAATTGTTCCGATAAATCCTAATGTTGGTGCAATACCAGCAATCAACCCTAAATGACCCATATTTTTCTCCATCTTACCGATTTCAATATTCGCCATTTTATCCATGTTCGATTCTACTTCAGTAATTGGTCGACCAATTGTTAAAACACCTTCTTTTAAAACACTTGCATAAGCTGTATTATCTCTGTTCAATGTTTCAACCGCAGCATTCACATTTCCAGCTTCTAAATTTTGCTTAATATCGTGTAAAATGTTTTTATTGTATTTTGTAACGCGACGTAAATAGCGGTATTTTTCAATAATCACCACCAATGTATAAAATAACAACAAGGCAATTGGAATTAAGAAAAATCCACCCTTCATTAAAAATTCAAGTGCAGACATCTCTTCTGTGACAGTTGCAGGTGCTGGAACAGGTGTTGAACCACTTGCTTCAATTTGTGAAAAGGCAAGTGTAGCCGTGAAAACTACCGCCAAAGTTAATACATGTTTAAATCGCTTATTCATTTCTTGTAAAATTTTAAGTGTAAAAATAAAGGATACTTGTTCATCTTAAAAATACATTGTGATTAGATATCCACACAATATTGTTAACTCGAAAAGGAATGATTTAGTATGTAAATTGATTTAAAAAACTACAATTCTAAAGTAGTTTCATTTCATTCTTATTTTTTGAGCGCGATTTTTAGCCAGAAAAAACCAATTAATCCCGCAGAAATTGATGAAATCAGGATAATCAACTTCGCAGACTGTATCATAGAAATGTCTTTAAAGGCTAAAAGTGTTACAAAAATCGACATGGTAAATCCAATTCCTCCTAAACATGATGCTCCAATGATATGCGACCATTTCACGCCACTTGGTAAATGACTGATTTTCGATTTTACTGCAAGCCATGTAAATAAGGTGATTCCAATCGGTTTCCCTATTAATAATCCAAAAAAGATACCGATACTATAATTCTCAAACAAATTTGACTGCCAATTTGAAGTTAATTCAATTGCTGTATTAGCCATTGCAAAAAGCGGTAAAATGATAAATGGAACTGGAAAATGTAATTTCTTTTGAAGGATATTAGCAGGAGAATGTTTTTCATTCGAGCGGAGTGGGATGGTTAAAGCAACTAGAAAACCTGTAATGGTAGCATGTACACCTGATAAGTTCATGAAATACCACATACCAATTCCACCTATAATATAAAATAGTAATGAATTGATTTTTAGTTTATTGAGAACCAGTAAAAGGATGAATATCAGTAACGCTAATCCCAAATAAACAAAAGAAATAGTACTTGAATAAAACAAGGCAATGATAATTATCGCTCCTAAATCATCAATGATTGCGAGTGCTGCTAAAAATACTTTTAAAGCGGTTGGAACGCTATTTCCAATTAACGAAAGTACACCTAATGCGAAAGCAATGTCGGTAGCCATCGGAATTCCAAATCCGTTTGTTGTAGTTGAATTGAAATTGAAAGAAACATACAACAAAGCTGGAACAAGCATTCCGCCTAACGCACTAATTACTGGTAAACTTGCTTTTTTAATCGAAGAAAGTTCTCCTTCGATTAATTCTCGTTTTATTTCTAAGCCAATTAATAGAAAGAAAACAGACATCAATCCATCATTGATCCAATGCTCGAGTTTTAAGCCGGCCAAAGATTGTTCCCAAAAACCTGAATATATGGTTTTGAAAGGGGAATTGGCTAAAAGGAGCGATAGAAGCGTAACAAAGATTAATACAATTCCTCCAGATTTTTCGTTTTTGAAGAAATTTTTAAAAATGCTTGTTTGCTTCATTATATTCTTAAACCAATTGTTTTAAAGCAATTTCAAAAGCAGCTTTAGCAATACCTGTTTTACCTGGATTTACACTGTTTGCTTGAATCAAGGCGTTTTTGATGGTAGCACTTGTGTCTTCAAAAATCCCTTTGTCTGTAATCGTTTTTAAATCGTTACTCATTAAATAGGCAAATACACGTGCCATTCCACAGTTTGAAATAAAATCTGGAATAATAGAGATTGATTGATCTGCTTTGTCTGCGATTGGACCAAAGAAAATTTCTGGATCGGCAAAAGGTACGTTAGCTCCTGAAGAAATTACTTCCATTCCGCCAGCTATCATATCGTTTAACTGTGATTCAGTAATCATACGTGAACCTGCACATGGAATGAAAACTTCTGCCTTCAATTTCCAAATACGAACATTCATTTCATCGTAAGGAATTAAATTTGGATGAGCTAATTCGTTACCGTTCTTAGATAAGTACAACGCTTTTATTTCTTCAAATGTAAAACCATCTTCCTTGATTAAACCACCTACACGGTCAATAATACCAATGATTTTTGCTCCTTGTTGTGCTAAATAATATGCAGCAGCTGAACCTACATTTCCCCAACCTTGTACAATTACTTTTTTACCAATTAAGTTGCCACCCCAAATCGAGTAGTAATGTTGAATGGATTGTGCAACACCATATCCAGTAATCATATCTGCTATGACTAATTTTTTGTTGACGTCTGGAGAAAAAGTTTCATCCTCAATCACTTTTAAAACGCCATATCTTAATTGACCAATTCGATTGATTTTTTGTGCTTCTCTTGGTTGAAAATGTCCATTAAAAACGCCTTCTTGCGGATGCCAAACACCACAATCTTCTGTCATGGGTATAACTTCATGGATTTCGTCGACATTTAAATCGCCACCTGTACCATAATAATGTTTCAATAATGGAGTAACTGCAGCGTACCATCTTCTTAATACACCTTCTTTACGTGGGTCTTTTGGATCAAAATTAATTCCTGATTTAGCTCCTCCAATAGCTGGACCAGCCACTGTAAACTTTACTTCCATTGTTTTTGCCAATGATTCAACCTCACGTTTGTCTAAACCTACACGCATTCGAGTTCCTCCACCAGCAGCGCCACCTCTCAAAGAATTGATTACAACCCAGCCTTCAGCTTCTGTTTCTGCATCTTTCCATTCAAATACAATTTCAGGGCGTTTGTTTTCAAACTTTTCGAGTAAATCTTTCATTTTTGAGTTTTTAAGAAAGTGCAAATTTAATAAACTAACTGAATTTTTAAGAGCTAATCGTTATTAATTCGTTTGTTTTAAAGTAATTGATTGGAATTAAGCAAGATGAAAAACGCCACCAATACTGTCTTTTTTTGCTCCAGTTACGGATGCAAGTGAGTTGGCTCTTTTTTCAGTGTATAAATAACCCAAATAGGCAAAAATAAGTGCTTCTTTAAAGTCAATGATTGCAGTTGATGGAATACTAATTTCTCCATTGAAATAATGCTGAATACGCTCAATTAAATAGGCGTTTTTAGCGCCACCACCTGTTATAAATACGCGTTGACATTTTTTATCGTTTAAGGTTGTGCTAATTTGTAAAGCAATGTGTTCAACAACTGTTCTCAAATTGTTTTCAATTTCTTTATCAAATTTCAATAAAGGATAGAAGAACTCTTCCAACCATTCAGTTCCTAATGATTTAGGGCCTTCTAACGAATAAAAATCAAGGCTATTCAATAAATCCAATGAAAAGAAATTTATTTCACCGGATTGAGCTAAATCACCGTTTTTATCAAATTCTAATCCTTTGGCTTTGGCTAATTTATTAAGTGGCAAGTTACCGGGACAAATGTCGTACGCATAAATCGTATGATTCGATTGATAGCTAAAATTAGCAAAACCGCCAATGTTTAAAAATGAATCCGCTTCTTGTTGAAACAAACCAAAATCACCTATTGGAACCAAAGGTGCTCCTTGACCTCCTTCGATGATGTCTCGCGTTCTAAAATCATTGATTACATTGATTCCTGTAATCGCAGCAATTGTCGAACCACAACCTAATTGCAAAGTAAATCCATTTTTAGGTTGGTGTAATAATGTTTGTCCGTGTGATGCTATCGCAGTAATCGATGAAGGAAGAATGGAGTTTTTTGTAATAAATAGATTTATTGCTTCTCCAAAAAAGCGACCAATTTCTTTGTCTAATATACAAATTTGCGCAATTGAAAGTTGGTGATACGATTCAATTTTAATTTTTAGATCTTCTGGAAAGGCAACTGATTCAGTATGTAAAAGTTCAAAATTATCTGTTGAATTTTCATTTTTTTTGAAACAAACATGTGCGATATCAAGCCCATCTAATGAGGTTCCTGACATTAATCCGATAAATTCTGATTTTCTCATAATGCAATAAGCGTAAAAATAAAAATATTCGTTTAAATTTGCAATCATAAAGCTAAAAATTAAAATCAGAATAAGCATGAATTTTGAATTAACTGAAGAACAAATTGCCGTTAAAGAAGCAGCTAGAGATTTTGCACAAAACGTGTTGAAACCTGGCGTAATCGACCGTGATAACAACCAACGTTTTCCTGCTGAAGAAATCAAACAATTAGGTGAATTAGGTTTCATGGGTATGATGGTGAGTCCTGAATACGGTGGAAGTGGAATGGATACTTTGTCATATGTTTTGGCAATGGAAGAAATTTCTAAAGTGGATGCCTCTGCGTCAGTTTGTATGTCTGTAAACAACTCTTTGGTTTGTTGGGGATTAGAAAAATATGGTTCAGAAGAGCAAAAACAGAAATATTTAGTTCCATTGGCTAAGGGTGAAAAAATTGGTGCGTTTTGTTTATCAGAGCCAGAAGCTGGATCAGATGCAACATCTCAAAGTACAACTGCGATTGATAAAGGAGATCATTATGTATTGAATGGTACAAAAAATTGGATTACAAACGGTTCTTCTGCTTCAGTTTACTTGGTGATTGCTCAAACGGATGTTGCTGCAGGTCACAAAGGAATTAATGCATTCATTATTGAGCGCGGGATGGAAGGTTTCATCGTTGGGGCTAAAGAAGATAAAATGGGAATTCGCGGAAGCGATACACATACATTGTTATTCAATGATGTGAAAGTTCCTAAAGAAAATAGAATTGGAGTAGATGGATTTGGTTTTACATTTGCGATGAAAGTATTATCTGGTGGTAGAATCGGAATTGCTGCTCAAGCTTTAGGAATTGCTGCAGGCGCATTTGAATTAGCTTTAGCTTATTCTCAAGAACGTAAAGCATTCGGAAAAGAGATTTTCAAACACCAAGCTATTGCTTTTAAATTAGCAGATATGGCAACTGAAATTGAAGCAGCTAGAATGTTGGTTTACCGTTCAGCAGTTGATAAAGATATGGGTAGAAATTACGATCAATCTTCAGCAATGGCTAAGTTATATGCTTCTAAAGTAGCAATGGAACAAACGGTTGAAGCCGTTCAAATCCATGGTGGTTATGGTTTTGTGAAAGAATACCATGTAGAACGTTTGATGCGTGATGCGAAAATCACTCAAATTTATGAAGGTACTTCTGAAGTTCAAAAAATAGTTATTTCAAGAGGTTTATTGAAATAAGATACTATATATAATTGAAAAGGGAAGTTAATCACTTCCCTTTTTTTAGTTCAATACTTTTTCAAAGCGTTCTAATCCGATTCCTCGTGAACCTTTTAACAAGATTAATTTCTTTGTTAAAGGTTTAGAGTTGAAATAAGTTGTAGCCTCTTCACAATCTTTGAATTGTTTTTCAATGTATGTAGATGGTATTGCTTTAAATAATGGACCAACTGTAAAACAATTCAATTTATTCTTTTCTACAAAATGAATAATTGCTTGGTGTTCTTTCATACTTTCGATTCCTAATTCTAACATGTCACCAATAATTGCAATTTTATCTTCGTGATCAATCATTGCAAAACTTTCTAATGCAGACAGCATACTTGTTGGGTTTGCATTGTAGCAATCAAGAATCAAGGTGTTATTTTCCATTTCTTTAACTTGAGAACGATTGTTATCAGGTTGGTATTCCGTTAATGCTTTGTTGATTAATTCATATTGAATAGCAAAGATTTTTCCAAATGTAATCGCTGCTAAGTAATTGTAAAAGTTATATTTCCCAACCATTTTCATGGATAGAATAGGAGAGGAGTAGTTTTCAGAAGAATACTGCAATGAAATATAGGGCGATAATTTTACCAATTCACCTTTAATAGAAGATGTTTGAGAGGTACCATAACTTATACTTTTGATATCAGATGGAAGATTGTTGACCAATACTTCATCATCCGCATTATAAATTAAAATTCCATTCTTTTTTTCAACCGCTTGATACAATTCTTTTTTTGTTTTCAATACACCTTCAAAGCCTCCAAATCCTTCTAAATGTGCTTTACCTATATTGGTTATAATTCCATGAGTAGGTTCACAGATTGCACACAATTCCTCAATGTCTTTGAATCGATTTGCGCCCATTTCAATAATGGCAATTTCGTGTTCTGCTGTTAATTCTAGTAAAGTTAAAGGTACACCAATGTGATTGTTTAAATTACCTTTTGTCGCAAGTGTTTTGTAGGTTGTTCGTAAAACAGCTGCAATAAGTTCTTTTGTACTTGTTTTACCATTGCTTCCAGTAATACCAATAAATGGAATATTGAATTTTAAACGATGGTAATTCGCTAATTTCTGTAGGAATTCTAAACAGTTTTCAACTAAAAAAATAGCATCAGAAGTTTTGTATGTCGCTTCATCTACAATTACATATTTTGCCCCATTTAATAACGCTTGATCTGCAAAGGTATTTCCATTAAAGTTTTCACCTTTTAAAGCGATAAAAAGACAGTCTCTTTGAATGGAACGGGTATCTGTACAAACCCCTGTAGTTTCATAAAATAATTGAAAATATTTTTCCATATTAGTTTATAGTAAAAAAGCCCGAATCAACGGGCTTTTAAATGTATAATAAAGTTATTTATTTTTTCTTTTTCTTGCTGTTCATTCCAGTAGGACTTCCAACACGATCCATCGCACATCTAAATCCAATTGCATCGGTTGATTGATCTTCGTCTAGGAATCTTCTGTTACCTACTGCCAACCAATAAGCTCTGTCTTTCCATGAACCACCTTTGTAAACGTGTGCTTTATCAGACACAAGAGTAGTAGGGTGTGCTTTGTTTCCACCAGTACCAATTTGTTTCCCATCTATACCAAATTCTTCGTTTCTACTTTGGTACATAACTAATTTAGGGTCACGACTTGCTTGGTTAATTCCATTTTTACGATCGTCGTTTTTGAAATAGATAGAAGACTCAATATCACCATCTAAATAATCAGCGTAATCATCTTTTCTATAGTTCAAACGACCAATGTTTTCTTCTTCTGTTACATTTCTGTATTTTAATTTTCCAGGTGTATCAGTAATGTATTCATTGAATCCATCTTTTAACATAGAAACGATTTCATAAGCATATTCTTCACCAGCAGCAGAAGTTCTTGGTTCTGTAAACAATCCTTCGAATAATTCTTCTTGAATCAACATGGATGCTTCTTGGTCGAACTTATCATTTTTTAAAGCAATTGCTCTATCGATGATTTCATTAGCTTTTCTCAATAAAGATAATTCTACTGTATCTTTTGTCTTGTTGTGAGAAACATAGAAAGGATCCGGTGCAGCACCTCTTTTCACAGGGTTTCTTGATGAAACTGTAGAAGCTAATCCTTTCACAACTGTATCACTAATTTTGTGCTCGTCTGCAGTCACACGTTGAAAACGAACGCGTTCAAACTCATTGATGTATTCTTTCATTCCATGAACATCATATTCTACTTGCGCATTTTTAGTTTCAGTAGAACCTTCGTTATTCAATAATTTTGTTTTGAATACATTTCCTCTGTATGGACGGAATTCATCAAAGTCTTCAGATGATAAAGGTCTGTAAACGTCTAATACCCATTCTGAAACGTTACCAGCCATGTTGTATAAACCATAATCATTTGGCCAATAAGAATCAACTGGAGCTGTTACATCTGCACCATCGTTTAAGTTCCCAGCGATACCCATGTAATCTCCTTTTCCTCTAACGAAGTTAGCACGAATCTGACCTTGGAATTTCTCGTTGTCATTACGAACCCAGTGACCATTCCATGGATAAATTCTTCTTTCAGAAATATTTTCAGTACCTGCTTCAAGATTACCAATTAATCCAGCTGCTGCAAATTCCCATTCAGCTTCAGTTGGTAGGCGGTAGCGCGGTAATAATAATCCGTCTTCCATTCTTACGATACGTTCTCCTAATTTTTTACCTTCTTTTTTCGATGGATTTAAATTCACTAAACTATTTCTAATTCCTTCTTCATACTGACCAGCTAAATATGCTTCAGTATTGAATGTTTTATCATCTTTTTGTTCTGTATTCCAATTAAATATACCTTCTTTGATTAAGATGTATTCATTAACACGATCAGTTCTCCATTTACAAAAATCATTTGCTTGCAACCAAGAAACACCAACAACAGGGTAATCTCTATAAGCAGGATGTCTTAAGTAATATTCAACATATTTTTCATTGAATCCAAGTGGCGATCTCCAACATAAAGTGTCAGGCAATGCATTTTTGTATACCATTGGATACGATTCGTATGCTCTAGAAATCCAATATAAGTATTCCAACCAATGAAAGTTAGTTACCTCTGTTTGATCCATATAAAAAGAAGAAACCGTTACACGTGCAGCACGGCTGTTCCAGTCTTCCATTACATCTTGTTCTGATCTACCCATTGTGAAAGAACCACCTTCTACCAATGTTAAACCTGGTCCAGTCATTTGATCCATAAAAGGAACTTTTTCAAATCCTCCTTTTTTAGGATCATTGAAGCCCCAACCTGTTGAAGTTGAAGCGTCTTTAGAGCAAGAAGCAATAAACAAACCTGTTATCACAATTGCAGTTAATTTTAATAATTGCATATTTTTGATTTGATTTTTCATAATTTCAATTCGCAAATTTATACCTTATAAACGTAATTCAGTAAAAAAGTTACATTTTTTTTAGAAAGAAGGACAAGAAATCATTTTAAATGATCTTGGTTTCTTTGTACATTTAAGATTAATACCCATTGATATTTCGTGAGAACCACCTGATACGCCGTTGTTTAGCTTAGAAATAGTTACATCATAACTATATCCTAATTTAAAAGAACCAGTATTGATACCAATTGTTAAAATAAATGCATCTCTATTTCTCAACCAAGTTCCAGCACTGAAAGAACCATGTTTAACATATGTACCAATGCTCAACTCTTGAAAACCATTTTGATATTGGTAAATGAAATTAGGCATGATAGATGTTGTACTTGTGTATTTAGATTTTTTTCCAATCGGAATTTCAGCTCCCATGTGTGCGGTCAATCGAATTGGCATAGGTGAATTTCCAACAATCATAGATTCATTTGGCATATTTAAGTGATGAGCTGCAAATCCAGCAAAAAATGATTTGTTAAAAATCAACATACCTGCTGATGCATCAAAAAATCCTCTTGAACCACCTCTAGGAACATCACCTGTTGTATAGATGAATCCTCTTCTTGGGTCAATCATATCTCCAAATGTTAATTTGTTCCAATCTAAAAACTTTTGATACCATGAAGCACGTGCACCAATCATCATTTTCCATTTTCTACTTAATGTAATGTGGTAAGAGTAAACTAATCCTAACATAGAAGTATTGATGGTTCCTTGTCCTTGTTGGTCATGTGTTGCTAAAACACCAAAACCACCATTGATATTTTTAAAATAGGAATCATATGAAGCACTATAAGTGACATAATTACCTGTTAATTGAGGCCATTCATTTCTATAATTTAACGCAAAACGAGGACATCCTGTTGATCCAGCAAATGCAGGGTTTAAATATAGTGGGTTGGCGTAAAATTGTGTAAATGTTGGGTCTTGAGCATAACTACTTAAATAAAAGGTAGTTATAACAAAAGATAGTACAAATAGTTTTAATGCTTTCATTTATAGTCTTTAATATAGTAACATTGAAATCTTTCCAAAGTTAACGGAATTTTTAAATATTTGTTACAAAATTTAAAATTGTTGCAAAATAAATTCAAAAAAGAATCGTTTTTGATGAAGCTTTTATATAAAAAGTGGATATTTGTAACAAATAAAATAGTCTATGATTTTTCGATTGCCAAGTATACTAATTTTTATCATTTCAATTATTTCATGGTTTGATGTGTATAGTCAAACTGATGAAAAAATCAAGATTAATTGGCTTCCATCAAAGCACATTAAAACTGCAACGGAAGAATTGATTGTACCAACGATTCAAGATCAAGTATGGGATAATGGAAAGCCAACCTTTTACTTAACCAAAAAATCAGTTTTTACTTCTGCAGTAATTGAACTAGTTAACATGGAAACAGTTCCTGCGCCCAATGAAGATGTTACGTATTTAAATCAACATAATTATTTGGTTAAATCAGATTTACAAGTTGATAAAAAAACAACATCCGATGGGAAAAATTCTTTTATTGTTATTTCATTATTTCCATATGTATTGAAAAACAATACGATTCATAGAATTAAAGAATTTGAAATTCAACAAACTGCGACAGAATCTTCTGTTTCTTCTCTTCCAACAAAAAGTTTTAAAAGTTCTTCAGTACTGAAAGAAGGTTCTGGTACTTGGTACAAAATAAACGTACCGAAAGATGGTATTTATAAAATTGATAAAGCATTCTTAGAAAGTTGCGGGATTCCAACTGCAGGATTGAACCCAAATAATATCAATGTTTATGGAAATGGAGAAGGGAAGTTGCCAGAATCAAATGCTGTTTATCGTTCGGATGATTTGGTGAAAAATGCAATTTTTGTATCAGGTGATACCGACGGATCGTTCGATGCAAACGATTTTATTTTATTTTATGGCTGGGGTCCTGATAGAATGGTTGTGAATAATCAGCAATTTATTAATCAAAAAAACATCTATTCTGATCAATCTTTTTACTTTATTAATATCAATCCCAATGAATTGCCACTTAGAATTGCGACAGAAAACTCATCGAATTTACCTGTTACACACGCTGTCACTTCTTTCTCACATTTTGATTCTTATGAAAAAGATGTAGTAAATTTAGTAGGTGGTGGACAACGTTGGTATGGAGAGTTATTTGATGTAGATTTAAGTCAGACGTTTAATTTTTTGATTCCTAATATTGTTACGGCTGAACCAATCAAATATAGAGTATCCTATGCAACAAATGCTAGAAGTGGAAGTCTAAATACAATTTCAACCTCTGTCAACGGGACGATTATAAGTTCATCAAATGTTCCTATTACTTCATATGATTATATTTTTTCAGAAGTTTCTGCTCAATATACCGCTCAAAATTCAACGCTACCCTTAACGATTAATTTTACACGAAGTAATCCATCTAGTTTATTGTATTTGGATCGTATTTTTATTAATGCCCGAAGACAACTGAAGTTGACAGGCAATCAAATGAATTTCAGGGATTTGCAATCAGTAGGCATGGGGAATGTTGCTGAATTTTCTCTTACCAATACAACTGCAACTAGTTTTGTTTGGGATATAACGAATCGTCAAAAGCCAAAATCTTTAAATGGCTCGTTTTCTGCAACGAGTATTGTTTTTAAAGTTGAAACGGATACGTTACGCGAATTTGTAGTTTCCAATGGATTGGGTTTTTATGTGCCTGAGAAAATAGGTCCAGTTGCTTACCAGGATCTTCATAGTTTGCCTCAAGCCGATTATTTAATTGTTACACACAAGGATTTTAGTTCACAAGCGGAACGTTTAGCTTCGCTTCATCGTGCATCAGGTTTAACTGTTCATGTTGCGACAACAGAGCAAATATTTAATGAGTTTAGTTCAGGGATGTTGGATCCAACGGCTATTCGTTATTTTGCTAAAATGTTTTATGACCGAGGTGCTAGCGCTATTTCAACTAGACCAAAATATTTACTTCTCTTTGGTGATGGCACGTATGATCCAAAAAACAGAGTAGATAACAATAATAATTTTGTACCAACTTATCAATTTTTAAATGCGGAACAACATTTAGACGCGTTGGTTTCTGATGATTATTATGGAATGTTAGATGATAATGATGCGATTGGGAATGCTGATTTATTGGATATTGGAGTAGGAAGACTATTGATTTCTGACATCACTATGGCAAAACAACAAGTAGATAAAATTGAACATTATTTGAAAAATGGATCAACACTTTTTGATGCCGATTACGCAACAACTTTTGGTGATTGGCGAAACAAATATACTTTAATCGCAGATGATGAACAAGGTGGATACTTTGTAGAAAATGATTGTGAAGAACAATATGCTCAAACAGCATTGAATCATCCAGAAATGAATTGCACAAAATTGTATTCAGATGCTTTTAAACAACAAATCACGGGGGGCGGGGAACGTTATCCAGAAGTAAATGAACAATTATCCAGTCAAGTTGAAAATGGAAACATATTAGTAAATTATGTTGGCCATGGTGGTGAGGTTGGTTTTGCAGAAGAGCAGATTTTGATCAATTCAGAAATTACAAATTGGAAAAATACCAATAAATTAAATTTGTTTGTTTCAGCGACCTGTGAATTTACAAAATACGATGATCCAAAAAGAGTGTCTGCAGGTGAATTAGTGTCAATGAATCCTGTTGGTGGAGCAATCGCTATGATGACAACAACACGTTCTATTTATGTTTCAGTTAACTCGATCATAGGAGAAAAATTTTTTAATACAGTTTTTGAGCGGGATGCTTTAAATAAACCACAACGATTTGGAGATATCATCAAAATTGTTAAGAATACCTCTGGAAGTTCTCAAAACAAACGTTGTTTCACTTTAATTGGAGATCCAGCTTTGCGTTTAGCATTGCCTGAAATGAAAGTTAAAATTGATAGTATAAATGGATTTTCTCCAGCTATTTACACGGATACCATCAACGCTTTAAGTAAAATGACGATTAAAGGACATGTTGAGGGGTATACTGGTGGAGTTTTAACTTCATTTAATGGTGAATTAACTCCGACTATTTTTGACAAGGAAAAAATGAAAAAGACTTTGGGACAAAATAGTGAGTCGCCGGTAATTGAATTCAAAACGCAAGATGCAATTATCTACAAAGGGAAAGTATCTATTGTTAATGGTTATTTCAATTTTTCTTTTGTTGTACCAAAAGACATTGATTATGATTTTGGAGCTGGGAAATTAAGCATGTATGCAACTAATTTTTCAATCGATGCTGCTGGTCAAGACAAACGATTTATAATTGGAGGAATTGATCCAATTGGAATTAATGATGACAAAGGTCCAGATATTCAATTGTTTATGAATGATTATACATTTGTGAATGGAGGTTTAACGGATGAAAAACCACTGTTGATAGCAAAATTATTTGACGAAAATGGAATCAATACTGTGGGAAATGGAATTGGACATGATATTACCGTTATTTTAGACGAAAACACAGCACAACAAAAAGTATTGAATCAATATTATGCATCTGATTTAGATTCGTATCAATCAGGAGAAGTGCGCTACAACTTCTCTGGCTTAGCTGTTGGAAAACATACATTAAAATTTAAAGCATGGGATGTGAACAATAATTCTTCTAGTGCGCAATTAGACTTTACTGTTAACGCGACAGAATCAATGGCATTAGATCATGTATTGAATTATCCTAATCCATTTACAACAAATACTTCTTTTTATTTTGAACACAACCAAGCTGCGGATGAATTGGACGTAATGATCCAAGTTTTTACCATATCAGGAAAATTGGTTAAAACGATTCAAACAGGAGTAAAAACAGATGGATTTAGATCGCAAGGGATTGCTTGGGATGGATTAGATGATTTTGGTGATCAATTGGCAAGAGGAGTTTATATTTATGTTTTGAAAGTTAAAAACTCTGCTGGAGAAGTTGCTGAAAAAACTGAAAAATTGGTTTTATTAAAATAAGACCACAATAAAAACTGAACAATTACGTATATTTGTTGGTTAATAGATAAAATATCAAAAAAAATAGGTGTCATTTTTTAACCGTTGACACATGTAATACAAAAAAAAATGAAAAGCAGTACTCTTTTAATACTTCTATTTTTAACGCCTTTGACGCTTACAGCGCAAGTGAAAGCATCCGATTTACAATTAAATACAATTACAACAGCTGTTCCTTTTTTGGCGATAACACCAGATTCTAGAGCTGGAGCAATGGGAGACGCTGGAACGGCTTTGAGTGCTTCTTCAAATTCTATCTATTGGAATACTTCTATGTTGATATTCTCTAAGAAAAAATCTGAAATTGGTGTTTCTTATACTCCTTGGTTACGCCAATTAACAAAAGACATGTCTTTGTCTTATTTAAGTGGATATAAAAAATTGAATGACCGCCATGTTGTTGGTGCTTCTTTAAAATATTTCAATTTAGGTACAATTACGTTTACAGACAACGCTGGAAATGTGTTGCGTGATGAAAAACCAAGTGAGTTTGAATTAGCGGGAGCTTATGCTTTTAGATTAGGTAGAAAAATGAGTTTAGGAATCAATGGAAAATTTGTTTATTCAAATTTAACAGGTGGATTAGTAGCGCAAGGTGTTGATTCAAAAGCTGGTATTGCTGGTGCAGCAGATGTTTCTTTTACTTATTATAATGATGATGCTAAAATCGGAAACACAAGAGGGATTTATACATTTGCAGCTACGATCAATAACATTGGAAATAAAATTTCTTATTCAAGTATTTCAACCAACGATTTCATTCCAATTAACTTGAAAATTGGAAATTCATTCAAAGCTAATTTCGATAAATACAATAGTTTAGTGGTTGCGTTGGATTTACAAAAATTATTGGTTCCAACTCCTCCTAAATATGTAAATGAAGGATCTGGATCTGCTCCTAATTGGGTGTTAGCTTCTGGTCAAACGAATGATGTAGGGGTTGTTTCAGGTATGATTCAATCATTCTATGATGCACCAGGTACTTTGGTTAAAGACGCACAAGGAAAATATGTCAAAAATGCAGATGGAACGTATCAAGTTGAAAGCAGTTCAAAATTAATTGAAGAATTAAATGAAATCAACATTTGTTTAGGATTGGAGTATTGGTACAACAATGCTTTTGCGTTAAGAGCTGGTTATTTTTACGAAAGTGCAACGAAAGGTGATCGTCAATTCTTTAATGCAGGTGTAGGAATGAAATATAACCGATTTGGAATAGATGTATCTTTCTTAGCGGCTGTAACTCGAAATAGTCCATTGGCAAACACGATTCGTTTTGGATTAACAATGGATTTAGGAGGGAATGATGCTGCTAAAACTGATAGCAAACCTGAATAATGAATATTCGAATTGGATTTGGTGTTGATGTTCACCGTTTAGCAGATACGCACGAATTATTTATCGGTGGAAAGAAAATCGAATCTGATTTAGGCGCTGTAGGTCATTCGGATGCTGATGTACTTTTACATGCCATCTGTGACGCGTTGTTAGGAGCAGCCAACCTTCGCGATATCGGTTTTCACTTTTCAGATACTGATCCAGCTTACAAAGGAATTGATTCTAAAATATTATTAGCGGATGTTTTTAAATTATTACAAGCAAAAAATTATACTGTAATCAATTTGGATTGTACTGTAATTCTTGAAAAGCCAAAGTTAAATCCTCATATTCCTGAAATGCAAACAATCATTGCTGGAATTTTATCAATCGATGAGGACTGTGTTTCGATTAAAGCAACAACACACGAAAAAGTAGATTCTTTTGGCGAACGAAAAGCAGTAAAAGCTTATGCTGTTTGCTTGCTAGCAAAAAATTAAATAACAATTTCTATGAAGCAATTTTTATTCATTCTTTGCTTCCTTTCATCAGTTTCTTTTGCGCAACAATTGGAAGGTTCTTGGCACGGAATTTTGTCAGTTCAAGGTATGAATCTTCGTTTGGATTTTAATATTGTAAAAAAGGACAGTTCATATAGTGCAACCATGGATAGTCCTGATCAAAGTGCTTTTGGAATCCCAATGACTTCAGTGACGTATGCAAACCAACAGCTTGTTTTAACCTTAGACGCAGCTAAAATTGTGTATACAGCAAGGTTAGAAAATGACGTATT